>CBFDEC010000042.1:0-29217 GCA_965603725.1 uncultured bacterium | reverse complement strand
CCAGGATTAAACTAAAGAGGTTATATCCAACAATATGTGGTTGACATAGCACTAGCCTTTATACCGGCTGCTATATTTGCGATACTTATTGTGAAGGAAATATCGAATATGCAATCAGGAGTAAAGAACTAACTTATTACAAAATGAGAATTATAATTTACATAGATATTATTTGTGGCCGGAGATTCAAGTAAGTTATCTAAATGTAGTTAAGAATTGCTGGCAGCTTTGCAATATCAATCAATATCATTCCATTATTTGTGGTTTTTAGGCGAGATACAGACAATTAGGAATAATGAAAAATAACAACGAATGAAGAGGTATAAGTGATGACAAGAATTTATATGTTGTACGTAATTGTACACGGCGTTATTATTTTATTTGCCCTACCTGTAGTCGGACAAATGTTTGATCCTCCGGTTAATTATGCTGTTGGAAAATATCCTCACTCAGTTATTTCGTCGGACTTTGATGGAGATAACGACAACGATCTTGCTGTAGCAAACCTCGATTCTGATAATATATCAGTTCTTCTAAACAATGGCGATGGGACATTTCAAGCTGCTATTAATTATAATGTTGGAATTGGGCCTTATTCAGTTTTATCCGCTGACTTAGATGATGATGATGATAACGACCTGGTTGTAGCGAATATTAGATCCGACGATATTTCGATCCTATTTAATAATAGCGATGGAACATTCCAATCGCCCGTCAATTATGATGCTGGGACGGAGCCTCACTCAGTTTGTTCATCTGATTTCGATGGCGATAATGATAATGATCTAGCTGTTGTTAATATCGATGTTGTATTAATTTTTCTTAATAACGGCGATGGTACGTTTTATTCTGGCGTAAATTATGATGCTGGTTGGATGCCTCGCTCAATTATATCGGCAAGCTTGGACTGGGATAAAGATTATGATTTGGTAGTATCAAACAAGGTAGCTAATTATATCTCAATTCTTCGGAACAATGGAGATGGTACATTTTTATCACCAGAAATACCTCGGTATGTAGAAAGTCCATTTTCGTTAACTTCTGCTGATTTTGATAATGATAATTCTAATGATATAGCAGTAACCAGTTGTTCTACTAATGCCGTTTCAATTCTCCTCAATTTCAGCGATGCATCTTTTGAGCCGGCAGTCAAATATCCTACAGGCATTGACCCTTGGTCAATTGTGTCTGTCGACATAGATAATGACGGTGACAGTGACATTGCAGTGGCTAATCAAGGATCTGATAATGTTTCAATATTGCTGAATAATGGTGATGGAACATTCCAATCCCCAATAGATTATGCTGCTGATCGCAACCCTGTTTCTATTTTTTCAGCTGATTTTAACGGCGATAATTACAATGATATAGCCATTGCAAATTGGTGGTCCGGAAGTGTATCAATATTGATCAACCGCATTGGTCAATGATGCTTGCGTACTTCTGGGGCTTGATCACAATCGTATGTTGCAAATATTAATTGTTTCGTTTCAGAGCCTGTGGGACAGATTAGCTGTTTGAATTAAGATGTGGTTTTGGTTAGCTTGTACTAAAGAAAGGAGCTAATCGTAAAATCTAAACCAAACCAGAATCCTAAAGTTGCCTGGAAAGGTCGCCTGCTGGCAGTTCAGCCTCGAATCCGGCTCATGCGCTCCTTTGATCAGAGGCAGCACAGCTATCTTGGATATGTGCTTCGCATCTCCGGAGTGTGTAATAATGAGAACAAAGAGTTTCTGGTTGCTATCGGGAAAGGTGCGCATTCAAAACATCAGTTTCATGCGGGTATGGAACTTAGCGGCTTTTCTGTTCCGGTGGATGATGAGCGACTTGAAGTGGCTGGATTATATAAAACAACTGGGATCAAGATTGAAAAAGAACCATCTGATATCCCTCAAAAAGAGCCGCCTTTTCTCGGAGTACCGCCGGATCTGGACATTTATCGCAGCCAAGGCCATCGACGCCTTGCCGCAAAGACTTATGAAGCCAAGTGCACAATATGTATCTGGGGTTGTAATATGCCAGTCGAGATCACCGTCGATCACTGGAATCCGTCCTAGAAACAATACCGATTCGAGACCTTCTGCTACGGACCAAAAAGTTGTCCATTCTATCGGGCTGGCGCGATCCGCAAGGTTCCCGGTCGCAAGGGTATGACTTGGGAAGAAGAGGACTGGGTTGACGAGGAAGCAACGGCGCATAGAGGCCAAGACGATTAGTCGGTATAAGGCTGTATTTTGAAGACTCCCCCGCAACAACAATACAATAATATGAAAAGGCCGCTGGGGGAGTGTGTTGATGCAAACGGAATGGCTGTGGTAATCTCTGGATAAAAAAGGCAGTCGGCGACTACCTTGTTTGATAATGGTAAAATACTAAACAGCCACGATTTGACCACAGGGTGGCACATTTTTCGACCGCCGCTTGGTATGCTTTTCGACCGCCGTTTACATAGCTGAAGGCAGACAACAAAAACACTGTGTGGCAAGTTATATTTCATCCTGTCACAAAGGAATAAAATCGATTTGGACTATGGAAACTACAATTAAATATGAACATGATAAATTATTAACCATTGGGGTATGGAACGAATCAAGGGAAATCAGGCAAATTAGAGGTAAAAGTAATAGATATCCTACGAAGCAAGAGATGTTAATTATTCGTCGTTGGGCAGATCAGGAGGGATTGGAAATTGCTTCATATTTATTGAATTAGAAACTATATAATAGCATATTGACTCAATTCTATAAATTAATATATTTATGTGAATATATAAATAGATGAATATACATGATATGACAAAAATCAATGGTTCATACGGCGAAGGCGGCGGCCAGCTACTAAGGACATCATTGTCGATGTCATTAGTCACGGGAAAGCCGTTTAAAATAGCAAACATCAGATCTCGCCGTAAAAGGCCGGGATTATTACGCCAGCATCTAACTGCAGTGAATGCAGCCGCTGAAATCAGCCAAGCAGAAGTAACTGGTAATGAACTTGGTTCATCAGAGTTGATTTTTCACCCACAGAATATTATCCCGGGAAATTATCATTTTGATATTGGCAGCGCCGGCAGCTGTACTCTCGTTTTACAGACAATACTTCCAGCTTTAGTTACAGCTGAAGGTAAGTCCCGAATTGTCATTGAGGGTGGAACTCATAATCCCTTTGCTCCGCCATATGATTTCTTGGTGAAAGTATTCCTCCCGATTATAAATAAAATGGGACCTAATGTTAAAATTGAACTAAAAAGACCAGGTTTTTATCCTGCTGGTGGCGGTAAGATCGCTGTGACGGTAAAGCCATCAAAGAGCTTATCAGTTATCGATATGCTAGAAAGAGGCAAAGTCTTAAGAAAAAGTGCCCGGGCAATTGTTGCTAATCTTCCATATAAAATTGCAAAACGTGAGCTAAAGGTAGCTAAAAACAGAATGGGATTGGATGATAAATCTCTTAATCTGGTAGAAGAAACTAATTCACCCGGCCCGGGGAATGTGATATTTATTGAGATCGTGTGTGACAAAATCACCGAAATATTTGCAGGTTTTGGTTCGAAAGGAATCAGAGCCGAGGAAGTAGCTGAAAGTGCTGTAATCGATGCCAAGGAATATGTAAGAGCAAAAGTGCCGGTCGGAAAATACTTGGCTGATCAATTATTAATTCCAATGGTGTTAGCTGGCGGCGGTAAGTTCCGCACGCTTCCATTAACTGAGCATACTAAAACAAATGTTGAGATAATTAAGAAATTTGTTGATATCAATATTAATGTTACCGAAGTAGACGATAATGCTGTTGAAGTTGAAGTGGGAAATATTAAATAACGATGAAATATAGAAAGGTTATTATTGTAAACGGCAGTCGAAAAATTATAACACTTTTCCCGCGTCAACAATACGACAACAAACACCGGTATATCTGTGGTGTTTTAAGACAAAAAAGGCAGTCGGCAACTACCTTCTATATTGATAGCAGGCAAATATCTAACGGCCATATTTTACATACAGTATCGTGTAAGTTTCTATCCTGTCCATGGCAAGATCAACATATACAAAAACACGAAAAACCAAAATCAAAAACGGTCACGATTTGGTCACGGTAAGCTCTAAACCGTTGATACATATATGGGTCTGGCAGGTTCGATTCCTGTCCCTTCCGCTTTCCATAAGCACATTACTTTCAAATTTGTTTCTTCCTTTCATTCAGACATATTTCTAACATTTATCATATAAAACAGTACCGGCACTATTATCAATGTCAGTATCGTAGAAGAGATGAGCCCACCAATCATTGGGGCGGCGATTCGCTGCATTACCTCAGAGCCGGTGCCATGTCCAAACATTATCGGCAAAAGGGCGATTATTGTGGTGGAAACAGTCATCAGCTTCGGTCTGACCCTCTCAACAGCGCCCTCCATAACAGCGGCCCCGATATCGTTCCTTGTTTTCAAGCGCCCTTCGCTTCCATATCGGGTGATAGCTTCCTCAAGATACACCAGCATCACCACGCCTGTTTCTGCCGCCAGGCCGGCAAGGGCTATGAAACCGACATAAACAGCGACTGAGGCATTATAGCTGAAAATGTAAAAAAGCCAGATTCCCCCAATAAGGGCAAAGGGTAAGGATAACATGACTATCAGGCTGTTGCTTAAGCTTTTAAAATGCATAAACAGAAGCATTAAGATAACAATCAGGGTTAAGGGGATTATTACTTTCAGTTTTTCGGCCACTGCTTGCATGTATTCATATTGGCCTGACCAGACAATCGAGTACCCGGGCGGAATTTTGATATTACCATTAACGGCAGAGCGGGCGTTCTCGACATAAGTTCCCACATCGATGTTATCTATATCGACATACACCCAGGCGGTAGGACGGGCATTTTCGGTTTTAATCATCGCCGCACCCTTGCTGAAACCGATATCGGCAACCTGCCCCAGAGGTATTTTTCCGCCATTCGGCGTATCGATTAATACTCTCTTGATTGCTTCCGGGTTATCGCGAAGTTCGCGCGGGTATCGGACATTTACAGGGTACCGTTCCAAACCTTCGATGGTTTGTGTAATATTCATCCCGCCAATAGCTGATTTGATTATATCCTGTATATCGTTTACCTTGAGTCCGTATGCCGCTGCCTTGAACCGATCGATATTAATGTCAAAATAATTACCGCCGATGACTCTTTCGGCATATACAGACCGTGTGTCTTTTAGTTTCCTGACAACTGCCTCTATGCGTTGGGCGATGGCATCTAAACTGTCCGGATCAGAGCCCATCACCTTGATGCCTACCGGCGTTTTAATTCCGGTTGCCAGCATATCGATTCTGGTTTTAATAGGCATAGTCCAGGCATTTGTCAGTCCGGGGAACTGAATTGCCCTATCGAGGGAGTCTACCAGCATTTCTGGCGTGAGTCCGGGCCGCCACTGGTTTTCCGGTTTAAGCATTATAGTGGTCTCAATCATTGTTAAAGGCGCCGGATCGGTTGCGGTTTCGGCGCGGCCGATTTTGCCAAACACCCGTTTTACCTCTGGAAATGTGGCGATGATTTTATCTGTTTGCTGTAATAGTTCTTTCGCCTTGGTTATTGATATGCCGGGAAGGGTTGTTGGCATGTAGAGAAGATCGCCCTCGTAGAGGGGCGGCATAAACTCCGAACCGATATTTAAAAGCGGCCAGACAGTCAATGCCATCAAAACCAGCGCCCCCAAGAGAACGGGTATTCTTTTTTTAAGTACAAAATCGATAACAGGGCGATAAAGAGAGATACTGATTTTCGAAATCGGATTTTTCGATTCGGATATGACTTTACCTTTTATGAATATCGCTATTAAAGCTGGAATGACCGTAATTGATATAAGCGCCGATGCGGCCATGGCAAAAGTTTTTGTATAAGCCAGCGGTTTAAACAGCCTTCCCGACTGACCTTGTAAAACGAGAACAGGTAAGAAAGAAACTGTGATAATCAGCAGCGAAAAGAAAAGAGCCGGACCAACTTCTTTAGCTGAATCTTTAATTATCTGTATTCTGTCTTTTTTCCCATGATCTCTTTCGAGGCGCTTATGGGTGTTTTCGATCATCACAACCGAGGCGTCAACCATTACACCAATAGCTATGGCGATTCCTCCCAATGACATTATGTTGGCATTTATACCAAGTAAATGCATCAAGAGAATCGATATCAATACCCCGGCTGGAAGGGTAAAAACTGCGATTAATGTTGAACGAAAGTGAAACAGGAAAAGCAGCGTAATCGCCATAACCGCTAGAATTTCTTTAAGCAGCGTGTATTTAAGGTTGTCAACAGCGCGGTTGATTAAACCGGATCGATCGTACACCGGAACAATTTCAACTCCCTCCGGAAGGCCGGATTTTAGCTCCTTTAATTTAGTTTTAACTCTGGTGATAACTTCCCTGGCGTTATCACCCCAGCGAATCACAATAATTCCGCCAACGGTTTCACCCTGGCCGTCGAGTTCAGCAATGCCCCGTCTTATTTCTGGTCCATATTGAATATTGGCTATCGATGACAGCAAAACGGGCGGACCATCCCTGGGCGTATGAACTGGAATGTTCTTTAAGTCTTCCAGGTCGCCAATATAGGCAAGGCTTCGAACCATGAATTCGGTTTCGCCGAGTTCCAAAAGCCGTCCCCCGACAGCGCTGTTGGATTTTTTTACAGCCATAATCACATGCGACAGCGGAATGCCGAAATACTCAAGCTTGCGAGGGTCCACTTCAATTTGATATTGACGAACGAAACCGCCCACGGAAGCCACCTCGGAAACCCCCTGAACGGTTGAAAGCTCATATTTTAAAAACCAGTCCTGAAGCGAACGAAGCTCTGAAAGATCGTGATTGCCCGAGGAATCCACCAGCGCGTATTGATAGACCCAACCAACGCCGGTAGCATCCGGCCCCAATTCCGGAGCAACGCCATCCGGCAAACGAGATGATATCGTACTCAAAGACTCAAGTACCCGGCTTCTTGCCCAGTATAAATCTGTGCCATCCTCGAATATGATATAGATAAAAGACAACCCGAAATAAGAATAGCCGCGAACCGATTTAGCTTTTGGCACAGCCAACATAGCGGTTGACAATGGGTAAGTAACCTGATCCTCGACTATCTGCGGCGGCTGGCCGCTGTACATGGTTTGAATGATAACCTGAACATCCGAGAGATCCGGGATAGCATCGACAGCTATATTATTGAACGCATATAAACCAAAAACTATTATAATGGCAACAAGCGTGAGAACCAGCCATTTATTTTTGACCGAATATTCGATTATAGCGTTAATCATGGTCTTTTTCCTGTTCGAGTTTGATTAAATGCATCCCGCATTTGGGACAACTTCCCGGTTCGCTTGAAACCACCCGGCATTCAAGCATAGGGCAAAAGTAAACTTCGCTATTATCAGTTTCTTCCACAGGAACAAGGTCCATACCGCATTCAGGGCATTTGCCTTCACCGTATTGTAGAATGTGAAAATGCACCGGCATCGGGCAGGTATAGATTCCGGAGAGTTCTGTTAAATCAGTTCTCTCATCATTATGCGTATTCTCTTTATGACTTGATTCAGGAATATGTTCATGTTTGTCTTGATCTTCTGACATAGAATGATCGTCCCGCTTAAAAGCCGAATGTCCTCCATGGTTGTGGGCCATGTTAAGCGACTCATTCAGGCGGCTTTCAGAATCAAGCAGAAATTGCCCGGAGACTACAACCTTTTCCCCCTCAGATAGTCCAGAGATTATCTCTATATAATCATTATTTCCAACTGCCCCTGTTCTCACAACACGGGGCTCAAAAGAACCATCATTGTTGGCGATATACACAATCTCCTTTAAACCGGAATTAATTATGGCTTTCAATGGTAAAGCGAGACGATCGCCGGGTATCTGAGATTCGAAAGTTATTTCGGCATACATTTCTGGTTTGAGCTGTAAATCAGGATTATGCATATCGAGACGAATTTCAACCTGGCGTTTATTATCGAGATAGGGAGATATATAGGACACCTCACCTTCGAAAACCTGCCCTGGCAGATATGGCAATTCGACTCTAGCTATCTGGCCGGGGTTGATAAATGGGATATCCTGTTCATAGATGTGCGCAACGCCCCAGACTTCGGAGATATCGGCGATTCTGAAAATTTCTGCGCCGGCTTTTAAATGATCGCCTGTTACTGCTTTTTTGGAAATCACTACGCCGTTGAAAGGCGACCTGATGACCATGGATTTTGTCAATTGGCCGGTTTTAGCCAGTTTCCGGATTTGGTCAGGAGAAATATCCCAGTTTTGAAGTCTGAAAACAGAGGCATCCAATAACAGGTCAGAAGCAGATATTGCAGATGCAGTAACAGCAGATAATTTTCGACTGCTCTCTAAAGCCACAAGATATTCGCGCTGTGCCGCTACAAGCTCGGGTGAATACAGCTCCAATAAAGGCTGTCCCGTCTTTACTGCAGCGCCCTCATAATCGACATATAGGTTTTCCACCCAGCCGGGGATTTTAACATTTATTGTTTGGATCAATGGCTCGCTATATTGAATTTTACCGAATGCCCGAACTGATTTAATGATTGGCTGAGTGGAAACGACAGCGGTTTTTAGCCCCATGTTTTGAACGGTTGTAGGATCGATAGTTATCGAGCCCTCAGCCGGGCCGGAGCCATCTTTTTTAGGAGTAAGTTTCATCCCGCAAATAGGGCAATAGCCCGGCTCATCAGAAATTATCTGCGGATGCATGCCGCATGTGTATTGTTGCTGTGATGACACTTCATCTGTTAAAACCGATGTTTGATCGGGGCTGAATATAACATAGGATACTCCGAATCCTATGAGTAGCGCAATTATTGTGATGATTATTGTTTTCATTTTAATTTTCTCCATAATTTTTGCCGACGATCTCATCAAGAGCCGCCAGCGTTTGGTTGTAATCTTTCAGCATTCCCAGTTTTTCAATCTGCAGTTCAAATAACCGCATCTGGGCGGTAAGCAGATTGAGAAAATCAACTTTGCCCACCTGATAGGCAATATTAGCCGACTCCAGGGCGGCTTCAGCCTGAGGAATAATAACCTCATCATAAAGATGAAATCCCTGTCGTTTACGTTCCAGTTCGAGGAACGCATTGGTAATCTCATATTCGATTTTTCGTTCAATGGATTCCTGGCGGAAACGGGCGGTGCGGGATTCTTTTTCAGCCGCTTTATTCAGGTTGTTCTGCTTTTTCCAGAACCATACGGGTAAAGATAAGCCAACGCGCGCCGAAATAAAATCCTCGCCATTTACTGCATCCATGGGAGCTTCCTCTCTAAGGCGATATTCTACAGCAAGCGTGAAATCTGGCCAGTAACTGTTTTTGGCCAGCGACTTTTTTCCATTGGCCAGTTCGACTTCGTTTCTCGATAATTCAAGCAAAGGGTTATCCTTGGAAGCTGATTCAATCAACAACTCGATTTGTGCAGAACTCTCGTCGATTAAGGGCAGGACTGCCGGAATATCACTAAGGCTGTAATTCGATTCATTAGTGAGCCAGTTAAGATTGGCAAGGGCCGCTTTTTTCATCTTTATTACGTTCAGCTTGCGATCTTCCATTTTAGACAGCGATGTTTGGGCGCTTAAAACATCCTGAGCCAGACCCAATCCATTGGCATATTTAGTGCGGGCAACTTCAAACAGCGCTTCCATCAGCGCGATATTATCATTGACTATATCCTCGGCAAGTCTCCAATAGGTGAATTCGAAATAAGCTGATTTAACCAAATGCACCACCGTGTTTTTCCAGGCTGAAAAAGCTATATTTTTATTCTGCGCTTTAAGACCGGCAATCCTTTTCTGATTGACAAGCTTGCCCGGCCAGGGGATTTTTTGAGCATAGCCGATAGAGATTCCCGACATTGGCGTTTGATCAAGACTGAGAGAGCCTCTGGGCAGGTTTGAACCAGCAATTGAAATAGTTGGATCAGGCAGCCAGTCTGAAGCTTTTTCTTTAAATCCGGCAGCTTGATATTCAGATTCCGCCGCAATTATGTCGGGATTTTTCTTCAGCGCCTTCTGAATCAGCGAATCAACTACCGATTGTTCTTCACCAGTTGCAGCGAAACTGAATATATTTGGAATAATCAATATGATCAGCCATAGATAAATTATTTTTAACATAAAGACTCCTTCCCTTTAAAAATTGACAATAGGCGAACTTATAACCTTAAACAATTAAAGGATAGGATGTCAAATCAGAAATGAGGAATTTATTAAATATAAAGGCGGGGCTTTTAAACTTATTGAATAATCTGATATTTTACTTTTTGATTCAGTTAATTCTTTAACAATATAAAGCGGTTCAAAGTCGATTGTGCCTGATGAAGTGTCAATCCTGCTGGTTGATTGATGACTTATTCCCAGCGGGAGTATCGGTATGTCTGGGATTTCCGAAAGCTCGCAACCGCATTTTTTGGAGATTTTGGTAGAAACATGCTCTGCCAACGGGTTACAACAGCGGTTAGAAGGAGTACAGCATTCGTTGTCGGCTATTCGAGCGGTAAAGATAGTCTGGCTAAAAGGTCCAAAAATCAATAAAAACGCGAAAACGGCAATAACCGCAACATGATAGACCTTATTCAGCCAGAGTTTGCTTATTTCATTCGAGTTTACCATTTGTATAAATAGCGCAAAGAAGCTCATTATTGTTCCAGTAATTTCAGGCAATATTTGTCAATAATATAATAAAATAATCAGCCATTATAAAGTTGTATTAATCCAACTTTGGGAGAGGATATCACGCTTGATGGAACCATGCGCTGGCGCGAGCCTCAAGAAATTGCAACCCTGGCCTATGCTTTTTTATGACAGAATATTTAAAAGAATTAAGAAATTTCTGAATTGCGGGAACTTATTTCATGTAATATTAGTGATAATAAGCGTTACTAATAAGGATAAATATGGAAAAAGCTGTGGCCGTTGTGATAAAGTTAGTTTATATTCAACCTACCCGAGACAGACATTAGAAGAGAGGTAAATAAAGCAACAGACTATTAAGTCTTGTAAGTCCTGGAATACAAATTAGAGTTTTCTGGCATATGTCCGGAGCGCAATAAGCTTTCCCCAAGGTGATTTTTGGGGAAGTTGAACTAATAATAAATAATAACTGAAAAAAACTGGAGAAGTTTATGAATGAAAGAACTGGAATAGTGGAGATGAAGGGCAAACCGCTGACACTTGTTGGCGATGAAATCAAAATTGGAGATATTGCGCCTGATTTTGAAGCTTTAAACAGCGATATGGAATCAGTAAGGCTGTCATCATTTAAGGGGAAAGTAGTTGTGATTACTACTGTGCCTTCTCTGGATACACAGGTTTGCGATTTGGAAACCAAACGGTTCAACAATGAAGCCAAAAAGCTGGGCGATGATGTAGTAATCCTGACAATCAGCATGGATTTGCCATTTGCTCAGAAGCGGTGGTGTGAGGAGGCAGACGTAAAAAATGTTCATCTTTTATCGGATCATAGGGATGGATCTTTTGGTAAAGCATATGGCGTATTGATCAAGGAACTAAGGTTATTAGCCAGGACGATTTTTATTATTGATACTGATGGCAAGGTACAATATATTCAGTATGTCAAAGAGACCGCCTCTGAACCTGATTATGATGAAATTTTGGAGGCAATCAGGAAACTTAAACAAGCATAATAATTTTAAAGGAGGATTAAGATGACAGAGAGATTACAAATTTACAAATGCCAGATTTGCGGGAACGTAGTTGAACTCATTCATTCAGGCGCTGGAGAACTTGTCTGCTGCGGTCAACCGATGACGCTATTTAAAGAGAATACGACTGATGCCGCAATCGAAAAACATGTTCCGGTAGTTGAGAAAACCGCTGACGGATTCAAGGTAACAGTCGGCAGTGTCGCTCATCCGATGGAGGATAAACATTATATAGAATGGATCGAGGTTATTGCCGATGACAAAGTTTACCGCAGGTTCTTAAATCCCGGCGATGCTCCAGAAGCTTTATTCGAAATCAAAGCTGATAAAATAACCGCTCGGGAGTATTGTAACGTTCATGGTTTATGGAAAGCGTAAGAATTTATTCTCGATGGTAAGACGATAGTTGTCAATTGCAACAAATAAAAATACTTAACAGGAGAATGATATGGATTTTGAATCGGTTGATCAGGTATTAGATTATGCAATCAAGAAAGAAGAAGAAGCGTTTCAGTTTTATACCGATTTTGCGAGCAAGATGAATAGACCGCATATGAAAAAGTTATTCGAAGAATTTGCTCAAGAGGAGAAAAGCCATAAGGCCAAGCTTCTGGCCGCCAAGGAAGGCAAGTTAATGATTGGTTCAGAACAGAAGATTCTTGATCTTAAACTTGGCGATCACTTAATCGATGTTGAATTGGACTCGAATCTCGGCTATCAAGACGCGCTTATTATAGCTATGAAGGCTGAAAAAGCGGCTTATAAGCTCTATAACGACCTCGCGGAAGTAACCGATGATGAAAGCCTAAGGAACACATTGCTCAGCCTTGCCCAGGAAGAAGCCAAGCATAAACTGCGCTTTGAGGTTGAATATGATGATTATGTTTTAGAGAAGGATTGATCTTTTAGAATAGAAAAAATTCAACACTTGTGCTTTTTAAAGTTGCAGTAATATGAGCAAAAACAGTTGTAACATTAAAAGGAATTGTGTTCATTTTCACATTTAAAGGGAAAAACATAATGATAAACGAAAGAATTGAAAGAGCGCTGAACGGCCAGATAAGAGAAGAAATGTTTTCAGCCTACCTCTATTTGTCGATGTCGGCCTGGTTCGAGACTATAAATCTTAAAGGTTTTGCAAACTGGATGAAAGTTCAGAACCAGGAAGAGCAAATGCATGCGATGAAGATATTTGATTACATTAATGAGCGTGGCGGCAAAGTAAAACTTCAAAAAGTTGACGAACCACAAAATGAATGGAAAACTCCCCTTGATGCATTTGAAGCCGCCTATAAGCATGAACAGCATATAACAGGCTGCATAAACGATTTGGTTCATATGGCTATGGAAGAAAAAGACAGAGCCACTCAGGTGTTTCTCGACTGGTTTGTCAATGAACAGGTTGAGGAAGAAGCCTCAGCTGATGATATTGTCCAGCAGTTAAAACTGGTTGGCGACAAAGGTCAGGGCATTTTTATGATCGACCGGGAACTTGGAACGCGGGTTTTTGTGCCGCCTGCGCAATCGAATCAAAACGCATAATAATAGAAAGGAAAATCTAAATGCCCGATTTAAAAGGAACGAAAACCGAAAAGAACTTACTTACCGCCTTTGCCGGTGAGTCTCAGGCGAGGAACCGCTATACATATTTCGCCAGTAAAGCCAGAAAAGAAGGCTTCATACAGATATCCCATATCTTCGAGGAGACCGCCAATCAGGAAAAAGAACATGCCAAGAGATTATTCAAGTTTCTCGAAGGCGGGGACGTTGAAATTCAAGCGGCTTTTCCGGCAGGTGTAATTGGCAGTACGGCTGAAAACCTCAAAGCCGCGGCCGGTGGCGAGCATTACGAATGGGAAAAGATGTACCCGGAGTTTGCCAGAATAGCCCGCGAGGAAGGGCTCGAAACAATCGCAAAGGTGTTTGAGGCTATAGCAGTTGCTGAGAAACAGCATGAAAAACAATACCTTGACCTTCTTAAAAATGTGGAAGAAGGCGCTGTATTCAAGAAAAATAAGAAAGTTGTCTGGAGATGCCGCAACTGCGGTTACCTTCATGAGGGCGAACAAGCACCTAATGACTGCCCCGCTTGCGCACATCCCCAGGCACATTTCGAACTCCTGGCTGAAAACTGGTAGAGCTCTGGCTGGATATCGAAGTTTACAAATCCGGCTGGAAATACATATCTTAAGCCCGATCAAGGCGGTGATTGGATTATAATGATGATTTACGATATTTTTATGAAAACAATCACGGAAAGCTGTCCGTTCTATCGGGCCGGGGCGATACGCAAAGTTCCTGGTCGTAAGGGTATGACATGGGAAGAAGAGGATTGGGTTGACGAAGAGGCGACGGTGCATTGAGGCCAAGACGATTAATCGGTATAAGGCTGTATTTTGAAGACTCCCCCACGTCAACAATACAATAATATGAAAAGGCCGCTCCGGGGAGTATGTGATACAAACGGGATAGCTGTGGTGTTCTATGAACTAACCTTCCAATGCAATCCAACCTCAAGTCCGCAATAAGCCCACACCTGATGGTTAAAACGAGGTATTTTAAACATAAAAAAAGGCAGTCCAGTGAGGCTGTTTTAAAAGTCGTTAGAGATTACCTTGTCGTCCGCTTTAGGCGGACTCGTAATGACTGCTTTTGCAAGTCATTGCGAGCCGTAGGGGAAGTCTCAAGACACGTCCGTGCAATCTGATGGCCTAATGTTACAATTAGGTTTTTCACGTAAAATCATCTTTTGGGATAGCCTATATGATTCCCCAAATAGCAATGCTGCTTTTGAGACAGCCTCTTCTTGGCCGCCTTTGTTTATTCAATCAAAATCTAAGTCCGCAAAAGTCCCATAATTCGCGAATTTGTGGTTAAACTATGGCGTATCCGGCAATACACCAAAATAACTATTGACGCCATTTTATGCTATATTATATTGCTTATGAGTTGTAGTATATATTCTGGCTCGCGGAATTAGCGAAACAGCAAAATATAGGAGGCTATTACGAGAAATGCTTCAATTTTAACGATTATAATCGTTGCAGTTGCCTTTATGCCGGTTTCAGCCACTATCATAAACATTCCCGATGATTATGAAACTATACAGGAGGGAATTGATGCGAGTTCCAATGGCGACACGGTGTTAGTTGCAAATGGCCAATACTTCGAACGAATCAATTTTTATGGTAAAAACATTCTATTGACCAGCGAGTTTATAATTGATGGTGATACTCTTCATATACAGAATACAATCATCGATGCAGACACATTAGAAATTGACGTTGTAGACACAGGGAGCGTGGTCTGTTTTGCAAATGGTGAGGACTCAACCTCGATCATTCAGGGCTTTACAATTCAGAACGGAATAGGAACATCAATTTCCATATACCACAGGATGGGAGGAGGAATCTACTGCAGCAATAACTCAAGTCCGACAATCGCAAATAATATTATCTGTGAAAATTCTTCATCCGCAGGCGGTGGAATAAACTGCTCTGCGAACTCTAATCCTATTATAAGCGCCAACATTATAAGAGAAAACGATAGCCATGGGATTTACATTTCGGAGTCCCGCCCAATAATCAAAAGCAACATAATAAGTCAAAATTATGCTGAATATGGCAGCGGGATATTTTGCAATAATAATTCTAATGCTGTAATCAGCTATAACCTCATCAGGGAAAACAATGGCAGTTTATGGGGCGGGGGGATATTATGTTGTGAATCTGAACCTTTAATCAGTCATAACGTTATCTTTGAAAATTCGGCTTATGACTGGGGCGGCGGGATTTGTTGTGATGAAGCTAATCCCACGATTATAAATAACACTATCAGCAGAAACACAGCTTTAGCTAACGGCGGCGGCATTTTTTGCTTGAATAATGCCAGCCCAACTATAACAAATACAATTGTTTGGGCAAATAGCCCCCGCGAGATAGGTTTGCGTTCAGGAGGGTCTCCTATAATCACATATTGCGATATCAGAAGCGGCTGGGAAGGTGAAGGGAATATTGATATCGATCCCCTGTTTTTATCTGCTTACGAGGGCAACTTTAATGTTTGCTCTCAATCTCCATGCATCGATGCCGGTGATCCTGCTCTAACCGATCCGGATGGCTCTCGCTCTGATATCGGGTTTTACTATCCGGATCATGATCATTGTGAGATTGGGAAATGTATATATGTCTCTACTTCCGGCAATGATACCACCGGTCATGGTACTCCGCAGAATCCATTCAGGACAATTCAGCACGGCATTGAAGTTTCTTATTCCAGCGATACTATCCTTGTTGAAAATGGAACCTATATTGAGAATATCAACCTCACTGCCAAAAATATTTTACTAACATCAAATTACATATTTTCCGGGGATACACTTGATGTCCAGAATACCATCATCGATGGTGATTCGGATACTACTGTTGTAACTTTCTTAAGTTGTGACAGCACGACAGCCATAACAGGATTTACAATCAGGAATGGATATGGCTGGTCTGGCGGAGGAGTTTATTGTGGGTATTCCGATCTCATGATTAGCAGCAACCTCATCCGTGAAAATTCAGCGGCCTCTGGTGGTGGGATTTTATGCAGTTATGGCAATCCCATTATTAACAACAATACTATCAATGAAAATTCAGCCGATTATGCTGGTGGAGGGATTAAATGTTATTATTCCAACACCACTATCAGACGCAACACCATATATGGAAATTCGGCTATCATCGGCGGTGGGATTTTTTGCAACAGATTTTCAACGATTACTAACAATATTATAAGCGAAAACTCAGCTAACAAAGGTGGCGGGATTTATTTCTTGGGAACCAACTCCACATTTATCAACAATACCCTCTACCGAAATTTGGCAGTCTCTTCAGGCGGTGGTATATATTGCAATTATTCCGATGTCTTGGTTACGAATACTATCCTATGGTGTGATTCAGCGCAAGAAGAGGGTAATGAGATTCATTTAGAAGGAACTAGTTCACCAATCTTTACCTACAATGACATCCAGGGCGGCTGGGAAGGCGAAGGCAATATTGATTCAGATCCCTTATTCCGCAACCCGGCAAATGATGACTTTCATCTTATGGCCATCGAATGCGGCGACCCATTTGATTCTCCATGCATTGATGCCGGCCATCCCGATATCCTCGACAGCCTGCTTGATTGCGACTGGGGTCTGGGTGAATTAAGAAGCGATATGGGCGCTTACGGCGGCGGCGATTCAATACAGGTAGGTATTACTGAGAAAGATATAGAGGTTCCAAAGCGATTCAGTTTATCCCAGAACTATCCTAATCCATTCAACGCCACCACCACCATCCGATACAACTTGCCTAAAACCAGCGATGTTGCCATTGACATCTACGACCTCCTTGGCCGCAAAGTGCAAACGCTGTATAATGGCGCTCAACCAGCAGGTTTGCACTCAGTGATTTGGAACGCTGATAGATTCTCATCAGGTATGTATTTCTATAAGATTCAGGCAGAGGATTATATCGAAACCAAGAAGATGTTGTTGTTGAAGTAAACTTATCATAGAGAGCCCATAGAGCTCCCCTTCCTTTGAGTGCTCTTGGGAACGCTTTTTTATTTTTTTAAAAGACAATTGGTTAAAAAACCGTAATAACATTTCTGCCGAATATCTGCTAATTTGGTACGCCAGTTTCATGATGACCTCTTTATAGTTACAGCTTTTTAAAGTAGAATTCTCCTTAATCTTTTCTTCAAAGGATTAAACCCTCTGATATACTTTTCATTCCCCGTTTACACTTGACAAATGGTAAATATTGTGTATCATCAATATGTATAAATAACAATAGAAAGAACACACTTCAACAAGTGAGTTCTTATCGGGTAGTTAAAATATAGAAAACCTAACTAACGGATTGGAGTAGATATGAACAGGACAGGATTGTTTGTATTAGCATCCATGCTCATCATTGCACCTGAGTCATCCCTTGCTGATCCACCGCCTACTTATGACTTGCGTGATGTTGATGGTGTTAATTATGTAACCTCGGTCAAGAGCCAACAAGGGGGCACCTGCTGGACCCATGGAGCAATGGCTGCCATGGAGGGCAATTTGCTTATGACCGGCAACTGGGAAGCGGCCGGAGAAACCGGCGAGCCAAATTTGGCTGAATATCATCTCGACTGGTGGAACGGGTTCAATCAGCACCATAATGACGATACGGATCCTCCCTACGGAGGCGGACTGGAAGTCCACATGGGCGGCGATTACCGGGTGACTTCAGCCTATCTTACTCGCAACGAAGGGGCTGTACGTGATATCGATGGACAATCTTATGGTACGCCTCCCGACAGGCGTAATCCAAGCTACCACTACTTTTATGCGCGAGATATCGAGTGGTACACGGCAGGATTGGACCTGAGCAATATAAACACTATCAAATATAAAATTATAGAGGAGGGAGTTCTGGGCACATGTATGCGTTATGATAACTCGTTTATTTATAATTTTGTACATTACCAGCCGCCTTCCAGCGACTTAGATCCCAACCATGCAATCGCTATTATCGGCTGGGATGATAATTTTAATACCCAGGCGCCGTTGCCGGGCGCCTGGCTTTGCAAAAACAGTTGGGGAAACGGTTGGGGATATGATGGCTACTTCTGGATTTCATATTACGACAAGCACTGCTGTCAGCAGCCGGAAATGGGCGCTATATCTTTCCAGGATATTGAACCCCTGGCTTACGATTATATTTACTACCACGATTACCATGGCTGGCGCGACACCAAGACGGATTGCAGCGAAGCATTCAATGCGTTTACCGTTTTAGACTCCGATGATTGTGCAGAGTTGCTTCAGGCTGTTAGTTTCTTCACAGCCACAGATAGCGTGACTTATACGGTAAGGATTTATAACCGCTTTGAAGATGGCGAACTGCTGGATGAGCTGTCAACGAAATCCGGTTTCATCGATTATATGGGATTTCATACTGTGGATCTCGACGTACCGGTTGAGCTTACCCAGGGAGATAATTTTTATATTTATCTGGAACTGTCAGAGGGTGGGCATCCGTATGACCGAACTTCAGACGTTCCGGTATTGCTTGGCGCTCGGTATCGTGTCATAGTGGAATCCGCTTCAAATCCCGGTGAAAGCTATTATCGCAGCGGTTCAGACTGGCTTGACTTGTATTATTATGATGATGAGCCTTGGAGCGGTACCGCTAATTTCTGTATTAAGGCGCTAACTACACAAGAGGCGTATCTAAATATGCATTTTCCGAACGGTTTGCCTGAATATCTTATTCCCGGTGTTTCTACGGTCTTTAATGTTCAAATTGATGATGGCCTCGAATCCTATGTGTCGGGCACCGGCATGATTCATTATCGCTATGACGATGGAGCGTTTTTAATATCGGCATTGACGCCGGTTGGCGACAATCTGTATGAGGCGACACTGCCGCCTGCAGGTTGTGATGCGGTACCTGAGTTTTATATCAGCGCTGAGGGGGATGGCGGCTCCATTGTTACAAATCCACCCGATGCGCCGAATACCGTCCATAGTGCATTGGTAGGAACCCTGACAATTGTTTTCGAGGATGATTTCGAAATTGACCAGGGATGGACTGTAGTGGATACCTGTGCCGATGGTGAATGGGAGCGCGGCATCCCGGCAGGAGGCGGCGATCGAGGCGATCCACCGGTGGACTACGATGGCTCCGGCAAGTGCTATCTTACCGATAATGAATATGACAATTCCGATGTCGATGATGGGTATACCTATCTTATCTCTCCCGCTTTTGACCTGAGCTATGGTACCGCCACAATCAATTATGTCCTCTGGTATACCAATAACTTCGGTGATGACCCCAACAGTGATTTATTTAAGACCTACGTTTCCAACGATGATGGCGCAACCTGGGTCCTTGCTGAAACGATCGGTCCTGAGACCGTCGGCGGCTGGACTGAGCATTCATTTAACGTGGCCGATTTTGTAATCCCATCTAATCAAGTCAGGGTTCGCTTTGAGGCTTCAGACCTTGAAGGTGCATCGGTTGTCGAAGCAGGTATCGATGCTTTTGAAGCTGTGATATTTGAATGTGACGAGACCGACATTTCAGACCGGGCAAATGCCGCCGGTGTTCCAAGCGAATTTGCTCTAATTGGCAACTATCCTAACCCGTTCAACGATCAGACAATTATCGAGTATGCTTTACCAGAAGTGTCCTACGTTGTCATTAAAGTCTATGACGTCCTCGGCCGTAAGGTTGGGACGCTTGTCGACGGGGAAAAACCGGCGGGCTGTCATAAGATAACCTGGAATGCAAATGG
The DNA here is from genome assembly GCA_965603725.1 of uncultured bacterium. Classification (GTDB taxonomy): domain Bacteria; phylum Zixibacteria; class MSB-5A5; order UBA10806; family 4484-95; genus JAGGSN01. The sequence continues at coordinate 9,199 of CBFDEC010000042.1, read as the reverse complement.
CAAATCCACCGGTATCTATTTCTATAAGATCGAGGCTGGTGAATTTACCGAGACTAAGAAGATGGTGTTGCTGAAATGAGAGATGTCAAAACATTAGTGTCCGGTAAAAAATAAAAAAAGGTCTGGCAAACCTCGTGTTTTGGGATAAATTATCCTATGATATAATATAATTACAGAGGAGAATCAGCTACTAAAAAACGTAAACTCAAAATCAAAAACGGTCACGATTTGATCGCAGATAGTAGGTCGGGTTCTGACCGGAGGGAAAAACCCGACACGATATAATTGTCGGCCTTCTCCCTCTGGTCGGAGGCCGACCTACGCAACTTTGAGTTGTCCCGTTTGCAGAACTTTTTATTGCAAATAATACTGGATTATTTAAAAAAATGTATTATTCTGAAGTAAGGCGTGATTTAAATAGAAAGGATTTACAGGACAGCGGCGGCTATGTATAACGTAAATATCGAAAAGCAATATAAAAATTAGATTGTGAAACCATAGAAACCTTAAACTATGAAAGGAAAAAAAATGTTAAACAGTTATTTTAACAAAAGCTTGGCGCTATCATCAATTATATTTTTAGTTTTTTCGGGACTTGTATTCGGCGCTGAACAGTCCGCTGAAACATTTGACAGGGTGAATGATTTTGAACTCCTTGAGGAACAAGGGCTTGGCGACATTAATAGCTTGAAGACGACTATAAATAGGAGTATTGATTCTAAACAGCGGGGTCTGATTGACTCCTTGTTAGAAGATGATATATTGCTGATTCCTAATTCGAGTGATGATAATGTTGGCATGTACGATCCAGAAGATGGAACCTTCCTCGGATTGTTTATCACAGGTTTTGAGAACTTTTTAACCCCGATTTGCGCAATTACCGGCCCTGATAGCAATATTTATATCTCGGATCAGGTGGCGGATGCAATATTCGTTTTTGACCTGGAGGGCAACTATCTGTCTACTTATGCCGATTACTCTGATGGCCTTAACAACATTCGAGGCATCGACTTCCGGGGAGATCATCTGTTCGTAACCAGTGGTGACGATTATGTTGCTGAATTTGACGGTCCGCATAGCCGTTTGACTGATTTTATAAATGATGGGAGCGACCCGTTTGATATCATGTTTTTAGAAGATGGGCGGGCACTACTTTCCGACATTCAAGGCTCATCGGATAATGTGAGGTTGTATAATTCCGACGGATCGCTTATCGAACAGTTATTCAGTATATCTTTCCCTGAACAAATTCAAATAGACCTTTTAGACCCAGGCGCTTTTTTAAATGCATCGTTCTCCGGTAATCAGGTAACCAATTTCAAGCTTGATGGCTCTATTCACCAGGTTACGCCGTGGAATAGCGGCAGAGGCTCTTATCGACTGGGTAACGGGAATCTCCTGGTAACCTCGGGCGATGGCGTGTTTGAGATAGAACCGGTTACCGGTATAATAATTGAGCAGAAGACCATGGGCTCGGCTCGATTTATCGAGTTATACACTGCTGATGGCCAGGTTGGCATCAGTGATAATATGCCGAAAGTTCCGAAAAGCATTTCATTGATGCAGAATTATCCAAATCCCTTTAATGCTGTCACTACGATTCAATATAATCTTTCGGAAGCCAGTTATGTCGTAATTAACATATATAATTTGCTTGGAAGGAAGATTGAAACGCTTCTTGATAAAGAACAACCAGCAGGCAATCATCAAGTGATCTGGGATGCAGGGAAAATGTCTTCCGGCGTGTACTTCTATAAAATTCAGGCAGGTATATCGACAGAAACAAAGAAGGCGATATTATTAAAATAACAGTTATAGTATTTTAACCGCGGGTATTTCGGCGCTTTTACTCCCACGCGTCAACATTACGTCTACAAACACTGAAATGTCTGTTGTGTTTTCTGGCGCCGAGAACACAGATATTGTCAGTTATTTGCTCAATGATAATCAGGGGATTGCTGTTAAAATCGGTCACGATTTGGTCGCCATAAGATATAAACTGTTGATACATAATAGGATCAACAGGTTCGATTCCTGTCCCTTCCGCTTTGTTAACCACAGGGACGTAAATTTTTCAAGCGCCGTTTACATAAGCCTTTTTGTGACAAATTTGAAGTTACATGTCTTCATCATTTTCTTCATGTCGACTGCGAATTCGGGAACAATGCTCGGCAATCTGCCGGGGGTCTACCTGATGCCTGCTAAGCAGACGAGAAGCGACCTCTACAGCAGCTTCCCGTTCGGCCGGTATAACCTCATCGGCGCCCGCGGCGAGGAGTGGTTCAATATCGAGCAGGTAGTATGTTCTTACTACGATATACAAATTTGGGGCGAAACCACGAGCGATTTTTACAGCCCGTTCTGCGGCTCCCGGGTCGTTAATCAAAAGAATGAGCTCTTTGGCGTGCGCTACTCGCAATCGCTTTAGTACTTCATGGCTGGTGATATCACCGAAATAAGAGCGCCCGCCTTTATGAGCAGCCTTCCGCACGTTCTCTATATTCAGATCCACGATTAGGTGAGAAATGCCGCATTCATCGAGAGCTTGCGAAAGCTCCTGACCAGCAAAACCATAGCCACCGACAATTATATGGTTGCTCATAGCGCCAACATCATCAACGGCATCCTCAACAGTGGCAACTTTGAGCAAGCCAGTGAGAAGGCGCAACCTGCCCACTCCGGCCGCAAGGTGCGGACCCAAAGACATGGCAAACGGAGTCAAAAACATTGAGAGAATGGCTGCAGAAATCAAATTGGTTTCGAGAGACTTCTCAAGCAAACCAGTCCCTTGAGCGGCATATGAAAGAACGAGAGAAAATTCCCCGACCTGCGCTAACGATATAGCGGCTAATAAACATACCCTGAGCGGTAAACGTATTATCATGGCAGTGATAATAACAACTACGAATTTTCCACACATAATTGCTGTAAGAAGGAGCAATATTAGAATAATGTTTTCGATGATAATACCGGGGGCGAGCAGCATGCCTACCGAAACAAAAAATAAGCTGGCGAACACTTCCCGAAACGGAATAAGATCCGCCAGCGCTTGATGACGATATTCGCTTTCGGCAACGATCAATCCAGCCAGAAAAGCGCCGATAGCAAGCGAAACGCCCAAGCTCGAGATAATCCAGGCAGTACCGATACAAATAAGAAAAACAGCCATAATAAATAAATGCCGCTGACGTGTTCTGGCCATAACATATAATACTCGAGGTATAATAATTCGCGCTGCAAACAGTACACCAATAATAATCAGACAAGCCCATATAAGAGCGCTGAGAAGATCCCCAGCGGAAGAGCCCGGACTGCTTAAGAGTGGGATAATCAATATCATCGGTATAACGCTGAAATCCTGAAAAATAAGTATCCCAAGTGTAAGGCGTCCATGAGGCGCGTCCACTTCACCCCGCTGCTGTAATCCCCGGAGGACTATAGCAGTACTTGATAGAGCGACAAGAAAACCTACAAATATAGCGGCGTTGTTTGGCAAGCCCCAGAACTTTGAAATAACGAAGGCAACTGAAATGCTCAGGCCGACCTGGAGAAAACCTCCTGCTAAAACCAGCTTCCAGATGCGCCGGAGTTTCTCCAGCGAGAGTTCTAAGCCGATTCCAAATAAAAGGAGCGCTACGCCAATCTCGGCAAGAATCTCAACTTGATGAATATCTTTGACCAATCCGAGCCCCTGGGGGCCCACAAATATGCCCGCCAGTATAAAACCTGCGATGGATGGCAGTTTAAATCTATGAAATACCGTCACGATGACTATAGCAATACAAAGAATTACAACTATATCGCGCAGGTAAGCTACATTATCCATAATACCGAATCATTCTGGTTTATGTTAATTGTGAAATTGACGTTAAGTCGGTTATTAATTATTTGTTTTTTTGTTATTATGATAATAAGCCTGCTGTCAAATTACCAAATCCTTTTTCGTCAATACAATTTCATTATATATAATATGGTCGCACCCGGTAAAGGGAAAAAGCCCTGAATAGTGTTTTGATTAGTAGATTAGTTATTTATCCCAGATTTTGCAGTTAAAGAATTGTAAGATGGATAAAGTAAATCAAGCAGCTTACCAATATAGAATTATCAAATAAGTTTAAGGAAATAATGATAATAGTAAAGTTGAAGTAGGGGCGTATGGCCATACGCCCTACGCGTTGTGTTACAATAAGTTGCTTGTTATTTTTGATTGTTCAACCGCAAAATCTGGGTTTATTCATCAGTCATTGTAAACATCTTACCCGGGTGACGGGAGATTTGAAAAAGAAACAAAATAGTAATATAAGCTCAGCATCAGGACAGGTTTTCAGAATCTGTCCTGACAGACTGCTCCGTGGAGTGCGAAGCAAAGTCTTTCCTATTGAACCTTGCAATCAATAGCTGCAGGACTTTCTCATAAGCATTAAGGGGCGTCCGCCGCGGCGGACGCCCCTCTTGATGTAAATAAGGGTAATGTATTTCTATTAGTTATTCGGCTTAGTACATTCCGCCCATATCCGGCATGCCGCCGCCAGGCATTCCGGGCATAGCTTTTTCCTTTTCGGGCTTATCAGTGATAATAGCCTCGGTGGTGATAAGCAGGCCGGCAATTGAAGCGGCATTTTCCAGAGCCGTACGGGTGACCTTGGTTGGATCGATAACGCCATATTTCATCATATCGCCGTATTCATCCGTTTCGGCGTTATAACCGAAATTACCCTTTTCTGCCAATATCTTGTTGACAACAATCGAGCCTTCGACTCCGGCGTTTTCGGCAATAAGACGGATTGGCGCTTCAAGGGCTTTACGAACAATTATTGCGCCGACTTTTTCATCGCCCTCAAGTTTGATATCATCAAGAACACTCATTGCCCTAAGAAGGACAATCCCTCCGCCCGGTACGATACCTTCCTGAACTGCGGCGCGGGTAGCATGCAAAGCATCCTCAACACGAGCCTTTTTCTCTTTCATCTCGGTTTCAGTAGCCGCGCCGACATTGATTACAGCCACGCCGCCGGCTAATTTAGCCAGACGCTCCTGCAGTTTCTCGCGGTCGTAATCGGACGAGGTTTCATCGATCTGTCTGCGGATGCTGTTGATACGTCCCTTGATATCATCTGTGGAACCGCCGCCTTCTACAATAGTGGTATTATCCTTATCGATAGTTACACGTTTGGCTTTGCCAAGATCGGAAACAACTGCATTTTCGAGTTTGAAACCGAGTTCTTCGGAAATGACTTTGCCGCCGGTAAGAACGGCAATATCCTCAAGCATAGCTTTTCTACGGTCACCGAATCCGGGGGACTTGACGGCACAGATTTTTAACGTGCCGCGAAGCTTATTAACTACCAGCGTGGCCAGAGCCTCTCCCTCGATATCTTCTGCGATTACCAGCATCGGTTTACCCATCTGGGCAACTTTTTCCAAAATCGGCAGAAGGTCTTTCATCGAGGAGATTTTCTTGTCATGAATGAGAATCATCGGCTCTTCCATTATCGCTTCCATGCTGTCGGGATCGGTGATGAAATACGGTGAGAGATAACCGCGATCAAACTGCATCCCCTCGACAACCTCAAGAGTTGTGTCAGTGGATTTAGCCTCCTCAACAGTAATTACGCCATCTTTGCCGACTTTTTCCATAGCATCGGCAATCAGGCTGCCGATAGTAGCGTCATTATTGGCCGAAACCGTACCGACCTGGGCAATCTCATTTTTGCCTTCAACGTCTTTCGACTGCTTCCTGATTGACTCAACTACTTCCGCAACAGCCTTGTCGATTCCACGTTTTAAACTCATCGGGTTGGCGCCGGCGGTTACGTTTCTCAGACCCTCACGATAAATGGCCTGAGCCAGTACTGTGGCGGTGGTGGTGCCATCACCGGCATCATCGGAAGTCTTAGAAGCGACCTCTTTTAGCATCTGGGCGCCCATGTTCTCAAATGGGTCTTCCAGTTCAATTTCCTTGGCGACAGTGACGCCGTCCTTGGTCACGGTCGGCGAGCCGAACTTCTTGTCGAGCACGACATTACGACCCTTGGGGCCAAGTGTCACTTTAACTGCATCAGCCAGTTTGTCTATGCCCTTTTTCAGCTTCTCACGGGCGATACTGTCAAATTCTATCATCTTTGCCATATTCTAAATCCTCCTTCAAGGTTATATGACCTTAACTCACTACGGCGAGAACGTCCTTCTCGCTCATAATCAGGTATTCAACGTCATCAATGGTCACCTCTGTGCCGGAATACTTTCCGTAGAGGATCTTATCGCCTTTTTTAACTTCCATCGGGACAGTCTTGCCGTCTTCAACACGACCCGGCCCGGCCTCGATTATTTCACCCTGCATCGGGCGTTCCTTGGCGGTATCGGGGATAATGATTTTGCCTTTTTTGACTTCCATTTCCTCGAGTGGTTTTACCAGAACGCGGTCTGACAACGGTTTTACTTTCATCAATTCCTCCTTTAAGAATCTATCTTTGATTTTGTGTGCAAGTATTTAACATACTCTTTTTTCTTAATTTACCTCTTTGTTAGCACTCTAACACAATGAGTGCTAAAATTGTTTCCGCCGAATATAAAAATGTTGATGTTGGCTGTCAAGTGGAAAAAGGTTTTTTTTTGTTGACTTTTAAAATATAGCATTATATACATATATTGATGTTATTGGTTTTTCTTCTCAGATATGAAGATTAGCTTCGAATGATCTTGACTTAATGAAAAAGAGATATTAAGTCAACTTGGGTTTAAAATTTAAAGATAGAAAGGAGGGCAAATAAAAAAACAATAATCCAAATTATCTTTATTAAATTTTAAATTGGAAATCAGGCTCAGATTAAGTAAAAGTAAAAAAGCAATTAAATATGCAAAACCTTATCTCTAAGGAGGGTTTGTTTTGAAACAAACAAAGATTATTTTGGCCGCATTTATACTATTAATATTTTCTTCAAATATCAGCTATGCGGACATAACTGATCAATTGACGTTTTCGGTGTCTGATTTTGATACATCGACTGTTCTTGCGCCGGATTCAAATTACTATGTTAGGGTAAGCTGCGATCTGACTCAGCAAGCCAGTGTAGATAGTATTAGTGCGCCTGATTTGGTTGCATTAATTTACAATTATAGTTTACCACAGGGGGAGCAAATTGATTCTGTTACAATAACAGAAAGAGATTCAACTTTATTAGCAAAGGTGATAAACCCTGTTTACCCAAAACAGGAGCCATATTCTACATGTATTGATTGTGAGATTCCGGATTTTGTACCGCCTGGCGCGTGGTATGACTCTTCTTATTACCCGCTGGAATCAGAACAGGCGGCAGTTGCCCGTCCTTTTTCATTTGCGTTTGGGATGTCGATGGGTTCAGTTCAAATCAGGCCGGTTTACTACGATATCGATGATAAAAGATTGTGGCTAATAACCAGTATGTCTATTACTCTACATACAAGTTCCTCAGGTCAGAGCCCAAGATCGGTTACAAAACGAAGCACTTTTGCGCAAGATAGAATTGTAAAGTGCCTTGAAGGTATGGTAAAGAATCCCAGCAGTGTCAGCGGCAATATGCCTTCTATTCAAACGTACAGCTATAATTACCCTACCGACCCTGATGATATTCCGCCGGAATATATTATCATTACCGCCAGCAGATTCGCATACGAAATGGGTATACTGGAATACTATAAAAACATTAAGGGAACGCCCGTTGAAATTGTTACAGTTGAATATATAGCTGCCAACTACTCGGGTGTTGATTTGCCTGAAAAAATCCGCAACTGCATAATTGATAAATATGCAGAAGGAGACGAACAGGGCGCAAGTTATGTAATCCTTATGGGAAATTGGGAAGACATACCTATGAGATATGCAGCACATATAAATTATGACACACCTCCAGAAAATGGAACTTTGGTTCCCACAGATCTTTACTATGCCTGTTTGGAAGGCAGTTGGGATGATGGAGACCATGACGGAATTTACGGCGAGCCAGTTGATAACCCGGATATTGCAGCGGATATCTATGTAGGGCGAGTGGCAATAAGCGATACAGGTCACACTATTACATGGACTGAAAAGCTGATGACATACTTAGAAGCCCCCGGTTACGGAGATGATAGTTACCTGACTACCGCTTTAATGGCAACAGCCGATCAAGGTGTAGAAATGGGTGTACATAGCTATATAGCTGGACATTTTCCAAATTGGTTTACTGTAGATATAGAAACCTTAGAGGAACAGCCATGGGGCGGCGCTGACCCTTGTACAGGTCCAACTGGTGGAGATGTTATAGATGAGATAAGCAATCCAACCTGTCAGTTTTTCTACAGCAATTGCCATGGAAGCCCATGCTGGTATGCAGTGTGTACAAGAGGTTATAATGAAGGCGACCGACTGGGAGTCACTACTGATCCATTGAGGTTTAACGAATATCCGGACTGGGGATATATTCCCGATATTGTCAATGAAGGCAGGGAATACATCCATTGCTCTATATCTTGTGGAGTTGGCCAATTAGATTCTGAAGCATTAAATCCAGAACCGTTTCCTGATGGCTATGGACCGTGCATGGCTGAAGATGAACTGATTGTCGAAGGGGGAGCTTTTACAGGTACCTATAATTCTCGAGCCGGTTACTGGACTACTTCCCCACGTTTAGAGGCAACAAGAATCGACTGGCTCCTCGGGCCGAACAGTGAAGATTATGAACATCGTTTCGGACCCCCTCATTATGCTATAAAAAGTACTTTAGGTGGATCAGGTACCAATAGAAAAGTGCTTTTTGGCAATAACCTTTTCGGGGATCCTGAATTCCAGGTATATCACAGTTCTGCTGTTAGACATTTTTCAGTTGAAAAACCGGCCGGAGTTGAAATTAATGATGTCGACACAGTCACTATACGAGTTAAAGATAGCCAGACTCAAATGGGCATTCCAAATGTTTTTGTAACATTGTCTAAAGACGGTGAAATATATGAAAGAGGAATTACTAATATAACAGGACGGTATTATCCTGTTCTTCACCCAACTTCATCTGGCTGCATAGAGATAGCTTGTTCCAAAGCAGGCTATACATTTTATGCTGATTCAATCGAAGTCATCCCCTACTGCGCTGATGCTGTTGCCGGAGATGTTAATGGGGACGGATATGTTCTAGGTTCGGATGTAACTTATGCAGTTAGTTACTTCATTATGGGCGGTCCGCCGCCT
>CBFDEC010000041.1:0-29650 GCA_965603725.1 uncultured bacterium | reverse complement strand
TATTATAGGAGGTATGTCCAGTCTTTTCAAGAGAAAGGCCGGACAGTAGTGATATGCAATACTATATTAATCTGCCCTGAAGAGCAATCTGCTCAAATTATTAGGCAGAGGTTTACTATATAAAACCCCTGCCCGTGTCATTGATTATATTCTATTCAAATTCAAACTCTGTTGTTGCCAGCGTCTTGCCATCAGCGTCAACAAGTTCGACTTTCCAGTCACCGACCCATTCAGGAAGCATGGTCTTATACGACCAGGTACGTACCCGCGGATACAGAACATCCAAAACCACCCGGGCTTTTTCCTCATCACCGTAATACCAGACATGTTCAATAGTGGTGGGCTCTTCACAGCCTTTTATCAAACACCAGCAGTAAATTCTTTCGATAGTGGAAGGGAAAGCGGTGGCTTCGCCCTGAAGTTCTCTTTCCTCGACGGCAGTCCCGCAGGCGAATTTTTCAATTTGAAATTGCACTGTAGATTTTACCAGAACAGTGTCAGCGGCAGTCGTTTCATCAACTTGCTTTGCAGTCGACTCGGGCTCATCGCTCTGCTGCGCCAACACCGGCTGCAAAAGAAAAGCGGCGGCTATCATACAGAATACGAAAAATTTAACCGGCTTTTTCATAACTCCTCCTTGATAAGGTTATTGTTGATATGGGTTCAGTGATCTTAAATTAATCTGAGATAACCTGAACCTTCCTGTTTGCATTAAAATATTCACAACACGATCGGTAATATTCTCAGGCAACAAGCCGCTCGTTTTAAAGTAAACTGAAGCGCCGAAGCCAAATGCTCTTTTGCCTTTATGAGATTCTTTTAACAACTTCAACTCTGACCCCTTCTTTTTCCAGTTTAGGAATATCGATTTTTAATATTTTCCCCCTTAAAACCAGGTTTCCATTTTCCAGACTGCTGGAGAAAATCTGCATCAGTTTGGAAATCAGGGCTATGGTTTTAGCGTCGTTTTCAGGCGTTTTTACTTCAAGTTCAGTATACAGTCCGGCGCACGCATTTTCGAGAGTTTCTTTCAGCAAATCGATCCCCTCACCGGTTTTTGCAGAAACAAAACGGCAGCCGGGATAATTTAAAAGCATGTTTCGACGTAAGTCGGGATTGTTTACTAAATCAATCTTGTTAAAGATTATTAAGCGTTTTAAATCACCGGCTCCGATATCAGCCAGGACTTTATGGACAGTGGCGATTTTTTCCTCAATATCATCAACAGAGAAATCGACCACATGGATCAACATATCGGCGGCGCTGGTCTCTTTAAGTGTAGATTTAAATGAGGCCACAAGATTAACCGGCAGCTTTTTGATGAAGCCGATAGTATCGGTTAGCAACATTTCGATTTTGCCCTCAAGGTCAACTCGCCTGGTTTTGGAATCAAGGGTGACGAAAAGACGGTCGGCCACCAGCGTTTTGTTCCGGGTGAGCGTACTAAATAGGCTCGATTTACCGGCATTTGTGTAGCCAACAAGACAAAAATTGATGACATTACTTCTACGTTTCCTCTGGGTGTCACGAGTTCGGTCGATTTTAACCAGGTTCTTTTTTAGTTCTGAAATTTTTTTCTGTACCATACGGCGGTCGGTTTCAAGCTGTGTCTCGCCGGGGCCGCGAGCGCCGATAGCCGACTCCTGGCGTTCAAGATGCGTCCAGTGACCTGCCAGGCGGGGAAACAGGTATTCCAGTTGCGCCAGTTGCACCTGGGTCTTGGCCTCACGCGAACGGGCATGGCGAGCGAATATATCCAGGATTAAAGCGGGACGGTCGATAACGGCTATATCTAAAATACCCTCAAGCTTTTCCTGCTGGGAGGGAGACAACTCGCCATCGAAGATTACAAGCAAAACGTTATGCTCCAGGCACAGTTGCTTGAGTTCCCTGAGCTTACCCTCGCCAAATACATGTCCGGGATTGATATGGTCCCGAGCCTGGATAACCTCGGCCACTACTTCACCGCCGGCGGTATAACATAACGCCGACAGTTCATCAAGAGAAGTCCTTATATCTTCAGACCGCTGACCGGGTAGTTTAACAGCGGCCAGTATTACGCGGTCCCTCCTTATTTTTATTACGTCAAAAAAGCTATTTTTCAGATCAGCTCCTTTTTTCTTTCTTCCAGAAGTTCATAGAGATTAACAGCCTCAGCCTTTTTCATATTCTTTATTGGGAATCCCAAAACTCTGATTTTCTTGTAAAACCTTGGAATATCGACCTCAATGACATCTCCGGGCTTGATTACTGATGATGGTTTGGCGATGCTGCCGTTGATAAAAACCATCTCCTCATCGGCGGCTGTCTTTACTAATGACCTGCTTTTTAAAACTCTGGTGGACGCTAAATATTTATCAAGGCGCATGAGGCTACAGTTTTACCTCAATGAAATACTTTTCTCTGGCCTGTTCGAGCCATTTTTTCAGATTCATCTGGGCTTTATAGCGTTTGGCAATCTCTTCAATATCGTCATAGTCTTCCCTAAAATCGAGAGGCTGCGAGCTTTTTTTATCAATCACTTTTAAAATATGATAACCATACTCGCTTGAAACAGGGCTGGAGAAATCACCGGGTTGAAGCTGTGCCACGATGTGCTTGAATTCATCGAAAAGATCATCGGCGGCATACCACCCCAGATCGCCTCCCATGTCAGCGGTTTTCTCGTCATCAGATAATAAAGCTGCCATCTGCCCATAATCGGCGCCCTCCAGCAATAGGTTGTAAACAGAGTCGGCTAACTGCTCGCTTCGTTGAAGATCATCGGCAGAGGGTCTGAAACCTATAAGGATATGACGGGCTTGCCTTTTATCGCCCTTTTTGCCAGTGCATTTTATAATATGATATCCAAACTGTGTTTCAACAATGTCGGAAATATCACCGGGAGTCATGGCAAACACAGCCTCTTCAAATTCCGGCACCATATCTCCGCGGCTAAACCATCCAAGGTCGCCGCCATTTTGAGCGGTGTTGTCATCGGAATAAGTTTCTGCCAGTATTGGGAACTCCTCGCCCGATTTAGCCTTTTCATGAAGCAGACGGGCATAGGCAAGAAGTGAATCTCGTGTAGCCTCACCTGAACGGGTCGAAACTAAGATGTGAGCCAGGTGCACCCCGGCCGGCCGCCGTGGAAGGCTGTCTATATGAGTATTGAAGAATTCTCTTACCTCGCCCGATGAAATCGTTGCTCCTGACAATCGCCTGTTTAACAGCATTTCCTTATAGAGCTGATTCTTTACCTCATCTTTATAACGGCTGCGAAGCTCTTTAAGGGTTAATCCCTCGGCGGTAAGTTGAGCTAAAAACACAGCCTCCGAGGGAAACTGCTGTTTAATTCTTTTGATATGTTCATTTAAAGCGTCTTCAATATCACGGTTACCTATATTAATAGAAGTGTCTTTTTCTGCTTCTATAAGAAGCAATTTATCATCGATCATCTGCTTAAGAATTTCATGAAATAGGCTGTCCCTTAGCGCTTGACTTGCCTGCTCCATGTTCGTTTGCATCATAACAAGCTGGACTTGCGACTGAATTTCTGAAATCAGAATAATTCGGTCGTCAACAGTGGCGGCAATACCGTCAAGGATCTCTTCAGCCGGCGCCATTGCTGTCATTAACAAACAAAAATATATAACTCGAAAAACCGATTTTCTATTTATCATCATCTAAAGGGTACCTCTTAATATTAGCCGAAGCTTTAAGGCTATCCAAAAGATTACCATATTTTTCTTGCCGTTTTTCAGCAACAATGGTTTGAATTATATCTTCTCTTATTTCCTCCAGGGGCAGAATTTCTCCAGCCGCCTTTCTATCCTTTAGAATAAAAATATGGTAGTAGCCGCTTTGAGATTTAATCGGCGGAGTAAACTCGCCAATAGCTGTTTGATCGATAGTTTCCGCCATATCCTTTTCAAATGCGGATAGGGGCAAAAGGCCAATATCGCCGCCTTTTTGCCGTGTCTCTTCATCTTCGGAATAGTCAATAGCTAACGCAGCAAAATCATCGCCTTTTTGCAGACGAGTATAAACTGCCTCCGCGGCGTTTTTACTGGCTAAGACGATATGACTCAATCTGAATAACTCTTCGTTTATAGAAAATCTGTCCTTCTGGATTTGATATATTGAATTGACTTCCTCATCAGAAATATTTTTATCAACCGAAACAGTGTTTTCAACAAAATGGATGGCGATTATTTCCTTACGTTTTTGTTCAATCAGGTTTTTAACCAACCTGTCTTTATCGATATTGTGTTTTAATGCTTCCTGATATAAAAGTTCCGTTTCTATCCAGGTCCCAATTGCATTTGTCAGCTGTACATTAGTTATAGAAGATCGATATTCTTGAGGGAACTGGTCTAAAAGAAACTCGTAGGTGAGTTTATTCCCATTTACTTCGGCTATTACCTTTCCCTCCTGCTGGGCGTTGGAACACCCGGCTGAAAAGACAAAGCAGCAAAGACAAGCAAAAATAAAATTAGTTTTAATCATTTAACTTTCCTGTAACAAGGTTTGCTTTTACTAATTCCAGATCAATAAAATGTTCAACATTTTGTTTACGGTCCTCCAGCCACTGCTGCAGGTTTTGATATTTATTACTCCCGGACAGTCTGTTCTCAATCTGGGATCTCACCTCGGACAGCTCTTTTTTACGCATGGGTTTTCTACCGGTTACTTTGAAAACAGCCCAGTTATCCTCGACTTTCACCGGCCCGCCATATTCATCTACTTTTACATTAAGAGCCGCATCATAAATTGCCCTGTTTCGACTGGGACCAAAGTAACCGAGGTTGCCTTCTGTTTCGGCGAAACCCGGTCGAATAGTTTTCTTTACTAACCTGGAAAACGATTCGCCTTTACGGAGCTGGCTCAGTATCTGTTCTGCTTCCTCCTCGGTGCGAACTAATATCTCGGATGCCCGGATTTGCATTGGCTCTGTGAACATATCTTTTCTTTGTTCGTAATATTCCTCGATTTCTTCATCGGTTACATTCACTGATGCGTGGATGTATTCTGATTCCATCTTGCGGTAAACAAAACCAAGCCTGGTATCTTCATATTGACGTTTAAACTCGGGATCGTTTTTCAGCCCTTTACTTAAGGCATAGGCATACATTAGACGTGTGGCCATGAAATTTTCAATTGCCTCTTCAGCTAATCTCCTGTTGCTGAAATCAAGTCCGCTGGTGCGATAATACTTGTCGAGGTCCTGAATAAATTTTCCGGCGGAATAAATTAAGCTGTCTATAGTGACCAATGGTTGTTCCGCTTCCTTATCAGTAAGTTTGCTCAAGGAGATGTAATGATTTAAGTCGCGAGATTTATCCGCACTGGCATTCTTGTATATTTTCGCTTTGTCTATCAGCATCTGCAATGTCTCATCGTAATATTTATAATTAAGCATGTCCTTTAATTTTTTTGACAGTTCTTTTTGAATTTTTTCTCTTTGAGAATAAGAATACATTCCCCGGTAACGACCTTTTTCTTTCTCGAAATCCTCTTCTGTATGGTTTCGTCGATCAGTTACCTTGATTATATGCCAGCCATAAGCGGTATGCACCGGTTTTGAAACTTCATCCTGCTTCAACTGGAACGCTGTCTCCTGGAATTCATCGAGCATTTGACCGACCTGAACATAGCCGATATCGCCTTCTTTGAAGTTGGTGACGCTGTCGACAGAGAATTTTGCCGCTAAATCGGAAAATAAATCGGCGTTATCATGCAAAATATCGTACAGGCTGTCAGCAAGCTCCTCGCTGTTGATCAGGATCTGGAATGCGTGAATTTCACCCCCGTATTTTTCCCAGTATTTTCGAACATCCCTGTCGGTTATCTCTAATCTATTGGTTACCTCTCTTTTATATACTATTTCAAATAATATGCGGGCGACCTGAGCGGAATCCACCTCAACTGAGTCGCCAAGTCCAATTTCCAAACCGGCATCGGCAATAAGCAATTTATTTAGATGCTGTTCTAAAAAATCTTTCTTTTTAAAAAATTCGTCATCCGGATTCTTATAATTGAACCTGGACAAGTGTGTATCAAGATCGTGCATGGTGAAAGTAAGGCTTCCTGCCTTTAGTACGACCTTGTCGGCAACATCCTCTTTTGATGCGCAGCCCAATAATAAAACAACCAATAACAACCAAAGTTTAATCTTTCTCATACACGTTTTCTCCTGTAAACCTCTGTAATTTTTGCCATAATCATTAATTATACTCATTTTGCCATATTCTGCAATATCTTTTTAACTTTTTCAGCGCTTTCATCACTTTCTTTTAGCGTGATTTCCATATTAAAGTTTCGGTCATATTTAAATTCGATTTTTTCGGGTATGACTGATACCCACTGTTCGATCTTTTTGCGGCCTATGTTTTTACTGCTGGCAAATTCCAGTTTCAGTATATTTTTTTTAAGCAGTAATGACTCCAGACCGATTTTTTTGCCTTACAGCTTAATCGACGCCAGCGATGACAGGTTCCTGGCCGCCTCAGGGGGAGGACCAAAGCGGTCATTTAACTCCTGCATAAGTTCATCTATTATTTCGAAACGGTCTGCCCCGCTAAATCTTCTGTAGACATCCACTCTCTGATCACTGCTGGGTATATAGTTTTCCGGCAGAAACAGGTCAAGGTCGGTAGTTACCTTTATTTCCGAGGCATGTTCTTCAAGCGGTTTTCCCTTAAGTTGAGCTACAGCTTCCTCCAAAAGGCGTATATAAAGATCGAAGCCGACCGCTTCGATAAATCCATGCTGCTGGGCTCCCAGAAGGTTGCCGGCTCCCCTGATTTCCAGGTCTCTCATAGCCAGATGAAAACCGGAGCCGAGTTCGGTGAACTCTTCGATAGCCTTGAGCCGTTTACGGGCATCACGGGTGAGAAGTTTTAATGGCGGTATCAAAAGATGAGCATATGCCTGATGATATGACCGGCCAACCCGTCCCCGAAGCTGGTAAAGCTGAGCCAGCCCGAGTTTATCGGCTCGATTGATGATTATGGTATTTACCGAGGGAATATCGAGACCGGATTCAATTATAGTGGTGGATAATAGGATTTGATATTTCCGGTCGAGAAAATTCTTCATCACTTTTTCCAGTTCCCTTTCAGGCATTTGTCCATGACCTATCCCGATACTGACTGCCGGCAGATACTTTTTCATGTAATTACAAAAAGCATAAATCGATTGAACCCGGTTATGCACTATAAAGATCTGTCCGTTACGGTCAAGCTCGCGATTGACCGCATCGACAATCACGCGCTCGGAAAACCTGGCAACCTCGGTGGTAATTGGTAAACGGTCTTTCGGAGGCGTATTGATAACCGACATATCTCTGGCGCCGGCTAATGATAACTGAAGAGTTCGGGGTATTGGCGTAGCAGTCAGTGTTAGTACGTCAATCTGCGACCGCAAATTCTTTATCTTCTCCTTATGAGCCACCCCGAACCGTTGTTCCTCGTCTATTATAAGAAGTCCCAGGTCTTTGAAACGTATATCTTTTTGCAGCAGCTTATGAGTTCCGATTACAATGTCGACAGTACCGTCGGCTAATCCTTTTTTTATCTCTTTGACATGCTTTGGAGTACGGAAACGAGACAGCATCTCGATTTTAACCGGGTAGTCTGACAATCTTTCAGTGAACGTTGAATGATGCTGGGCGCAAAGGATTGTTGTCGGCGCCAGAATAGCCGCCTGTTTGCCCGAATCCACAGCTTTTAAGGCCGCCCTGATAGCCAGCTCGGTTTTGCCATAGCCAACGTCGCCGCAGATTAAGCGATCCATCGGTACAGCCTGTTCCATGTCCATCTTTATCTCATCCATAGCCTTCAACTGGTCGGGGGTTTCCTCGTATTCAAACGAGGCTTCAAGCTGACGCATCCAGTCCGAATCCAGATTAAAGGCAAATCCAGGAAACGCCTGGCGTTTGGCATAAAGCTTGACCAGTTCACCGGCCATTTCCATAAGAGCCTTTTTAGTTCTGGCTTTAACCCTTTCCCAGGTGCCGGAACCGAGCTTCGAGAGACGCGGAGCGCCCTCTTTACCGGCATATTTCTGGACCCTGTTAAACTCCTCGACCGGTACATATAGTCTGTCATCACCCAGGTAAAAAACAGCCAGGCAGTCACGTTTGCGGCCATCGACTACTATGGTCTCCAGACCGCTGTACTTGCCGATACCGTAATCGATATGAACAACATAATCTCCCGGGTTCAGACTTGTATAGGATGATAATGCGATCCCCTCACGGAAACGCCTGAAAGTGCGTCTTTTCCTGTGACGGGAGAATAATTGGTGGTCTGTTAAATACCATTGTTTTAATTCAACCTCGGCAAAACCCGAGGACAACCGGGACACGCTTAATTCAATAGGAACTGCAATATCATCAATGATCTCGCCAATTCGTTCCTTCTGGCCCGGGTTTTCGCATAAGATATTAAGCTGATATCCATCACGACATAATTCTTTGAGACGGTTTTTCATGTATGTTAGATTAGTACTGAAAAACTCTTGCGGCAGAGTATGGAAATTAATATCCGAATTATCAATTTTTGAAGCGCCCGACAATGTAACAATCTGAAAGCCCTCCAATTGGCCAGTAAACTCATTATCGGCTAAATAGACCTGATCAGGGGGCGCTGCCGGAATATCTTTTAATAATTCGTACCTTTCACCGGCTGTATCCAATATGCTTTCGATCTGGCTGGAGCATGAGTCTGGATCAATGATAAAGACTAATGATTCATCGTGAAGATGTTCGAATATATCCGACATCTTAATGTTAAGATTCGGCCAGATGAATTCAAGACCATCGTATTCGCCATTATCGCCCAGTGCCACATGAAGAGCCTGCGCCCTTGCTTCATCAAGTCGCTCGGCATAATTTTCGATTGCGGCATCCTCGAATATCATCTCTCGACGAGGCAAAATAAAAGTCGAATCTATCTGCCTGGTCGATCTCTGGGTTAGAACTGAAAAGTGTCTTATCGAATAAATCTCGTCGCCGAAAAATTCAATTCGTACCGGATTTTCATCAGTCGGAATAAATACGTCGACAATACCCCCTCTTACAGAGTATTCGCCAAGCATCTCCGTCATCGGTGTGCGCTGATATTTCAATTTTTCCAGCAAAACTACCAGATGATCGCGTTCGAGTTGCTGGCCTTTTTTAAGATGAAGGCTGTTTCGTTCAAGAAGATTTTTTGATATAGTTTTTTGAAGTATTGCCTCGACAGGCGCTACAATCACTATCGGATGAATAAAATCTGATGAAAGTGCGCCGCTTAAATTGTAAAGGGTCAGCAGACGCTGGCCGATTATATCGGTATGCGGCGCCCTGATCTCATAGGGCGATATGCCCCAGGCAGGGAACAGGTTCACCACGCTTTCTCCAAGAAACGATTTTAAATCCTCGACTGCCTTCAAAGCCTCATCGGTGTCTGATGTAATTACCAGTATAGGCTTTAAGTATTTCTTACAAGCATGAGCAATAACCATTGACCCGGAGGAGCCAGCCAGGCCGGTAACAGATATCTGTTTTTGTCCACTTGATAATTTATCATCAAGTTTTCTGATTGATTCTATTGATTCAATCTCTTTTAATAGTTTCTGTAAAATCATAAACGCAAAAACCCCGCCTGCCAAACAGGTGCGGGTGTGTCATTCACATTATTATTTTCAATTTTCCTTACGCGCTACCAGTATCATTCGCGGCGATTTAGCCGTGTACTGAGAGCCGTCAAAATCGCCATAGACATCGGTCAGGGTCATTCCGGACTGACTGAACATATCAAGCATCTCTCTAAGAGTATACAGCCTGAACGAGGATTCCAGTTCTCGCTTCTGGCCTTTATTATCGACTAATTGATGTGTTATCTCCAGACGAGACTTGAAAAAATCAAAAAATCTTTCTTCAAGAATTACAGTCCCGTTATCAATATTCCAGCTTTGAGATTGCTGTGACTGGATGGCATATTCGCGGTTAATTGTATCAATTAGAAACTGACCGCCGGGCTTTAAGGCACGGGCAACGCCCTGCAGTACAAGCAAATCATCGGATCCCGAGTCGAAAAAACCAAAGGCGGTAAACACGTTAATAACCGCATCAAACTCATTAAGATGCTGTATATCCCGCATGTCCCGCTTTTCGAGATCAAGATTTACTCTCAGAGATTCCGCTTTCTGACGGGCATTTTGCAGGAACTTTTCAGACAGGTCGAGGCCGGTAACATTATAACCCTGGCGAGCCAGTATAATAGCATGCCTGCCAAAACCGCAGCACAGGTCCAGTATCTTGGTCGGGGGTTTTAAATTCAGCATACGCATGATACTGTCGACTTCCGAAGGCGCGCTTTCCTCGGTATAGGAATAAAGATCAAGATAATAATCGTCGAAATATTTATTCCACCAGTCCATTTATCATCTCCCGAAAATGCTTCTGACGATAACTCTGTAAGCCAGTTTGGCGGCTGTAAAATCGGCATATGTCAGACTCGGTTGCGGCGAAAGCTCAACTATATCAGCGCCGACAATTTTCCTGTTTGATGACAGTTCATTGATAATCAACATGACTTCATCCCAGTTCAACCCGCCCGGTTCCGGTGCACCGACTGCCGGCATCACAGACGGATCGAGACAATCGAGGTCAATAGTGATATAAACATTTTCGGTAAGTTTCGCCACGTTTTTCTTAAAAATTTCAGGATTATTCCTGAACTGTGACGATTCAATTATGCTATGCCTGTATTTTTTTTCATTGTCAGCGCCGCTGAAACTTCTAACCCCGACAGAAATAAAAGGAACCAGCTCGGCAACCCGTGACATCACGCATGCATGAGAAAATTTACCGCCCTGGTATGTATCACGAAGATCGGTATGAGCATCAATGTGTGCAACCGACAGGCCGGGATATTTATCTTTATGCGCTCTAACCAGGGCCGCCGTTATCGAATGTTCGCCTCCGAGCGACATCACATATTTATCATCGTTCAGGATTTTGCAACAGGCGTTGTATATGGCTTTCTGCATGTCTTCCGGACCGGTTACGATTTGTTCCATCTCGGGCAAAGTGGCAATCCCAATGCTCGATGGATCAAGACCAAGTTCCTCATCATAGGTCTCAAGCTGGCGGCTGGCGGTGATGATAGCCCGCGGACCATGACGGGTTCCGGTTTCGTATGATGATGTCAGGTCATAGGGTATCGGCAATATTACAGCCCTGGACGAACTGTAAGCGGAAAGCTCGTCCGGAAGCGCCAGAAAATTAAACGGAACGGAATCGTACATCTCAACCCGCCACAAAAAACCAGCGAGAGGCGCTCTCTACCGGTTCATCAGGATTAAATGATGAAACGGATATGTCATCAAAGCCCGCTAATGCTAATGATTCGGCAATCTTTTCAATAGTATAGGAACGCTCTGTTATTTTTTGCATAAAACGTTTAAAAGAACTTTTTCCGGTCTTGATAAAACCTTCAATTCTAATCTCAGCTGTAATCTTTTCCGGGCTATAATAACCGTTCATGATAACCGTATAATCTTTTTCTCTCCTGATATCCAAGGATTCCCAGTCGGCCAATCCATCCGGGGTCAACATGTCGAAAATGAAATATCCACCTTTATTAAGGTGCATCCTGGCTGTTTTAAAGAGCCTTTTTATGGCGGTAATTCCGCCCAGATGGTTTACGCTGTCGAAAAAGCAGACTACGATATCATACTTGCGGTTCAGCCGAATGCTGGTAATATCGCCATGTATATACTTAACGCTATCTGTCTTTCGACGGGCTTGCGACAACATCTGCCAGGATAAATCAACGCCGGTAAATTTCAGGTTTGTCCGCTGGAGCCTGTATTCAAGCTCGCCGGTGCCGCAGGCTAAATCCAGAACGGTTTCATTGCCGGAGCCGCGAAAACGAACAAAGGTTTTCAACCGCTCAGCGCAAATATGCGCAAACTTATTCCAGCCCAGCATATCATAATATTGGGCGAATTCACTATAGACCTGGTTTTTCATTTATAAGCCGCTGCAAATATCCGATTTGCCTGTTTATGTGGTTTATCGGCATTAAAGTTTTTGATGATGACTTTCATAAAACCTGATTTTTTCAGTAATCCGCGAATAGCCGAAACAGGATAACCTCTTTCATAAAATACTTCAATGAAACGATGGCAATACTCTGCAAACCTGGGATACATCATGACAGCAACTTAATACGAGTCCCCATCTCAAACTGGGGGATATATTCCCGCTTCTTATTTTTGCGTCTTGCGGCCAGGGCCGTCACTAAAATTGGCAATGATATTGTGGCATCGGAAAAGACCGAAACGGTATTAGCCTCCCCGGCAATCTTGCCCCACGATTTGGCCTCGGAAAATGTACAACCTGACAGACCTCCCCAGTGAGGCGCATCCGTGGTGATCTGGATAGCATAAGCATGACCATCGTTTTCATAATCATGACCGGCGCTGTAAACCACCTCGGATTGCTGGATGAAATTCTTGGGAGCGCCGCCACCTATATATATAACGCCGGTTTTAATCGAATTTTCAGTAATGTATGATGTTTCATACACATCGCCGATAACATCAAACTTGAAATAGTCGTCCGGCTCATATCTTTTAGCTGCCAGGGCGATGCCTATTGATGAATCGGCAATAGCTGGAACATATATTGGTATATTTTGACGATAGGCGGCGGCGATTATGCAATCGGTCAGCCCCTGATTGTTCATCTTTTCGCCGAGCATATATAAAAACTCACGGGTGGTAAGCGGCCTTTTCGGGTTGAAACTGTAAGCCAGCTTCTCCAGCCAGCTGTCAGTTAATCTAAACTCATCCTCAGACAGCAAAGTGTCGTAAATCCGGTCGAGGTGAAGCTCTTTTAGTTTTGAATCATCGCTGTCGGGATGCCATTTCCAGTGATGGAAGCCTCTGGTTTCATGAATGTCATGAAAAATATTGGCGCCGGTTGAAACAAGGCAATCAATGAAACGATTGTCAATCAGGCAGGCTGTTAGAAGTCTCATGCCCGCCGCCGACATCGCCCCGGATAGCCCGAAAAAAATTGTACAATTATCGTCCAGCATCCGGTCCCATATATCAAGAGCCTGCGATAAATTTCTCCCTTGAAAAGAGCAGTTTCCCATCTTTTTCAGAACATCAGCAACAGAATCATCCGGATTTACTATAAAAGGTTTTACCGGGTTATTTTTATAATTTTCCATCTTAATCACATAGGAAAATTGCCGCGGAAACCACTGTGGTCCACAGTCCCATTTTATTGCCCCGGGCCGACTGGGTGATATTTGTCGTGTGAACTATCTTCCCCGAAATTTTATATATCTCTTTTTTCTCATCATATGATTTGTCAACATCAAACTCTATGCCCAGAGTAGAGGCCAGCATGCCGGCCGCCAAATCCTCGGCATAATCGCCCGATATTTGCCGGGTCTGCCCGAAAGCTACGTGTTCGGAGAGGTAGCCATATTGTGAACGGTCATTAGGTATGGCCAATCCCACCGAAGCGGAGATCAAGCGATTGGGTTCATTGGTTTCATTGCGGCTCATCACACAATATACTATCTGCCCGGGTTTTAGTTTTTCCAGCCCCTGCATTTTGGAAATAAGCTTACAGTGCGGCGGAAATATCGATGAGACATGTACCAGGTTTACCCCGGCAATGCCGGCGGCTCTAAGCCCCAGCTCGAAGGATGACAGCTTCTCCTTATCGATACCAACGCCCCTTGTCAAAAAAAGCTTATTTGGAATTATTATCATGCTACTGCCCTCATTTAAAATATTCATTGGGAACTGAAAATATAAAACATTTAATTTATATGCAAGATTAAAACCGATTACTTTAAAGTTTAAATTTTAGATCAAGATAAAAATATGGTTCTAAAAAGGCTCTTAAAATTCATGCTAAATGATAAAATAATCTTGACAGCGATTAAGACTTGAAATATTAATACTTTTACAGATGGGAGAGCCTCTGGCTAATGATGTTTTTTTACGTTCTGGTAATCGCTTGAGTATCAGGCTGTAAAGAATTTAGGATGAGGTCGATAACCCTGGAGTTGGCGTGTCAATTAAATTGAATAAAATATTTATGAACCTGAACTTTGATCAATGATAAAGGGAGAGAATATGTTTAAAAGGAAAAACATTCAGTTTTTAATAACGGTATTGTTTCTGGCAGCGATATTTACCGCACATATCTTTGTTTTTAACCCAATTAAGGCCCAGGAAAGCTTTGAAGATTTTGCCAAACAGCAGCAGAGTGAATATAAAGATTTTGAAAAAGAATATGAAGAGTTCGAAAAGAAAGAGGCGGAGGCGTTTGCCAGTTACGTTGAGGAAGTTACCAGAAAATGGAACGAGTTTAAAGATTCCACACAGAGAGACTGGTATGAATACAGTAGCGATTTGAATACTTTAAGCAGGGTGGATTTCGAAGAAGGAAAAATCACCATTGAGACTATAGTGGATAAAGACAATGAAGATATAATGGCTCGGGCTCATGAAAACATCGGTAAAATGATAACAGGTCTTTTTATGCCTGATTCACTGACAAACGAAATTGTCCTCGAGGGACAGGTGGGATTTAATTCCCCGCCAATAGTGGACAGCCTTAATGTTACTGTCTTCATAGAAGAAGAAGTCCTCCCGGCCGCCGGCATCGAAGAAGAAACGATAAAATCCGGAGATGGAGTAGAACGGGTCAAAATCACCGCTACAATTGCCATGGTTCCCGATCACCTGAGAATCAGAGCCGAGAAATATCTTCCTATAATCAGGAAATACTGCCTGGATTATAACCTGGATATTTCGTTAGTTCTGGCTATTATGCAAACCGAGTCTTTTTTCAATCCTCGCGCTAAATCACCGGCGCTGGCGTTTGGACTGATGCAGCTTGTGCCAAGATACGGCGCCCGTGAGGCTTACAGGTTTGCCCATAATGAGGATAAAATCGTCCGGCCAAATTATCTTTATATGCCGGAAAACAATATCCAACTTGGCTGTGCTTACATAGCAAAAATGCGGGATAACGAGTTTAAAAATGTCATTGATAAAGACAACAGGCGCCTTTGCCTGATTGCCTCATACAACACCGGCCCGAGTAATCTTGGCGTGGCGATTATCGGTGAGAGAAAATTAAGTCCCGCAATTGCAATAATTAACGAAATGGATTCAGGGGAACTGTTCAGAAAGCTGAAAAAAGACCTTCCCTATGAAGAAACCCGCGATTATATAGTAAAAGTGGAAACCCGCCGCGAAAACTATTCAGAATGGCAGTAATTACAGATATTGGATATTTAATTGCCGGAGCACGTTTTATAAATTACCTTGATGCAGTAAGGGAGATTCCTTATATTTTTAAAACGCCGCTCAATCATATTTTCAAACAGCTGTCGAGTTGTTGCAGAAATTTGTTTCAGGCAGAGTTAAAGATGTATCATGTCTTGCCCGTCATTTTTATAAACAGCTATTTATTTCAGCCTTTAATGACGATAACCGATGTAAGGCAATTAACTTGAATAAACGGGAAAATGCTTTTTGAAAGGAGGAAGTGAGAAAGTATAATCCTGAAAAATGTTTTAAACTAACTATCTTTTTGAAACGGAGGAGTATATGAGATTCGTATCGATGATCGTACTGTTGCTTCTTGTTGTGGGCATGTTTGCCTGCGGCGGCAAACCCGAACCGGAACCAATAATGGGAGGGGAAGAAGTTAATGTTCCCGAGTGGTATTTAAACCCACCGCAAGACCCGGATTATTTATTCTCGCCTGCCACTGCTTCATCGAGAGACCTGCAGCTGGCTACCGATAAGGCCAAACAGCAGGCACGCGCTGAGTTGGCCGCACAGCTTGAAGCCAAAGTCCAGGGTTTGACTAAAAAGTTCGAGGAAGAAGTAGGTCTGGGCGAGGATGCTGAATTTTTAAGCCAGTTTACGCAGGTCAGCAAAACAGTTGTTTCTACAACACTTACCGGAACACGAGTAAGCAAAACGAAAGTGCTGACCGAAGGCGGTCTCTATCGATCATACGTACTGATGGAACTGCCTGTTGGAGCCGCGGCCGCAGCATTTAAGGCTCAAATAGCCGACAATGAGGCTATGTACACTCGTTTTCGCTCAACTAAGGCTTTCGAAGAATTAGACGAGGAAGTTGAAAAGTACGAGCAATTCAAAAAAGAACAGGGTTTGATAAGGTAATAAAACTATTACTAAGTTCCTGTTAATTACACTAAGCTTTTTAGCGGTTCTTAATGTAATTTCATATGGCGGTTCTCACCAGGACCAGGCTTTTTACCCGGCCTGGTTCTGGTATCCACTGGTTAATAACGGCTCCAACTATGCAGTCGGGTTCATACAGCCATGCTTAAAAAGCGACTCGGCGCTTTCATACGCTAAAAGTGAGACTATATGGAACATACTGGGGCAGAACAAAATCAGGGTAACATCAAAATCAGGCAGTATCGGCACAAGTTCATCAATAATTTATATGGGGAAGCATGTACAGTTTGAGGTGGATTCGATGGGTTATGACGGAATTTATGATGATTACATTATTCTGGATAAGCATTATTTAGATTATGAATATATGTTGCTTGTTCTGGTAGGACCAAAAGACGACTCGACAAGCTTCCAGAACAATATCGGGGTTCGCGATTATGGCAATTGGACTCATGAACGTCCGGTGGATGATGAATATTATTACGCAGCCGGTATGGCGCCGGAATATTACTATCAATCAAGTTCCTGGAAGCAGGCTTTAACTAAGGCTTTAGAAGAAATGACGGTGTTGCTTTCTACTAAGGTTGAAGCGATAAACAAAGGCGAAACCATTGCCCTTAACGATAATGTTATAAGCAATTATTACAAAATAAGCAGGTTCGAAGAGGACTATATTTTAAGAAACTGGCAGGTAGTAAGCAGAAAAATCGAAAAAATAGATCCCCATAAAACAACATTTAATGTATTAATCAGAATGCCCAAGCGCCAATAAAAAACAGCGTTTCCTGAATTGCCATTTTATTATAAGCGACGTTATTATGATTCTCGGTTTTGTATATCTAAATCAGCTGCCCTGGCTGTTAAATGGCGGCGGAAATCAATCTGAGGTACATGCCAATTTTAATTTGACATATATTGACGGTGATGTTACTTTTTTATAATGATGAAATTATTAACGTATTTCTGCCTTGCGATAATATTGGCCGGATGCAGCGCACAGCCATCGCCTCGTGAGGTTGCAATCGAATTTGTCGGGGCTGTCATCGAGGATGACTCATTGGCTCTTGAACGGGTTCTTGACCTTGACAGTATGGTCAAACGGAGAATGCAGGAGGTTCCCCCTACTGACTCATCCCAGACCCCCAAGTATTTTCGCAACAAGATACTGGGAACTCTGATTGGTGATGGCGGTACTCGCATTTACTGGAAAAGCATGACCGCAATTGTCAACAGGGAAAATATCGTACGGGACACGGCGGAAGTTGAGTTAACGTTTCTCGATAAGACTAACGCTAAAATTCACTACTCGATAGTCTACCTTTATAAAACTGAATCAGGCTGGCGGGTCTTCTATTTTCTATGAAAACAGTTATTGCCTTAGCCGGGGCATTCCTCGCAGCAGTTCTTCTTCTCCTTATAGTCGATATCTACACTCCGGAGAGAACATTGCTGGAACCGCCCTTGCTTTTAATATTTTTCGTAATCTGGAGTATCGGGTTTGGTTATGCCACAGTAGAAGCCAATCTCAAGAAGAAGATCATCGCTGTCTTGACTGTCGAGGGTGCGGCTCTGGCAGGGATAGCCGGTTATTATATAATCACCAGCGGTTTTGATCGATATATATTTCATTTTACCCTTGGCGTTTCAGCCATTATCATTATGCTGCTTTTAAGGGATAAGAAATAGCCGCTATTTCAAATATATGACCTTGGCCGTTGTATAATTGCCGTTTTGCGAATTGTATAGATCGCCTGTCACTTTTATAAAATACACGCCCGAGGCGCAGCCGCCGGCGTTCCAATCAAGCATGTGTCTGCCCTTATTAAAATAACCGCTTACCAGGTTAGTCACCAATCTTCCGGTAGAGTTATAGATATCGAGCGACATTTCGGTTCGCTGGTCGATTTCAAAGCTGATGGTTACAGATGGATTAAACGGGTTCGGGTAGCAATTGATAATCTTGGTTTTATCAGGAATTATCGGCTTATCTTCATTAATCCCGTTTGGTTCACTGGTATAAATGACAAACAACGTGTCCTCATCCGCCAGCAGTATGAAATCGTTGAAGGTTGCGGTTCCCATAGCGGAACCGGGTGAGTCAAAAGTATCCATATGGTACGGAGCGGCGGGATTGCCGATAGAAACGGCGGTCAACCCCGAACTACCTTCAGCGATATAGGCGATTGTATCTGAAACCATAATTTTGTTAGCCGACCCCGACGTGTTGTATTGTGTCAGACTGTCCGGGTTTAAGGGGTCAGTGATATCAAATACAAGCATACCGCCCAGCCCACAGGCTAAATAAAGATAATTGTCGTTAATTACCAGATCATCACAATCAACCGATAACGGAAAACTGCTTCGCAAAACCGGATTTGCAGTATCAGCAAGAGAATATGTCACCAGGCCAAAGCCTTGTTCTGAGACATATAAAACAGTGTCATCAACCGCCACCGAGGCTGTGAAACTTACAGCGGGGATATGTCCCACCTGTCGGATATTTGCAGCATCGGATATATCGAGGATGACCAGCCCATTAAAAAGATCAGCCGCATATAATAAGTCACCCTCTAAAAAAATATCAATTGTGGTTCCAGCGGTATTAAAGCCTCCCACTGAATCGGGCGCCTGTGGGATGGATAAATCCATCACCGTAATGCCAAGGTTCCACCTGGCCAGGTAAGCATAATTTCCAGAGACTATCACATCATTAACAAAGCCTCCGGGATTATAAGAATTAACATAAACCGGCTGCCAGATTTGGGTAAGATCGAATATTGACAGCCCCTCGCCCATATCGGCGACAAAGGCATAAGTGTCAAATGCTGCAACTGCTTGCGCCTGTCCGGGAGTATCAACCTGACCGACAACCTCAAGTTGATAATCATCCTGACCGTAAGCGCCAGTCCAACATATTAAAACACTAATAATTAAGGTTATCACAATTATTCGCATAAGTTTACCCATATTAATAAATTGCAAATAACATACCGATTTTAATCACAAATTCCAAACAATTTTGGAATATACAAATAAAAAAACATTGCTATAAGGCTGCCGGCAAGGCCTTCTATGTAAATGACTCTGTTATTATGCCAGGACGGCTAATAGGCGGTCGTTTTTCTATTGCTATCAACGCTTCCAGACGTATAATACATGTATGCAAAATGTCATAAAAAACATGTATAAGTCCAAAGGCTTATTCATCTGCCGCCATCCTGTTCATCAGAAATTCGATTTTGCAGTTTCTCCCTATCATATACTCAAGCAGAAAAAATGCTATAAGAAAGGTTGTGTTGAATTCTTATGGCGATGTAACGTCGGTGTCAGAGGTAAAAAATGCCCTCGCGGTTATAAGCATGTTGGACGTAATTGTTTTTCCTGCAAATATTACTACGAGGAAAAAATCTGCCGTATTCCCGAATCACTTGTCGATGATCAGACACTGGCACAGTTTTTCAAAGACCTGGATGATTATGAATTCTGGCTCTGGATGGTTTGCGGTCGGAAAGTTGAATTTTCGGGAAAGGTTGCCTCAGTTTACCCGTCACTGTTGAAAACCGTCGATAACGATAAATCATTTATTAAGATGAGCGGTTTCTTAATCACTTTCGATTGCGGTTATATTGGTGATGATTTATTCGATGATACTATCTACCTCCAGACAAGCGCTCATTTTTTATCAAAGTGGCAGCCGGCGCCGGGAGATGAGCTCGATTTTGAAGCCACGTTGAATAATGACCGGGGCCGGATAGTGCTAACTAAACCGTCGCGTGTTGAAATAGCCAGATGCGGCGCCCAACCGATCATCAATTATTCAAAAGCATTAGTTGGCCGGGCGACCGGCATTATTGTTAGTGATGATACCAGGTTATGCCGTAATTGCCCTTATGGCGCTTTGCTCGATGTCGAAGAGATTAGACCGAAGCAAAGCCAGTACCGACGGTTTTACTGCCTGCAGGGCGTGGAGTTTTCAAAAGATTGCCTGGTTCGTCTGGAACGCAAGCTGCAGGAGTACTTTCAGACTCAAACATCAACAGGATAGAAGCCTGATTATTTTATAATCTTACGATGCCAAGCAAGTTGTTTACAATTGAATCGAAGATAGAGATTCTTGAAAAGAACGTGCCGATTGCCCTGGCATCTATGAAAGAATGCACCGTCTGTCCTCGTGAATGCCTTGCCAACCGTATCGCAGGCGATGTTGGCGAATGCAGTATACCGGCGCAGTTAAAGATATCGTCTGCAAACCTTCATTTCGGCGAAGAACCGCCGATCTCGGGCGCTAATGGCTCGGGTACGATGTTTCTATCAGGCTGCAACCTTCACTGTGTATATTGTCAGAATTATCCCATCAGCCAGTATCATAACGGCGAGTATTATTCGACATCAAAGGCAGCCGCAATGATGATCGCATTAGAGAAAAGAGGCGCACATAATATAAACTTCGTAACTCCATCTCATAATGTGCCGCTTTTGATGAAGGCGATGCTTGAAGCTTATAAATCCGGACTGACTATTCCAATTGTTTATAACTCATCAGGGTACGATTCAGTTAAAATGCTTAAACTGCTTGACGGCGTGATCGATATTTACATACCCGATATGAGGTATGCCGATTCAAAATATTCAAAATCATTTTCAGATGCAGCCGATTACCCCGAAATCAACAGAGCCGTTATTAAAGAGATGCATCGCCAGGTGGGGATACTGCAAGTTGCTGATGGCGTTGCCGTTAAGGGGTTGTTAATCAGGCACCTGGTGTTGCCGGGAGATATTTCCGGGTCGAAAAAAATATTCGAATTCATCGCAAGCGAAATATCAAAAAACACCTATGTAGCCGTGATGAGCCAGTATTTTCCGGCATACAATGCCTGCAGTTATTCACTTTTGTCCCGGCGTTTAAGCTTACCGGAGTATGAAAAGGTTTTGGCTGATTTCGAAAATTCCGGGCTTGCAAACGGTTATATTCAGCCCTATTTCGGATAAGGATTACTAATTCCATAGCGGCAGTGTTGTGAGCCGCTTCCCCGACGTTTCACAATAAGGAAGTATACCAGCACGTATGCCGCCCACAACCCAAGGTGACAATGACGGAGGGACTTGATAGCGCTATCCCGAATTATTCATAAAATCTATTTTACCATTAAAAATTAGCTTTTAATCCTTTGTCCCAAGCCAGACGGCCTGTAGGGACATGTCCGTGGATAATAATATGATAGAAATAATATCAGGAATCCATTAAAAATTCAGTGTGTTTTTGTGCTGTCGGAAGTTACCGACAGCTCTGGCAGAAAAAGCACATGTCAAGATTTGTGAATAATGCAGGCTATTTATACTTCTTAAACATAATTATAAAACAATTTTTTTATGAAGAAATGGCTTGATGTTTATATGGCTGGTTCCACGTTTTCTCTGCTGGCAGTGTTTTTTTGCAACATCTCCCTGAGCGCCCGATAAACCGCCAATGCACATATCCGGAATATTCAAAACCGGGACATCTTTTTCGGACAATTTATTCTTCATGTTTGATAGCATCAAGCTGTCTCCTTTCTTATCAATACGAAATATGATTAAAGGATTAATTGATGGCCAGGTTTCTTACTTTAACCTTGGTCTGCAGGTTTCGAGTTCTGTATAAATCCTCAAAAGCTTCGTCTGCCCTGTCCGTCCTGGCGGTTATGTTAATTAGTATTTCTCTAACCATATTGGCAACCGGCGGTACATCCACAGTCGCCCCGGATGACAGTACATACCTGAGCTGCAGATCGGTTATGTTATCGGCATAGATTTGTGGCTCATCCCCGACGTTTTTAAACATAAGCCGGGGATGATCAGGGTCGGTAGTGTTGTCTACAAAATATTTAATCTTATTCATCCTGATAATCATACAGCCTACCGGGTAGCATCGTGATAAAGGCATAGTGTTATGCTGAATATGGCCTGCGGCAATCTGAACGTGTGTAATTTCAAAAAATTCTCCGATATCTGCAACCGGGTCGTAGATAAAAACCCAATCGTCATCGTTGAGCGAGGAAATATCGCCGTCACACCGGAGCTCAGCCGAGGGCTGCGGCATAGCGTGATTTAACGTTACGCCCTCCAGCTGATCGCTGTCATAGAGGATTTCAATCGAATCGGGATCGGTGTTATACGCGTTTAAAGCGCTTATCCCCTGTGGAACATCATAACCGGCCATCCGGATTTTAGTAGCCAGTTCTTGCATTCCTGCCCTGACATTTTGCTGCATATCGGAAATCTGATCCTGTACAACCAAATGCTTGTGTTGAGTCAGGTATACTCCCAGAGCCGAGGCAACAACTATTGATGCTATCATCCCGGCAACAATCATTTCAATAAGGGTGAACCCTTTTTTATTTTTAAGGCTTTTCATAATTTGCTTCCCCGTTATTTGTTCGCGATTAATAAATTTCCAGTTCCACTTCGAATTAATTTATACCGATGTTTCTAACTTTCACTTTTGTTTGCAGATTTCTTGTTCTATATTCATTGCTAAATTCCGGATCACGCCTTTCTGTTCTGCCGCTGATGCCGATTATTACCTCTCGAATCATATCAGAAGTTGGCGGTACATCCACAGCAGGCCCGGATGACAGCACATACTGAAACTGCAGGTCAGTTATATTATCGGCATATATTTGTGGAGGCTCATTCATGTTTTTTGCCATCAGCCTGGGATGATCCGGGTCGGTAGTGTTGTCAACAAAATATTTTACATTTCTTAATGCAATCACTATACTGCCCACAGGGTATCTATGTGATAAAGGCATGGTGCTATGCTGTATATGAGCCGGTTCGATTTGAATATGAGTGGCTTCAAAATATTCTCCGGTTTCAGCAACAGGGTCAAAGATATAAATCCAATCGCCTTCGCTAAGCGAAGAGATATCGCCTGTACAGCTTAATTCTGAAGATACTTCAGGCATATCGTGGTCAACCGTGACGCCTTCTATTATACCGCCATCATAATTAATCTCAATAGTGTCCGGATTGGTATTATAAGCAGTTAAGACCTCCAGCCCAGCCGGAACATTATAACCGGCCATCCTGATTTTGATGGCCAGTTCTTCAATGCCGGCCCTGACATTCTGCTGCATTTCGGAAATCTGGTCCTGGACAATCATATGTTTGTGCTGGGTCAGGTAAACGCTTAACGCAGACCCGATAATGATTACCGTTGCCCCCGCGGCAATAATCATCTCTATAATTGTAAAGCCTTTTTGATTATAAAAATTTTTCATAACGTTTACCTTAAGTTATTCCACCATCATATACGTGACCATGTTGTTATTATGTTCCCTGCCATCTCTATCAACCCAGTTAACGTTAACCATTATTCTTTTTAACTTAACCCCGGCATCTGTTACTGTCCAATCTCTGGCAACCGTACCAACTGTATCCACACCGGAAACAGGTACGTTCATATTCTTTAATTCTTCCATTTTTTCTTTAATCAACATCGAAGCCTCTGTGAAACCCTGGGCAAAATCATTCGCCTGCATCGAGACAACCATCATCGGTAATAACAACAGCAAGCCGGCTGAAAGGATTAACATCCCGATCATAACCTCGAGAAGGCTAAAGCCCTCATTTTTATTTACTTTCCTAATCATTATCGTCTCCTCGATGTTGGTTTAAGCAAGCTGTATGCCGCTCTATTTGAAAGCCAATTTTTTAAACATAATTCGCTAACTCTTTTAAAGTCAGTAAATTAATTATCAGATATGGCATGTAATATATACACGCCAGGCAATTATAATTATATTAATATTGGAACAATCCAATAATTATCGTAGTAATTATATATTTTCCGAGAATATCATTTGACAATTTATTATCCAAGGTCAATAAAATTCGCAGGATTAATATTGTGTTTTTCACTGTCAACAATGTTCCGTATATGAACATCCGTAGCTTCATCAGAAGAAAGATCGATTATCTTTACCTCAGATTTCAAACCGTTACGGTCAGCAATGACTTTGACTTCAGGATTTTCTATATCATCCGGATTATTGCGCGAAACAATAGCAATTTCATCGGTGTTAAGTCTGACAACGCTGCCAATGGGATAGATGCCAATAGTATTAATAAAGACCTTTAACAGCAAGGAGTTGAAATTGGTACTGGCGCGATTAATCATATTTGTAATAACTTCATCAGCGGTTCTGAGTTTTTTATGATAAACCCTGCCGGAAGTCATCGCATCAAATGAATCTGCTATTGCAACAATCTGGGCAAACAGACAGGGGGTGCGTTTTTGGAGGAGTTCTGGATATCCCCCGCCGCTGTTTGTGATATGGTGTTCATAGGCGGCAGCCACTGCTCTTACCGATGAGCGGTCTGTGCCTCTATTTTTAATTATAGATTTAACCCCATAAACCGGATGCATTCTAATCTGCTGCCAGTCATTTTCATCAAAGGTACCTGATTTATTAATCAATTCCAATGGCAGATTTATCTTACCTATATCGTGCAGAAGAGCGCCTATTCCAAGATCGGATAAACGTTTTTTGTCGAGGTTAAGATGATAACCTAGAATCAGCGAATAGACGCATACGTTTGCGGAATGTATATATGTATAATTATCGAAATCGCGAAGAACGGTGAGTTCCATTAAAGCCGATTCGTTATCGATAATCTGGTCGACCATCGCCTGCACAACCCGTTTAGTTTTGGCCAGATTTATTTTATTGCCTGATTGTGCCTGGTTGATAATGTCCTGAACAACTGAAATAGCATTGAAGAAAACTTTCCGGGCTTTTAATTTTGAGGATTCGCTTTGAACTTTCTTTTTTTCAGAAATATCACTCTCAGCAATCCTTGTCGGGACCACGTTTTCTATCCGAAGCTCCTCGAGTTTTTCTTTAAAAAGCTGAAAAGATTCATCAGCGTCTTCAGAAGGCTTAAAATGTGTAAAGGCAAAAATAAACTTGTCTATTTCCCTGGCATCCGCTTTGGTATATATATTGAAGCCTTCAATATTGAAAGCTTCAAACTTGTTGCTGTAATATTCCGCAGGTTCTTTGTCGGAGGTTTCTAGACTTAATCTAAATTTATTAATAAAGTAAAACCCATCTTTATAGACAAACGAAAGGATATTATCTTCAGTGAATATTTCGGCTATGACCTGTCTGAGTTCATTTGCCTGGGAGATGTAGCGATTATTATTAGCCTCATATAGAGCGGCGGTTTTCAAAGTGGAATACAGGGTGTGGAAGAAGTTCACCCCTATCTGCGAATATTTTTTTTCCAATTCCTGTTGTTGGTTTTCAAGTTCTAAGCTATTCATATCAGGCATCTTGTTCTTCCTTTTTTCGCTGCAGGGTCAGCGCTCGCATGGCGGCTGAGGCTAACTTACTGTTTCTGCCTCGAGATATCTTATTCAATATCTTGTTAGCCTGGGCAGATCTGATTTTCGCTAAAGCTTCTATTGCAAAAATCTTTAACCGCTCCTCTTTTCCCGAGGCAAAAAACAACTTTTTTGTCGCTATTGACCTAAGATATTCCAGGGCTTTACCTCCGCCCAGAACAGCATAACCCTCAAAATACTTCCTTATCTGTTCGGGTGGACGGTCTTTAAACTTTTTATTTTTTATTATATGCTCGATAGCTTTATAAGCTCTTTTGCACCCGCTTTTTATCAGGTAATTAAGACTGGATATCTGTATCTGAACATCCAAATCCGACAGCGCCAGGATCATAAAATCGTCGCTATCGCTTGATTCGATTTTAGCCGCTGCGGCCAGAGTTTGTTTTCGCACCCGGTAGTCAGGATGCCTGATGGTTTTTTTGAGGTAATTGATAATTTTGGGATTGGCAATTTCACCTAGTACCATAACTACATTGCGGACAACATACCATCTCTCATCTTCCAGGCCGCGGGCAATGAGGTCTATCTGATCAGCGCCAAGCTCGGCTAAAACCGAGCAAACTGCTCGACGGGCTTTGTAGTCCTTAAGTTCACCCAGGCTGGTAAGCAGCGGATCGATAGCCGCCCACGGAAGTTGTTTAAGATAACTTACCAAGCTTTCAGCGTCCAGGTCCTTGACCGTATTTGCCGATTTGGTAATTAATTCGATTTTTTTGCTGGATGCACATTCTAAAAAGAACGCCTCGATTTTTTCAGCTCTTCTGCTGCTAAGGTTACGCAGTACATCAAGCATTTCATGCATTCGGTTCAGCAGAGCCGATGCACCGCTGAAGTTCCCGAGCTGGATAAAATTATCGCGCACTTTTCCTATAAAACCAAGAACCTCAACGTACCCCGGAATTTCCTTTTCCATCCCGAGGATCTCGAAGATTACCACCAGCAGGTATTCAGTGTGATCAAACTTGGCGTCTTCCGCCAGTATCTCCAATATCTGGTTTTTCTCTTCAGGGGTAAACTCCGTTACATGGTTGAGAAAATCGTGAGTTTCCTGCTTTAGATTAGAATATGCGCTGCCATATAATTTTTGGCCTGTTTGACCGATTTCGCTGTCCAGATCTCCGTCCTCAAAAGTGATCTCCCCTTCATCCCGAAAGAGCAATTGGATATCTTCGTCGCTTGCTTTATTTTCAGATCTGAAACTATCAACGGTGTACTCAACAGTATCAATCTCCAATCCGTCGTCGATAAGATCATAACTGATATATTGAAAATTCTCCTCCCAGAATAAAGTGGCCAGATCGTCATCGATGTAAATAGCCCTTAACATTTTCGCCAGCAGATCGATAAACCTTGACAACTCATCCAGGTTAACGCCTTTTTTAAAGTTTAACCCGATAAGGCCATCTCGGAAGAAAATATGGGCGAAGTTTTCAGAGCGGCTGTTGGATTCATAGACGGTAGCGTCTCCATACAAGATGCTGTTAGAGGTTATCTTATAGTCAAGATTGTCAATGCCTTGAAATATCTCCTCGGCCTTTGAAGCCAACTCTTCTTTAAATTGTGATGGAAGTTTGGAACTGGAGGGATAAACCAATCTTGCCTTCACGGCTTTAGTAATAAAAGTAAAAAATTCTGCCGCTTCTTTTGTGAAAGGCTGCTGTAAATTCTCCAGTTCGTTGTCGATAAAATTTATTTGCTGTTCCATAAGCTCATCACTTAATTGCAATTAATGGCTATCTGAAAATATGAATTTCCATCTTTTATTATCGGCAACTAATAGGTTTACTTCAAAAAAATTAGCTTGCCAGTAATAATGATAAGCGCTTTTCAATCCGATGGTTTCAAAAGGAAATATTAGCTCGAATTATTCATAAAATCTCACTACTGTCCGGCTTTTTTTAAGAGCAGGGTGAATGATTTAAAAAGTATGAAATATTATCATAAATTAATATGTTTTGTTTTAAGGGATTAGAATTCTCACATTGTTTATAAGTAATGGTGATTGAATAATATATACAACGTTATGGATTCCCTCTTTCGAGGGAATGACAATCTGTTGTGCTGTCGGAAGTTACTTCCGACAGCTCTGGCAGAAGAAGCGCATGTTTTAGATTTACGAATAATGCGGGTTAGGTAAATGACCTGATATATGCAAATGCATCCCTGCCAGGGCTGGAATTACGCGCTGTTTTTCCCGGATTCCGGTGTTTGGTGAATTAATTTAATAAACGGATTTATCTGAAATACTGTCTTGACTGCTGTGGCAAGTAAATATTAATCAATGGCTTTATAGATTAAGCCATTGGACTTTTCAAGCAACTGCCGGGCAGTTTGAATGTCACAGCCAAGCTTAGCCATTACAATGGCGCTTTTAACATGGCCATCGGCTTTGCTTAATAATATTCCAGCCGACTGGTAATCACAGCCAGTTGTATCCATGATCACCCGTTTTGATCTCTCCACGAGTTTCTCAGAGGTCGCTTGAAGATCAACCATGAAGTTTTTGTAGACCTTGCCCATTTTTACCATGACGGTGGTGGTGATCATAGTTAAGATCATCTTCTCCGCCAGGGCGGCTTTCATCCGAGTTGAACCGGCCAGAACTTCCGGTCCGACAATGGGCGCAATTAAAAGATCATAACTGTAATCATCAATATCATTGGTCGGGTTACAGCATAACAGAATGGTTTTGGCTCCCTTTTCCGAGGCGCTGTTCAAACCTGAGATAACATATGGAGTCCGTTGGGAGGCAGTAAGGCCCATGACCACATCGACTGAATCCGCCCCGATATCGTCGATATCTTTCGCTCCAGCCTGTATGTCATCCTCAATTCCCTCCGCCGAACGCAGAAGAGTCGGCGGACCGCCGGCTATAAGTCCGATTATTTGTTCAGGAGATATTCCAAATGTGGGCGGGCATTCGGCCGCATCCAATACGCCCAGCCTGCCGGAGGTTCCGGCGCCGATATAAATTAAGCGACCGTCTCTTTTAAAGACATCATATACAATCTCAATGGCGCGGGCAATTTGTGGAATTTGCTCTCTAACTACCAGGGCTACTGACGCATCTTCGTTGTTTATCAGTTCAAGTATCTCGGTAACGGATAGCCGATCAAGCATAACGCTTTGAGGGTTTGGCGATTCGGTCACCAGTTTTCTTAAATATTCGAAAAGCTTTCGGCCTTTAAGCGGCTTATGTTTGCTCATATCAGGCACGTCCTAATTGCAGAGTCGCTTGAAATCGATGGTTTTCATAGAATCATTCTACTTTATAACAACTCCTTTGTCAACAAGGCTGTATTAATTAAAAATCACTTGATTTATACCGCGTTAATGATTACATAATTGTAATATGAATACTGAAATGAACGAACATAGTCCATTAAACCATAACCAGCAGCCAACGGCTCAACACCGGGCTACAGGGCCTATGATTACCGGACTGCTTCTGGTAATACTTGGGATAGTATTACTTTTTGCCCAATTTTTCGGGCAAAGGTTCATGAGTAATTTCTGGCCATTTCTATTTATTGCGGGCGGTTTGATTTTTTACGCGGTTTACTTTATCCGGTTTACAAAACCTGCCGGTTTCGAGGGAATGCTTTTCCCCGGAACATACCTGGTAATTCTTGGCGTATTGTTTTTTATCCTGAATCTCATTGGCTGGTATAACATGGTTTATCTCTGGCCGACATTTGTTCTGGCAGTCGCTGTCTCGCTGGGCGCAATTTACTTATTCAGTCCAAAAGAGCAAACCGATAAACGAAAAGATCTGCTCTCCAGTATAAAAGTCCTCATAATTATTTCAGCGGTCTTATATGTGATTGCAGCCGGCGGGCTGTACCTTTGGCCGTTAGCCCTGGTCATTATAGGTCTGATAATTATTTTTAAAGCCCTGGTTGGTAAGTAATATATTTAATTATTTTGTTGTTCGGTTAGGTTGCGGCGAAAAGTTGCTTAACTGTCTATAAGGGCTGTTAACCCGCATTATTCACAAATTTTTCATGTGCTTGAGAAGTTCGTCTTCTGCCA
>CBFDEC010000040.1:0-29768 GCA_965603725.1 uncultured bacterium | reverse complement strand
AGAAAGGTTACGCTACTTTTTTATAAATTTCCACACCTTTTGTAATTAACTCGTCATTTCTTCCTACATTTTTCATTATCAAATTTATTTTTATAACAGAGTATTTTCGTTATAAGTAAAGTAGTAAAATATTTCTAATTAATCAATAATTTTTAATTAATTATGCTTTAATAGCAGGCCGTTACCCGGGTGCCCCATCCGCTTGCTGTGGGAATATTACAATTTCACAAAAGGGTAGCAGGGGTAGATCGGGTTTTGATTCCGTTGTAAGCCGGGTGCCCCATCCGCTTGCGGTGGGAATATTACAAAATCAAACAAACCAACAAATCCAAACCATGCTCACCCCTCAGCAAGATGGGGTGGTCGGATTCTGATCCGCCTCAGGCGGAGAAAAACCCGACAGGTCAAAACCTCCGACGGTCCCAGGCGGGTCTCCGACCTTGACGGTTCATGGTTTTAATAATTTAATTGCTGGGGCGCTCCGGGCTATGATAACAGCGTAGGGATTTGATTAATCAAATCCCTACGATACTCCCCCATCCCCCTACACCACCTGGATTCCCCGGGTGCCCCATCCGCTTGCGGCGGGCTTCTTACAAAATCCAAACCACGCTCACCCCTCAGGTGAAATACCCCCTCCACACTCATCCCCCTCAAAAATAATAGTTGCCGAAACCGCATGGTTGTTTATATTGTCTACGATAAGATGCAATTATTAAAAGTTAATGGTCAATTGTAAAAAACCGCAAGGGGTGTTGGCTTACATTACTGCCGGATACATGATTAAAAAAATCGAACAAGTATTACAAAAGTATTGGGGCTATGACCGTTTTCTGCCGCTTCAAAAAGAGGCCATGCAGTGTGTTGTCAGCAGTCAGGATTCAATAGTCGTTCTGCCGACCGGCGGCGGGAAATCGCTATGTTTCCAGGCGCCGGCATTAACTCGCCCTGGACTGGCAGTCGTTGTTTCACCGTTAATCTCCCTGATGAAAGACCAGATAGATGCCTTAACCGAATACGGTGTGCCGGCGGCGCGCATTGACAGTTCGCAATCATCAAAAGAACAGAAAGACGCTTATAATCTTATCAACAACAAGAAACTTAAACTGCTTTATGTATCGCCGGAACGCCTTCTCTCCAACGGGTTCATCGAGTATCTGAAAAACGGTAGCGTGTCTTTTGTCGCTATCGATGAGGCGCATTGCGTCAGTATGTGGGGGCATGATTTCCGGCCTGAATACCGGAAACTCGGTCTTCTGAAAAAAACCTTTCCTGATATAACAGTTCACGCCTACACTGCCACTGCCACCGAACAGGTCCGGCGCGATATTGCCATGCAGTTAAACCTGACGACCCCTAAAACGCTTATCGGCTCGTTTGACCGGCCAAACCTGGTTTTTAAGGTCGAACGTACTGGCGACATAATTAATCAGGTCTGCAAAGTTCTTGATCGCCATAAGGGTGAATCGGGCATTATCTACTGTATTCGCCGTTTGGATGTTGACGAGATGCATGAGACCCTGTCGGGGATGGGTTACAAAACAGCGCCCTATCATGCGGGTATGGAGGCCGGTCAGCGTAAGAAAAACCAGGATGCTTTCATCAAGGAAAAAATCGACACTATCGTGGCGACAATCGCCTTTGGTATGGGAATCGATAAATCAAATGTTCGCTATGTGATTCATACCGGTATGCCGAAGTCGCTCGAACATTATCAGCAGGAAAGCGGCCGGGCGGGGCGTGATGGTTTGGAGGCGGAGTGCTGTTTGTTCTATTCGGGAGGTGATTTCAATATCTGGAAATTCCTCTTAAAAGATATGGAGGATAACGCAAAAAACATCGCCTTGAAAAAGCTGAACGATATGTACAATTACTGCACCGGCGTAACATGCCGTCACAAGGCGATAGTCGGCTATTTCGGTCAGAAGCTAAACAAAAGCAATTGCGGCGGTTGCGATATATGTCTTGGCGGCTTCAACCAGATAAGCGATTCGTTAGTTGTTTCCCAGAAAATACTCTCCTGCGTTGTTCGTCTCGACGAAAGGTTTGGCGCAGACTATACAACCCTTGTGCTTATCGGGTCGAGCGAAAAGCGAATCCTTGATAACGGCCATGATAAACTAAGCACCTACAGTCTGCTGTCCGATTACTCCAAGCGCGCCGTTCGCGGATGGATAGAGCAGCTCGTATCGCAGGAATTTATAAACAAAACATCAGAATTTAATATACTGAATCTTACCAACAATGGGAGGCTTGTCCTTAAAGGAGAAAAAACGCCCAAGCTGTTTGAGCCGGTAGAGAAACAAATACCCATGAAAACATCAAAAGCCGCCGAGGAATCATGGGAGGGCGTTGATAGCGGTTTGTTTGAGGCTTTACGTATGCTGAGAAAAGACATAGCCGATAAAAAACAGGTTCCGGCATTTGTTGTGTTCAGCGATGCCGTGTTGCGTGATATGGCGCGGCAGAGACCATCCACACTGACAGACTTCCGCAGAGTCAGCGGCATTGGAGAGCAGAAACACAGGCAATATGGTAAAATATTTATTGCAGAAATTGTAGATTATTGCAAGGCAAACTCGATTACAATGGATGTCGAGCCTGCGCCGGTAATGTATTCCTCAAGAAAACGTCGTAAGTCATCCCGTTCCAAACCGAATCCGGCTAAACAAACCGCATTTAAAATGTTTACTCAGAAACAATCAATAGAGAAAGTGGCAAAAAGTATTGAAAGAGCGGAATCAACAACCGCTCAATATTTGGTTGAATATATTCAGAAAGAAAAGGTGAGCGATCCGTCCCCATGGGCTGCTGCTCAAACCTTTGAACGAGTAGTAAATGCCCTGTGTCATGTTGAAAGCAGGAGACTTAAGCCTATCTATGACTATCTCAATGGCGAGATAGATTACAGCCAGATTCGAATATGTATAGCCTGTCTTGAGAATAATGAATAACCGGGTGCCCCATCCGCTTGCGGTGGGATTTTGCTTGCATTGTTAATGAGCGGAAACTATAGATGAATAATTATTGTTTTCTGACATTGAGATAGAAAGGGAATGGAGGTACAATGGCCAGCGAATTTAAAGACCAAAAAGAAGCATTAGCGATGTCGATTGAGATGGAAAAAGAGGGATACAGCTTTTATAAGAAAACCGCTGAAAATGCCGCTCATAAAATGACTAAAGACGTTTTCGAGTTTTTAGCCGGGGAGGAATTGAAGCATATCGAGGCCATCAAAACATTCTATGACGCCGAGATAACGGGCACCACGACCGATTTCAAT
This sequence comes from uncultured bacterium, assembly GCA_965603725.1. GTDB lineage: Bacteria > Zixibacteria > MSB-5A5 > UBA10806 > 4484-95 > JAGGSN01. The sequence goes on along the minus strand of CBFDEC010000040.1, from coordinate 26,485 downwards.
AGCCTGCTGGGTTCATACGCCCCTGAAGCTGTCAGGAAAGCGATAATGAATCTGTTTGATGGGTTAGATAAAAAGGCACCGATAGATAAACCTGATATGGAGGCTTATCGTTTTGCTCGTGATTTCGAGAAAAACAGCGAAAGGTTTTACCGTGAAGCCGCCGCCAAAGCCACCGATCCGAATGTCAAAAAACTGTTTGAGTTCTTAGTCGAGGAGGAATTCCGTCACTTCCAGATGATTGATGATTCAATGGCTTATCTGGAAAATCCTGCGGAATGGTTCCATCGAATTGAAAAATGGCATGTAGAGGGGTAATCGATTTATTTTCTGTCACAGGTTAGCATCACCCGACAATAGTAGGGGGCAGAGCTTGTCTCTGCCCTCTCGACTTGATACGGAATTTATAATCAGGAGTCGGAAACTCCTGACCTGCAATTCTTCAACCTATCCACGCTGTAAATCACCACCGAGGTCAACAACCCGGGGTAGATCGGGTCTATCCCCCAATAATATTCAATCCCCCAGAATAAGTTTGGTACAATCCATATGAGGGCGACAGCCGGCGCAAGTATCATCGCCAGCATCGCCATACGTTTACTCATCCGCCATTTTTCAGAAAAAGAGGAGCCGAGAGGTATTAGCATAGCACAAGTTCCCAGCGTACCGAATACATACCAGATATCAATCACCGACTTAAAATACAGCGCTATTATAATTGCCAGCGCCCCCGAAAGTAGGAGTCCGAAACGGCTGTATTTGGTAATATCGCCGCCTTTGAGACGCCAGATAAAATCCTTGCCGATAGTCGTTCCAGCGATAAAAGTATATGAATCGACTGTCGACATTACTGTGGCAAAGAGGCTTAACAAGAACACCGCCTGAAAACCCCGGGGCAGAACCTTCGCCGCCAGAGCCGGATAGGCGGCAATCGGATCGGCTAAATTGGGCAGCAGGGCACGGGCATACATGCCGGATGTGGTGGTCATAAAATCAAACGCCGCCCAGAAAGCGATAGCGATAAGGATTCCGTTTCTGGCAGTCTTCTCGCTTTTGGCGGCGAAACATCGCTGATAGAATGACGGCTCGACCAGGGTGGCTAAAGCAATAAAATACCAGACAAAAATATATGACGCCGGCCTGGTTCCCCGCCAGATGAAATGGGTTTGGGGTATATTTTCCTTAAGAAAAGATAACCCGCCGTAGCTGGAGAAAAGTATAATAATTAGGACTGCAAAACCGCCAAACATTAGAATAAATTGAGCCTTATCGGTAAAAACATCGCCGCGCAGGCCGCCGCTGAAAATATAAACAATCGAAAAAAGAGCGCCACCTATTACTCCGACAGCCAGCGGCCAGCCGAATGCGGTTTCAGTCAGGACTCCAAGCTGAAGAACATACGCGGCGGGCACAGACGTAACGAACACAAAAAACGCCCCGACTATCGAAACGTTTTTGCCATAAGCTTTATCGAGTTGATCCGGTATGGTGTGAAGTCTGCTTTTCCGAGCCCTCTTAGCCAGGAGAATGGCGAACAGAAACGCCGCTAAGTAATATGGCAAGCCAAACACCAGCCAGTTAGAGAGGCCATGTTTGAAAGAGTATTCGCCGACGCCCAGTATCCCGCCGTACCAGGTGGAGACAATACTGGCCACGAACGCCGGCAGTGACAGCCGTCGCCCCATGACCAGGTACTCGTCGGCGTTGGATTTATTGCGACTGAAAAAACGAAGTCCTACCAGCAGCAGGAATGTTAAATAGGCCGCCAGCAGGACTGCGCTTTCTATGCCATAAGAACCCGTCATTTAAAACATAGCGCTAAATGAGAAATAGAAATTACGGTCAGCGCCCACCATATAGCGCGGCAAACCGTCATCCACCTCGATATAAGCGGCCTGTTCGTATTCTAAGTCAGACAGGTTGTTAACCCGTAAAACAGCTTTCAGTGAATTAACGCCAACGAGTTTTCCAAAATTATACGAGATATCGGCACTCAGAATATGGTAAGGGTCAAGCTCAAATATTTCGCCGTTATCAATATGCTGTTTGCCAATATACCTGCCGTTTACCCCCATTTCAAGATCCTCTATTACATAACCAAGCCGATAATTTGCCAGCATGGAGGGAAAGCCGCCTATTCGTTTATCTGCCCGATCATATTCTATCGCTTCCCAGGCATCCCAGTCGAAACCGTACTCCTTATATTCAACAAAGTGATCGTCGTTGACGCTGATATTGCCCAGCAGAATCAATTGATTTTGCGCCATAAAATTAAACGATACCTCAACTCCCTGGTGCAAAGTTTTTTTGGCATTGCCGGAGATAGGATAGCCGTTATCATCGACCTGACCCGCATAAGGAACGAGCTCATCGCTGATCTGCATCCGGTACAGATTAATCGTCGCATCAAAAACGAGTTCCGCGACTGAATATTTGAAATCGGCGCCGAGTTCAAGATCGATAAGCTTTTCAGGTTTAAGTTCCTTCCCTACATAAGCCCAGGCTGCACCCGAGGAATCGAAGTTTGCCGATTTATAGTAAGGATTAGACCAGTAATCAGTCGGATCGTAAATATCCTTAAAAGTAGGATGACGTGATGTCATTGATGTATTTACAAAAATATTAACATTATCATTGAATGTATAATTCACCCCGGCTCGTGGTGAAAAGAAATCGTAATCTCGGTCAAAGATAACATTAAACCGCTGATCGTCCTCGAGTTTATAATTGTGACGCTGATACTGGAAGTTAACCATGAGATCAAGCTGGTCGAGAAGTTTATATGCTTCATGGGCATAAACGGTAAAAGTGTTGCTTTTACCTTTGTAATCGTAATAGCCGATATTCGGGGCAAAGTTCTGAGGATATACGCTGGCCCAGAGTACTTCACCGTAATGGTGACCGGAATGGATACGCATTTCCCCGCCGAGTGTAAACGCACCCTTGGTATGTTTAAGAGTAAACCTTGGCAGCCAGCCCCAGTCGTGCTCTTTGACAGTGCGGCGGCGAACCAGATCGACTTTCTCGATACTATAATAACCGCTGTCATCCACCTCGAAGTAGTCGTAGTCATCGGTATCGTAATAATCACGCGGCGCCAGGTTTGTATCTAAAACGGCGATTACATAAATATCCGGGAAATATTCTTCGACATCCTTTCTGTTTCTTTGCTGAGTATAATAGCCATCTCCATGAAAATAGTAGAGAGTGTTGGACAGATTCAGGTCTTCATTCAGTTTCCAGTCGTGAATAAGCTCATAATGCGGCTGATTAAAGTGGTCGATTTCATCATCATATTGAAGCTCATTAAATTTGCGATTGTCGCTTAGCTGGTTCTCGGTGATTCCCTTATAAGCGAGGTGGGATTCCTCCGGTCCACCGTAGGTATTGAATTTCCAGGTCATATTTTCGTCATAGCGAGCCAGACCGATAAAGTATGAATACATCTTAGACCACGAATTATCACGGTAGCCATCTGTTTCGATACGGGAATAGCGGCCGTAAAAGACATAAGAATCATTTATCAGACCGGAATTTCCTGAAATCGACAGTTTTCCAGTGTTATAACTGCCATAACCGGTTTCCACTTTCAATTGCGGTACTGCCGAGAAATCACTGGTGATAAGGTTCACCGATCCGCCCATCGAGGAGGCTCCATACATCGATGAACCAATTCCTCTTTGCACCTGGATATCGGCGACATTGCTGGCGAAATCAGGCAGGTCGATCCAGAAGACCTCGTGTGATTCGGCATCATTCAGCGGAATGCCGTTTAGCATAACCGAAATCCGTTTCTGATCGAAGCCGCGGATTTTTATATAGGAATAGCCGACTCCGTTTCCGGCATCGGAATACGCAAATACATTCGGCAGTGATGTTAATAACATAGGGATATCCTGCGCCCAGTAATTTTGCCCAATATCTTTATTGGTCATATTCGAGAAAGCCGCCGGCGTCTGCCCTTTCTTTGCCCGGGTGGCGGTTACTATGATATCCTGACCCTTGAGGATTCTCGGTTCGAGTTCAATATTTACAACCGATTGCAGGCTGATATTTACGCCTTTTTTAGCGACATTATAACCGATATGGCTGATTACCAGCCGACCTTCACCCAAGGGTAATCCATCAAGGGTAAACCTGCCATCACTGCCGCTGACAGCGGCGATATCATACCCCATAAGCTTGACAATCGCTCCGGGTACAGGTTCGCCTGTCTCCATATCTGTCAGCGCCCCTGTGAGTGAGCCCCCGAACGTTAAGCCGGTTAAAAGAAAGATCATTAATCCGGCGGTTTTGATTGTTGTGGAAAGCATAATAGCTCCTTTCTGCCCGCACAGGGCGTTGGAGCCGGCGAGGAAACAAAAAAGCCTCCCAACGCAGAGGAGGCACAATCCGGTTCCCTACGCTGGCATTACCCAGATCAGGTTCTTAGGGTTTGTTCTCAGGCTCCCGGCATCAGGCCGGTCACCACCCCGTTATTTTGATGTAAATTATGTTAATGGAAATTATAATGCAAGTAAAAAATTGATATTTTATATTATTTCTTGTAAGAGATGATGCCTTAATTTGTTATAACGAGTTGGCCAATTACCATATTCACTCACCAGCGGGTGAGTTACCGCTTAAAATGTGAAATAGTTAATTAAATATGTTTCAACAAGTTACATGTTTTAAAACAAAAAAACCGGTAAAAATATTATTTTTTTCTTGACAGGTTAATATGCGACCAATATATTTAATGCATAGGAAGGAGATTAATTGGTTTGATAAATAATAATAATGAAACACCAGAACAACGATTTAAGAGGTTAGCTGCTTATAGAACCAATGAAGTTCTTGAACGGTTGAGGGTATTGGGACATTGTTCAAATAGACAAATTTATTCATATACCGAGGATCAGATAAACAAAATGTTTTCGGCAATTGAAAAGCAATTTAAAGAAATAAAATCAAAATTCTATTTTCCGAAAAGGGAGAGGTTTAAGCTGTAACCTAGGAGAATATTATGAGGGAAGTTAAATCAGATCTCAGTAATCTTGATAAAGTAATTTCAAAGCAATACGAAGATATTATCCGGGGGCTTGCAAAAGATTCTATGCAAAATTCTTGGGAGGCTAGAATTAATAGAAAGAGAGGAACTGATTTCAAATTAGCATATGAATTTTTTGATAATTTAGATGGCCATAAAAATGTTTTAATGTTCGAAGATAACGGTACCGTAGGTATGGATGATAGAAGATGGAAAGCTTTCCATTCTCACTGGGTAACCACCAAGGGAGACTACAAAGGTGGGATTGGCCGGTGGGGACAGGGAAAAACTCTATATTTGTATTTTTCTTCTCGAAATAGAATAGTAACTGAATCAATTGATGCTAAAAAAGGTACCTATAGATACTCCGTTAGGACGAATGTAGGATATTGGCAAGAAAATAAAGATATAGATAAAAAGGACCCAAACTGGGTGAAGAATAACAACGGTGATCTCAAAAGAATTTCCGATTTTTTCCCCTCGTTCTCGAAATTGAATCACCCCGGAACTCGCATCTGGATTTTAGATGTGAAAGAGGAATTTGTGGAAGATATAGTTAATTGGTATTTTGCACAACAGCTTTCGGAATCATGGTGGGAATTAATAAGGAATTTCGATACTGAGATCTCCGTCAACGTTAATAGGAACGGGCGAAAAGAATCTAAGAGCATCACTTTACCCATGTTCCCAGCGGTAAAGGACAAGATTATAAAAGAGCATCTAACCATAGACAAAAGTAAGGGGAAAATCAGGAAATTGAAAATTGTGCTTTGCGATGATATGCTGCCACAGTCTTTAGGTGGAATCGCCATTCAGCGCGGGAGAATGACTGTCTGCAGGCACGATTTACCCTCATCTATTCCCGACGATATCAGAAGTAGAGTTTATGGGTATTGTCTTCTGGATGACATTCTTGATGAAGCTATGTGGAAAATAGAAATGCCAAATCATGAAGGATTCACCAGTAGAAACGCTATATGGGTAGCACTAAGATCCAAAATCGATAGCATTTCCCAAGAATTTCTTTTGAAATATTCAAAATCTAAAGAAATTAAAATGCCTCAGATAAAATTAGATGAGTTAATTAAAACTGTTAATAAGCTCGTTGATGAACATCTTCATGGCTTAGGTCGGGGCGGTAAGAAAGGAGATGGAGGCGGCCAACCTAAACCCCTTCCACGAATTCACATTTCACCATGGGGTTATCAGGGCAACAGTAGAAGATTCGATAAAGGCGATTTCATGAAAATTAAAGGGGGGATAAAAAATACAACTGTGCAGGGAGAAATAATAAGTTTACGCTGTAGCATCGAAGACTCAAATAATGTTGAATATTGGTCGTATAATATAAAAAAGCAGAGAATAGAAGCTAATACAAAGAAAACTATAGACATCCCAGAAATTGAAATCGATAACCTATCGCTTTTAAAAGGCAGGTATGCCCTTAAAGCAAGTCTAGAATGTAAAGAACTTGATATCAGGCATGAGAGATCTGCCGTATTTTATTTCGAACAAGAGCCACCCCTTCTCGGGGGTTGGTTAAAGAAATTACTAATGGATCGCTTAGGTGGAACGAAAATTAACCTGCGGAATCTCCCTATCAATGATAAAGGAGTTCTATTTATAAATACAGCCTATCCTGAAATCGAGATCTTATGGAAATCCAATTCCTTAACGAAAAGGCAAAAAATTTCGCAACTCGGCCCCATAATTATTAATATCTGCTTACATGAGGCAACGAGAGCCGTAAGCATTAAATGGTGGACTGATGAGAATACTGACTTTAATATTTCGGAAATTAAGAGATCAAAAGATCTTTTTGACGAGATGTGGGCGGCTTATCTAACCGGGAAATAGAAAATGCGTAAGAAAAATGTAAAAAAAAGAAAAATAACATATACAAACGGTGATGGAGTAGAACACACTTTTGAGGATGCAATAGAAATAGAGCTTGGTTCAGGGTCTCTTGAAGATCTGCTTGAGGAAGCATTTACTCTCAATGAAGATGATGATGTTATTAAAATAAAAGCTGACGAAATAAGGCGTTATGTTACTGAAACATCAAAATCTAAAAATGTACTCAAAAGAAGATATGAAATTGGGAAACTACTTCAATTTGTTGATAATCTTAAATTAAAAGGAGATGATTCTCGCAAAGAAGCCTTTGGCCGTCTTTTTGCAGATCTAAATGTGGACAACGAGAGGAATCCTTCTCTCGCAAAAATGGTCAGGTATCCAGAGCACATGTATGTTTTATCGAAATTTGCTGAGGAGATAGTTTTTTATCCTGGGATGAATTGGTCGAGATGGTTTGATATTCTTGAATATAAGGCTATTGTAGTTAACAGGAATGTTCTTTATAAGATAGTAAAAGAGTGCTGTATTAAAAATTGGCCTGCGAAAATTTTGAGAAAAGAATTGCAATCTCTAAACAAGATTATTAAGAAGAGAGGTCATGAATAAAAGATATTTTGCTATCGATCTCTTCGCAGGCTGTGGCGGTCTCAGTGAGGGATTTAAGCAGGTAGGTTTCGATTCTATAGCCCAGGTGGAAATGGATCATTGGGCCTGCGATACGCTAGCAACCCGTCATCTATATTATGAACTTAAAAAACGAAGGAAATTAAGTCTTTATGATAAGTACATAAAGGGTGAAGTAACTTATGATTCTATCCTTGCTTCTTCTAGTAATATAAGAGAATCTATTCAACACCGCGTTATTAATGCGACGCTTGGTAAGTTAACCATAGAAAATATATTAGAAAAAATAGAAGATTCTCGAATATTCCACGGAGCCCCTGGATTTCACGTTTTTCTGGGGGGGCCTCCCTGTCAGCCATATTCGTTGGCTGGTCGCTCCAGAGACCCTGACAGAATGGATAAGGACAAAAGACATTATCTGTATAGATATTATCTGGATATACTACAGGCTCTCAAGCCCGATATATTTGTTTATGAAAATGTTCCGGGTCTTTTTTCCGCCAGAGCTGGAGGTAAGAGAATTTTTCATAAATTACTGGAAGATTTCAGTAGCCTTACTCCAGCCTATGATGTTATGCCACCTTTAGAGGATGTCGTAGAAAATCCGTCGGGCTATATACTTAACAGTGCTGATTTCGGAGTTCCCCAATCGAGGAAGCGATTAATTGTAATTGGCTATAAAAAGTCTTTAAAACGGAAAAACCCTGATATTAAGAATATTTTTGCCAGCCTGAAGTCATTTTGTGAATCCCGTAGGAAAAAACATGGCTTTCTTACTACTGATGATGCTATCGGTGATCTTCCTCAACTTAAACATGGCGAGGGTAGTGATAGATTTTATTCCGTTTACGATGGTCCTTTTGATCTAAAGGAATATCAGATAAAAATGAGAAAAGATTCTCCGGGAATAATAAATCACTCTGCAAGAAAGCACATGGATAGTGATCTTGAAAGATATAGATTCTTTATTGAGCACCATAAGAATGGCAATAAGGCAGCTACACTCGAGGATCTTAAAATGCAGAGGCCTGATCTGGTTCCGAATCACAACCACTTAGATAAATTTTTGGACAGATTTAAAGTACAGTGGTGGACACGCCCTTCTTCAACAATAATGGCACATATAAGCAAAGACGGACACTATTATATTCATCCTGACATTCATCAGTGTCGTTCATTTACGGTTCGAGAGGCCGCACGTTGTCAGTCCTTTCCTGATAATTTCCTTTTTGCTGGTCCCCGTACTTCTCAATTCATGCAGGTCGGGAATGCCGTGCCACCAATAATGGCTAAGGTAATTGCAAAGTATATCCGAAAAGAACTCAACAAGATATACGCTTGATTTATGATTTCCACACCTGCCAGAAATGATATAGTTTTTTTTAGAGGCCAGATTCTGAAATGGTTTAGAAATAATCAACGATACTATCCATGGCGTAAAACAAAAAATCCATTCAAAATTCTTATTGCCGAAATGATGCTTCAAAGAACTAAGGCTGACCAAGTAGTCCCAGTATATAAGTGTTTTTTCTCTATATTCAAATCTCCAGGTGATGTATCATCTGCTTCAATGCATACAATTAATAGAATTTTAAATCCACTTGGCTTGAAGTGGAGAAGAAAAAAATTCAAAAAGGCTTCATTGGTTTTAGTAAACGAATTTGGAGGTAATGTTCCAAGGGAAAGACATGAAATACTTAATATACCAGGTGTGGGTGATTATGTGGCTGGTATTGTTTTATCAATAGCATTCAATAAAAAGGAGTGGGTTGTAGATAGTAATGTTGTAAGAGTTTTTCGTAGATATTTTGGAGTCAATACATCTAAGGAAGGTCGTCGTGATAGACATATTATCGAAATGGCTCGCACTTATGCTTATAACAGGAATCCAGGCAAAGCCAATCTTGCAATAATTGATTTTGCTTCGGTTATTTGTTCACCTCGTAATCCTAGATGTAATAAATGCATTTTGAAATCTGATTGTTGTTTTTTTAAAGCAAAAACACAAAAAAAGCAGGCGCTTAAATTAAAACACCCGGCAAAAACTATCCCCTCCAGAAAATCTTAATTGCATTCTAATAGCTTAGCATATTTAAAAAATTATATATATATCTTTTCATACCAGCCATTAATGTTTATAAATCCTTTACAAGCGCCGGTTGGGCGCTGATTTAGGTCTACCCTATTTGTTTTAATGTCAAGAAAGTTTTTCAATTTATTTCTTGACATCGAGCTGTCATAAATATTAGGTTTATTCCGATATTTAGATTAATCATGGCGCTAGTGATATTGATGTGCAATATTTAAAGCTCTTGTTTTTGAGTAGTTTTTGATATAGGGGAAAAAAACTAAAGAAATTTTTAGGAGTGTTTATGTATGTCAGCTACATCGTGAGTTCTTATTTTAAAAATTATTTAAGAAAGGAGTGATCAAAAAATGACAAAAAAACTTTTAGCGCTATTTGCGGTATTAATTGCCGTTAGCGCATCGGCCGCTGAAGTTGACGTTTGGATTGGCGGTGATTTTGATGGCGATGTCTGGAACAACGCCATGAATGTTGCTCCCGACACGTGGATCGATATCCCGGTATACATAAAGGGAGAGGATCCGTCCGTTTATGTTTCCGACATTATGATTCCCTTAGGCATTAATAAAACATACATCGATCAGTTTGATATTGATAACTGCTGCACTTCGGGTTCTCTGTCCGGCTGGGACGTTGCCTTGTTTTCAAACTTAAATGACGAGTTTGAACCTGGTTGGGCAAGTCTTTCATTTATCGGTTTTGCCAGGATCAGCTCAAGGAATAATCCCACGGGTTACTGGGAAACTCCCACGCAAATTATGTCATTTAGAGTGCATACAACTAATGCATTTTTGAACCCGGATGAAGTCATTTGTGACGCTATTGGTCCTGGTCTGGACATTTATCAGGGGGCCGCCAATGCTGGAGATACTCTTGGATCTATGGGCTATACCGTGAACCTGCATTTCGCATCCATGTTCTTTTCACCGACTGCTATCGAGGAAGAAATAGCAATCCCGGATGAATTTTTCATCACCAGCAATTATCCTAACCCGTTCAATCCCTCAACTAAAATCGATTACGGTTTACCGGAAGATACGTATGTTGCCATTGAAATTTTCGACATACTGGGACGAAAAGTTGAAACTGTTGTCAACCAGGAACAGCCGGCGGGTTATTACCAGGTTGTCTGGCGTGCTGATAATGTATCATCCGGTTTGTATTTCTACCGTATGCAGGCGGGTGATTTCACCGAAACAAAGAAGATGACGCTGTTGAAATAATCTGATTCTGATTCAGGTTCTTTTGCTAATCGATAATTCAACTAAACTGCCGGGCCTTTTTAAATACGAAAGGGCTCGGTATTTTTATCCTGGGTTCCGCTGAAATTGAAATCATTTTATGTTATAATAATTCCTTAATGATAATCAGAACGAGATATGTAAAGATCTTCTTCATAATTACAAATACAGGAGTTCAATATTATGCAAAAAAAAGAGGCTGTCAAGGAAGGGCTGAATCTGGCCAGCAGGTCTGGAATTGCCATGCTGGGTACTAACGGTGATGATGGTTTTCCCAATATCAAGGCTATGCTTAAAGTCGAAAACGAGGGGCTGAAAGAAATCTGGTTCAGCACTAATACATCATCTAAGAGGGTTGCTCAGATTATACGCAACCCGAAGGCGTGTGTCTATTTTGTCGACTTCGAAAAATGGCAAGGATTAATGCTGGTCGGGAATATCGAAATACTTCAGGATATTGAATCTAAAAAACGTCTATGGCATGAGGGTGATGAAAAATATTATCCTCTAGGCGTAAGCGATCCGGACTACTCAGTCCTGCGCTTTACCGCTCAATGGGGAAACTATTACCAGGCCTTATCCAATGTGACTTTTGAATTGTAGATGCAGACATGAGCCGAAAATGCGGCGGTTCTGACTTGCTTAGCCGGCGGCGAATCAGAATATCGCAGCTCTTTCATGCCGATATATAAAAGCTTATTTACACCTCTTGAAATACTCCCACACCGCCGCGGCCAGAATCGAGGCGGCGAACGGGATGGCTTTCTCATCGATTTTAAATTCCGGGTGATGCCATGGCTTATCCGCGCCGATTTTCTTATTCTGTATCCCAAGTAAAAACATGGCGCCGGGAACTTCCTGAAGATAACAGGCGAAATCCTCAGCGCCCATACCGGGACGATCTTTTACCATGACCGCTTTTCCACCATGCATACTTCTGGTTACTTTACCGAAGATATCGTTTATTTCAGGTGCGTTGTTTAAAACCGGATAACCTGTCTGAAAATCGATTTCGTACTTTGCCCCATATGTTTTACAGACGCCGTCAGCGATTTTTTTTATCATCCCCGGGATTTTGCCGGCAACTTTTTTGTCAAGCGATCGGGCTGTACCGTACAGCGTGACTTCATCGGCAATGATATTTCGCGCCTTTCCGCCTTCGATTTTGCCGATAGTCACGACAACCGGATCGAGCGGGTTGACCTGTCGTGAGGCAATAGACTGCAGCGCGGTAACCAGGGACGAGGCGGCCACTACAGCATCAACAGTTTCCTGCGGCCGGGCGCCATGCCCCGAACGGCCGTATACCATGATGTCGAAATCATCCACCCGGGCCATCATCGGACCATCCTTAAGACCGATTTTGCCGACCGGTATCGTCGGGTCGACATGAAGGCCGAATATGGCGGAGACTTTCGGCTTTTTTAAAACGCCGGCGGCAATCATCGGATTAGCCCCGCCGGGCGGCTCTTCCTCTGACGGCTGGTATAGGAATTTCACCGAACCGTCCAGTTCTGATTTTATCTCCGAGAGAATTTTTGCAGCGCCCCAGACAATCGCCATGTGAGCGTCATGACCGCAGGCATGCATACAGCCCTCGTTTTTCGAGGCAAAAAAATAACCGGTCTGTTCGGCGACAGGCAGGGCGTCCATGTCGGAACGAATCGCCGCACAGGGGTTTTGTCTCTTACCCTCAAGCAAGGCTGTTATCGAGGTTTGCCACAAACCGGTACTAACTTTCAAGCCAAGCTTTTTCAACTGGGCAGCCATCGATTTCTTCGTTTCGAATTCCATCAGGGCGGTTTCTGGTATCTGGTGAAGATGCCGGCGAAGGTTTATCATGTTTGAGGCATATTTCTCGCTTAACTTCTTTATTTTTTCATACATTTTTATCGCTCCCATATTTATTGCCGCTCATTATCATAATTTGTATCATATCTGTTTTGTTATCTACATCAAACATAGGGCAAGGGCAATAAAATAATCGGATACAGTTTAATATATTTTAACAACCAGTTTCAGCCCGCATTATTCACAAATCCTGACATGTGCTTCTTCTGCCAGAGCTTTCGGAAGTAACTTCCTACAGCATAAAAATAGGTTTTGTGCACAATTCGGCTTGGCAGGCGGGATTTAATTAAAGAACTTCGTTCGTCGGTATTGCTGCAAGATCAGTGAACGACTGTTATTATTCTTCATCTCTATCCTCAGTGAAATAAAAACCGCATTTTGCAAACTGCTCAAGTATATGTTCTGATGATGGATTCCATTGACCCCACTTGCGGGAAATATGCTCTGTCCAGCTATAATTATCAAAGGTGAATGTTTCCTTGCGTTCTCCCTCAAGACTGATCATGAAATTAGCCTTACGGTAATAATCCTGGGCGAGGTATCCTTCATCCATTTCGGTCATTGCCTTGCTAATCGTCTCTTCGCTAAACTCGGGATATTCATCCTCAAACAGAAAAAACTCCAGAGGATACCGCGGTCGCGGAGGGGGATTTTCTGCAGGATACCCCATAGCCAGTTGAACCAGGGGAAATACTCGTCTGGGCAAATTATATTTCTTTACAATCTTATCAGCTATATTAGGGGCATTTCCAAGAAAACAGCTTCCCAATCCCAGACTTTCCGCGGCTATTACCATGTTCTCCGCCATTAAAGTTGCATCCTGGATGCCGAACAATAACATTGTAATATCATTTGTAACTAACTGCCAGTTTCTCCTGGACATTATGAGTTCAATTTTGCGGCAATCGACACAAATCGTGAACAATAGCGGCGCTTTGAAAGCATTTTTTTCGCTGTCACGTGAAAGTAACAGGCTGTTAAGCTGGGCGGCAAACGGGGCCTGCTGGCCAGCCCTGACGATAGCGGCAACGACCTCATCGGATGGCGTTTCATCTGTATACTTGCGAATCGATTTGCGATTCATCATCGCTTCGATAACAGGATTGCTTATCATAATATCTCCTTATAATTTATGTTAAACAGTTCGTCAGTGAATCGACTGATTATTGTGTGATTCCGTATACCTGCTTCGGACAAAGATATTCCGGGAATTGCTCGATCAGTTTTTTGCGGATAAGGTAGCACAGGTGGCAATGGTCAACGTAACTGTCGCCCTCGGGAAGGCCGTACACCCGGGCCAGTTCAGCCGGACCACCCTTTAACAGCGGACCAATGATTGGATGTTTTCGGGGCAGATAACCTGCCATGATCCGTTTGAGCGGCTTTTTCCAGATATTCCCGATCGACAGCCCCTGGCAGACATGCACGTTTCCAAACGGATCGAGGTGAACCCGCTTGGGTTCGGCAAGGTCTTCATGCGGGCAATCGGTGAAGCAATCGAATTTCTGACGGGGAAGCCCCTCGATAAGCTTGTCCACCGACCGTCCCTTGAACATGACGCCGCCGCCAACGACGGGCTCGCCTTTCTCAATCTTCCTTTTGGGCAAAACAACAGGCTCTTCGATACAAATTGAACTGACAGGCAAACCAAGTTTCTTAGCCGCCCGCACGGCAATTTTTGGCGGGCTGTGCTCTGTGTCGCTGCCGTGAAATGAATCATCCGAAACAGAAAGATCATCAAGGCCAATCTCGATGACAGGCTCAAGCCACAACTCGGCATCCCTCTCGGAAGTCGCCCAGTAGCAGTTGGTGACGATGCCTCTTTTTAAGTTGAGCTGTTTGGCAATCCGGAGAGTTTCAAGCATTACAGGATAGTACAAGAACGGTTCGCCGCCCTCAACACATATCGATTCGACGCCGGCTTCGATTCCCTGCACAATCGCTTTTTCGATCTGATCGATTGTGAAAGTGCCCTCAGTATGTGGTCCGCAATATAAAAAACAGTGATCGCACTCATGAAGGCATTGATAAGTTAAAAGAAAGTGCAAACCGGTCAGCATATCATAGAAATAATACAATAAACTGCATCCGGGAGCAATTGCTAATTGTAAATAAGATGTAAAAGAGAAGGTGGAAGATCACATAAACTATCGATTGACTATCAATCTGTTTCGTTTTAGTTTCCACTAAATATTACAATAGATTAATAAAGGAAAACGAATTGGCAAAAGCAGCTTCAGCGCAATTGACACAAAAAGAGGGATTATTCAAGCAATTGGCGGGGTTCAAACAGGCTTTCTGGATGGTTAACATCATGGAGATGTTCGAACGGCTGGCTTATTATGGCGTTCGCGTGGTTATCCCGATTTATATCGCTCAGGCTGATGAGATCGGCGGTCTTCATTTTTCTCAGGTCGATAAGGGAATCATCTTTTTTATGTGGGCTTTGGTTCAATCGCTGGTGCCGGTTTTTTCGGGAGGTTTTGCCGATCGGTACGGCTACAAGCGGACTATAGCCTTTTCCATTTCAATAAAAATAATAGGTTATATCATGATGGCCACCCAGCGGGAATTCTGGCCATTTCTAATGGGTTGCTGCGTACTGGCGGCAGGCACGGCAATTTTCAAGCCGGGCGTTCAGGGCACTCTGGTCAGGACCCTAAACAAGAAAAACTCCTCAGTCGGCTGGGGCACGTTCTATATGCTGGTAAATATCGGCGGTTTTCTCGGCCCGCCGCTGGCGCATTATCTTTACGGTTGGTCATGGCCGACAGTCTTTTATGGTTGTGCTGTTATCGTCTCTCTCAATTTCCTGATGCTTTTCACTTACAAGGAGATCCCTGCCGGCGGAGATCAAAGCGGCAGCGTTTGGAAAGTATTTAAGATTACAATTACGAATATATTACAGCCACGGCTTACCGTATTTATCCTGATTATGTCCGGTTTCTGGCTGATGTTTATGCAGCTTTTCGACATGCTGCCAAACTTCATTGTCGACTGGGTCGATTCATCGATGATTGTTGAAAGATTCAATCTCCCTAGCGCATTCACAGTTGAAACATCCCGCGGCATCCAGATCACCCAGGCGTGGCTGATTAACGCCAATGCCGGATTAATTGTTCTGTTTGTTGTTTTTGTTACCTGGCTGGTCGCTCGGATGCGTCGGGTTCATTCAATTTTACTGGGAATTATTATTTCATCGATCGGGTTGATTGCCGCCGGTTTTACAATGTCGGGATATTTATGCATAATGGGCATTCTTTGTTTCTCCATTGGCGAGATGCTTTCATCGCCGAAAATGAACGAATATCTCGGCGTTATTGCCCCGGATGGTGAGAAAGCGCTCTACATGGGATACGCCAATATACCCCTGGCGATAGGCTGGGCATTTGGTTCGCTTCTTGGCGGCAGTATCTACGATAATGCAGGCGATAAAGCTAACTTAGCCATCAGGTACCTGGCGGAGAACCATAATGTCACTGAAGCAATAACTCGCCCGGAGGCGATGATTAGGCTTCAGGAATATCTTGGTATTAACGCTGTTGAGGCTACCAACCTGTTATGGGCGACCTATCATCCGCATAAGCTATGGTACCCGTTTGCCGCCGTGGGCTTCGTCTCGGCAATCGGCATCTTCTGCTACTCCCGCTGGGTGAAAAAATACGAAGCTCCCGATATTTAGATGTCAGAAGAAATGCTTTGTGGTTTGGCTTTCTGCAAGGGCTGATAAATGTATCATTATCTCTGCTACAGGGCGCTCAACAATTCTTGTTTGCCAAAACTTATGATTTTACTGGCATTATAAATTCTACCCTGTTATTTTACTTTAGCAGTATTAGAATTAGCCGATTGATAAATACAAAAGCGGTATTGGCAATATTAAAAGGTGTATCATGGAAAATGAAAGAACCATCACTTTTAAGGATTTTAAGCTGACCGTAAAGCCTGCCGATAAACCGGACGTTGTTCTGGTAGTTTTTCATGGCGGAACAGATGTCGATGGCGCCGGCTGGGAAAGTTCTGCTGGAGACAGGAAAAAGCTGGAAGACGATTTCAAATTTATTTTCATGCCGCGGGAAGCGCCATCTCTCAAAAAGGGCGAGTACATTCTATTCTTTAGACTCCCTGAAAAAAAGCAAAAATTTTTTGACTGGCTGGACAAACAAAAGAAGATGTATTATGGTATAGAAGATGACAGATAAATAATATTGATAAAGAAACTTTCCGTATTTATTTTACAGGTGATGGCGGTTTCATATCGATAATTATTAAAATGTATATCGAGCAAAGGTAATTATGGAAAATATAAGGCAAGAAAACGAAAAAATAGCCAATATAGATACAGAAAAAGTGGCCAGCGAACCAATCTCCATTCTGCCGGTCAAAAGTACTGTTGTGTTTCCATCGTTAGTCATGCCGCTTATGGTGGCGGAGGCTCGTTATACAAAGCTTGTCGATGAAACACTGATGGTTGGCAAACCCCTGGGGCTTTTTACCCAGAAAGACCCCGACATTGAACACCCAACCGTTAATGACATTTATACGGTCGGTTCAGCCGGACATATTTTAAAGATGCTGCGTTTTCCCGATGGATCCGTTCGTTTCCTGGTCCAGGGCATTGCCAGAATCAGGATAAAGAAGGTGCTCGAAACCGATCCTTTCTGGAAAGCCGAAATTGAAACGCCCGATGAGCCGTTCATTTCCACAACCGAAACCGAAGCCCTTATGCGGAATATCCTCGAGCAGCTGGCAAAGGTTACAAAGCTTGCTCCATATCTTCCGGATGATCTGCAGGTGTCGGCGTACAACACTGCCGACCCGTCGAAACTGGCTGATCTTATCGCCTCGAACCTCAATGTCAGCCTGGCTGAAAAGCAGCAGATACTGGAGACCTTTGATATTAAGGAACGTCTGTACAAGGTGAACCTGATGATCAACAAGGAGCTCCAGGTGCTGGAAATGTCGCGCAAGATTCAATCCGACGCCGCCTCCGAGATGGGCAAATCGCAGAAAGAATATATCCTCCGGGAACAGCTTAAGGCCATCCAGAAAGAACTCGGCGAGGCCGATGAACGGACGCTGGAGATCGAAGAGCTGAAGAAAAAAATCGAGGCCGCTAAAATGCCCGAGGAGGCTCATACTGCCGCTGAAAAAGAACTGGACCGCTTATCCAAAATGAATCCCTCGGCGGCCGAATATACAGTCAGCCGAACCTACCTTGACTGGCTGGTAAATCTGCCCTGGTCGGTAAGCACTGAGGATATCCTCGATATTAAAGCCGCCCATAAGGTGTTGGATGATGATCACTACAACCTCGATAAGGTCAAGGAGCGGATACTCGAATTTTTAGCAGTCAGAAAATTAAAAAGCGATTTAAAGGGTCCTATACTTTGCTTTGTGGGTCCTCCGGGAGTCGGCAAAACATCGCTGGGGATGTCGATAGCCAGGGCTATGGGCAGAAAATTTTTCAGGATGTCTTTGGGCGGCGTTCGTGATGAGGCTGAAATTCGAGGCCATCGCCGAACTTATATAGGAGCTTTGCCGGGACGGATAATCCAGGGCTTGCGTAAAGCCGGTTCCAACAATCCTGTTTTCATGCTTGATGAAGTCGACAAGATCGGCCAGGATTTCCGGGGCGATCCATCCTCGGCGCTTCTGGAAGTATTAGACCCGGAGCAGAATTTCAGTTTCTCCGATCATTATCTCGATCTAAATTTCGACCTCATGAAAGTTATGTTTATCACCACCGCCAATATTCTCGAAACTATTCCCGCAGTCCTGTTGGATCGCATGGAGGTGATTACTCTTCCCGGCTATACCGACCTGGAAAAACTGGCGATTGCTAAAAAATTCCTTGTCCCCAGGAACCTTAATGACCATGGCCTTAAAACCAGGAACCTGCATTTCACTGATAAGGCTATTAAAAAAGTGATCTCCGATTATACCCGCGAATCCGGACTGCGAAATTTAAACCGTGAACTGGGTACAATCTGCCGTAAGGTCGCCCGTAAGATTGCGGCCGAGGAAGCCAAGTCAATGAAGATTAACACAAAAAAGGCTCAAGGGTTCCTCGGACCGGTAAAGTTTTTCCAGGAGTTTGCTGATAAAAAAGCCAGACCCGGCGTCGTCCCCGCGTTAGCCTGGACCTCAACAGGCGGCGAGATTTTGTTCGTTGAGGCGACCGCTATGACCGGTAAAAAGGATATCACACTGACCGGTCAGCTCGGTGAAGTAATGAAAGAATCCGTACTGACGGCACTGTCATACTTAAGATCGATTTCGGATAGATTGGGAATAGAGCAATCATATTTCTTAAACCATGATTTTCATATTCATGTGCCTGCCGGAGCTACCCCCAAGGATGGTCCATCGGCGGGAGTCACGATGTTTACTGCATTAGCCTCACTGGCAACTAACACTCCGGTTAAGTCTTTATTAGCCATGACCGGTGAGATCACTCTTCGCGGAGATGTGCTGCCAATTGGCGGAGTTAAACAAAAAGCGCTGGCTGCATACAGAGCGGGTATAAAAACCGTACTATTCCCTAAAAAGAACGAAAAAGATCTGGTTGAGGTCCCGAAAGAAATATCCGGTAAAATTGAATTTATCCCTGTTGAAACTGTCGATGATGTCCTGGAAAAAGCACTTGGATTAAAGTTGAAAGAATCAACAACAAATATAAAAAAGAAAAAGACCGCTTCGAAAAGTAAAGCTAAAAAACCATCCGGCAAACCAGCCAGAAAATCAAAGAAGTAATCGAAGTATTTCTGTCCGGTATCTACATGTTTCAGGATGGAAGCCCGCCTGAGGTATATCAGCAACATTTAGCCAAAAGCATTGACCTGCATCAAGCAATCTCTCCATAATAAAATCACTTGCTCATTTTAGCTTTTATATTATACTACTATAGGAGTCGGATTATCTTTAGAAAATGGAATTTCGACGCCGTTTATGATGTTCCGATGGGGCAGTAGCTCAGCTGGGAGAGCGGTACGTTCGCAACGTACAGGTCGGCGGTTCGAGCCCGCTCTGCTCCAGGGTATTGACAACAGAATGCAACGTGCTAAGTGGGGAGTTAGCGGTGCCCTGAACCCGGAACCCGCTCTACCGGGGCTGAATCCCCGCCTGAGGCCTGCAACCTTTAAGCGAGCGCCGTTCGGGAGCGTTGATCGGGCGGGCCTTGCGAAACGGCAGGCCGCCCAACCCCGTCAGGACCGGGAGGTAGCAGCGGTAAGCGGATTCTCCGTGTGATGCAAGTTTACCCGAACGTGAGTTTGTCGGCGACGTTAGCTTTCCGGCCAAGGGTCGAAGGTGGGTGCACGTTGTTAATATGTTTATCGATGAATAAGAAACTCTGGATTAAGGAAAATTTGAATTTGGCGGGAACAAAGAAAATATTACGACGGGACGTCATGATGATACTCCTGACGTTGCATACGCTCGCAGGGAGGCTCTTTTGTTTTGTAATATCTCTCCAGAAAGCGAGATTTAGCAAATGAGCTACTTAGCCTTAGCCAGACGATACAGACCGGATGACTTCTCCGGGATTCTGGCGCAAAACCACATTACGAAGACCCTGACGAATGCGGTAAGCTCCGGTCGTATTGCCCAGGCATACCTTTTTTGCGGACCACGCGGCACCGGAAAAACCAGTACCGCCCGAGTGCTGGCTAAATCGTTAAATTGCAAAAAAGGTCCGACCTCAATTCCTTGCGGCGAGTGCAACAATTGCAAGGAGATCAAAGCCGGGATTTCCCCTGATGTGTTCGAGATAGACGCTGCCTCCAACCGCGGCATCGATGACATCCGGGAGTTGCGGGAAAATGTCCGCTATGCGCCGGTAGCGTCACGATATAAAGTCTACATCATCGACGAGGTGCACCGTCTGACACTGGAGGCATTTGACGCGTTGTTGAAAACGCTCGAGGAACCGCCTGCGCATGTTATCTTTATTTTTGCCACCACCGAACCCCAGCAGTTGCCGGCTACTATTCTATCCCGAACTCAGCGTTTCGATTTCAAGCGGGTGCCGGTATCGACGCTGGCCGAGGCGGTCAATGATGTAGCGAAAGCTGAGGGATTGGAGATCGAACCCAGGGCGGCCCTTCTAATCGCTCGCAAGGCTGATGGCTCACTTCGCGATGCTCTTTCGCTTTTAGACCAATTGACTAATTTCAGCGAGGACCGGATTACCACCGAATCGACCTCGGAGATACTCGGGCTGGTTAAATCCGACTTTCTGTTTGATATAACATCCGCAATCATTAGCCACGATACCGCCGCGGCGCTTGAAATGTTCAGCATATATTTCGGTGAAGGCGGCGATATAGATGAACTGGCAACCGAGCTCGCCTCGTTTTTGGGAAAACTGGTTATGGTGAAAAATGGGGTCCGTGAAACCTCGCTCCTTGAAATGGATACAATGGAGCTTGAAAAAACAGCGGCTTTAATTGCGGATATTGACACCGCTGATATTTTACGGATGATGCAAATAATGGCCGATTTTATCGCCGCCAAAAAATCAGGCAGCGATCCGGTAGTGGCCATAGAAGTAGCTCTTACCCGCCTGGCGGGTTTAGATAAAGCGGTTGATATAAACCAGTTATTAACAGGTCTATCGAATCCGGGAAACCGTGTAAAACTTGTTTCAAATCATTCGCTAAAAACCGGCGCTCAAAATGCAGGTGGAACCGCATTATCAAATACGAAAAGTAGCATATACAACCCGGCCTCCCGGTCTAATGCGCAGCCGAAAACTTCAACGATTCCACTCTCCGGACCTCACAACCTGGAGGATATCAATAAGTGGTGGCCAAATTTTTTAAGCTTTACAAAGGCTAAAAGCATGGCTGTCTGGAGCAACCTGCAGCATCTGGTTGTTGACAGCGTGGATAATAAGATAGTAAATTTGGGCTATACTGAAAAACAGAAACATCTGAAAAAGTTTTTAAGCAAGGACAAAAAAATTATTTCTGAGTTTCTAAAAGAGTTCTGCGGAAACGATGTTGCCGCTTCTTTTGTTAAGATTACTATTAACGATAATGAGATAGACAGCAAACAAACTGATGTGCAGCGAAGCGCTGATGAATTTTTAAACCAGCGCCCTTTGATAAAGAAATTGCATGACCTTATCGATGGTGAGGTTATTGACTTTAGAGGGAATTGAGATGAACCAGGAGATTTTCATAGATGTTTTAAAAGGAGCATATATGGCTAAGGGATTAGGCGATTTGATGAAGCAGATGCAGAAAATGCAGGCATCAGTGGAAAAAATGCAGGAAGAACTGGCAGGCAAGACTGTCGAAGGCTCGGCTGGCGGCGGTATGGTGAAAGTTATCGCCAATGGGAAACAGGAACTGCTGGAAATCAAGATTGAGCCCGAAGTTGTGAATCCCGACGATGTGGAAATGCTTGAAGAACTGATACTGGCAGCCGTGAACCAGGCCAAAGAAAACGCCGAGAAACTCCAGATGGAGGGTCTGTCAGGTTTAACCGGAGGATTGCCAATACCGGGATTGAAATTTTAGTAATCCATGGCTAATATTATAGAGGATTTTATTGATAGTTTGACAATCCTGCCGGGGATTGGCCGGAAAAGCGCTTCCCGGATTGCCTTTTTTATTCTTAAACTGCCTCTATCCAAAGTCGAAGAGCTTGCCGGCATCATCATCAAAGCCAAAAAGAAACTGAAGCCATGCCGGCAATGCGGCAACCTGGCTGAATGCGGTCTCTGCCATATCTGTTCAGACAGCAAACGCGACAGCTCTATAGTATGCGTTGTTGAGGAACCCTCAGATGTGGTTGCCCTTGAGAATGCCGGTGAGTTTAGAGGAGTTTATCATGTAATCGGCGGGGCGCTGTCGCCCCTTGACGGAGTAGGTCCGGATGATATCAATATCGCCTCACTTGAGAAAAGGGTTGCCGATGGAATCAGGGAAGTTATACTGGCGACTAATCCCAACACCGAGGGTGAGGCAACAGCGGCGTACCTAGTAGACCTTCTAAAACCGTATAAAGTTAAACTCACTCGCATTGCCAGGGGGATTCCAATTGGCGGGTTTTTAGAATATACCGATAAAACCACCTTAAGCAAAGCATTGGAAAACAGAACCGAGATTAAGTGACTCGGATTTTTCGTAAAATGGAGATAACGAAATGTCAAATGAGCTGACAATACTGGTTATTACCGCCGCTTCTATAGGTTTTCTACATACCTTACTTGGACCGGATCATTACCTGCCTTTCGTTGTAATGGCTAAGGCCCGAAAGTGGTCTATGGCAAAGACTGCTGTGATTACTACACTTTGCGGCATAGGTCATGTAGGTAGTTCAGTTTTATTGGGATTGATTGGCGTTGCGTTAGGGATCGTTGTTGGCAAACTGGAAATCATCGAATCGCATCGTGGCGATCTTGCCGCCTGGGCTTTCATCGCCTTTGGATTAGTCTATTTCATATGGGGCTTAAAAAGAGCAATCAGGAACAAACCGCACAGCCATGTTCATATACATAAAGATGGCGTCAGTCACGAACATGTTCATTCTCATCAAAATAACCATATTCATGCCCATGACGCTAAAACCAGCCTTACGCCATGGATACTGTTTACAATATTCGTATTCGGCCCCTGCGAACCATTGATCCCGATACTCATGTACCCGGCGGCTACGAGTTCAACAGCCGGGATGGTATTAGTAGCGGTCGTGTTCGGTACTGTGACTATCGCCACCATGTTGAGCGTCGTGCTGCTTGGCTCTTATGGTTTAAACTTTCTGCCCCTTGGAAAACTCGAACGTTACAGCCATGCCTTAGCCGGTTTTATTGTGTTTGCCTCCGGGGCGGGGATTAAATTTTTGGGTCTGTAGATTCTGCCCGGATTTTGCAGCTAAACAATCAGAAATAACAAGTAACTTATTATAGCTCAACGCGTAGGGGCGTCCTACAGATCCGTATGGATATCGTTATACGCCCCTACTGCAACTTTTCTGTGTCAACCTCGGAGGGTCGACGCCACAGTAATATAATCGTAAACATTTGTAATCTAATCTAAATTATATTAAACTGCAATCGATGGACAATCAAAAAACAGTGTTGGTAACCGGCGGCAGCGGCCAGCTTGGACGACGTCTGGTCCGAGAGTTACTGAACCAGGATTATACGGTCAAAGCACATTACCGGTCGCAGGAAAAAGCCAGCCGGCATTGTCCATCCGGCGTCGAGGTTGTTCTTGGCGATATTACCTCGCCCGGCTGGCTTCCGGATGCTGTCCGCGGATGCCATTATGTCATCCACTGTGTTGCCAGGGTCAGCCTTCGGCCGTTAGATATTACAAAAACAAACTACATGTATCAGGTTAATGTCGAGGGAACAAAAGCTGTTGTGGATGCCTGCAAGCAGGGTAACGTCAGAAGGCTTCTGCATGTTTCATCGGTGGCGGCGGTCGGCGGTTCTGTCGATGGCACACCGCTTGACGAGCAAGCCGATTTCAACCTTGCCGGTTACGGCCTGCCATATTTCGAGACAAAACGCAAAGCCGAGGAATATGCTCTGCATGCCAATGGCGATTCGCTTGAGGTTGTAGTGGTCAACCCCTCGATAATGATATCGCCGCCGGATAGAAAACTGACTGAAAAAGATCTGAAAAAAATACCCAAACGGATTCCGGTCTATTTCGATTTTGGAATCAATTTAGTCGAGACTGCAGATGTTATTGACGGCATAATCAAAGCGCTGAAAAAGGGACGGTCTGGCCAGCGGTATCTTTTAACAGGAGATAATCTCAATCCTGAAAAGGTATTTGAAATAGGCGAAAAGTATTTCGGCATCAAAAAGCCGTTTATCAAAATTCCCTATTGGCTATTATATTTGCTTGGCTGTATTTCAGAATTGCTGTACCTCTATAAGAAAAAAAGGCCAAAGCTCAACAGAAACATTGTCAGGCTATTAAAGTTGAAGTTGTATTACACTTCAGAGAAAGCAAAAAGCGAATTAGGATTTAATCCAAAACCGCTGGAGAAATCGGTCGAGGACATTTTGAAAGTTATTGGATAATTTCATGCATCGTCAGGAACCCTTTCCTGACGACATCGGCGCCCTCATAACAGAAGGCAGGAAAAGGTTCCTGCCTTTGCGATCGGGGACATTTTAAAACCGTAGGTTGGGGGCTTGTCCCCCGACAGGGTTGCGGCCGGATAAACCGACCGCCTACTTTCCACATCCTTGTTGGTGCATGAGGACATACACCAATCACTAACATGTGTAAGCCGTAGCCGTAGGTTCGGGGTCCTAAAGATCCGTAGGACTTGTCCCCCGACAGGGTTGCGACCGGATAAATCGAATGGACACTGCGTGCCGACCGCCTACTTTCCGCCTCCTTGTTGGTGCATGAGAACATACACCGGCCACTATAATTTATACGCTGCTAAGATATGGTTTTTCCGGAACGCTGTGAAAAACCAAAGGCAAACACAATTATACTTAAAACCCCAAGACTGGCGGCAGTGCAAAAATTATACCCCGGACCAAGGCTCCACAGCCAGGCGCCCAGAAAAGAACCACTGCTGACAATCAAATCGCGTATGAGGTAGTAAAATCCGATTGAACTGGCCACCTGCGATGATGGCGCCAGGGCGATCAAAAGAGATTTGCGGCTGGGTTCGCCGAACTCCTTAAGCCCGCGAACTACAAAGGCAATCACCAATAACCAGAAACTGTTTGTAAATATCAGCATGACAGGGAAAAGCGTGAAGAAAAAGAAAGTACCCATAACAAACGGTTTTTTACTCATCCTGTCGGCAAAATGGGCAACCGGTATGTAAACCAGCATGGAGACAATCACCTCCAATGACAATAGTAAACCGAATTTCTCAGCGCCAATACCGATATGGTTGATAGCATACAAAATCACAAAAGCAAAAGGTATGCGCTGACAGAAACGAGCCAGTATATCCGAAACTAAAAGCATTTTCCAGTTGCGGTTTAAACCCTGCCAGAGTTTAACGACATTTAACCGTGCCCGTGATGCGGGCTTAGCAAAAGGGATCTTTCTCATCAGGAAAATCGCCGCCACGCCCGCGATTATCGATAAAAGCAAGGCGACCTTGACCCCCTGGATAAAGCCGAGCGCTCCAATTAGAACCCCGCCTATCACCGGGCCAAATGTCCGCGGGATACGGTTGACTATGGAGATTATCGACATACCCATTACATGTTTTCCCTCAGGCAGAGCCTTGCCTATGAAAGCAAACAGCGCCGGCTGTGAAAGGTTAGTCCAGCCCAGGTAAAAAAACATTCCAATTATCCCCGCCAGCCAGCCCGGAAAAATAAGCAGTATCAGGTAACCGACAATCGAAAGCGCTGTAAATAAAATCAGGCAGCGCCGTATGCCGAAACGATCGGTTATTACGCCGCCGGGGTAACCGTAAACAGCCGCCAGGATAGTGGCGATAAAATCAGACAGACCTATAATGAAAACCGAAGCTCCTAAAACCTCAAGGTACTTCGGGATAAATCCCAGCCACATATGTTCGCCGGAACCAATGGCGATAACTGCCAGAAATAGAAAAACGGTGTTTTTATTTAACCCAAGATATGAAAAAACTTTTTTAATCAAGCTGTTCATCTTGCTTTATTATAGCATTGCGAATCATATTTAGTAAATTTATACTTTATAATGGAAAAACTTATTGAATTGGTTCCGGAGAAACCCGGTCCATTAAACCCAAATTTTGCGGTTGAAGAGTTGTAGGATGGATAAGGTAAATCAAGCAGTTTGCCAATATAGAATTATCAAATAGGTTTAA
>CBFDEC010000039.1:0-31202 GCA_965603725.1 uncultured bacterium | reverse complement strand
GCGTGTTTCTTTGTTTATCTTGCCGGTATCGATAGCAAACCGCTTACCCGTTGCGTGGCCGTCGACGTACCGCCGGTAATATTAAATCAATCGGTCTTGCGGTGGGTTAAATACAGGTGCTTTTCCATACCCACGCCAAATGCTCCTTTGGCACCACCCCGCGATATTATCAAGGCGGTTTTCTTTTCTTCCGTCATGATTGGCTCCTTTTTCCTTGCGCTCATCTCTATTCCCTGCGCATGACTTCTATCGCATATATTGTCTGCTCCTGTTCGCCTATCCAGAAACCGATACCCATCTCTGGATAATTCCATATTATTTTCTTCCGCTCACTATCAGTTGTGGTTGTACGATGCGTTGTATCATAGTAAGCAATTACATCCGAAGTGTCGCTTCCTACATGGATATTCGTGTCTTCCACATACATCGCGCCGCTCGTTACGATGATTCTTTTAAGCTTTTTTGTACTGTAATCGTAGATTAATGTAAGACCCATATCCTGATATAACAACCACATCTCGATGCCGCCGGCGCTCCTAACTTTTTGCAGGTTATCGGCTCTTATCTTTCCCATTATTCCATTTATAGATTCAAGACTGTCATCAAGTTTCAAGACGCCGACGCCTTCACCCGGTTGAATAAAAATGGCCTGTTGCGCAAGAGCATTGTTCTGGAACAGAACAAACAGACAGACAAGGACTATCTTGATCCTAATAAACTCATTTATCCCTATTTTAACCACTCTTCTTCCTCCTCTTCTTTGGTTTCCAAAATACTATCCCCCGGCGCATCCGCTGCAGCCCGAGGTTTTACGCGAAACAAATCTATTATATCTCTAAGTTTTCTTGTATCTTTAAAATAATTAACCTGGACGCTCTTTATCAGGGCCCTGTCCACCAGAATTACTCTACCCGGATACGATGTTATATCAAAGAATATCTCCCGGCCGCTAGTGTGTCCCATCATATAGAGCAGATGGTGCGTTGACGAAGCATCAAATGCGGTCACGCTTGCATCACAATCGGGTACATCGGTGGTGTAGACATTTATGTCGTATATATAAGCGCCGTATCCCATCGGAATAAGTATGGACAGGAAGATAAAGCATGAAAGAAAAAAGCCATAGTAGTTCTTAAAAGGTTCTCTATAATTAAAACTGCTGAAGTTAAATACAAGATTGATAAGAAGTGCGAGAAAGACCGGGAAAGACACGGAGAATAGAAAACCACTTGAGAAGTTATCGTCCCGATGAGCGCCAAGCGTCAGAGTCAGCAATATTACAGCGCCAACACAAATTGCCCCCAACCAGCTTAACCCCTTTTTTCGGCGCTCGCTTTTTATGCGTTCTTTTATGCGTTTTATATAGAAGAGCGGACCAAACGCTATGGGAATGGCCCATAAAAGCATAAAGAGTCTACTGCCGTAAGACTCCAGCATCTCCGTCAAAAAAGTCATCAGGGCTTCTTTGTAGAATTGACCCGGGAAATCAGCCAATCCATATAGTTTGAGATGAGACAAAAAACTCAATACTATGATATATCCGAAAAAGGCAGATATCGCGGCGATACCGCCAAAGGCGGTTACAACCGATAAGACTAATTTCATGAAATTCTTCGGATCTTTGGGATCGTTCTTCCCGGTATTATTTTTTGTGGATGAGTTCATTATATTAATCCTCCTCTCTCATGCATAACCGGACCATGATATTTCTCATAATAGGACCGGACGCAAAGTTTGCCTGTTCTCTGAAAT
Organism: uncultured bacterium; assembly: GCA_965603725.1. Classification (GTDB taxonomy): domain Bacteria; phylum Zixibacteria; class MSB-5A5; order UBA10806; family 4484-95; genus JAGGSN01. The sequence goes on along the minus strand of CBFDEC010000039.1, from coordinate 29,450 downwards.
CCCCGACATTCTTCTTTTTATTTTTATCAACAGGACACTCCTCCGCCTTTTACGACTTGATTCAATGCGCGCTTAATATCCGCCGTGCTACATCACCTTCCGTCCGTTGCTCTATTCTTACCCTCCCCACGAAGCATGGGGGCTCAATCTCCTCGTCGCATACCCGGCTCAATTGAGACTTCCATCTCCTCCTCTGGATGGCGACCTTTAGAGTCATCGCCCGATTGGTAGCCGATATAAGTAATACCTATTGCAATTGTAATGATTGTAGATACCTTTAATATTAAGAATTGTCTGTCCACCGATAGCCTATGTTTAATTAATAACATTTTACGTTATCCAAGATCTGAGTTGTCAAATAACAGAAGATTAGATATCATTCAGCAAATGCTAACTACATTATTATACCTTATTTAATAAATTTATATTTTTTTAGTTTGTCAATAAGGCAAAGTTACACCTAATTATACGTACGCATAATTACGTATTGTGACTATTTTTATTCGGGCTACTCTTTTAATAATAATGAGTTGCGTCACCGAAAGCCATAATTTATAAACTCTGTCCAACGTCAACTATTTTTTCATTTCAACGACAGTAAAAATCCACCTTCTAAGAAGGTGGCTTTGAAGAGCCTCTAAAAGAGGCCAAATTGGTTTTGTTGTTCTTCCTCACGGCGCTCATTATCTTCTTGATATTTAACATATTTTCTAATCTTCTCTTCGTCTAATCCTACTGTGCTCACACAATAACCTCTAGCCCAAAAATGATTGCCCCAATAAGGCTTCCGCTTTAACTCCGGATAGCTTTTACCAGTATATCTGTTATTCCATACAATGCAGAAACAACAATCACAACGGGCGCGTTATAACATTTCAATACCCTTATGAGTTTTAAAATATCTTCCTTTATCTTCAGGTTTGAACCGCCGAATTTCACAACTATCTTACTCATATTTTATCCCCATAACGATCTAAAAACGCTTCGGCATTCTCGATGGAACCTCCGGCGGCTCCTTTAATCAGGTTATTAACAAGAAGCGTAAATCCGATTTTATCATTTTTCTTCCTCAATCTTCCAACCAGTACTGCCATGCCGGAAGGAGTTCCGAAAAAGCTCATTTTAGGCTGAGGAAAATCATCACTGTGATCGTAGATAATGGGAGCATCAGGAGCGGAAGGAAGATCAACGTTCTTTAAACCGAAGGTCTTCCACGCTTCTATCATTTCGTCTTCTTTGACTGATTTTTCCAGCTTAACCCAAACCGTTTCCAGGTAACCAAATAGAGTTGAGACTCTTACGCAATATGGATATATATCAGCATCAAAATTGAGTATTTTTTTAAGCTCATATTCAATTTTTTCTTCCTCATCTTTGATAAAAGGAATTGCATTGCCCGAAATATCAAGAGCAGATAAACCGGGATAACCTGCGCCCGAGACAGATTGATAAGTCGATAAATACACTTCTATTATTCCAAACTTCTTAAGTGGCGCAAGCGCAACCGCAATACCCGTTGTTGAACAATTTGCGTTGGTGATTACAAAACCCTTTCCCGGAAATCTCTGTTTTTTAATCAAATCCAGTGACTCCAAATTTGCCTCGGGAATCAATATCGGAACATCAACTTCATTCCTCATAGCGCCGGCATTGGAAAACACCCAGAAGCCGTTTTTTCTTAAGTCCGGCTCTACAATCTTTGCTACATCAAATGGCAGGGCGCTGAATATTATTCTGATTCCCAATTCCTTTAACTTGGAGTAATCTAAAGTTTCAATCTTCTTGTTTATTACTGTCTCTGGCATCTGAAAAGGAAATACCCATCTGACTTCATCACCATAAGATTTGCCGCTTCGCGATGATGAAGCGCTTAAGAAAAATGGCTCAAACAATTTATGCCCGGACAGCAGCCAGACAAAAGCCTGTCCCACTATCCCTGTAGAACCCAAAACCGCAACTCTTTCTTTCTTCAAATTATCCTCCTGATTCAAACAGTGAATTTAAGTTACATACCCGAAGGTGTTTTTGGAAAGTGGTCTTCTCTATAGACAGCTTTTGCATCTTCAATAACTGACGACATTTCATTCATACCTCATATGAAAAAAGCCCCTTAGCTAAAAGCCGCGGGCAATTGGCATTTTAGCACTTCTTGCGTGGTTGCAATAGCCGCAAATTCCACATATTTAATTGCCAAAAAAATCCCGGTGCTTATGCCGGGTTTAACAAACTGTTCGGCCTTTAGCACACTTCTTAAGCGGAGCAATTAACCGTATTAAATCACCGCTTTTAAGCTAATTAAATAGATCACAGGTAAATAGTCAAGCGAATTTTTAGAATTTATGCCAGTAAATGTGAAAAAACTTTTATAAATGAAATTGTTAACTTAGCTGGGAACTCTCGGAAATACTTAACAGGGGCGCTTTGCTAAACACCCCTACAACCTCACTGCAGAGGAAAGATAATGAGGATCCCCCAAATCTTGCGAAGTCGATAAATTGCCTTCAATATTTGCCACAAAATATCTAAATTACCTTAATATAAGATACCTGTGTAACCGTTGAAATTTCGCCATTAAATCCCTTCCTATAATAAAAACCGAGCCGTATAAGGCTAACGAGGTTCGGCAATCCACTATCAATTGAGTACCCGAATAAGTTGCTTTATTGAATAAAACTCCATAACTTAATGTATTATTTTGTTTTATAACGGTCGGGGGCATCAAAAACATCAATGGCATTAACTCGCGACAGGGAATTAGCCGAATGAATGACATCCCTGGGAATATAGTACTGGTCTCCCTTGCGGTAGACTTTCATATCACCGCCAATTGTCAACGACATTTCTCCCTCAAGCATTATGCCCCACTGGGCGCAATGTGAATGCGGAGGAATTTCTCCGACCGGCTGAATATCGAAAAACACTGCCTGTTTGTTGGCGCCCTGCAGCAGCCGGCCCCGGATGCCATCAATCTGAATATCGATTTCCGGCAGGTTCCGTATCATATCGGGATAGACTGTGCCATCCCATGTTTTAATTTCATTACCCATATCTTGTCCTTATAATTTATGAACGGTATACGATTTTGGCAAATCGGACTTTATGTCCGCGACGCGTGGTTTCTCTGGCAATATATTTGATCATTTCAACAGCAGCATCTTCTTCGTCTCAACATAATCACCTGCCTGGATCTTGTAAAAGTACATACCGGAAGACTTATCTTTAGCATTCCAGGCTACCCGATGATAACCAACCTTCTGGTTTTCGTCTACAAGGGTTTCAACTTTCTGGCCGAGGACATTATATATGTCAAGTTCAACATCGCTATCTACCGGCAATGCATACTTGATCTCAGTTCTGGCGTTGAACGGGTTGGGATAGTTCTGCTCAAGGGTGAAGTTTGTTGGCAGATAACCTTCCTGACCCTCAATACCCGATGCTAAATCAACGCTAACATCGATTGAAACGTTTACGGGAGAGTTGGATGCGACATTTACAGTAGCGCCGAGGAATAAAACGTTATCCGGTATTTCGGTCATGTCGAATGCAAACTCGACATTTTCACTTTCGCCGGGAGCAATTGTCCCGGTTATCGGGTCGATTTGCAGCCATCTGGTATTTTCGGCTAACTCATATAAACCAATCCAGTCATTTGCACCGCTCTGTCCGAGGCAGATAAGCAGGCCGAAATCAGGATCCCATTCTTTTGTAAAACCAAGACCGCCAGCAAAGTCATCGCCACCATGATCGACAGCCATAAACTGAACGCCGGTCATGCAGCCGTTGATCGGATCAAACTGAGCAATCGTTAACCTGGCGCCGACTTCCTGCGCAAAGACCCACAGCCATGGACCATCAGGAGAAACATCATCCCAGGCGATTCCAAAACCGAATTCTAACGGCGCCTGTGGGTATGAACCGATGATATTGCCATCACGATCGAACTCTATTAAATTGCTGCCCGCGTAGAAGATTCCCCAGAAATGATCTGTGGCCGGATCATAGGCAAGGCCAATCCCAGCAGCGTTGTTAGGATTGGGAATAGTACCGACGACCTCACCGGTTGCCGGATCGAATTGGCTTATAATATAAGTATCGTCTTCAACACCATAAATGTACTGACCATCCCAGGTTAAATCGAGCCAGCCCCAACGGCTGGTTCCCTGTTCATGCATATCAACCAGGCTGCCATACCGGTCAAACTGGTAAAGGTAATTGGGATCATCGCCACTATTAGCGCCGGAAACCCAGAAATGATCCTGCGCAAAAACCGCCCCTAATAGCTGGTAATCACCGCACTCATCTTCAACATTGAAGTAGGCCACTTCATCGCCAAAGTCTAAAATAGCCGGCGGTTCGCCGTTTGAATTTCCATTAAGAGCAAAAGTTGCTTCATCATCAGGAATAACATTTCTGGCCTCAACATCCGATGGATCAGCCTGGCCAATCACCGGCGTATCGGCAAATGAAGGCTCCCGGGTGTTCATCAGACGTTCGTTATAAACAAAAGAGATATTGTATTCGAGTTCTCCGTCGCCGGTGTTGGTGATTTCTCTGCAGACAGTCTGAATTTCGCCATGGTTCATCTGAACAATAATTGGGTTGTCATCCACTTCCATCATCGGAGCTGTCAGGGCAAAATCCTGTGTGGTGGTTTGATTCTCTTCCACAACAACATCCTGTACTGTTAATGGATTGTGATATTCAGCAGAGGCTGTGATTGAATATGTGCCGGGAAAAAGCTCTAAAGTATAAACACCATCAGGACCGGTCTCATCCGGGGCGCCCCCGGCCTGAACAGCAGCGCCTTCAATCGGATTGCCGGAAGAATTGTCCGTAACGACACCTGTAGCCCAGCCTGGCTCAAAATTGCCGCCACCTATCAAGGTGAAATCGTCGACATACCAGCCGGGATACTGAACGATACCATCACTGCCGAAATCAAAACGAAATATAACTAACAGTCCAGAATATGCCGAAAGGTCAAAAGTCTCGAACTGCCAGCTTTCCCCAACATCATGACCGGTGAAAATTTCTTCACCGGCAAGCGGGTTGGATGAATTGGCAACATCATCATAACCGCCATCCGGTACAATAACTTCCCAGGTAGAGCCTGCATCGGTGGAAATCTTTACATTTCCGCCATCGTAACGGGCTTCAATATCATACCAGTGCCGGAAACATAGCACTGCATTCGATGACAACTCGAATGGAGGAGTTGTTAAAAGTGTTAATGCATCGCTAGTATAATTACCTCCTAAGGCAGTTGCCCAGAGATTTACTCCAGAATAAGCTTCAGCCGGACCTGATGTGGGAGTTCCCCATTCCCAGATGCCATCAGATGACTCAAAAACACCAGTTGACTCAAAATCATAGCAGATAAAATGAATATAAGACAGATGAGTATAATTGATTTCATCATTGTTGGGATTTTCATCGCCACTGAGTTCGGTAGAAGCGGTTAGGATATAGACGCCTTCTTCGTCGGAAGTGAAATCCGGGAAGGTAACATCCTCATAACCATCCACTGGCAGATTAGCAATGGTAGCTGTTTCATTATAAAGCTCGGTGCTGTTGAACTCAATAATTAAACGGACATCGAAAGTCTCTGAATTTTGGCCTCTGTTCCTGATAGTGACCTCAGGTGTAATCGGATCGCCAACCCGACCCAGATCGCCTGGTGATATGAAAGCATGAGGGGAAACATCATGATCCATTGGTGTGCCAACAATGACAGCGTAATCCTCAGTTTCACCCCAAAAAGTGGGATGAGGATCACATGCGCTGTTTTCGCCCGGATCAGTAAAATACTGCTCAATTATGCGCAGTCTTGTTTCACCATAATCAGCATCCCGTGGAACTGCGATATCATAGGTTAACGTGGCATCGACTCCACATCCGAGATAATAACTTTCATCCGATCCGAAAATTTCATCCTGGTTCCAGTCAATCCAGGCCCGAACATGCTCTGTCCATACCCCCTCTGAGTAGAAGGTTACAGAAAGAGTATATGTCTGTTCCGGCTCAACATAAGTGTAAAGATGAGTATAATCTCCATAACTATCGGAACCTTCCTGACCGGAGTTATTGTTTATATCACCGAATGTAACATTGGTGATCCAGTCGTCTGTTGTATTTAGATAAGTGGAAAGGCAGTAATCTTCAGTATCGAGTACTATACCGCGATCTTGAAGGTCTTTAAAAGCCTTTCTTTCCTCCAGGGTCATAGATGGTTTTTGCGGTTCAATCGTGCCGGCTCCGGCTAAGCTAAAAATAAAAATCGTCAGAACCGCAGCAATTACAAAATTTGTGCTTTTTAACTTCATTATTACTCCTTAATATTTGATCATTTCAACAGCAGCATCTTCTTCGTCTCTATATAATCACCCGCCTTGATCTTATAAAAGTACATGCCGGAAGACTTATCTTTAGCATTCCAGGCAACCCGATGATAACCAGCCGGCTGGTTTTCGTCTACAAGGGTTTCAACCTTTTGGCCCAGTACACTATATATGTCAAGTTCAACATCGCTATCTACCGGCAACGCATACTTGATCTCGGTTCTGGCGTTGAACGGGTTGGGATAGTTCTGCTCAAGGGTGAAGTTTGTCGGCAGATAACCTTCCGAACCTTCAATACCCGATGTTAAATCAACGCTAACATCAATTGAAACGTTTACGGGAGAGTTCGATGTTACATCTATAGTAGCGCTGAGGAATAAAACGGTATCGGGCACTTCATTCATGTCGAATGTAAACTCGACATCTTCGCTTTCACCGGGAGCAATTGTCCCGGTTATCGGGTCGATTTGCAGCCAGTTAGCAGTTTCGGCTAACTCGTATAAGCCCAACCAGTCATTTGCACCGCTTGCACCGCCCTGTCCAAGACAGAGAAGCAGACCAAAATCAGGATCCCATTCTGCCGTAAAGCCAAGACCGGCAGCTAAATCATCGCCATTATTATGGTCAATAGCCATAAATTGAACGCCGGTCATGCAGCCGTTAATCGGGTCAAACTGGGCAACGGTTAATTCGGCGCCGGTTTCCTGCGCAAAGACCCACAGCCACGGACCATCAGGAGAGACATCATCCCAGGCTATTCCAAAAGCGGATGATAGCGGCGCCTGAGGGTATGAACTAATGACATTACCATCACGATCAAATTCTTTGATATTACTGCCAAACCAGTTAATCCCCCAGAAATGATCTGTTGCCGGATCATAAGCGATGCCAAGACCGGCCGCAGTAGGATTGGGAACAGTACCGACGACCTCACCTGTTGCCGGATCGAATTGGCTGATAATATCAGTATCGAAATCAGTACCATAAATATATTGACCATCCCAGGTCAAATCAAGCCAGCCCCAACCGCTGGTTCCCTGTTCATGCATATCAACCAGGCTGCCGTTACGGTCGAACTGGTAAAGGTAATTGGGATCATCACCACTATTACCGCCGGAAACCCAGAAATGATCCAGCGCAAAAACAGCGCCTAAAAGCTGGAAATCACCACACTCGCCTTGAAGATTGAAGTAAGCCACTTCATCGCCAAAATCTAAAATAACCGGCGGTTCACCGTTTGAATTTCCATTAAGAGCAATAGCTGATTCATCAGCTAAAACAGCATTCTTGGCCTCAATAACCGATTGATCAGCCTGGCCAATCACCGGCTCATCGGCAAATGAAGGTTCCCGGGTGTTCATCTGAGGATCCTCATAAACAACAGAGATATTGTATTCGAGTTCTCCGTCGCCAGTGTTGATGATTTCTCTGCAGACAGTCTGAATTTCGCCATGGTTCATCTGAACATCAATTGGGCTGTCATCCATTTCCATCATCGGAGCTGTCAGGGCGAAATCCTGCTCGGTTGTTTGACCCACTTCAACAACAACACCCGGTACTGCTAATGAGTTATAATATTCGGCAGAGGCTGTAATTGAATATGTGCCGGGGAAAAGCTCTAAAGTATAAACTCCGTCAGGACCAGTCTCATCTGAATTGACGCCAGTCTGTACGATTGCGCCCTCAATAGGATCGCCGGAAGAATTGTTTGTAACAACACCGGTAACCCAGCCCGGCTCGATCCCGCCTCCACCCATCAGGGTGAAATCATCGACATACCAGCCTGGAAATCCATAACTACTCCAAAAAGGAATGCCGAAATCAAAGCGGAACATAACTAACATGCCGATATAAGCAGAAAGATCAAATGTCTCAAACTGCCACATTTGGCCTTCATGACCGGAGAAAATTTGTTCTCCATTAGGCGGATAATCTGGGTCACCAAGTGGGTTCGTGTACCAGGCAATAGCATCATATCCACCGTCCGGCACAATAACTTGCCAGGTAGCGCCTTCATTGGTGGAGATCTTTACATTGCCGCCTACCAAACCCCACATATAGCCCCCATCTTCAACGCAGTCTACAGTTTGATACCAGTGCCAAAAACCTAACACCGGATTATTCGATGACAATCCGAACGCAGGAGTTGTTAACAAAGTCAATGCGTCCGGAGGATAATCACCATCCAGAATAGTCGCCCAGAGATTCACTCCAGAATGAGCTTCAGCCGGACCAGAAGTGGGAGTTCCCCATTCCCAGATGCTATCCGATGACTCAAAAACACCGCTTGACTCAAAATCGTAATACACTATCCGAGAAAATACCTGGTAAGAATGATCGATTTCATCATTGTCGGGATTTTCATCGCCACTGAGTTCGGTAGAAGCGGTTAGGATATAGACGCCCTCTTCATCGGGAGTGAAATCCGGGAATGTAATGTCCTCATAACCATCCACCGGCAAATCGGTAATAGTCTCTGTTTCATTGTAAAGCTCGGCGCTGTTTAGTTCAATGATTAACCGGACATCGAAAGTCTCTGAATACTGGCCACCGTATCTGTTCCTGAAAGTAACCTCAGGTGTGATCGGATCGCCAACCCGACCCAGATCGCCGGGTGATATGAAAGCATGAGGGGAAACATCATGATCCAGCGGCGAGCCAACAATGACAGTATAATCCTCAGTTTCGCCATAAATAGTGGAATGAGGACCACAGGCGCCGCCTTCGCCCGGATCAATATAATACTGCTCAATTACACGCAACCGGGTTTCACCATAATCAGCATCCTGCGGAACTGTGATATCATAGGCTAATGTGGCATCAACGCCGCTTCCGAGATAATAACTTTCATCCGAGCCGAAAATTTCATCCTGGTTCCAGTCAATCCAGACCCGAACATGCTCGGTCCATATACCCTCTGAGTAGAAGGTCACATAAAGAGTATATGTCTGTTCCGGCTCAACATAAGTGTAAAGATGAGTATAATCTCCATAACTATCGGAACCTTCCTGACCGGAGTTATTGTTTATATCACCGAATGTAACATTGGTGATCCAGTCGTCTGTTGTATTTAGATAAGTGGAAAGGCAGTAATCTTCAGTATCGAGTACTATACCGCGATCTTGAAGGTCTTTAAAAGCCTTTCTTTCCTCCAGGGTCATAGATGGTTTTTGCGGTTCAATCGTGCCGGCTCCGGCTAAGCTAAAAATAAAAATCGTCAGAACCGCAGCAATTACAAAATTTGTGCTTTTTAACTTCATTATTACTCCTTAATATTTGATCATTTCAACAGCAGCATCTTCTTCGTCTCTATATAATCACCCGCCTTGATCTTATAAAAGTACATGCCGGAAGACTTATCTTTAGCATTCCAGGCAACCCGATGATAACCAGCCGGCTGGTTTTCGTCTACAAGGGTTTCAACCTTTTGGCCCAGTACACTATATATGTCAAGTTCAACATCGCTATCTACCGGCAACGCATACTTGATCTCGGTTCTGGCGTTGAACGGGTTAGGATAGCTCTGCTCAAGGGCAAATTCTTTAGGAAGAGAAAATGCTGGTTCTTCGATTCCGGTAGGGTCGACTCTGAAGGCCACCGGAATATTGATATCCGGCAAGTTATAGTTTTCATCACAACCGGAGATCACAATCATACTTTCATAGACGCCATCCTCAAGGAGCGAGGCATCGAGAACCATATCCACTTCAAACTCGCCGCCTGCATCAACAATGCCGGCGCACGGCTCAGGATTAAGCCACCATGGGCTAATCCTGACAGCTAACTGGTCATGCACATAATCCTGATTGTGAGCAATCTGCAGACCGATGGTTTTTGAGGCATCCTGGATACCAACAGTAGCGCTATAGTTGTCCGAAAAATGCATGAACTCATACTGGAATGTTATTATACCATTGGCTGTTAATATCACCTGGAATGTATACGGACCCCCGAGCCCTGACGAATGATATACATCAGTCCAGGACACAATGGTCGATTCGGCGCTGGTGAAGTAATAGGCTATGCCCTGGATTATGCTGTCCCAATATGGCGCTAACAAGTTTTCGGGAGCATCGAGATTGGGTAAAGGCCGATTCATGTGGCTATTCATCGTACTTGTAAACGATATCCAACCGTTATCGCAAAACCTGAAACTTGAGAAAAGTTGCCCATAGAATGGGAAATCGAATTCCATCTGGAACGGTCCCTGGTTATTATTATCAGACATGTTTATGGGGGTACCATACGGAGTAATATCAATCCATTCAAATTCAGGGCCGTTTTGCTCATCTGAATCTATCCACCAGTAGAATTCATCACGACCACCCTGTGCTGTAGTTGTCTCAATATTGAAGGAGACCGGCAAGCCGCCATCGTTGGAAAGAGTTAAGGGTACATGGATTTCCTGGCCGGCCATACCGATTATATCGATCTCCATCGGGTCAGCTGCAAGATGACCTGCAACTCGCGGTGTAGCCGATTCCTCGTTGGAAGGTGGAGAAACCTCGATATCGCCGTCGTTATCATAAACAGTAGCCACAACATAAAAGTATTCGGTACCGTTTTCCACATCCTCATCATCATATTGTGTATCCATAACATAATCGGTGTTAATCCGGTGGTCATCATCAACAGGCACGTTCGGCGAGGTATTTCGATATACATTATAACCCAGCATTACTTCGGTATCGAGAAGTCGTGGCAGAGCAGGAGTATCAGAGTTCCAAACGGATGTCACCGACAGCGGGGAGAAGCTATCACCAGGCCCGGCTGTCTCAATCTTACTGGAGTTCAGAGAAGACTCGGTTTGATCACTAACCGGGCTGTTCTCGGTGAGGAGCACGGTTTGGCCCACAGAAACAACGCTTACCCTTATCATGTGGTCGCCACGGTAGTAGGCATCCCCAGAAGTAGACCATTCACCATATAAACGCCACCATTTGTGTTGGGGGAAATCGGTGACCTCATCAAGCCCCAGAGCATCATAGGGACCGCCATTGGTAGTGTTGTTCATACCGACCCAGAATTCATCATCGTAGCATATAACGGGTGGATCGAGCACAATCGTTATCCATTCGCCATACTCGCAGGCAGCGATCTCAGAATGCAGCATATTGCCCGGAAATCCGGTACCGTCACCTTCCCAGATTGTAATTTCCACCGGATCATGGTTTGCATCCGGCCATGGCCAACGAGGATCGCCCTCGGTTAAGATACGAACCCACAAAGTACATATTTCTACAGGAGCAGTCGCCACAAAATGATTTGCCATAATAATGTCCGATAAAGTGCAATAGAAACCATCTGTCAGAATCCCATCATCCCAGATGAGAGTAGTGCATGGAGGCAGGGGGGCGTCCCATCTTAAGGGCACAACCGACTCCTGATGACTAATAGTTGCGAGGTTCAAAGGCGGCAGATTCCCGACCGCCACAGAAGCGGTGTGACATTGATCGGATTCTAACTGCGGCGTGCCGTTATCTACTGCAGTAACCGAATACAGATAAATACCATCATTGCCGGGAGCAATATTGTCGGTATAGCTTGTGGTAACGCTTGTGCCGATAAATACCCAGTCGGGTTCAAAGGTTAACTTTCTGTAGATATTGAAATGATCCAAATCTCCTATTAAATCTGTGAATGTCCAGGTTAAATCAACGTCATAGTGGTCGGCTATGGCTTCAAGATTTTCAGGAGGCTCCGGCGGATAATTTTCCGGAATGGCGTCAATCTCATTAGAACCTGCAGATTCGGCAGAATCAGGCCAGACAGCAGTCATCACATAATAGTATGTCGTGCCGTTTAACAGGTTATCCGTATCGACATAACTGGTTCGGTCCCCGGGGATGTCGCCGGTTATTAAATGAGCAGGATCGATCGGCACCGGGCTGGTTTCCGAACGATACAAATTGTAGTGAACCGGAGGAATGCCGCCCAGACCGGTTCTAATCCTGATTGCCATATAGTCGTGGAGATAGATGTGATAATGGTAATCATAATAAACCTGCAAGCCGATGGTCCGATCGCTATTCTGGATGCCTACCGTACAGCGGTTTAAATCGTCGTTCATCTCTTCATACTGGAAAATAATAGTCCCGTCCGACTGGAATATCACCTGAAATGTTCTATAACCGCCAACACCAGCCCATACTCTTATAAAGGAAACGATACATTCGGAACCATCCGAATAATACCAGAAATCACCATGAGGACCCAAGTAATCCCAGAATGGCGCCACCAGGTTTTCAGGCGCATCAAAACTCGGCAGAGGTTCATTGTCTTCTGGTGTAGATGTGCTTGTGAACGAAAGGAAACCGTTGTAGCAAATATTAAAAGCGCTGTGAATTTCACCATAGAACGGGAAGTGGAAACCAAGGTCAAACGGCCCCTGGTTCGGATTGTCATAAGAAAATTCTATTTGCTGGCCTATATCAGTGATATCACGCCATTCATATACCGGTCCACCCGGTTCATCGGAGTCTATCCAGGTATAGCCGAACTCGTCCGGACCACCCTCATCGGTTATCACCGGCGAGTCGTATGGTTCCGGAACTCCTTTACTAAACAGACCTAAATCTTCGCCGCTGTCTGGTTTCTTAGAATCAGTATAGGCAGATGAATTAGACTTAATAATTTGAGATGCTCCGCAATAACCACCCGGACTGTCACTCAACGCACCGGGAAACATCCAGCATAGCGGCACCGCAAACTCCTCCCCGCTGAGAGCCACAAGACCACCGGGAGGCAGATTTCCAACCGGCGCATAGGCGGTATTGAAGGGATTAGACTCCAGCTGCGGCGTGCCGTTATCCACCGCGGTTACTTGATAACCATAGGTGCCGTCTTCACCTTCTTCAATTACATCAATGTAATTTTCTGTTTGTGATGTTCCAACCAGGCTCCATTCGCCATCCGGCATGAGTTTCCGGTATATGTTGAAGTGATCAAGATCGCCCATCAAATCGGCGAACGTCCAGGTCAGATTAATATCGTAATCGTCGGCCACAGCCTCAAGGTTTTCAGGCGGTTCCGGCGGATAGTTTACAGCCATAGTCATGATTGTATTTGATGGATCGGATTCTTCGCTATCCCACAAAGCTTTTATCTGGTACCAGTATGGAACCCCGTTTGCTATTGGATAATCAACGTAATCATTTTGATCGCTTGGAAGCTGTGCCAGCAGTTCGAACGGTCCCGATTCGTTATCGGCTCGGTAAACCCTGAAGCTGTCAGGCTGGAAGCACGGGTTTCCAGAAACGAACAATACACTGTTCACGATTAACCGATACATTTCGCCGTTATACCAATGGCTGGGATAATGGGGCCAGTTTCGAATACCGGGATAAGCGTTGATACAGACAACCTGCGGATTATGTGAACTGGCATTATAAGCGACAGCCGGCCGGCCATTATCCCACCAGGCAACAACCTCAGCGTTATTCTGCAAGCCGACATCATAAACATAAACATCCTGCAAAAGGTCAACACCTTCCATCAGCGGATGACCCGTCTGTTGTTCAACCAGGCTTGCAGGCGATGCGTAGCTGGTGGCGATGCTAAACGGGCTATATTCTCTCATAAACCGACCACCTATGCTATAATCAAAATTATCTCCAAGATGGCCGTTGTAGAAGGCGAGCTCAAGGGCAACAACTCCTTTACCCGATTCATCAATAAAATCAGCCAGTATATCCCCCAAACCTGTCCGGCTAAGATATGGGTAATTTGACCAGGTGACGATTACATCAAAGGCCTCGAGGTCCTCAAGGGTAGGTTCGTTTTCCACGAGATTTATAACGGAAGCGGAATTGATCTGGCCATTTGAGTGTGCCAGAAGGGAATCGTCAGCCAAATTGCAGCAGAAGTATGTTTCGGCAATTAATATGCCGACATCAAGATTCTCAACATCCATTTGGAGGTTTCCACCGCGGCTGCGCCAGTTTAAACTTACCTGAAACTCCTCATCATCAGAGGCCAAAAGCATACCGGGACGTATAGCCCCAACAGGCATATCCACGCAATTTGAAAACGTTTCCGATTCCAGCCCGCCGGTATCGACAGCCCTCAACTTAAAGCTATAAACTCCAGCCTCCGTAATGGTCTCTTCAAATGAGGTTATCGGATGCGCCACATTGCCCAGAGGAACCAGCCTGAGGCGGTTATAATCGAAATAATAAATATTGTAAGAGGCGATATCGTAATCTGTGTTGGCGTTCCAGGTTAAGCTTACCAGATGATCGTTAACCTCGCCAGCGAGGTTTTGCGGAGCCTCGGGCGGATGGTTTTGTGCAGTTCCCGCGGCCTCGTTCGAGGGACCAACCTCAACAAAGTTCCCGCCGCCAATATCATAAACCGCGGATGTCTGGTAGTGGTAAGTAATATCACTTTCAATCGGGCCATACGGATCATCACCCCAGTCATCATAGGTCGTTTGAAGTATCAAATCTGCGTTAATCTTAAGACCATAGTCGAAAGGAGCAGGCGATGTACTGCGATAGAGATTGTAGCCGGCAATATCAAATGACCGGGTTTCCGTTACAAGCCCTGGCTCTGATAGTATATGCGGGTGATAGGCCATTCGATCGATTGGTTGAGCCATTTGATTTGCAGGCGGAGTTTTGCCAGCGATACCTGTTGTTATGAGATTGGGAATTTCGGCCAACCCAACCGCGGGCGAAATCTCACTTGCAGGAACGGCGCCATCATATCCAAGCCAGGTACCGTAGTTATCACTAAACACCTTGGATCGTATCATTAAGTCGCCGCCGCCGCCACCGTAAACATACCAGCTCCCTTGATAAGGATCATAGACCCACCTGTTAGCGGGATAATCGAGATCGGCGTCATGCCCGAGGCCATCCAGCCTGAAGTTATCACGTATGTTGTACCAGGCGACCCAGAAAACTCCACGGTCGACTGTGATCTCATCGACATCAATCCGTATCCACTCACCCAGTTCAGCAATGGCATCGGCGTAGAATACCGGATCGGGCTGGGGATAACCGGTACCGTCATCAAGATATATCAAAATGCCAACGGGATCATGGTTCCAGTCAGGCCAGGGCCAGCTTAGATCGCCCTCTGTTATGACATGGACCATGACCGAATCAATTAACACCGGATAACTTTCCGGGACAAACATCGTGGCGAATAAAATTTCAGATGACTCATAAGCAACCGCGTTTTGCTGTATACCATCATCATAGGCCATTTCCAGGCTTGCCGCGGACCCCGGCTCCAGCCAGGCCACCGGGATATGTCCATCAAGATTGCCTTGAGCGCTGAGATAAGTCGGCGGCCCTTCAGTCCCTGCAAGCTGAACTATATAAGAATCGTTATAATCATTAAATATGAAATCATAAATGTCATCGGCATCAGGTGTAAATGTAAGAGCAGGTCCACCTGCACCGCCTGAACCATATGTGACAACATCGGAATGCATTGTGTGGAACAGGAAGGTGTAAGTAATACCTTCATATAATGAATCGGAAGCGCCCCATTTATTTGGATTGCTGTCCACGCCGGGTAGAAGGTCTAAGGAAAGACCATGATCACCCTCGACAGAGAAAATCCAGTTATTATCTGATCCGGATGGATTCACTTCAAGAGTAGGAACTATCGGCGGGTGCAACTCGGGAATGTCAAAATCAGCGCCGTCATCGATACGGGCATTTTCACCGCCATAATTTTCAGTATAAATTGCCCAGCTATATGTGTTAGTTACATCACGGGCCAGCATTACTTCGCCGGTAAATACACCGTCGCCGGCGGTCTCATCCGGTGCGGCGCCGTCATCGTTAATTTCCATTAAATCGCCAGACCAGAAGGGATCATAACAGCCGTTGTTGTCCCAGCTTCCCTTCAAGTAGAAAGAGCGATAATCCACATCATCGGGGTTAGCAAAAGAGGCGGTTAGCGTAACAGTTACCTTACCCTCAAGAGCATAATCAACATAAGTGGTTTCGCTTTCGGCAACTTCCCGCTGATCGAAAATCGGCAGATGTGTGGGTGGATACTCAACGTGGATATCATATAGAGTGTCAGCCGGTATAAACATACAATACTGCCCGTGAGTTCCCGAAATTGAAAACCAGGGTCTATCCGTAACGCTTATAGTAGCGCCGTGTATAGGCAAGCCGGTTGCCTGATCGGTAATCTGGCCTGCTAAAGCGCCCCAGCCTTCAAGATAAGCCAGCGCCTGAATTACAGCTTCATAGGCATCGACAACCCCCATGCCGTAAGTATTATCCTCGCCTTGATCGCCGAGGTCTGAAGCGGTATCAAGAATAATCTGCCTGACCTGGTCGGAGGTAAGGTTAGGATTTGCCTGGCGGATAAGGGCAACCACACCAGCCACATGGGGACAGGCCATTGATGTGCCGCTCAAAGTGCCATAACCGCCGGGACCGGGAATAGAACTGCGGACATTCACGCCTGGCGCAACCACTTCTGGTTTGAATGCAGGATCACCTTCAGGGGTGCAATATGATGGTCCGCGCGATGAGAAAGATGCTATCGGCAGGTTCGGATTAGCGCCATAAACAGCGCCCACTGAGAAAGTCGATAAATCGGTTGCAGCCCTATCGGCGGGACGCCCTAAACTGTTAGCGCCGGGACCCTCATTACCGGCGGAAAAAACCACTACTACACCAGCCGCATCACAGCCATCGAGTACTACCCAGAATGTTTGATCGCAGGGCGGATAGCCATGACTGGTGTGAAGTCCCCAGGAGTTGGAACATACATCCGGAACATCCCAAACCGTGAACGGGTCGCCATCAGGATCGGTTACCCATTCAAATGATAGAAGCGCGTCCGCTACGGTCTGCGGGACAGAGACTCTGTCGATCACGCCGGCGCTCATCCATTGGGCGCCAAAAGCAACGCCGATCGTGTCACCTGTTGTCTCGCTCATACCGGTTATTGTGCCCATTGTATGAGTGCCATGAAAGGCGGCGTCAAAAGGAAATTGTGTATATGTTACCGGATCGAACCAGGCCCATTCGGGATTATCCGCATACCTGGGGTCCAGGCCTCTCCAGCGAGAACTTAACGCCGGGTGATTGCCATCGACACCGGTATCGAGATGGCTGACCAAACGTCCCTCGCCGGTGTAGCCCATCGCCCAGACTTCATCGGTGCGAATCCGCTCCAGGCCGATTTCAACGCCGGAAATAAGCGGCTCATCATCCTCTACTTCGACCGGTTTGATCGATTCAATAGAATGATCCGGGTTTACCTGGAGAACATCCTCGCGGTTGACAAGAATATCCAGAGCTTCGGGGGTGGCTGTAACAAGAACCACATTCCCGACCCAGAGACCACGGTAATCTTTCACCATGCCCTGATGAGATAAGTCTTCGAGCTGAGCCAAAATCCCTGCCTGAGTGACAGTCGCTTTTTCCTGAAGGGCCAAAACAACTGCTTCATGCCACTCACGGCGGTCGGCGTTGCGAGCGTACAGCTCCGCTTTGAGCGCTCCAAGATCGACCTGATCAGCCATGGTTATAATGGCTCCGACCATCTTCTCGTCTTGATAGTCGATCAGATATTGTTCAAAGTCGCTGCTAAAGGTACCTGCTGCAACTGATGCTGCAGCCAAAAGTATAATACCCGATAAAACCGAAAGAAGTGAAAATAGTTTCATTTTTAAAACTCCTTTTCTTTTATTGATGTCGCCATGAAAATAGCATAATTGTCTTAACATTTTTTTGCATAATTATAGAGTCGGTAATTAAAATACAAATTATGGTTAAAAATAAAACGTGTTGAAAATATTCATTATAACCGCTCTTTGCTGATCGTACTCTAATAAATTTCATGTTATACCAGATATCTTTTAGCCGAGCCGCCCGCCTAAAAGCGCGCGGCCCATTTTAGCTCCTCTCTTCTTCTATTTAACCAAACCAGTCGGAATAACCTTGCTGCTAATCACGGGCGTATCGCAGTTCGGCCAGCCATCAGGCGCTTCTCCGGGAACAGGAGGCCAGAGCGACGGATAATCGGGACAGGGTACTAAAGTGCCGCCAGCAACAAAGTAACCTACCAGAGCAGTTACGTCGCCGCCGATGATGACACAGTCGCCGTTAATATCCGCGGAACACCAGAATTCATCCAACAGGCATGACTCCTGACCGCCGCCAATGAAGTAGCCAACGAGATAAGTAACATCACCGCCGATTACTGAAGGAGGCCAGATACCTAAGGCCATGTTGACGTCGCCGGGTAAGTAGGCGTAGCCGGGCATACCCTGACCGGTCACTTTCAAAAGATAGGCATCACCGTAATATTCACCAAGCGGGACGTAGTTGCCGGAAATGATATAATTGCCATCCGCGGTATGCTGGATGCAGCCTGCATTGCTTCCCCCGTAAGTGCGTGTCCACAGGGTATCCCCGTTGGCGTCAGTTCTTATCAGTAAGACATTCTGAGGTGGTGGAAAACCTTCTCCCTGTTTACCGCAGGCGAGGATATACCCGCCATCCGTGGTCTGCTGGACTCCGCCCGCGTCAGCAAAAATCATCTCTTCCCCGGCACCGGCATAGCAGCTGGTCCATTCAGCATCGCCATTAATATCAAGTTTCATCAGGAAGGCTTCCATTATCATGCCTCCTGATTTACAGCCTGAGATTATATACCCGCCGTCAGCAGTATGCTGAATGGAAGAAGGTATTTGATTAACCTCCCCCGCGCTAAAGGTTCGAGTCCACATGACATCACCGTCGGCATTGGTTTTAAAAATGTAAGCGTCGCAGAAACCGCGGAAATCTGATTCGGTAGTAGTACCGGCAACGATATATCCGCCATCCGCGGTCAGCAGGAGGGGTCCGCCTCGGTAGGAAAAATTATCCCCACCATAGAGGCGAGTCCAGACGGTGTCGCCATCAGCATCAAATTTCGTCAGAACCGCTTCATCGGCGGTCATCGTTATGCCAGGTCCTGTTTTTGTACCGGAAACAATGTACCCGCCATCGGCTAACTGCCGAACAAATATGTTGCCGTAGGAATCGGGATTTTCAGAGCTGTTGCGAGTCCAGACAGTATCGCCGTTGGCATCGGTTTTTATCAGAAGAGCGTCGCAAATGACTGAGGGGAAAAAGCTTTCCAGTATACCGCCGGCGATGATATACCCGCCATCCGTGGTCTGCTGGATAGATCTACCGCTGTAGGCGCCCCCGCCCCAGTTATGGTTGCGTGTCCACAGAGTATCGCCGTTGGCATCGGTCTTTATCAGCCAAACATCACCAGTGAGCATCATATAGTCTTCGTTATAGGTGCCGACAACGATATATCCGCCGTCTGTGGTCTGCTGAACCTCACAACCACCCATTGGATTATCATTACCGGGCCCGTCGTAGATGTGTGACCAGAGACTGTCACCCTCTTCAGCATAAGCAAAACCAGGAACTACAAATAATATCAATAACAAGTAAATTGATATCTTCAGCTTGTTCCCATTTTTTGATTTGTGTTTCATATCTTAAATCCTTTCTTGATTCTGCATTTTAACTTTTAACTAAATATTAACCTGATTTCCTTAGTCAAAAATTAAACGTTGTAATTGCTTTTTCAATTGGCTGTCGAGATATGACATTAATGTGAACTCAAGCTTCGTTCCTTGTTTTTTGTTGAATGGCCTATAACTCGCCTTCCGCAAGCCCCGACCATATCACCCTTAATCAGTATCGTGATCAATCAGACAGTCACAAACACCACTGAAGACAACCGAAAAATCTCCTTCACATTTTAAAGTCCATAAAACAGTTCAAACCTTAAAAACTGAAAAACCTGATTCCTTAATAAGTTAGAAGTAATTTGGAACTAAAGATTTTTTGCTAAAATTGTTTCTGTTATTCACCTCCTTAAGGCGACGATGAAAGAAATATTGACATATCGACCTTTTTGCTTGACTTCCTTCACCACATTTATTAAAGTTAACATTAAGCAGAAAAGCCCTTGACGTTGTTACGTCACTAATCAAAGGGGGTTTTCTGATTTTGGGGCCGTGGCTATGTCCGTAGCAGCGGTCCCGCTTTTTATTATTCTATCAGCCTGAAAATAGCAAAGTTCTCCCTGTAATTTAATTATCCTTTATTTATATATTCATGGTAATCTTCAGCCCGTTCCCAATATGACTCGAATGCCGCCTTTAGAATCTTTGCTAAGGAAGGGTGTTCAACATTCAGTAAGGTATGCGATGTCTCAGCAGAAATAACGCGGTCTTCCATGTTTACATGTATCGTTTTCTCATCGAAAATACATAAATACATCGGCAGCCCTTTCATGATCCTGACTTCTTCTCCTGTCTTAGCAAAGCGAGCTATTGTCTGAAGCTGCCATCTTCTTCTATCTCCATCCTCCGACAATTCATATATTGATTTTATATGAACTCCTCTTTTTAAAATCTCAGATTGCCTCTTAACGGCTCGATTAGTCTCTTCGACAAGATTTTCCGGGGGCCAGGAAAGTATTACAGGTTTTATTAAACCTAATATCTCCTTCTTTGCGCTTTCGACCAATTGTGCAAATCTTATATTCATTTGACGTGGGTCTTTGAGAACTTCGATATAATCAATAGGGTCGTTTTGTGAACGGCTGCTTTCATAAAGAGGAATTAATTTTCTGATAACCTCATCGGCGTTATTTCTTATTTCTGATATTTCATTTCTTCTCTGCTCAATTTCACTTTCAACATTGCCAATTTTATTTTCTAATTTTTCTTTAAGGACTTCAGGATTAGCCGCACTATATTTCTTTGTTGTTCCTGGTATTAGATTGGATAAACCTTTTATTACCAGATTTTCAAGAGTTTCATAGACTCGTGCGCGAGGAATACCTGCAAGTCTCGATACTTCAACTGCAGTAAGGTTGTTTTTTTCAAGAAGAGACATATAGCTTTTCGCTTCATAGCTGTTTAGTCCAAAATCTTTAAGTGATTTACTAAATGATTTAAATGTTAATTTTGATTTCATTTCGCCTTCTTTAATATTGCTACTACTATTATTATATTTAGTAGTAGTAATATCAATAATAATACAAATATTTATCTTGTCAAGGGAAAAATGAGGTTTTTTGTAAAAAAGCCCAATAAATCGTGGTTTGAAAAATCGGTGAGCTAAACAGTACCAAAATGCCCATTTATTGATGTCATCGATACGCTTTGAATCCCCGGCCTTTTCGCTTTGAGATACGGTTCCTTTTTTCATTATATTACCTTAATCCTGTAAAATATGAAAATCTTCTGCCTTCTCCCATAAGGTCTCAAATGTTATTTTTATTGTTTTCGCCAGAGCGGGATGTTCAACAACATGTGCAGTGAAAGATGGCTGATCTAAAACAGGATCCTCTAATGTACACAAGACAATTCTTGAATCGAATATAGCCGCCTTCATCGGAAGCTCATTTATTACTCTGGCTTCTTCACCGGCTCTTACCGCGCGTTCTATCATTCGGAATTGCCATCTTCTTTCATCCTCATCTTTACATATCTCATAAATACTTTTCCAGGTGAACCTGACTGACCTTGACAAGATGCCGGCTTCCTGGTCAACCTGTTTCTCGAGTTTATCCTTTGGAACGGAAAATGGCGGCTTAGTGAAAGACAAAATCTCTTCTTTTGCATCTGCACGCAATTGCATAAATCTTTTGTGGATCATGTGAGGGTCTTTTATAACCTCGATATACTCAAGAGGGCTGTTTATGCTTCGGCTTGCATTATAGAGAGGAACAAGATTTTCAATAATTTCATTGGTATCTTTCTTTATTGAGACAAGTTCTCGCTTTTTCTGATCAATTTCACTTTCGACTACCTTAAGTTTAGGTTGTATTCTTTCTTGGAGAACGGTTGGATTCACCGCTTTATACTTTTTTACTTTTCCCGGGATTGAATGACAGAATCCTTTAGCCAAGAGGTTTTCAAGGATTTCATAGACTCTGCCTCGAGGGACACCAGAGATTTTTGCCACCTCAACGGCAGTTAGGCTGTCCTTTTCTAAGAGAGATAAATAACTTTTAGTCTCGTACGTATTTAATCCAAAAGCGCCAAATGATTTTATAATTAACTTTGGTTTCATTTATTACAAGCTCCTTTTTAAAATCACCACAATTTCAAATAGTGGTGGTGGTTTCATTATTTGTACATAATATATAGGTTCTTTTTGGTCTGTCAAGCAAAAAATGACGTTTTTTATAAAAAATTTGAACCGATCTTGGTTTGAAAAACGGCGAGCTAAAAAGTACCAAAATGCCCATTTATTGATGTCATCAATAGGTTTTGAACCATCGACTTTTTTGTTTTGAGATATGGTTCCTTTTTTCATTATATTACCTTAATCCTGTAAACTGCATATTCCGACGGAAGGCGCCGCCTATTCCGACCGAAGGCGCCGGTCAAGATGAGTTATCAGTGGCCGGTGCGGAGCGGGGCGCAGGATAGTCTCTGACGACGGCAGATTGCTTATCTTCTTGCTTTTTCAACAGAAGAATCAAGGAGGTAACGTTGCCAGCGGAGCGATTATCTATGCGTAAGATCAAAGAAGTATTAAGATTAAAGTTCAACTGCCATCTAAACAATCAAGCGATTGCTAACAGTTGTGGGATTGGCCGCACGACGGTGCGAAAATATGTTTTCCGTGCTGCTCGGGCAGGGCTTAGTTGGCCCTTGCCGGACGAACTGACAGACAGCGAACTGGAGCGGTTACTCTACCCGCCGCGGCTATCTATCCCGGCCTCGGAACGTCCTTTGCCAAACTGGACAGAGATTCATCGGGAGTTGAAGCGTAAAGGGGTGACATTACAGCTATTATGGCAGGAGTACAAGGAAGCTTATCCGGAGGGGTATCAGTACAGCCGTTTCTGTGATCTCTACCGGGCCTGGGCCAGCATGCTTGACCTTCCGATGCGTCAGAATCACAAAGCCGGGGAAAACGACGACGAAAACTAATAAATAATAGGAGTAACCAGGTAAGTAATGATCAAAAGACCAAACTACCCGAAAACCAGAAAAACCAGGACAGACACAGAAGTTTACGAACTTCAGTCCAGGCATTCTTTGGAAAAAATAAAACAGGCGCACTTCGGTCATGGAATTAATAAGGCAGCAGAAAAACCGATAGCGAACCCAAGGGTGATTCGCTACATGGCACTTAAACATGGTTGGAAACGACCGCTCCCGCCGCACCTGCTGAAAGCCTATAAAGCCGGCAGGTGGGAAAATCTTAAGACTAACTTTAAACCAGACTCAGTGGAGTCAAAATTATAATGTTTATTAAACGCAAAGAAGATTTATACTTCATATCCTTCATCGAACAGCCACATCAAATTTGGTATCCTATCAACCTCAAAATTCCCCGGTACGGCGATGATTATGCTAAATCAAAGCTTTTTTTTATCCTTTATCTTATCAATAGCGAACGAGATTGCAACAACGATAACAGCAATAACTGTAGCACGTATAAAATTAGATATTTCTAATTGATGTATTACTTCGGTTAAAGTCATATCTCTTAAAACAATAAATTTAGCTGATTCATATACTAACCATAAAAATGAGCACACGATTATTAAAACTGGTACTTTAAGGATTTTTTTTAAGCGTCCCATAATTGCTCACTTCAGCATTTATATTAAGATCTCACCAATAATAACCTTGCTGATCACCGCTTAAAGCAGGATCACTATTTTCATAGTTTTCGTAGAATTCACCTGCCCAATATTCAATCCCTTCTCCTGTTGTTTTTTCTAAGATCCAGTCTATTGTCATTATAACTGCTAAAATTTCTCTCCACGGAATATGGCGACCATCTGGGTCGTAATATTTAATCGGATTATTCTTAACATAGCTATATGGATTATAGTACTCCCTCACTGGATCTGGGGATATGAACCTTCCCCAGCCCGAGTTGTAATACCGCGCACCGTAATAATATAAATCGAAACCATAGCCCTCGTCAAGCTCTTTGCCGGTGTATTTGAGGTGCGAGTCGCCGGTCTGAAAGAGAACATCACCGAAGGGGAAGCGTTGTTCAGCGCTTCCCCAGATAATCATCCAACAACCACAGCCTCCCGGCACTGAAAAAACTCCGCGAACTTGGTGCCGATCTGTTTTATCCGAGTTCGAATATGATTGCAATCAAGCAGCATCACCCGCGAGATCTCTTTAGGGTTATAGCCTATGACGAGCCAATCCAGTAATTCCCGTTCTACGCTGTTCAATCGTTTGCGAAACTTCGTGAAGTCGATGTTGAACAGGATATTTTCCTCGTTTGAAGGAACCCGGGTCTGATAAGCAATCTGTCCGCGGTCGGTCTCTTCACTGTCAGGATCCTCATAGTGAAACGACAACCGTTCAACTTGACCATCGAGATAGGCAAGCCTGAAGTAAACATCATTCGTCCGCTTGCTTGATTTATTCCCAAAATGCGGACGGCTTCCATTATTCAACTCGGTTGCACGGTACTTGATGAAGTTGGTTAACTCACCGATTGAAAGCTGATGGTTCTTCCTGGCAAGACAGCTGCTGTAATTCAAGTACGCCATTCCCAGCGCGTCCTGCATTGAGTCCTTGTCACCGTTGAAAATCCGTGAAGCTTGACTTTGCAAGGTTGGTAGCATTTGATTGAAAGTCATATCTTCTCCTGGTTAAATGTTTGTTACGTTCTTATTCCAGGAAATGGAGATGGAATGGTCAGGTGTACGGTTAGCTTTTGGTTAAGAGGGGTTTGGTATATTGCGAGTTAAATGCAGACAGACTAAGTTTAGCTAAGGGTCTCACAGCGCCAGGAATACAACCTTAAGATTATCATAGCCTTAGGGTGACTGACTGGAATCGATGCTTGGTGAGATACTGATTTATTGACTGCTTAATTTTCACTAAAACTATTGAAATTTTCGCAAAATCATCATTTTTTACTTGACAAGCTTAATTTATGTGAGATATTGTTGTTGTAGTAATAATATAAATACTACAACAACGAAAGGATTGAAATGGCTAAATCTATTGTTCTTAACAGGTTCAGGGATGTGGGATTAACCGCGTATGAGGCTAAAACTTATTTGCCTCTATTGGAAAAAGATACATTAACTGTTGCTGAGGTTGCCAGAATAGCTAAAATTCCTCGTACAAATGCTTATGAGGCGCTTGAAAAGCTAACTGCCAAGGGGTTATGCAAAGAAAAACCAGGGCAACTAAAAAATACAGTGCCGCTCTGGCCTCCTCTTCCCGAAGAAGCACCTGATAACTGGCCGAACTGCGATACGCGCGTGATTAACAGCAAGGTTATTCCTACTGGTTTGGTTAAATAGAAGAAGAGAGGAGCTAAAATGGGCCGTTCGTCTTCTGGCGGACGGCCTGAGCAAACTGCGAGAACATGGAATTAAATAGGAAGGTTAAATTTTATACATAATTATCTTTCCCCCCACAGAACTGATTCCCTGTAGGAGGCGACAGGGGTGTTTAGCAAAGCGCCCCTGTAAGTATTTCCGAGAGTTCCCAGCTAAGTTAACAATTTCATTTATAAAAGTTTTTTCACATTTACTGGCATAAATTCTAAAAATTCGCTTGACTATTTACCTGTGATCTATTTAATTAGCTTAAAAGCGGTGATTTAATACGGTTAATTGCTCCGCTTAAGAAGTGTGCTAAAGGCCGAACAGTTTGTTAAACCCGGCATAAGCACCGGGATTTTTTTGGCAATTAAATATGTGGAATTTGCGGCTATTGCAACCACGCAAGAAGTGCTAAAATGCCAATTGCCCGCGGCTTTTAGCTAAGGGGCTTTTTTCATATGAGGTATGAATGAAATGTCGTCAGTTATTGAAGATCACTACTGTCCTGTTAAGATAAAGAGAGCTGTGGAACCGGATATAAAAATTATCCTTAAACTTTTTACCGGAGATATACAATATGTTTAAAGTCTTATAGTGCAATAAACAGATAAAAGATTTAGGTTAAAGATGTATTTGGAAAATTCAATTTGGAAAGGTGTGAAAAATGAGAAATATTTTTGCTGCAATTATGATTGTCATATTCTTTGGGGTGGACAGCTCTAATGCTTTTACGGTTAAAGGTACCGTTTATGATTTTAAAACCGGTAAACCGCTGCCCGGAGTTTCGGTGATAATCGAGGGTACACGATTTGGTGCGGCGACCGATATCAGCGGATGTTTCGAGATTGAAAACCTCCCTGAATCTATGGCTGATACTAAACTGGTAATTCACCTTATCGGCTACGAAGATGGTATTTTTAATTTGGATGGTTTTACCCACCTGCATAATCTTCGGTTTTATTTAAATCCATCATTCTGGAAGTTCGATAAAGTGGTGGTTACCGCTACCCGCCGTGATTATATCCTCAAGAATGTTCCCATCATGACCGAGCTGATTACCATCGATGAGTTTAAGAATACCGGTGCTTTAAGTGTTAATGAGGTTTTGGAATCACATGTAGGCGCGGCTGTGGCTGATGATTTATCAGGTAAAGGGATATCACTCAGGGGCATCGATCCCTCGCGGGTACTGGTGCTTGTCGATGGCAACCGGGTTGTCGGCCGGGTACGTGGATCTGTTGATCTGGGTCAGCTTTCCTTGGGCAATGTCGAGCAGATTGAGATTGTCAAAGGAACCGGTTCGACCCTATATGGCTCGGAAGCAATTGGCGGTGTAGTAAATGTTATTACCAAAAAGCCTTCATCGATGAATGATTTCAATTTTTACACATCTTATGGTACTCATAATAGTTATGATTTCCAGGGCAATATAAATACGAATCTGATCGGTAAGGGCTTGAATCTCACGGCTAAGTATGAGCATACCGATGGTTTCGATCTTGATGAAAGAACCGAACATACCAATGGCCTTGAGGAGACTGATCGGTTTAATATCGATCAGAAATCGGTATTTAACATCCGTCCCGGCTGGGATATCGATGTAATGGCCGGGTTCATGGTTGAGGATAAAAATTGGATTGAAACCGAGACCCGGGTCGATACGGTTAATTACGACGATCAGGAGAGGAATTATCGTTATGATCTTGGTGTAAGATCACGCTGGAATGTGAAGGATAAAGCCAATTTTTATATTAATCTTCACGGCCAGTATTACGATCACAAGTGGGAGAAATATGATCGTAGTAGTCAGCTGATTGATAAGTCAATAACCGTTGATGATATTTATGAGGCGTCATTCCAGTACAGCAGACGTTTATCCGCAGGTCATATATTCACAGTTGGCGGGGACTTGATAAATCAGAGTCTCGATTCGGATCAACTGGCATCAGGCAAGGAATCCATCTTGTTCGGTGATTTATATGCTCAGTATGAATGGCGGCCTGTAAGTAGATTCGTTTTTATACCCGGTTTGCGGTGGGAAAGTCATGAAACATATGGGGATCATCTTAATCCGAGCTTGAATGCCATGTGGGATGCCTGCAGTTTCTTTAATCTGCGCGGCTCGGTTAATCGGGGATACCGGGCGCCATCGATTAAGGAGCTTTATTTCGAATTTGATCACAGCGCTGCCGGTGTCAAAGTTATCGGCGGTGGAGAAGACCTCGATCCGGAAAATAGTATGAATTATTCGGTTACCGGAGAGATGACTTATAGCAGAAAAGCAGTGCATCGTCTGACATATTTTAGAAACGATCTTAAGGACCTGATAGGCCTGGGACCGGGCGATTTTTCCGATCCCACTTATTATCGCGGAATTTACACTTATGAGAATATCCTCAAAGCGAGAACTCAGGGCATGGAATGGGAGACTGAGCTCAGATTAGTGGATGATTTTGATTTATCGTTTTCTTATACCTATCTCGATGCGAAGGACTTAACCGATGATAAGGATCTGGTTAATAGAGCTCAACATACATTCAAGTTTTACACAACCTATAACATTGAAGTTTATAAGTCGGATATAAGTTTCTGGGGATTCTGGCATAATAGAAAGCTCTGGGAGGCGGCCACTGATGCTCCGGGTTCCGCGGACAGATATGCACCGTCGAGATGGAACCTTAATCTGAGTTTCGGCAAACAGTTGTATGAGAATATAAAAGCATTGTTTAAGGTATATAACCTAACCGATGAAACCAGCGCCGAGTTTGGCTACTGGCCTGAGCATGGTTTCACATTAAGTCTAGCCTATAATTATTTCTAGGATGGGATCGCAGGTTAGACACTTTGCCTAATCAATGGAATGATTATTGGATGATTCGGGGCAATCGGAAAATAAATGTAAATGAAAAAAACAGTCCCAAATGGAGTAGCATTACAAATATTAACATTATCATACTTGTAATATTTTTCGAAAGGCTAAAATGGATAAGTTACAGGTTGCGCTTTTAGGTTCTACGGGCATTGTGGGGCAGGCTTTTATATGGCTGCTGTCCGGGCATAAATTGTTTGAACCTTCTTTTATAAGCGCTTCATCATCAAGAAGCGGCAAGTTTTATGGCGATGAGGTTAGATGGATGCTCCCTTTTCAAATACCCGAGGAAATAAAGACCAAAAAGATTGAAGATTTAGATTGCTCGAAGTTAAAAAAGCTCGGCGTCAGAATCGTATTCAGCGCCCTGCCATCTGATGTGGCAAAGATTGTAGAGCCGGACTTAAGGGAAAACGGCTTCTGGGTGTTTTCCAATGCCGGCGCTATGAGGAATGAAGTCGATATTCCGATATTGATTCCCGAGGCAAATTTTGAGTCACTGGATTTGATTAAAAAACAGGGATTTCCGGGCAAAGGCTTTGTAATCACCAACGCAAATTGTTCGACAACGGGCATTGCGGTAGCCCTTGCGCCGCTTAGGAAGTTTGGAATAATAGAAGTGTATTTATCGACTTATCAATCTGTCTCGGGCGCGGGCTATCCGGGTTTGTCGGCTCTTGATATTTCGGGCAATGCAATTCCCTTTATCAGAGGTGAAGAGGAAAAAATCAGTTATGAGTTGAAAAAGATACTCAATTTTGATGCTGATATATATCTTCATTGCGTAAGAATCCCAACACTCTTTGGTCACCTGGAGACGGCCTGGGTTAAGTTGGAGAAATCAGTCAAAGAAGACGAAATAATAGAAGCGTGGAAGACCTTCGGTTTAAAGAACGTTGATCTTCCTTCCGCTCCTG
>CBFDEC010000038.1:0-31338 GCA_965603725.1 uncultured bacterium | reverse complement strand
GGAGATACGCCTGAGGCGGATCGGAGGCCGACCTACTTTTGACTGCTTTCGTCGAAAGTTTCATATATAATAACTTCATTTAACTCTCTTTTAGCAGGAGCCCGGTGCCCCATCCCCCGTTACTGCGGGGATGGGTTAGCTTAATACCATCCACCAAAGTTTACAGTTCATACTCATCAATCAAGAGCCGGGTGACCCCGGGTGCCACTCTCAAACTTGTTTGGGGGTGATATTGCAGTACTGTCATCTTCAATCCCAAACGAGTTTGGGCCCGGTGCCCCACAGTTCGCTGTGGGTTACTTACCTTCTCAGTGGCTAACCTGCTCTGGATAAATAAAGGACTTCGTCCGCCTGCTTTCGCAGGAATGACAAGACTCCCATGCATCAGGCTGGAGATACGCCTGAGGCGGATCGGAGGCCGACCTACTTTTGACTGCTTTCGTCGAGAGTTTCATATATAATAACTTCATTTAACTCCTTTTTAGCGGGAGCATCCGGCCATTCGTCGGGAACGCCTATAGGGGTAAAACAGATCAGCTTATATTTATCAGGTATTCCCAAATAATCCTTCATTTTTTTCTCCGGGAAAAAGGTCGTGAAAAATCCGGTGCCGTATCCAAGGGATTTAGCGGCAATCATCAAATATCCGGATGCCAGAGTTCCGTCGTGGATAATATATTCGGGATAATTAGTATCCGGATCAACCAAGACAGCTACATAGACCGGAGCCGAGAGCGCATTTTTTATTATTTCTCTCAGCGAGACCCTTGTTGATTTAAGTTCCTCCTTGCCAGGATTTGCCTTATTTTGATACAGTTCCATATACCATTGCAGGGCTTTTTCTGCTAATTGATCGAGTTTTTTCCTATTCCGTATGACCAGGAACATCCAGGGCTGTTGATTACCGGCCGTAGGAGCAAAACGGGCGGCATTTATAATTTTTTCAATATGTTTTTCAGGAACAGGAGTCGACTTATATTTTCTCACCGTGCGACGTTCTTTTATTATATTGAAAAGGTATTCTTGATCCATAGTATACTTTATATCGGTGTCTGATTCCTTAATATATCGTTCGATTGGAGCACAGATATCGGCAATTACTTTCCACATTCCATCCTCTTTATGAAAAATCAAAGTGAAATAAGAATTCAGGTTGTATATTTTATCTTCAGGGATTTTACTCCTGTAGTAAAAAATAGCATTGGTGTAACCGTACTTTTTACCCTCTTTTACAATTAACAGTTTAACAGGCATCTCCCAACCTGTTTCCTTAAACCAACCCTCATGAAATTTGTAATAGCCCTCTCGATCGATAAAATCTCCTTTGGCGGTGAGAAAATAAAAATCATCGCTTTTAGAAACTGTAGTAAAAAGCGCTTCCAGGTCAGAATTTTGAACGGCCTTTACGTATATATCGAAGGTTTCTTCCAAAGTAAGTCCAGGTTTATTCATGGTAAGGCTATTTCCCGATTGGGCGAATGCAGCAGATACAATAAAAAACGATGCAGATAGGCATAACCGTGTAAAAACTTCAGATATTTCCTTAGAGCAGGAAAAAACTACCAAAGAAAGCGCTAAAAAACATATTATGAAAAGCGCATACATCGCAGTTTTCCTTTCTGTTTCATTTTCAACTGTTGTTTCCATTCCTATTGATTAAATTTGTTTAAAGTTCAATATATTGTAGCTAAACTCAATAGTTATCAGCCGGGCGCCCCACAGCCCGCTGTGGGTTACTTACCTTCTCAGTGGCTAACCTTCTCTGGATTCCTCCTTCCGCAGGAATGACAAGGCTTCTATGTGTCAGGATAGAGAACCGAGATAAACGCCCACAGCTCGCTGTGGGGTAAATGCACACCATGATAAGCCGAATAGGGCAGGTCTTAGATAAACCTGCCCTACATGAAAAAATTACGCTCTCGGCGTCTTATAAATCGCGCCAACTATCAAACCCAGGATGATCATTTCAATCAGGCCGATAATCGCCCATAGCCAGGCCATCGAGGCCGGTATCGGCATCGACGCCCACATATACAAGGAACTGGTTACTGAATAAAACAAACCGATGTAGACACCATAGCGGAACCCCTCCATAACTCCCTTGCCTTTAACGCCGAAGGTATAGAGCCAGACGAACAACAGAGCAAAAATAAAAGTCCCGATATACATGGCCCACGTCTTCATATCAGTCTCAGCGCGGAATACCGTACCGGAAAGGGATTCATAGGTGTCGCAAAGTATCACCCCATGAATAATTAGGTCCATCACCAGCAGGGCCACGAAACCCACAATGACCGCGATAATAAACTTTTTCCAATTCATATTTTCCTCCTTAAAGGTTTGAGTGTTTCGCCTAATTGTGTGTTAAATTATTTAAAATTTCAAGAGATATTTTACAATGTTCGGAGATATTTATTTTGACCTAAAAAACCACCCGTATGGGTGGTAATGTTTAAAATGCTTTGCTTAATTTAGCAGGGCAGGTCTTTCCGAGACCTGCCTATTCCTGGCAGGAGTCATCCGCCCAAGGCGGACTGCCCTACACTTGATTCTCCAAATTTAACAGGCCGGACATTCCTGTCCGGCAGCGGGGTTGGAAAACCCCGCCTGTTAGCCGAGCAGGTCAGGAGCCGTGCGCTCCTGACGATTTCATATCAACAGTTGAGTCGTCAGAAGCTACAGCTTCTGACCTACTCCTGCTTTCATATATTGAATGACACTCTGTGTATGGTGTTTTCTATGGTAATTCAGACAAGTGTTGTATTCAGCGAGGGGTATAATTGCCATCTCCGGCTTTTTCTCTGCCGAATAGTTTGCGGAGAAATTTTTGCCGTTTTGCTTTTCTGTTGGCTCTTAACTCTTTCTTTTTTTCCTTTAATATCTTGCGAGCTTCATCTTCTTTGATCTTGGCTTCGGCATCAAATTTTTCCAACGTTAAAAGAAGGTTTTCCATGTTATGACGTTTTTCCATCATGCGCTGGAATTTCAGGTAATCCTCGTGTTTTAATCCGAATAGTGCATTCAGGACAGGATTTACAGCCCAGACAGCCGGCTCGAAGAAAATCATTCCCTGAGAGGCGATCCAGTTTAGCGGTTTGGTGGTCTCGAAAAACAATATCGCCGGAATTGTCAAGCCCCTGCGGACAATCAGCCGTGCCACACGGTCCATCAGTTCCTGTTCTTCAGGAGTCGGGGCGGTATCGTCATCCGGTTTTTTAGAATCCGGCATTTCGAAAAAATGTCTATGACTCATTTTCCCGTTCCTCGAATATCTTCTTTATAAAAGCGTCAACTTCAGCTTTGTTCTGATGATAACGCACATACACACCGCGAAAATTCTCCAGCCGCGAAGGTTTGGGAAATGGCGATAACAAAACCCCGTTTTTGTCGGGATAATACGAGCGGAAGCTGTTCATATCTTTATCAACTTTATTGACTAAGTATTTAATTTTCACCCTATTTTTCGAAATCTTGTATTTTGTTGGGAAGAAGAAAGTCGAGAGTGTAGCGGTGAATATTAAAGCCGCCAGAGTGATCATTAATATTGACGAAGTAATCAAATAAACCATAATAAATACCGCATGCATAAACAATAAAACAAGTAATGATGCAGTTCGTCTAATCCTTGCCGGATGTGATACCCATGAAAGCGTTTCCATATCGATTAATACCACAATGAAAAAATAATTCTACCCTTTTGGGATTTGATAACGTTCTTGTCGAACTGTATTCATGGCATCCTGCAGCTCTTTGACATCAACAATCTTCTTGTCAACAAGCACCTTGACCAGCGCCTCAAGGGCTAAATTGTTGGACAGGGTCAGCTCTTTGAATGTAATGCTGCGTTTCTGGTCGCCGGCAGTAACGGTTAAAGCGACATCTTCATTGAAAGCAAGCCGAAGGTTATGGCCGTCAACATTAGCTGTAATGGCCAAACCTGATGGCGTTTCCTTTGGAATAGGCAGGTCGCTGTTTAATTTGATTTCACGTCTTTCTTTTCCGACAGTGCCAGTAAGGGTTATCTTTTTACTCGAATCAGCCATGTTATTTCCTTTCTTTTAATTCAACATTCAAACTGCCTGAGCGAAATTCCTCCAGGTCAACAGAGATATAAGTAAATCCAAGTCCTTTTAATTCCTTGTCTATTTTATTTTTAATATCACTCTTTAATATCAGGTCGAAATCCTCTACTTCCAGCCGGGCGATTTGCCCGTGATGACGAACTCTAAATTGCCTGAAGCCCAGGCTTTTTAAACATCGTTCAGCAGCGGCGATCTGGTCAAGCTTTTCAGGAGTGACCTCCGAATGGTAGGGAATCCGTGATGACAGGCAGGGCGTTGCCGGCTTGTCCCAGTTTGGCAGTCCCTGCTCTTTGGCTAAGGCGCGGATATCCTCCTTGGTGAAGCCAGCCTCGATAAAAGGGGATTGCAATTTAAGCTCTTTACCAGCCTGCATGCCCGGTCGGTATTCGTCTAAATCTGACACATTGGAACCATCGACTATATATCTGGCGCCAACCTTTTTGGCATACACGCTTAATTTTGTGAACAGCTCATGTTTGCAGTAATAGCATCGGTTCTCGGGATTAGCAGTGTAGCTGGGATTTTCAAGCTCTTTCGTTTCGATAACTGTAAAATGGTCAGCCGGCAGTTTCAACCAGGAAGCGATATCTTTGCAGTATTCAAGTTCCTCTGTCGGAACCGATTTCGAATCCCCGGCAACAACCCAGACATTTTCAGCGTCAAGGTGATCGATGCATAGTTTGGCAATCAAGGTCGAATCCACTCCGCCGGACAGCCCTATCACCACCGATTCCAGCTCCCTGATAATGCCGACCAGTTTACTTTTCTTTTCATTAATCATTTTATTTTGGCAATAGAAACATCCCCGATTTCGTAAATGCTGACCGAGTTGTTGGCATTGCCTGATGATTTGAAGTTTATAATGCAACTGGCGCCAGGATAATTTTCAATCGACCTGAGAAACGCGTTAACCCCTTCGGCAGTATAGGCGCCGTCCTCAAGGGCGAGCTTAATCATGTTTGCCGCATCATAGGCTAAAGCTGAAACCCTGTTCGGTTCGTGATTGTATTTAATGTAAAATTTACTGTAGAAATCGTCCCAGATTTTGCCCTCCGAGCCGGCGTGATAATCGGTGGCGAATATCGAGCCCTGAATATATCGATCAATTTTATCCATCAACTCTTGCGAATCCCAACCATCAAGACCCAGGTATGTAGTCGATATCACATGATACCTGATCTGGGGTACCAGTAGAGCCAGTTCTGACGGATAACCGGGTAAAAAGAGCCCGCCCAGGTAGACCCGCCAGTCCTCCTGCTCGAGCCATTTCTCTTCCTCAAAATCATAATATTCTGTGGAATCGATAGCGTTGGCAGTATCAGCAATTTGTTCTTCGGTGCGCATAAGAAGGATCTCTCGAAGGGGTTTAATCTGGTTGGAGAAATCTGTCTGACCGATTTCATAAAAAGTATTCGACAGGACCTCGCCGTCAAGTTGATACACCTTTTGAGCAAATGCCCGTGAAACCTGACGGCCGGTGAAATCGCCGGGTGCAATAATTCCGAAATCTTTAATACCCAGATCGGTTACAGCATATTCAGCTAAAGCGGTAGCGATATTTTCGGCTGATGGCGAAATCTGGTATATATTTTTTCCCAGCTCGGTTATTCCCTGTTCAGAAGCGGTGGGGGTAATCAGCGGTATGCCATTATAGCCGGCCACTGTGGCTGCTCCAACCGCCGATTCTGACCTCAACGGACCGATTATCGCCACCGGTTCCTCTCTGACCAGCGTTTTTACTGCCTTGGTGGCACGTACCGGTGAACCTTGAGTATCGATCGTTATCAGTTCGATCTCTTTATTGCTGATTCGGGACAAATCGTTAAATACAAGCTTGATCCCCTCGATCATGTTAATGCCATAGTCGGCATACGATCCGGTCAGCGGCGATAATACGCCGATAACAATTTTCTTGTTTGCCTCCTTAACGGCTTCTGCAAGCAGCCGGTTAACCTTCTGGCTGTGTTTGCCTGATGGGTAATTGTTCAGGTACTTCTCGAATATCCTGACCGCTCTTTTGTATTTTTGGTTATCATAATGTCTTTTGCCCAGATAGAAAACAATTTCGCCGGCCATGTTTGCCTGTGGATAATTATCTGCCAGCGACGAAAGCTCATCGATGGTAAGCCCATTATTAAGCATTGGTAAAAGGTTGTCCGCGGATATCTTGCCGGATTTCGATTTGGGATCGACATTGTTGGCTTTAAGATATTTTATGGCGCTCTCTAAGTAATTTTTATTCAGGTAAGTTATATGGCCCAGGTATAGATAGGCGGCTCCAAGGTACGATGATGTCGGGAACTCTTTTATGAAATGCTCGAATTCTTTTAATGCTTTTTCATAGCTGCCGTTTTTATACAATGACTTGGCAGCCATAAACCTGAAAATTGTGTGATGCTCATCGAGAGCATAAAATTCAGATAAGAATTTGAACTTGCTATAAGCCTCATAATACTTTCCCTGGCTGTAAATCTGCAACGCTTGATCCAGTCCCTCATACGGAGAATCGATGTGTTGGTCAGAATAAGAGACAGCAGCGACAACCAGTATTATTAAAATCACTTTCTTCAATTTTGAAATCCTTTGGCGCAATGTTTACATTTTATTATCTAATACTCCGTAACATGATGCCTACTAAAAGCAGTATTATTAAAGTGGATTGCTTTACCTGTTTTTGCTCGAGCGGTGTTTTTCGCTGATGAAAAGTAATCATATTTGATATTTGCCAAAGTCTTCAGGATTCATGCGTCTCAGCCTTTCGCGGAGCGACTCCTGATCCGGGATGCCGGATGTCTTTTCATCCTTAATATGAAACAATTCCTCATTGACAAAAATCGGTGATTTGGCTTTGAGAGCCATAGCAATCGAGTCGGATGGTCGCGCGTCTATCTCAAGAATATCGTTGTTAAACTTTATGAAAATCTTGGCGAAAAATGTCTGTTCCTTAAGATCGGTTACAACGATCTTTTCGATTTCACCGCCCATGCTTTTTATCACCATATATAAAAGATCATGAGTCAGCGGCCGCTTGGAAGCTACTCCAGATAATTCCATCCCTATAGCCCAGGCCTCATAGTGACCGATCCAGATAGGGAGGATTTTTTCAGATTCTTTCGGACTGAGTGTAATTACTGGTGAGTTAGTAGTTACATCCAGCGCCAGTCCGCCAATATTAACTTCTATTAAACCCATACAGCACCATTTTGTTTGAACCTAAAATATCCATAAATTCCTTAATTTTCATTATCCACCGGAATTATTAAATTATTCAGTTTCTTCTTTTTTGACTACCCAGAGTTTTACATTAGCGATAACATCTTTTTCAAGCTTGACCTGAATTGTGTAAACGCCCAGGGCTTTAATCGGTTCATCGAGGACTACCAGGCGTTTGTCAATTTCAAAGCCCAGCTGTTTTAATAAACCGGCTATTGTCGCTACCGTAACCGATCCGAATATCTTGTCTTCCTCGCCGACATGAACATCAGCAGTGATCGATATTTTTTCCAGTTTATCCTTGATTCTTTCAGCGTCTTTTTTCTTCTTATTGTCGCGAAAACCTTTTTGTTTCTTAATTTCTTCGATAGATTTCAAATTTCCGGGCGTGGCCTGGACAGCAAGGTTTTTGGGGATAAGATAATTCCGGGCATAACCGCCTTTGACCTCGACCACATCGCCGCATTGCCCAAGCTCTTTGATATCATCTTTGAGAATCACTTTCACCATTTGCTCCTTAACTTAATTAATACTTTTATTACCATATTGCGAGACCTTTCTAAAATCAAACCGGCTGTCAATAATCCCCAGAATAGCCAGGGCCGGTATTATTATTACCATTATCACCAACACAAGTAAATATATTATCACTCTTACCGGTACGGGTATCTTTATTTTCCTGAAATGAAAATCAACAAAACAAATCCCTAAAAATGCATACAAATGAACCATAAAAAACAGGACGTTTTCGC
Organism: uncultured bacterium; assembly: GCA_965603725.1. GTDB lineage: Bacteria > Zixibacteria > MSB-5A5 > UBA10806 > 4484-95 > JAGGSN01. The sequence continues at coordinate 23,291 of CBFDEC010000038.1, read as the reverse complement.
CGATTGTCTTCAACCAGAAGCTGCCGGTTAAAACGAACAGTAACGAAAGCCCGAGAGGAACCAGCCAGAGTTCACCGGCTTTCCATAAGTACAGCGATTTAAATCGAGGCAGCATAGCGTTAAAATATGAGCTTACTGATATAGCGCCCAGGTATGCAAACAGCGCTATTGATATCAATACTGTAAATAATATTCCCGGCGCCAGGCGAAGCGTCCATTCGACTGTAGTCGTTATTGAAGCGTTCATTATTTCAAGCTGTGAGTTGCCCAGTCCCAGGACGCCGGCATTTTTGGCAAGTATGTTCTGCATCTGGTTAATCATCTCAGGCGCCTGCGAATTCAACTCGGGAAATAATATGATAACAAGGGCAATTGGAAAAAGAAAAGGAAGCATCCCCATAAAAATCACTGATCGGGGAGAACTGAACGTCCTGGATTTGTAACCCATAATTATCCCTGGAATAAAAACCATGAAAGATAGCACAATAAACATGGTCTGGTCATACAATACGAAACAGAGCGCGCTTGAGCTAAGACCGGCAAGTACCGCATAACCATATCCGAATCGGACAGTAAGAAGAATCAACGCAGACAGGGCAATTATAAAGAAAAAGACGTTGAGTATCAAAATGCCGGAAAAAAGCCCCGATGATAGAATTGCCAGAAGTAAAAGCCATAACTTTGTTCGGTCAGTTTTTAACCAATTATTATTTGCCTTCGTTGACGTTTGCACCTTTAATAGAGATCTCTCGCTGTGAATGGCAGCAGAGCCATAGTCCTGCCGCGTTTAATAGCTTTTGAAAGCCATCGCTGATGCTTGGGACATACTCCTGTTACCCGACCCGGAATTATTTTACCGCGATCTGTCACATATCTATTTAAAATTCTATCATCACGGTAATCAATTCTTTTTACTTTGTTTTCGCAGAAGCGGCAAACTTTGCGTCTTCTTCTTCTTTCCACTTATTATCCTCCTGAAATACCAAATATTCTTTTGTTATCTGTTTATGCAAGCTAAATTCCCAGAGTATTTTCTATCACAAAGCCGGATTTGATTTACCCTGGTTTTGGTTATGCTTGGTGGAAATCGATGCCATCATAGATAATGACAGGTTCAACTTCACACTAATTATATCACCTTATTCTACTTCAGATGTTTCGGCTGTTTCCTCCTCTTTTAGCGGCGGTTTGTATTCTGATGGTTTCAGCATAATTGTTAAGCACCTCAGAATCGACTCGTTAAGCTTCATGCCTTTTTCAAGCTGCTTGGGGATATTGTGTTCAGCCTCGTAATAAATTGTAATATAATTCCCCTGGCGTTGTTTCTGGATTTCATAGGTCATTCTTTTAACGCCAAGGCGCTGGACCTCTAAGATTTTGCCGTTTGAGGCGATGATCTGATCGGTCAATTTTTTAAGTTCGGTTTCTACCGCGCTGTCATCCAGGCTGGAATTAAGAATAAAGGTGAGTTCGTAAATTTTCATTAAGCCTCCTTCTGGACTTATTGACCCCAATACCGGAGTAAGGAGCGTTAATAGTACTGCTGTGTTATTCTTCGGTCACTGTAAATGTGACCGAAGTATTATCCAATTTTTTTTTAGCCAGGTTCATAATGAAATCACTGGCCGCTAAAACTACTTTACCGACATTTTTCAATTCATTTTGGGCAAAATCCTCCAGGACATAGTCCTCCAGAGGCATATCAGGGTCGTTTGGTCCGATGCCCAGTCTCAACCTGCGGAAGTTCCCCGTTTTCAGATATTCAACGATTGAGGCCAGGCCATTGTGACCGCCGTCAGAACCGCTCTTGCGGAAACGGATTTTCCCCAGCGGTATGCTGCAATCATCGGATACAACCAGCAGGTTCTGTGTCTCGATGCCGAAATGATCGACTAAACTTAACGCCGTCCTACCGCTGTTGTTCATGTACGTAGTCGACTTGCACAAGAACAAGCCGCCTGATGCTGATTGAACCTGGCAATGGACAAACGGTCCGCTACCCTTAATAAATTCTTCTTTTTTCAAAAAAGCAAGCCGGTCAACGACCATATAGCCAAAGTTATGCCTGTTGGCGCTGTATCGCCGACCGGGGTTGCCCAGCCCCATGACAGCCAATATTTTTACCGGCGGGGCTTCGTCAACCATTACAAACCATTAAAATTAGCAATATCTTTTTGTATGTCAAGTCAAATCGGCTCATTATCGACAATCTTCAAAGGTGCAGCAATAAACATTATCAAAAGCAAACTTAATTATCCCTGACGTCTCTATCTATTTTCAGGGTTTTCATCTTCTTATAGAGGTGGCTTCGCTCTATACCCAGAGCCCTTGCCGCCTTAGCCATATTATTGCCGGCGCCCAGTATTATATCGAGGATAAATTTCCTTTCAAAATCGGAAACTGCTTGTTTTAGATTCGATCCGACTGTTAATAACTCATTTGCCCGGGATGGTAAAACCTGTTTTAATTCGTCAACTTCGATGACATCGCTCTCGGTCATGATTAAAATTCGCTCAACATAATTTTTCAATTCCCTGATGTTTCCCGGATAGTTCAGACTTTCCAGGAATTTTATTCCGGCCGTTGAAATCCGTCGCGGCTTCTTGTTCGATTTTACCGCATACTGCGCACAAAAATAATCGACTATCAGCTTTATGTCATCGCTTCTCTCTCGGAGAGGCGGAACTCTAATCGGCAACACATTCAGCCTGAAATATAAATCCTGTCTGAATTTTCCGGCTTTAATTTCTTCATCTACCTCTTTATTTGAAGCAGTCACAATCCTAATATCAATGTCATATTCTTTCTTGCCGCTTAGCGGTGTAACTTTTTTATCCTCGATCACCCGTAATAACTTGGCCTGAAGAGGCAGTGATGCTTCCGTTATTTCATCCAAAAATATAACGCCGCCATCAGCGCGACGGAAGTGGCCGGGATGTGAAACTACGGCTCCGGTAAAGGCTCCTTTCTCATAGCCGAACAGTTCGGCTTCAGCCAGTTCATCGGGTAAAGCGGCACAGTTAACAGCTATAAACGGACCATTTTTTCGGAGTGAGTTTTGATGAAGCAGACGGGCAACCAGTTCCTTGCCGGTACCGCTTTCGCTGCTTATCAATACTGGAGCCTCCTCAGGGGCAAATTTCATTATCGTCCGGCGCAAGTTGACAACGGCCTGAGATTCACCGATCAGCTTACATTCGCCTTCCAGCAGGTTTAATAGCTCGTCTCTTTGATTTTTTATTGAAATGAGCTCTTTTATATTCTGAAGCATAACATCCAGTTTATCCAGAGATAACGGCTTTTCAAGAAAGTCGTAAGCGCCCTGTTTAACCGCCTTGACCGCAGTGGCGATTGTAGAATGCCCGGAAATCATGACTACTGTCAGTTCCGGGAAAGAGTCCTTCAATTTGATTAACAGGTCGACGCCATCGCCATCACCCAGCCAGACATCTAAAATGGCGGCATCGAATGTCTTATTACTTTTAGCCAACGCGTCCTGAAAACCGGTTGCGGTGACAATCTCATGACCGGACCTCTTAAGCGCGCCGCCTACCGATTCAAGTATGTTTTTCTCATCATCAACCAGAAATATTTTCATAGCCGCCTTGAAGTATTAACTTTAGTCTTACAATTGTGCCGACATTAACGTCATCCTCGATTTCAATTTCACCGTCATGCTCGTTTATTATCTTTTTGACTATAACCAGCCCCAGTCCGCTGCCATCGGTTTTAGTTGTAAAATAGGGCGAGAAGAGGTTCCTTTTCGCCTGGGCGGAAAATCCCGGACCATTATCTATAACCTGGATAACGGCGAAACTGTCCTGCCTGTAAGTTTTCAATTCAACCTTTCCAGACCCGCTGACCGCCTCGAAAGCATTTCTTAAGATATTGTGAATTGCTCGCTTAATCTGATCTCTATCGACATCTGATATCAGTTTGTCAACAGTAAAATCCAAAACCAACTGGTTTGACTCGATTTCTGCGGTATACAGGCTGGCTAAAGACACCATAATTTCATTTAGATCTTCCCGTTTTAGTTGAGGCGCTGGAAAGCGGGCAAATTCGGAGAACTCTTTAACGATCCTCGCCAGGGACGCTACCTCCTCCAGGACTGTATCGCAGGATTTTTCTATTATCTGGGGAAAATCTTTGTCATTTTCATCGAAGGACCTTTTTAAGTCCTGAATCGAGACCTGGATAGGCGTTAGTGGATTTTTAATCTCATGGGCGACTTTCTGCGCCATCTGAGTGAATGCGGCCATCCTCTCGGAGTCTATAAGCTTCTGATGATAGTCTTTTAAATCGGCTGCCATTGAATTAAAACTATTAATTAGTTTGCCGATTTCATCTTTCCGGGTCGATTGAATATCCACATCGAAATTGCCGGTGGCAAGCTGGTTGGCCATATCTGCCAGGTTCATAATCGGTTTAGATATCTTATAGGCAAAGACCCAGGCAATAAAAAGCGCTAACACAAAACCACCAGCTGCAAATAGAATAAAAATCAGAGAAATTCTGTTGAAGGCGGTCTTTAAGTCGTAAGTATTTATGGCGATTAGAAGGTCTGCAATTCTTTTATCAGAAAAATCCGTTAATCCGAAAACGCCAAATTTGTAGGGAACGCCGCCCAGATCAACCGAAGATATTTTATTGCTTGATGTGTCAATGGGTACCTGGTTAAGGTTGCCCGAGATAGTGCTTCCCTTGATTATTCCATCTCTGATAAGTATGAGTTCAGCGCCTGAGAGTTCTTTAAGGTCGTAAAGGTAGCTGTCATCGATAATAATTCCGCCTACAACCGCTCCGATAGCCCTGTTTTTAAACCAGACAGGCGAGGCCGCCAGCATCATCATCTCAGATTCACCTTTAAAATCACGAACACCGAGAGAATGCACCTGCTGACCCGAAAGCGCTTCAGAAACCACCATGTCATTTGCTATTGAAATACCAAAAATGGTAGGATCATGTCCCTGTGCCAGAACGTTCCCGCGGGGATCGACAATTACCAGGTAATCAAGATTTAAGAGTTCTTTATGATTTACGGTAGATTTTATCAGGGCAGATTGATCGATAATGCCGATCTCGTCAGTCAAAAGTAGAGTCCGCTTAAGGTCGTCGTTGGCCGTTAGAGATTGTACCTGTGTCAAGATGCCTGTACCGGCTCGGTCATAAAATCCGACTACACCGCTGACCACCGAATTCAGACGCTGTCTGGCCAGGTTGATTTGCTGCTCGGCCGTAATAAATTGCAAGAATATTATTACTCCGATAAACGGCAATATTGAGGCGATCAATAAAAGCGAAAATATTTTTTTACGCATATTTATTTACCTGCCTGAAAAAAAGCTCTTTTAAGATTAACAAAAGACCGGGAATCAGCTGTGAAACCGGCCAGGTCGCGTCTATATGCCACCGTCATAATCGGATTATATAGCGTAATCAGCGGAGGCTGTTCCAGAATAAGTATTTCGGCATCAAGATAGATATCGTTTCTGGTGTCGCTGTCATCGAAACTACGGGCGCCTTCAAGGAACCTTTCGAGCTGAGGATTATCATAATATAAATAGTTTGTCTGACCGTTCAATCGTTTGGAGAACAGGGGATAGAAAAAGGCATCAGGATCGGGAACAGGCAGGTCGTACCTGAATAAAAACATATCCATCGAATTTATATCGGTTGACAATTCGAGTTCTCTTTTATCTGCGCTTTTAACCGAGATTTTTAGATTAGCCTGTCTGAGTTGACCGGCGATGTATCCGGCAATGGATTCCAGCGCTGGATCGAGGTAATCGTATACCAGGTTTAACTGTTTTGGCAGACCGTTTATCCGGTCAATTTTTTGTCTGGGTTCCGATGGTGAAAAATAGTATTCGGGAACATAGTCTGATTCGAGGTTTAGAGTAGGGGGGATTAAACCATCGGATTTCTGAGCGGAATTATTTAGCAGAACCCGCACGATGCTTTCTTTATCAAACAAAAACTGCAGCGCTTTAGATAATTTAAAATCGCTTTGATAATCATGTTTGCAGTTGAAGCCAAGGATTACCGTTGAACTTGTATAATACCGGCGGATTATATAATCTCCGTTAGTTAAAAGGTCTCGATGATCTTCGGAATCGAAAAAGAATAGATCAAGTTTGCCAAGTTCGAAATCCAGGGCCGCCTCAGAACGGTTGTTATAACAGTAACAAATAATACTGTCTAATACCGGCGGTTTTTCGAAATAGTTTCTATTGGCAGACAGCTTGATTATATCATCGCCGGCGCTGATAATCTCGAAGGGACCGGTACCGATGGGAATCGGCAAAGTCTGCCTGTTTTGAACTGCCGGTATGATATACCCTCCAGGACCGGCGAGATATTTTAAAAAGGGAACGAATGTATCTTTTGTCGTGATGGCAATTGTATATTTATTGGGTATGAAAATACCGCGCAGTTCATTTCTGTTACCATAACGAACCTCTTCATAACCGTCCACCTCAAGAATAAATGACGTCGAGGGTGTAACTTTTGGCATTTTTGCAAGCTGAACGAGCGAATATGCGACATCCATTGCATCAAGAGGCTTGCCAGAGTGAAATAACACGCCGGTGTTCAAGTAGAAAGTATAGGTGTTGCCGTGAATTTCCCATGAATGAGCTAACCCGGGAGCGATTTTCCCCTGCTCGTCTAATTTAACCAATCCGTCATATATAAGACATGAAACCGTCTGTTCATCAGGAGTCAAAATCTCTGAGGGCTGCAGGTTCAGTTGCTGATAATATGGCATATGCAGCGTCCCGCCTTGAAATTTTAAAGGCTGTTCAAGATAGATTCTAACCTCGAGCGGGTCAATAAATGTATAGCGATAAAAAGATACCGAATCGATCCGGGCATATGAAATATCATCGCCAACCCAGGATATAATACCGTTGCCGTACTTCTGATCGTCGTACAGGACATCAAATTTATGTCCAACCTCGACGCCATCATTCCGCCCTTTATCAATATACAGGCGTTTATTCTTTTTAAGGATGATTTCGCCCGGAATCTGAATATTGGTATCAGCCAGGGCTGTTAATGATAAGAGATTAAAAACAAATATAAATACAAAGAATTTCCGCAACATCGTTCTCCTTATAAAAAGTATATGCCAATTAGCCGCCTGCGTCAAGCCACTTCAAGCCGGTATGTGGTTTTACTGATTTAAAAAAGGTTGGTTCGTAGTATTCCTTGTGCTGGCAGTAAGTTGGGGGGTTATCCCCCAGTTGCGGGACAAGCGAACGAAGTTCTTTATTTATGTCCCGCCTGTTGTAGTTTACGTTTTACGTTCCGTCAGTTCGTAGCACAGCGTGAACTGACGGAAATTTTGTGTATTCTGCCAGCTGGTGCACGAGGACGTACACCAGCCACGAAATGTCGGGAAGGGTTTTGATTGTCGAAACCACAGGCCATCAAGGTCGGAGACCCGTCTGGATCCTTCGGAGGTTTCGACCTACATAGCTGGGAGTAGGCTGGGGGTTTATCCCCCAGCATGTTGGGAAACGAGCCCCCAACCTACAACTGATTTAAAAAAGGTTGGTTCGTAGTATTTCAACAAGCTATACGATGTGTTCCAGACCCCACATAATAATATCCGTCTAATTGATGACACAGCTACCGGCAGTTAGACACACTTCGATTGGCATCGCTGTCAGGCAACATTCCATCTACCAACATGATAGCTTTATGGCATACGATTTGCATTGATAAAAGTTGAAAGTAACAAAAATCTTAACAGAGGAGGAAAGATGAATAAACCAAGAAAACTTTTAGAGGGAGGACAGCTTGTGTCGGTGATTGCAGTTTCGCTCATTGCCGCCGTGTTAATCATCGGGCTGTCGCTTAAGAAAAAGCCCGAGGTAGTGGTGATGAATGCAACCGCTGAGCAGGTTCTGCAAGTCGATGCCCCTGCTGATGAAATACAGGTTGATGGAATCTGTACGGAGATCAAATCAGTGTTTCATCAACCCGGCAGGCTGGAGGTTATCACCGACAGCGGACTGTTTGCTCTTTTACGAGACAGCGTTGGCTGGTCGGAACCGATGCCTGTGGATATTGATGTTCAGGCCTTAAAACTGAACTATATCCTTTATGAACGGGATCGGGTCATCATTGGCGGCGACAGCCTGTTAGTTGCCGCTAAAGATTATCTCGAGATTTACAGCGAAAATGATTTCGGTTCGCCGGTAAATGTTATACTCAAGTTTCGCGAGGGATTTTTAGTCGGCGCCAATACCGGACTTTACTATTACAATGAAGACGGGGTTAATACAATCCTTAAAGGGGATATGCTGGTGACAGCTTTGGCCGAGGACGTTGGCGGCTTGTGGGTCGGGACATTCGGCGACGGCTTGTGGCGTTATGACGGCGACAGGTGGCAGAGACGTTATCTGTTCAGGGATAACTCAATATTCGATTTTGTCACTGCCCTGGCTTATAATTATCCGTTTCTCTGGGTCGGTACACCCTCCGGCATTTTCAGATATGATGGAGGCCGGTGGAACCAGCTTTTGTTAAGTGATTCAAGCGAGGTTTACGAGGTCAATTGTTTCCTGCCGCAGATGCTTAAAACCTATATCGGCACAGAGCAGGGGCTGTTTGTTTATGCTAATGATTCTCTAAAAATGGTCCCGGAATTCGAAGACGAACAGATTGTAAGCCTGTTCAGGGATGGTGAAAATATTCTGGTGGCTACCCGTTTTAGTGGAATTTTTAAGCTGAAGGGAAAGGAGGAAATCCTGCGTCCGGAACACCTATCAGTAAGCCGATGGGATTTGGCTGAAAGAGAATAAAATATACCGGGTGCTACCAATAAAGCCGCTCCTGAACCGGGGCGGCTTTATATTTTAAAAGATGATTATTTCGTTTGCGGCAGACCTCAAGGTCCATACTAAGGGCACACGAGGACGTGTGCCGCTCACAAGTCAACGGCCGGTTATTTCCAGTTTCAACTCCGCTATGGCTTTTTCAAAGCCATATAAAACAGCCTTTGAAATCACCTCGTGGCCGATGAAGAAATCCTCGATTTGCTCAATTTTTGCCAGCTTTGCCAGGTCGGTCTGCGTTACCGGTCCTGCAGCAGCCACACCCATCGACAACCGTTCGGCAAGAGCGGCGGTTTTAGATATTTTATTCAGCATGTCGACTCTGGCAGAGAGGTCTTTTTCCCTGCAGAACGATGATGTGTCGATGACTACATAGTCGGCTTTCAGTTTTGCGGAGGCTTTGACCTGGTCGATTTCCGGCAGGATTTCTAAAGCTGCAATAATGTTGGAGATCTGAAGCCTGGAAATATAATCGTTATCGCCGGAGATGTAATTATTTAGAACAACCAGATTCGGCTGCAGGTCGACTACCTTCTCGATTGTTTTATCATCAGCGGAAACAATCAACGCCAGGGGTATCCCAAGAACATCCTTTATACTTTTTATAGCCCGCTCAATTCGGGGAGTGAAATTGCCGTCTTTAATCTGTATGGCAACGCCTCCACAGCCGGCCATTTCACAAAGAACAGCCGCCTTAGCAGGATTGGGTTCGCCGGTATTGCTGTTCAACGACAGCTCTATTACCTCATCAAGGATAACTGTAATCCGAGCCATAATAATTCCTCCTCCGGGCAGTTATATATTTCAATGATTGGTATGTGTCAAGGTTTAATAATGAAGGATTCTTATGGTCAAATTATATGAATTCTATTATCAGAATAATTCGGCCAGGGTATTTTTCAACTCTCTAAAATCTTTTAAAACTCGATGTGCTTTCGATAAATATTTTGGTTCGAGAGTAGTGCAAACAGCCCAGCATGTCAAACCGGCGCTGACTGCTGAGGTAATGCCGGACGGTGCGTTCTCGATTGCCAGAATGTTTTCTTTGGGAAAAGCTGTAAGCTTTGCGCCGTATAAATATGGATCAGGTTCGGGTTTTCCTTTTTCAGTGCTTTCATAATCAACGACGACATCGAAATAGCCATTAAAAAACCTTGCCAGCACCCTGTCCACAACCGAACGAATGCCGCCGGTGACCACGCCAAGTTTGACTTTGCCTTTCAGCATATCGAGCAGTTCCGGCACGCCTTCAGTTGGCTGAATATCAACGATTTCATCAAATATCTCACGCTTTCGGGTGTAAATCTTTTTTATTGTTTCCTCATCGGGATTGTTTACGCCTATTTTTTTCAGACGGTCGCGCACCGTGATTGGATGTTTCACGCCCTCGTTAAGATAAAATTCGATATCCTCGGGATAGTATCCTGATTCTGCGAACGCCTGTTTCCAGGCGATAACATGATATTTCATGGAATCGATCAGGGTCCCGTCCATGTCGAATAAAACTGCTTTAAATCTGTGATTCATATGTGTAATTTGTTAGAGACCAAGTTCGGGAGCGATTTTGGTCAAAGCGGCGATGACATGCTCAATGACCTCTTCAATCGGCAAGCCCAATTCCTGGGCGCCTTTTTCCATATCCTCACGGGAAACCTGGCGGGCGAAGGCTTTGTCTTTGAATTTCTTCTTAACTGATTTAACTTTGACATCCGCCACCTTTTTCGAGGGTCTAACTAAGGCAACGGCGATGACAAATCCGCAAAGTTCATCGACTGCAAAGAGTATTTGCCTGAGCTTTGTATTGCGGGGAACGCCGGTAGTGTCCACATGAGATAAAACCGAGTCGATGAAATCCTGATCATAACCGTGATTGCGTAATATGTCAGGGCCGGCTAAAGGATGTTTATCGGGGTATTTTTCGTAGTCGAAATCATGCAGAATACCGATATTGCCCCAGAAGTCGGCATCCTCGTTGAACTTCCCGGCAAAGTGACGCATGGCCGCCTCGACCGCCAGGGCATGTTTGCGCAGGGAGTCTGTTTTTGTATACTCGCATAACAGCTCCCAGGCTTTGTCTCGGCTATTCATCGGATTTGTATTCTGCATATTCCTTTAAAGCATCGATAATCGAATGGCGGAGCCGTTCTTTTATTACCGCCTCCTCGGGACCAACTGCCAGATCGGCCCAGATTTGATTGTAGAGTTTATCGACGAGCTTGCCAATGAAGCTGTCGAGTTCTTTGCCCGAAAGCTCAAGTGATTTGAATTTACGTTTTTTGCTCATACAATGATGATATATTAAGATAGCAGCTTACGTCAATAGAAATGTGAAAAGGAGTTTCCCCGAAATATTTTCCAAATAGCAAATTTGATCAAAAAAAAAACTAACTTAATAGGGCAGGCTTTCCAGCCTGCCTGCGGGACTGGAAAGTCCCGCCTGCTATTGTTTCCATCCTGATATTATGAAAAATGATAATCAAATATATTTATGCTCCCTGGCAAATTTCTCCAGTTCCTCTCGGAACTCCGGAGCGGCTATGTTTATCAGGAGCTTAGTTCTTTCCCTGACAGTTTTACCGTACAGGTCTATTACGCCATGCTCAGTCACAATCCAATGGACATCGCCACGAGTAGTTGTCACACCTGTTCCTTCAGGCAGGTGAGTAACGATCCTCGATAATTTGCCGCTCTTGGCAGTAGAGGGGAAGGCAATGAACGGTTTTCCGCCTTTTGACCTGGTTGCGCCGCGCACAAAATCGAGCTGTCCGCCGAAGCCGGAATAGAACATATAGCCCAGTGAATCGGCAAACACCTGGCCGGTTAAGTCGATTCCTAACGCCGAATTGATCGAAACCATCTTCTCGTTCTGGGCGATGATAAACGGATCATTTGTATATCGGCAGGGATGGAATTCACAGATCGGGTTGTCGTCGCAAAAATCAAAAATCGCCCTGGTGCCGAGCGTAAAAGCCGAAACAATTTTTCCGGGATGAAGAGTTTTCTGGGAGTTGTTAATAACGCCTGACTCCACCAGCGGTATTATGCCATCGGAGAACATCTCTGTATGTATCCCCATATCATGACGGCCCTCCAGGGCGGCCAAAAATGCATCGGGGATAGAGCCGATACCCATCTGGAGCGTCGAGCCGTCATCGACATTGTCAGCGATCAGCTTGCCGATTTTCATTGAGACTTCATCCGGCGTTCCCTGAGGCATTTCCAGAAGCGGCGTGGTATGTTCAACCACATAAGTCAATTTGTTCACATGAATAAAGCAATCGCCATGAACGCGCGGCATGTGCTGATTGACCATGGCGATTACGATTTTAGCGTTATGAGCCGCCGACATGGTAATGTCGACGCCAACGCCAAACGAACAAAATCCATGTTCATCCGGCGGACTTACCTGGATTAGAGCGACATCGATGGGCAGAAGGCCGGATATCCAGAGCTCTTCTACCTCGCCAAGAAACATATGCAATTGATCCGCCCGGCCTTCATTTACAGCCCTGCGGGCATTCCTGCCGGTGAACAGCGAGCGGTGACGGAAATGCGGTTCCATACCCGGTTGAGTGTATGCCGCTTTGCCCTCGGTGAGAACATGGGTTACAGTAACATTCTCCAGTTCGTTTTTCCTGGCCACCATAGCGTCAACAATGTATTCAGGAGTACAGCAACCCGGATGAATGTAGACGGTGTCGCCGGACTTGATGCTTTTTACCGCATCCTGGGCAGTCGTTTGTTTGCTATGGTATAGATCGATCCACTTCATTATTTACCCCCGGCTTTCAGTACATTTTTTAATGATTTTACTTTAACACCCAGTCTCTTAGCTATAACATCCCGCAAAGGATCGCCCTGATATGTGTAAACGCCGCAAGCCAGTCCATAATCATGCTGCATCGCTCTTTCAAGTCCCAGTTCGGCAATCATGAACAGATAAGGAAGAATGGCGTTTGACAGCGCATAGGTAGCAGTTCTGCTGATATTTGATGGCATATTGGGAATGCAAAAATGTGTAATATCATGACTTATGAATGTGGGATTAGCCCAGTTTGTTGGATGCGACGTTTCAACGCATCCTCCCTGATCTATGGCGGCGTCAATAATTACCGACTTTGGCTTCATTGATTTCACCATTTCGGTAGTGATTAATTTTGGCGCCATCTCCCCATGAATTGAAACCGCCCCGATTAAAACATCGGCAATCGGTACGGCTTTTTCGAGGTTATATTCAAATGGAAGGTAGGTAACCAGCTGTTTATTGAAGAGGTCGTTGGCATAACGGAGCCGGTGTAAATCGCTGTCAAATAAAATTACGTTACAGCCGATGCCCTTGGTGGTTCTGGCGGCATTAATTCCAAGTGTTCCGGCGCCAAGTATAACTACAGTCGCCGGTGGAATGCCTGCAGCGCCTCCCAAAAGAACGCCCCGGCCGCCGCCACGGTTGGAAAGATGATAACTGGCAATACTGGAACACATCTGACCGGCCAATTCCGACATCGGAACTACTATAGGCAGTCCACCCTCATCGTCCTCAATAATTTCGATGCCAATAGCGACAATTTTTTTCTCCAGTAAAAGTTTCAGATTTTCTTCCGGGGCTACCGCCGCATGAAAGGCAGTTAAAACAATCTGCTCATCCGACATCATCTGACACTCTTCGAGAGTCGGGGGAGCTACTTTTAATAAAAGCTTTGAACGGATGAATATCTCCTCGGAAGAATATACCAGTTTCACGCCAACATTGAGATAATCATCATCGATAAAGCCGGATATCTCTCCTGCTCCCTGTTCGAGGTAGACATTATGCCCGGCATTGATAAGCGCCTTGGCGCCGGCGGGTGTCAGAGCGACCCTGTTCTCCAGGTGATGCCCTTCCTTTGCAATTCCTATATCCATAATATTTCTCCTGATAAAAAATGTATTATCATCATCAAGTAAATTTACGAAAGATGAATAATAAAATCAAGCTTAATGTGAATTTTGTCACAAAGAATTGGCGCTATCTATTGAATATTAATATTGATGATTTGTGAGCCGCACCTGCCCCCGTGTGCCCCTCATCTCAATTGATAAGATTGCAGGCTGGGGGTTTATCCCCCAGCTAAATAAATTGAACTGTCAGTATTTGTTGGGAGACAAGTCCTACGGATCTGTAGGACCCCCAACCTACGACTTGACCGTATGAACGGGCAGACCAGTCCGCCCAAGGCGGATGCCGCGCTATACGGGTTTTTTATCATGAACATTGACAATCAGCCTTCTAATGAGCATATTAGTTCGGGTTTGAATTATTACCAAAATCTTTTTTGCAAGATAAACGTTGAAGAAAAAAGAAAAAGTAAAACTACAAATAGATGACCTTGCCTATGGCGGCAGAGGCGTTGCCAGGTGCGACGGCAAAGTTGTTTTCATTGAGGACGGTCTTCCGGGAGACATGGTAAATGCAATAATTAAAAAAAACAAACCGGATTATTGTGAGGCTCGGGCGGTTGAGATAATAAAACCCTCTCCACATCGGATGGAGCCTGTTTGCCGGCATTTTGAGGTCTGCGGTGGATGCCGCTGGCAAAACTATGAATATGATATGCAGTTAAGGTATAAATCGGAACAGTTGAGAAACAGCCTGGTCCGAATAGCCGGCTTGGAAAATCCATCCGTAGAACCGATTATCGGCGCCAAAAAAATTTACAATTACCGCAATAAAATGGAGTTTTCTTTTTATCAGGACAAAAACGGCGAGCTTTCACTGGGACTGCATTATTCCGGCTTTTTTGATAGAGTTTTTAATATCGAAAGATGTCACCTTCAATCGGAATTATCAAATGAAATTGTAGAATCAGTGAGAAGCGGGTGCAAACGTCTAAAACTGCCGGCCTATCATATTCGCAGTCATCAGGGCTTGATGCGGTTTTTAGTGATACGAGAAGGTAAATTTACAGGTGAGATCTTAGTTAATATAGTTACGAGCGCTCAATATCAGGGATATGAGGACCGCCTTTTTGAACTTGGGAATATAATCTCTTCGAAGTTCGATCATGTCAATAGCCTGCTCTGGACAATCAACAGCAGAAAGGCCAATATCGCAATAAAGGATATGCTGCCCCCGATGCTGAAAGAGGGCGTTCTTCATGGCCGGGACCATATCTATGAGAAACTGAACAATTACCGTTTTCGTATATCTGCCGACAGTTTTTTCCAGACAAATTCATATCAAGCTAGGACGCTTTATGATATAGTTATTGAGTATGCTGAATTTAATAAACAGGATAATATTTGCGATTTATATTGTGGCGCGGGCGCCATTGCGATATATATTTCAAGCCTTGTCCGGTCGGTTACCGGCATTGAATCGGTATCTAAGGCAATTGATGATGCCTGTATTAACGCTGAGGAGAATGGCGTTTACAATGTAAAGTTTATAGCCGGCAAAGTCGAAGATGTTATAAAAGGTGATGAAGCATTTGACAAGGCGGTAATCGATCCGCCGCGAGCCGGAATACATCCAAAAGCGCTTAAAAGGATTATCGAGATGAAGCCGAAGATTATTATTTATGTTTCCTGCAATCCTGCGACTCAGGCCCGGGATATTGCCGGTTTTATCGAGGGGGGATATGAACTTGAAAAGGCGGTGGCCGTGGATATGTTTCCACATACTTATCACATAGAATCTATAGTTAAACTTGTACATAATTAAACTGGAGGTCTTGTGTTTAGAAATTTGTTGATATCGCTGATGATAATTTCATCATCATTTGCCGGCGTTTCTGAGGAATTGGCAAAACAGGGTGAAGAGTATATCAATTGCCGAAGCAGGTTTTTCCCTGCTTGGGCTACGAGCGTGGGGATATTTGACTATGATTCATTGCTAACGGATTACAGCAGCAAATCCATATTTACATATAGAAACGACATATCCAAAATATTGCAAAAGCTCCGCCAGATCGATTTGGAAAGTTTGACAATTGACGATTACATTGATTGCCGTCTGTTAATCTCCAACATACAATATGATGAGTTTATCTTAGCCAGGTTCCCATATCATGAACATTCGCCGGCTTTATACATTGAGGAAGCTTTAAATTCACTGTACTATATTCTGATAGATAATTCGAGGACTATGGAAGAAAAGGCTCCGTTCTTATCGGCCAGGCTTCGGGGTATCCCTGTTTTCCTTGATCAAAGATGGGAACATCTGCATCAAATGGATAAAATATTTTTTGAAACAGCCATCGAGATGGCAGATAAAGGGCCTCAATTGATTGAGGAAGCGGCCCAATTGATGTATGATATAATGCCTGACAGCGTCAGGCGAATTGCCAGGTATAAGAGGGAGACCATATCCGCTTTAAATAAGTGTGAACTGTTGTTCGAGGTCGATAAGAATAATGCAAACGAGAATCATTTTGTAGGCAAAGCTCAACTAAATTATCTATTAAAGAAGATTCATTTTCTGGATGTCAATTCGGACTCATTGAAAAAAATAGGCTGGCGCTGGTACAATAAAACCAGCGCAGCAATGGATTCTTTACAGCGAATTATTGATACCAAAGAACCGGATACCGGAAATGAAAGGCCGGATTCTGATTCGCTGACCAAAGATGACATCTTTGAATATTATCAGTGGGAGATTGATCAGACTGCCAACTTTTTAATAAAAAATGATATTGTAACCATTCCTGAAGATATCGGTGAATGCATACCTGTGGAGATGCCGAAGTTCATGCGGGCGATGCGTCGTGGGATAGCCTATCAGCCATCAGCGCCCTTCAGCACCGACCAGACAGGTTATTTCTATGTCAGGCCCATACCGCCGCTGGATTCCGCATCGACAGCAAATTATAACAGCATGATACGGAACAGGGCGTTTAAAGGCTCTGTAGCTCATGAAGCATATCCGGGTCATCATCTTCAATTAAGTATTGCCAACCGGCATCCCAACCCGATCCGTCAAATTCAGCAGAATATCATGATGGTTGAAGGCTGGGGGCTTTACTGCGAGCAGATGGCTGCCGAACAGGGATTGTTTGATAACGGCGATCTTGACCGGCGCTGGCTGGGTGTTCTAGGCGGCATTCGTTTCAGGGCGGTACGAATGATTGTGGACTGTTCACTGGCGGATAGTTCTATGACGCCCGATTCCGCGCTTGTATTTATGAATAATATGCTGGGCGAAAATACTGATTACTTTACCGCTGAAATAAGGCGTTATTGCTCTTATCCTACCCAGGCTTTAAGTTATTTAACCGGAAAGCTGCTTATTCTTGATATGCTTGAAAAGGCTCGTGCGAAAGAAGGTAAGTCTTTTTCCTTGAAAATATTTCATGATAAACTTCTGGCTGAGGGTTCAATTCCGCTTCCATTAATTGCTAAAAAACTGGGATATTAATAATAAAAAAGATGTATTAAATGCCGATACTATATCCACAGGATATAGTTATGGCGACTATCCCAGGTTAGAAGTGTTTTGCTGTCAGGGAGATCAGCGCCGAATTATTTCTTTTTGGCAGTCACTTTCTGTGCCTGAAATTTTGTAAATAATTTGATTACATCAACAGGAATTTGCTATGAAGATAATTCATACATCTGATATTCATCTTGGCGCACATTTTGTCGGTTTGAAACTTGCAGGTGATAAATTAAGAGCAGGCTTAAAATCAACTTTTTCCAGAATTATAGACTATGCTATTAAAGAAAAAGCAGATCTGTTTATCATTGCTGGTAATCTGTTTAAAAATACTGATGTGTCGAAAAATTTGCAGAACTTTGTCGCCGACGAGTTGAGCAGGTTAGATAGTATACCCGCCATAATTCTACCCGGCCAGACGGACGGTTCATCAGACTATGCATTCTGGAAAAGCTGGGATAGCCTGAATTCGTTGAAAGATGTTTATTTGCTTGCCGATCGTAAGAACCCGTTTATCAGCTTGGAAGAATTAGACTGTACTGTGTATGGTTTCCCTGAGATTCTGCCAAATGACCATCATCATGACGATGCGAGCCCCACAGCCCGTCAAACGACTAAATATCATATTGGTGTGCTATGCCGTTCACCGGACGAGGTCAAAGCGAAAACTGAAGACGCCGGTTTAAACCTCGACTATATCTGCCTTGGCGGGAGTGATTCGTTTAGAGATTTATCAGATTCCGGTATCAATGCCGCTTATAGTGGATCGCCTGAAAAACTCGATTTTGATCAGCAAAATGCAGGCAATATCGCCATAGTAGAAATTGATTCTGGAAACAAGGCGACTATTGCCAGAGTAGATATCGGCAGTTTCTCCTGGCGCTCCGTAGAGATTAAAGCAAACGAAATTTTTAATAATGATGATCTGGTTGATAAAATTAAACCTTTATCCGGAACTGATACGCTGCTACGACTGAAACTGACAGGCTTAGCTCTGTTCGAATCGTCGCTGGAACCCGATTATATTCAGCAATTGTTGGAAAATGAGTTTATGTATCTTGATATTATCGATGAGATGAAAGTATTGCCTGAAAATATTTCCGAGGTTAAGGTGTCGGAAAAAACCATTTTGGGTCAGTATATAAAGTTGATGGCTCAGAAGCTTAACAGCAGCGATAACAATTTAAAACCGCGTCTTGAAAAATCTTTGAAGATCGGTTATGCCTTGCTTCAAGGCCGGGAATCATGGTGATATGGACCTTACCAGTTTGACGCTTGAAAATTTCGGCAAATTCGAAAATTTCGAATGCAGTCTGACCCCGGGTTTAAATGTTATCAAAGGGGGAAACGAAACCGGTAAGTCAACCCTTGTTGAAGCTATAACGGCGCTTCTTTTTAGCGATCCTAAATCCTCCAATGAAAGTATTATGATGTCTAAGACATGGGGAAGCCGTAAGCCGCTGGTTTTGAAAGCCAATATATCCGATAAAGATTTTCTGGGTATCCTTGAAAAGGACTTCGACTCGGGTCTTGCAAAACTGGTCGATGAAAATCAGACCGTTCCTGTTGATGATAGAAATAGAATTTTTGAAATTATTACGGATTCTATAGGTTTCCGAAGCGCCGAGCTTTTTGAGGCAACTTCATGTATCAAACAGGGCAAGATAACGCAGATAGGCGGCTCGGTCGAGGAGATTAAAGATAATCTTGGATCGTTAATAACCGGTGGAGAGGAAGACCTGGCTGCCTCTGAGATTATTGGCCGAATTGAAAAGCGCATTCATGATATTACCAGTAATGATGAAAAAATCCTCGGTCTGTTGATGAAATATGAAAAGGAACAGGATGATTTAGATTATAATATCGAAAAAGTTATACGGGAAATAACCAACTTAAAAAACTGGCGGGGTTCATTAGCCCAGATGAAAGTTGCGCACCGCAATGTTGTTGATGATTACCAGTCTAAAAAGAAACAACTTGAAGACGTATTAAAAACTGAAAAAACTCAGCAGGAATTAATAGAAGTTTCAAACGAGAATAATGAAATAACAGAAAAGTTGAAAAAAATAAAATCGGCAGGTCAAAAAATCGAAGAACTGAATGAGTCGCTCAATCAGGTAATTGAAGTCTCTCCTGAAGACAGGGAAAAAATTGAAGATATGGAATCGACGATAAAATATCTACGACCTAAGCAGAAAGAACTTGAAAAAGACGTCGAATCCGGTCAAAATGCATGGGCTAATTTCAAAATCAATCCTGCTATTATTGGCTGGATGGTATTATCCATAGGCGTATTCGGTTTCTCGGTAGTCGATTACATGATGCTTTTAACTGAATACCATTTTGATCTTGGCGCTGTCGGACTGGTTTCGCTTATGGCTTCGATGGTAATGCTTTCTAGGGCGAACCAGAAAAAAACATTCCTGAAGGAGCAATTAAATAATAACAGTCAAAAGCTTGAAAATGTTAAAGAAGAAATAGATCGAATGTCGGAAGAACTGAAAAATTTATTGACCAAGTATAAAATCACCTCCGCTAACGAAGTCCATCAGGCATCATGGAAACGCAGCGACCTGGAAAAACAGTTAAATTCTGAAAAGCGGTGTTATAAAGACCTTCTTGAAGGTTATTCCGAAGAGGAAATTGAAATTCAACAGCAAAATCTGGAAAAGGATATTTCTGATAACAAGACGTTTCTTGAGAACAGCGTTCCACTGGAACCGGCAGAATTAGAAAGGCTGAAATTGATTGTCGCCCAGCTCGAGGAGCAAAACAATACTCTTGAAAATGAAATAAAATCGTTCAACCGCCTGATCGAAACAGCCGAAAGCGGGTTCGAACTTCTGGGCAGTTACCTCGAACGCAAAGAGGTTATAAGTTCTGAAAAGATAAATTTAGTGGAGGAATTGGCCACTTTAAGTTTAACAGAAGAGTGTATCGAAAAAGCCCGCCAGAATGTAATGATATCGACACTTGAACTTCTTGAAAACAGAACTTCTGAAATGCTTGAGATCATTACCAATGGCAAATATAAAGAGGTCAGGTTTGACAGGACATCTCTCAAATTTGAAGTCTTCTCAGAAAAGAAGAATGACTGGGTCAATTCTCACCGGGAACTTTCGAAGGAAACTGTCGAGCAGGTTTATCTCACCGCGCGCCTGGCTCTGACTGAGATACTTGCCAATGAAGTATCTCCCCCTATCATCCTGGATGACCCGTTCAGCAGTTTCGATCAGGAAAGACGTGAAAACACAATGAAGCTGTTAAAGCAGATGTCTGAAAATCGCCAGATATTGCTGTTAACTACCGATGACGAATACGACCGCTGGGCTGATAATACTGTTCAGTTGTGATTTGCCGCTAACTAAAACAACAAATTTATTTAACCCGAATTATTCACAAACACATATTATCTTTTGTGCTGTCGGAAGTTACTTCCGCCAGATTTGGCAGAAGAAGCACATGTTAAGATTTGTGAATAATCCGGGCTAACAGCAAATCAATATAAGATAATTAAAGGCTGGCTTTGAAACCGGCCTTTGTAATGAATATCATTAAAACTGAGTCCGTCAGTCAGCAAATAGTCCATCTGATTATTTCAGTAATGTTGCCTTTTCGACGCAGGTTTGATTTCCAGATGAGAGTTTGAACATATATATACCGGATGAATGATTTCGAGGCTGCCAACTGATTGAAAATTCTCCGGCATTATGGTAGCCGTCATGAAGTGTCGCTACTTTCTGACCGAGAATATTGAACGCCTCAAGAGTAATGTCGCCGGGCTGGGAAATGCTGTAGCTGATAGTCGCTTCCGGATTAAATGGATTGGGGAAAACCGGATGAAGTTTGAATTCGGCAGGCGTTGCTGCAATGCTTTCTCCGACTCCCGTGGATACCAGATTCATGGTTACAGGTATGCTGGCAACCGGGTCCTCTATTGAATTTGTCATAATAGTCAGCATTGCATGGTAAGCGCCCTCCGGTATGTCACCCGAGTCGAAGGTGATTTCGATATCCTGGTTGCTATAGCTGGGAACAATACCCTCAAACGGGTCAGCGACCATCCATGTTAAAGGCGGCGGAGCGTCGCCAAGAGGAAAGTTAACCGCCAGTTCATTATGAACGTATTCATTATCGCAGACCACCTGTGTTCCGACCGATGCCCGGCGGTTCTCAATTCCGATCGAGCATTCATCAAGCCGGCCCGGCCCCATGCTGTTGTACTGGCAGATGATTTCATTCGGGGCGACAAGTCTAACCTGGAAAGTGAAAATACCCTCCTGACGGGAATCCGGAATCTGGTTCCAGGTAACGATTGCGGTATCAGTTTCGTTGGTATAATAGTAAACCTGGCCGCCGTATTCTGAATTCAAATCATCATAAAAGACAGCCACCATATTATTGGGCAGTGCCAAGTGAGGAATAACCTCATTTTCCCACTGCATGATAAAAGCATTATTAAATGAAATCCAGCCATTCACGCAGATATTAAACTCATCGTAGGTGTTTTCATAAAAATCAAAGTCGAAACCGAGGTCAAGCTGCCCGGAATTGCCATTGTCGTTATAGCCCCAGAAATCGACTACCTCGCCAATACCGGTGATGTCTATCCAGTTATAGTCAGGTCCATCCGGGTCATCATTATCGCACCAGTAATAGCCAAAAGAATCCTGCTCGGTAACGGTGTAGCCGTCAATGTAAAATCGAAGGTCGCCATCGCCGCCATTTGTCAATTCGACCGTTCTGGTAGTCTGTGAACCCGGCTCGAGATCGACCCATATCGAATCTGGCGAGTACTCTAAAATCGGCACACTGCCAAACTGATAAAGCGGAAGAGCGGCTTCTGCCCCAAAAGCCGCCGAACCATACTTGATGTAAAAATAGCCATTCAGCCCCCAGCCGGCGCCCCAACTATTCTTAACAATCCAGGCGCCCTCGCCGTTGCACTCATTGTCATCCCAGCCCACGATTAGAACGGCATGGTTAGTCGGATCGGTATCGGGATGTTCATAACAACCTCCGTTATAGGAAAAGAAATCATCGTAAACTGTAAACGAGGCAGAAACCGGACCGAATACGAGGGTGTTCTTAATAGCGGGAACGTTGTTAGGAACCGGCATATGAGCTTCCAGGTAGGCTATGACATCACACTGGTCAATAATACAGGGATCGGTATCATTCTGATGATAGGGCATGCATGACTCGTCATGAGCGCCAAATGTAGAAAAGTAGCCATAAGCGCCGATCGTATAGCCTCCATCGCAGCCATTACTGTTGTAATCGCAGGATACAACCGCCTGTTCTGAAAAATCAGGCATAATACCCTCAGCCAAAAGATATGCTGATTCGAAACCGGCAGTTGCCGCAAAAGCCCAGCATGAACCGCAATTACCCTGATCCGTGACAGGCGTGACGCCGCCCAGCAGACGCCAGTCGAAAACGTCCTCGGTACTGGTGAGAAGCGGCGGCGGAAGTTGATCCAGGGTTCTATAAAATTCTCTGACTTCCTCCGGTTCATTCAGACCAAGTCGCATCCGTCTCTCATCAAGGGGCAAATCCATCATCGAGTTATGACCGGCTATCCAATTCAGCCCTTTTTCTTTAATCATCTGCTGGATAGCCTGGATTTCCTCTGATACATCATCAGCGCTGGCTGTAAAGAGAGGAACCAGGAACAGAAGCATTCCTAATAGTAAGGCGGCCTTTCTCATAAATCCTCCAAAAAAATATTAAATCTCTTAATTTTCAAATATCTCACCACTAAAGCATTAAAGTTAACACTATGTATATTAAAGCATATATTTACAAACAGTCAAGCAAAAAGTGTGTTAATTATTAAAGAATAAGATTGTTTTCGCTTGACAATTATCGGTTTGCTAATATCTTAATAATAGATAATGATTGTCATTGGTAAAGGAGAGGAGGATATAGCATATTAACACTATATTAATTTATGTAGTCAGGAGCTTAACTAAGTATCCATCTTTTTGCAGAAACATAAGGAAGGTTGTTATGAATAATATTACAAAAAAATC
>CBFDEC010000037.1:0-33415 GCA_965603725.1 uncultured bacterium | reverse complement strand
TAAGAAAGGTTACGCTACTTTTTTATAAATTTCCACACCTTTTGTAATTAACTCCAACCGGATTTTACAGATTAAATTACCCTGATTATGAAATTTCATCTTTCGAGAGAATATTAATGAGGAAGGATTTTGAAAAATATGATGAGTTAGATAATAAACATAATATTCACAGATTATTAATTCAACTTGATAAAAAGTTGCGATCTATAAATAGCAAAGATAAACTAGAAGAATGGGAAAAAGGATTTGAAGATTATGCTTCATTATTTGAGCCGGTATATAAAAAGAATAGTATTGATAATTTTCAAAATATCAAAAATGCCATTATGAATAATGCAACATATCAGTACAAATATAACAATTTAATGTTGATTATATTTATAATTGGACCATATTGTCTGTTTCACAAAAGATATGATTTCATAAAACATCTTTGGGAATATAAACAGCCACCTGATTCTGATGCGACCTGGACAGGGGATCATATTATTCCGGAGAGTCCATCTGAATTAATAGATATATATTTTACAAAACTGGATAGAAAAAAAATCAGAATGTTTCGTGAAGATAGGCATGGAATGGAAAAATATTTGAAAGAATATTTTATTTTATTATTAGCATGGTACTTTATAGCAAAAGCTGAGCCTTTGAATAATATTTCTATTGATATTGCGAATTTTGATTTACCTGATTATGATTCATATGTTTTAAACAATATAATACACTCAGTTGAAGAATTAAAACAGACGGCTAATTCATTGAAATCTCAACATGAAATTTGGTCTGAATTAGGATTTGAAAAAGAAAGAACAAATCATCTACTGGGTAATGAAATTATTAAATTTCTTGATGCCTTGAAAAGTAAAGCTGAGGGTAAAATTGATGAAAGCAAATTAGAAACAAAAATTAGCGAAAAAAAAATAAAGATAGTTAAAGATAAAACCATTGAAGAATTTTATAAAATGTCGTCTTTAAGACAGATTTTCAGGAATTTCCAATGTTTTAGCGATAAAACAGACATTGAATATAAGGGAGAATTGGGAAGGCAGGGTTTGAATCTTGTTTATGATAAAGAAGCCTTTTTTGATGATTGGTATGTTGATTACAGTTTTGGCGGTTATAATTTTGGGAATGATTTGGCGGCTATTGAAAATCAAGTAATTAGTTTAAAATTATCCAGCTTTTGCGAAAAACATGAATTTTGCAAGAACTTTGAAGATGTATTAACTAAATTTAGCGCACCTAACAATATGGTTATAATAGCTTTAAATGTATTTACTGACAGGTTATTTGAGAAAGATATAAACTATGTTCCTCAATGGAAATTGAGCGAAAATGAAATTCTTAATATAACTGGGTTTGACGGCTTTTATAAGTTTGAAGGTAATCAAATACCAGTTATTGGAGTCTTTGACGGGCTTAAAATCAAACGCATTATAATTATTGACTTAAAGAATTCAGTCGAATTAGTTCAATATTCACCTTTAAATAAAGTTGATGATAAAAAATTAAAGGAAGTAATTTTCTACATGTTTATAGACGCGTTTAGTGATAACGAAAGGTTGTTAAACGATCTCTTAGATAAACCTCCAGAGTGGCTTAAGAAAATGGGTTCTGTTGAAGAACAAAAAAAATATCTTTTGAAGAAAGTATCAATCAAAATATATGAACGTTTCGAGTTACTGAAAAAATCCGCTTTTAGAGGTTATATAATGGATATCCCTGATAGTCTTGATTTTGATGTCTTATAATTTCCGTGCTGGCAGTAGGTAGGGCAGGAGTCCCCGAACTCCTGCCGATTTTTCTGCTGGTGCATGAGGACATACACCAGCCACGGAAGCATGTGCTGGCATCCGCCATAGGCGGATTCTTCTGCCAGAGCTGTCGGAAGTAACTTCCGACAGCACAAAAACGGCACCTACTTCAGCAATTTCTCCCGCAGTTTTTCTGCCACGGCATCATCCACAAACAAATCAACCTCGCCGCCGAACTGGGCGATGTCTTTGATCAATGTCGATGACAGGTAGGCGTACTTGCCGCGCGGCATCAAAAAGACAGTCTCAATCTCCGGCACCAAGCGGCGGTTCATCAGCGCCATCTGGAACTCGTATTCGAAATCGGAGACCGCCCGCAAACCGCGGATGATAGCCGCCACCTTTCGTTCTTTGGCATAATGAGCAGTAAGACCATCAAACGCAACCAGTTCGATATCTTTCTTATCGCCGACGACCTTCTGTAAAAGCTCGAGCCGCAGTTGAGTGGAAAAAGTAATTTCCTTGGAGGGATTGTTAGCTACCGCCACGATAAGCTTATCGAAAAGGGCAAGGGCGCGATTGATTATGTCAGTATGCCCATGTGTCACCGGATCGAAAGTGCCCGGATATAAGGCTGTTCTCATCTTATTCCTCTCTTATGTAAAAATCAACTTCTGTCTGACCAAATTTTAATTGCTTTAATAATTTCAGGGTCTCAGGTTCAGGATTATCTTTCTTGAAACGTTCCAGTACCAGCACGCCGCCATTTTTCAAAACACCGTGTTTTGATACCGACTCGCAGATTTTACCGCTGTACTTTTCATTATAAGGCGGATCGGCGAAAATGATATCGAACCCCAGATCCTCATGATTTTCGAGAAATACGAAGGCATCGGCAAGAACGAATTTTGCCTTGTGGCCGGCATTGAGCGCATCAACATTTTTTTGCGCTGTATCAAGGATTTTATTATTGCCGTCGACAAAGACAGCCCTCATCGCTCCACGAGACAATGACTCGATGCCCAGTGAACCGCTGCCGCAAAACAGATCTAAAACATTGCTGTCGATGATGTCATCCCCCAGCACATTGAAAATAGATTCCTTTACCCGGTCGAGCGTAGGTCGAAAAAGCTCATCTTTGACAGAAACAAGTTTTCGACCTTTAAACTTTCCAGCGATTACTCTCATTCTAAATTTATGGCTGCATAATCAAACCGGCGGCGGCAGTGAACAATTCAGGGCTGGCCTTCCCCGATTTAACGGCAGTTTTCAGAGAATCCGGTATTTTGAGTATTTCGGCCCAGGTTACAGCGCCGATGGAATCAATTTTATTCATATCGCCGCATATAAGCACGTTGGGCCTGAGATCCTCCGGAGCATGTCCCATTATATAATACTTGATTTCATCGCCAAGAGTTGGTTTTTCACCGGCAATGAAACGGCCGCCAAGAAAAACGCCATCATGAGACAGCGCTATCGAAGCGCCATCATGCTCCAAAGATATGGCGGCGCCGAAGCCATTTTGATTCATGGCCAAATTAATAACGTTAAAAAGCCCCAGAGCCTCCGAACTTAGCGCCGGTTTTTTTTCTGTATCAGGAACGGCGAAATTCAGCAGTCCCTCTATGAAATCACGGGGCACAGCGTAATATAGATAGTTGCCAAATAGGCCATCGTAACTTTCACCCAGCTTGCTGAACCCGGAAATGAACTGGCCGAGCTCGTCCGGAAGCTGCTGTTTAGCCTCCCATTGCAGAAAATCGCTGCCGTATTTCTCCACTGCCGCCTGATCGATTGACAGGGATTTAACCAGAGAAAAGCGCATTGGCACAGCCAGTAACGCCTGGTCGGCCAGGCTATAGAGACTGGCCAAACGCTCGTCACCCAGGGCAAAAAGATTCTTGGGGACTGAACTTTCATTTTCAGAATCGTCGGCAAAATCAGCCTCATCGAAGCCAATCATTATAAACTCCGGTTCTAAGTCGCCGCCGGTGACTATAGCCGCATAGCCATCTTTAATATCAAATGCAATTTTTTTCAAAACTCTATATACCCTAGAATTTGCTGCAATTTCTTTTGACCGATTCCACTGACATTTAACAGATCATCCGGTCTGATAAACGGACCGATCATCTCCCGATAGGCGACGATATTTTGCGCCAAAATCGGCCCGATCCCGGGAAGCCTCTGCAGTTGCCCGATATCTGCCGTATTGATATTAATAATAACCGGTTTGTTTTCGGCATCAGTTTCAGGCAGATTTAATGCGTTCGTTGAGGCTTTGACAACAACTTTAGAAGTATCGACAACCTTCGTGTGTTTGTACCCGTCCAAAAAACCCCTGATATCGAAACTCAGAGCCTGCCGCTGACGGTCTACAATTGTCAGGGTCAAACCGGCGAGTATGACCACAAGCAAAGCCAGTATCAGTTTTCTCTGGTAGGGCGCCATTGATTGCATATATTTAACTTATAACCACCACGGGCGATTGTCAAGAGCGGTTAAACAGCTAAATCAATAATCTTGAAAACGGGTTTATCCTCGTTCCCTGGCGGTACCCGGAATATTATTCCATTCGGGGCGGCGACAAGCGACCTTCCCTGTACCCGATGACCGGCAATTTTACCTACACTGCTGATTTTGATAACCGGACAGCCGACTATCTTTGCGCCATCAACAAACAATTTCTGGTCGCGGGCAAATTTCTTTTCCACTGTTTCATGCTTTCTGTAAGGCGCAGTTACCGGAATGACGACAATATCCGGACGCAAGCCTTTCAGGTTGGAAAACGTTCCGGCATATAAGACATCCGCACAAACCAAGAGACCGACCCGGATATTATTCAGCCGGATGACCCTGTATTCATAACCGGGGGAAACAAGCCCTTTGCCTTCATGTTTATACAAGTGGATTTTTTCATAAAACCCTAAAACGCTGCCATTTGAAATTAAGTAGCAGGTATTTTTGTATTCATTATTAGTCCATCGTAAGAGCGTGCCGCCGGCAATGGCGCAGTTTAGCCGTATTGAGAGCCGTTTGAGATACTTCAGATGCTTATTGTGCCGGTCGGCGGAGGGGAGTATCGATAACTCATCCGGGCCAACCATGAAATATTCCGGCAGGCAGAGAATCTCCGGTTTCGCCTGTTTGATTTGCTCGGCGATGCTGTCAGGCATACCCTGGCCGTGGAAGCCCTGATAAAGAGCAATTTTAATTGTTTGAGTCATAATAATCAAAATACTATAAGAGTTTAAACAGTCAAGCGGCATTTCCTCCGGCTGTTGTGAGGTCTCACCCGATAGGTCGTCAGTATTTGTTGGGGGACGAGCCCCCAACCTACAACTGGATGCATAACGTTGTCCGGTAGCAGAAGGTGGCGTAGGTGTTTGATTAATCAAACACCTACATCTGCCAAAATACGTTGACAAAATAGCATGAACAATTATATTTATAGACATAAAGCGCATTTTTGTGATTTTGCATTATTACTCGGAAGTTTGCTATGATGAAAGAAAGTCTTTATAAAACCACAATTAGGGTTTGCTTGATATTCTTAATAGTGTTTTGTTGGGATATATACGCTCAAGAGCCACATCTTTCTGCCGATGGCGATACTCTATACATTAATGATATGATTATCATAAAAGCAACTAACAATATATGCCAAGAAGATAAACAAGCAGTTGCCGGTACCGCTCTGGATGATTTTAGCTGGACAGAATGGGGAGAAGAAATTAGACTCACTCACTTAGTTGATTCCAGCACATACATTAATAGTAATCAATATTTCTGTGTTAAGGAAGATACTATCTTCATGACATTTGCAACTTTGCATAGCTCAATAAGTGATCTTGTATTGATGAGTTCATTCGATGATGGTGATACCTGGTCTGATATAATTAATATTAGCAATTCGGGCTGGTTATCAACTACTTGTTATTTTATTCATTACAATAACGGTAGTCTTGTCGTGCAAGGCGGCGGGGTAGAAGAATCCGGTAGATATAATATACATTCCAAAGTAAGTTATGATCTGGGTTATAGCTGGAATAATTTCATCCGCTTCTGGCAATACCCACAGCCGTTACTCTTAAGTTATCCTGGTATAGCTAAGGGCGATACCATATTTATAAGCTGCATATGGTTTACAAACCGAAACTGGGAAAGTGTTGATTCGGTTTACACCTCGTTAAGCACCGATTCAGGGGAAACCTGGTCTCCAATGACAGCAGCATTTTGGCAGCCCTTTACCGGATATAATAAGTATGCGCTTTCTTCAGCTCCCAACATGGTGCATATGGTTTACCAGAAGAATATTTCACATTTATCGGAGATATTTTATCGTTATAGTTCCGACCTGGGGCATTCCTGGGAAGAGGAGATCCCGATATCTGATATGGGTATTGAACACTCCCAAATACCCTATTTATCCAGCGATGATGAGGGCAATCTTTTTATCACCTGGTATGATTTTAAATATGGTTCGAGCGGCGGCGGTTGGGCGGGAGACTTATTATTCCGTAAGAGCGCCGATAATGGGGAAACCTGGGGTCCGGAGACACGGCTAACTTCAGAAAGTTCAGCAACTGACTCAAGATCATTCATAGACGGCGACCATATTGGTGTTGTTTGGGTAGATCACAGGATCAGTCTTTTCCAGGCAGAGATTTATTATATCGAATCATTCGATGGCGGAATAACCTGGTCGGAGGAGCATAGATTGACCGACGCTCCTAATCTCTCAGGATCCCCAGAAATACAAAAATATAATGAAATTGTTTATCTTTTCTGGCATGATGCGCGTCACGGTGATTTGTTTTCATATGAGGAATACTTCAGAAAAGGCAGTATTCAGACAGGTATTGAAGACAACCATGCTCAACCGGTTAATTTTTTAGTTTCAGCCTATCCGAATCCATTTAACTCATCATTGTCGATTAATATTGAATCTCTTTCATCCGGTATATTACTGATTTATGATATTCTGGGCAGGGTTGTGCGGGAATACGATTATGTTAGAGGAAAGAATCTTATAAGCTGGGATGCCTGCGATAACGAGGGCGAGCCGGTGTCCTCAGGCGTTTATTTCATCAAGCAGAAAGGAATTAGTCCGGAGATAAATATTCAGAAAGTGGTTTATTTGCAGTGATAAAAAATTATGGGCTGGGGGTTTATCCCCCGGTAATGGCAGTTTGAGCCATAAGTATTTGTTGGGGGACGACCCCCAACCTACGACTGGATGCATAACGTTGTCCAGTAGCAGAAGGTGGCGTAGGAGTTTGATTAATCAAACCCCTACATCTGCCAAAATACGTTGACAAAATAGCATGAAAAATTATATTTATAGATATAAAGCGCATTGATTTGCTTTTGCAATATTACTCCGAATTCCGGCTGGTAAGCGATGGAATCGCGATAATAAGAACCCGAATTGATTGATAGAAGAAAGGAAGGCGTAGAATGTCAATAGGAAGACGAAGCCAAAACTGCAATCGGAGCGACTCATAGGGTGACTATGCAATGTGCATATCCTGATGAATGCCCAGGATTTTAATTACAAATATGAGAAAGGAATTAAAGATGGTTAAGAAAAATGCTTTAAAACAACTCATACTAACGGCTGTAATAACGTATCTAATTACTCTAAACAGTGGAACAGCCCAAAATCATAATAATGGCTATTATAGCGATCCTTATACTAATGCTGTAAACATGGTTGTTGATGCTTTAAATGATAGCAGTATTAGCATAGTTTTATGCAGAATTCCTTTTACCCGTCAGTTTGCTTATGAAATAGTATCGGAAAGTAGAGATACAGTTAATGAAATCTATAAATCCAATATTTCTGTCGATACTGGTTTAGAGAAGCTTAAGCTCCTTGACAAAATTCGCGGTGATAGAGATATAGATTCTCTCTTTTTTTTAAGATGGACGTCACAACGTGTTCAGGAAGATTATAAAGGTTTTCTCCCGCGTTTCTCTCCTCAGCCTGGTTCGGAATGGATAATTTTATTGGATAGCCCGTTTTATAAGAGCCATAAAATTCATGATATCTTGTTGGAAAGGTATGTAAAAGTCAACGATCAGATAATTCTGAGCCCCAACAATTTTTTTATTCCATATAAAATTGATGCTGGCGCACTCCCTGTTTACAGTCCAGAAAAAGATATGCATTCACCACTGTTTATATATTCAAAAGAGCTGGTGGATGATTTAAAAACTATAATTGAGCTTCAGGAAAACCGATCGCTCTTATCAGAGTCGGTTGATTCATATGAATCATATTATAATTCGATGAAAGATGAATTAGGCAGGCGTGTTTTTTCCCGGTTGTTCGAAAATCCCAAGCAGGAGTAGAGCATCGTTTTAACAGATAATTATCAAATTGATTGAAAAATTTTTCGAATAGTTTAAACAGTGAGGTTAAAAATGATGATTAATTCAAAATCGTTGACGATTGTGCTGAGTGTAATATTCAGCATAATTGCTATTTCCCTGGCTCAGGCCGATATAAACCAGATTATTGAAGATGGCATCGAATATCTTGAGGATAACCAGGATGAGACAGGGCTGGAAGGGCAATAAAAACTATAATGACAATGGCCAAATCTTACCTAATAAATTGAACTTGACAAAATATTTTAAAGTTATACATTTGGCGCATGAAAAAAAATACCTGTAACAACGAAATTTTCAACCAGTTAGTTCGCCAAACGCTGTGGCGAATCTACCTGAAAGGGCAGTTGTAAATTTCTATATACATCTTTTTATAATTTACTCGATAGTTCAGACAATTTAATAAGGAGCAATTATGACTAACATTAAATCAATAAATAAAGAAATATTCGGTTTCTGTCAGACATCCGATGATCAGATATTAAATTTCGCAAATACATACGGCGCTCACCATTACGGCCGTCTAAACCTTGTTGTTAGAAAAGCAGAAGGCTGCTGGCTTACCGATCAAAATGGCAAAAAATATCTCGACTGTTTAGCCGCCTATTCGGCCGCTAACCCGGGACATCATCATCCGAAGATAGTCAGGGCATTGGTTGAGGCGCTCAACGGCAGTTACGGTTCGGTAATTTCAAATGCGGTTTATACCGATTCGATGGGCGAGTTCCTTAAAAAAGCGGCGACACTTGTTCCCCAGATGGCTCCGCATTTCGGTGAGAACGGCAACAAGATCCTGCCAAAAAACGGCGGCGTCGAATCGGTGGAGACCGCTATCAAGATGATGCGCTATTATGGCTATAAGTCCAAAGGCATCGCCGACGGCAAGCAGGAGATAATCGTTTTCAACAATAACTTTCACGGCCGAATGATTACCACCATATCTTTATCATCGACACAGAAATATAAGGAGGGATTCGGCCCGCTTACTCCGGGCTTTGTTCACTGTGATTTCGGCGACCTGGAAGCGGTCGAGAAAGCTGTCAATGAAAACACGTGCGGCATCCTGGTTGAGCCGATGCAGGGTGAGGGCGGAATGTACCAGCCGCCTGATGGTTTCCTTTATGGCTTGCGAGACCTTGCCGACAAGAATGATCTTATGCTCGTTTTCGATGAAATCCAGGTCGGTCTGGGCCGCACAGGCAGGATGTTCTGTTTCGAACATGAAAATGTTGTACCCGATGGAGTAGTCCTCGGCAAGGCTATTTCGGGCGGACTGGTACCTTTGTCGATTTTTGTCACCAATTCAAAGCTGATGGATATCGCTTTCCAGCCCGGGCGCGATGGTTCAACATACGGCGGTTATCCTCTTGCCTGCGTTGCCGGAAATGCCGCTATCGATGTTATCATTGAGGAGAAACTTGCCGAACGTTCAGTTAAAATGGGCAAAATCCTGAAAGCAAAAATTGACGATATCGCCAGCCGTTCATCGCATGTAAAAGAGGTCCGGGGACGGGGTCTTTTTATTGGGATCGAAATGAAAAACGGGAATGCCATGGCTTTTTGCAAAAAGCTGCTTGAACTGGGCGTCTTAGCCAACGACAGCCATGGTCATACAATCCGGATATCTCCGCCGCTTATTATAAACCAAGAAGAGATAAATTATTTGGCCGAAAAGCTTGAGCAAGTCCTGGTCGGATAGCTGATGCTATTACCCAGCAGGGATGTATCATAGGATAAGAGATATTGCAAAACATCCCT
Organism: uncultured bacterium; assembly: GCA_965603725.1. Taxonomy (GTDB): domain Bacteria; phylum Zixibacteria; class MSB-5A5; order UBA10806; family 4484-95; genus JAGGSN01. The sequence continues at coordinate 23,507 of CBFDEC010000037.1, read as the reverse complement.
GTGGATTAATTTCATCAGCAAGTTATAATGCATTTTCATATAGAAATCTATTATAAGCCAAAAAGATTAACAGTGGTATTAACGCTCCCCCCAGGCGCTAAAACCACTGTCAATCTACAACAAACAGGTAATTTCAATATATCAATATGCTGTATAACATATGCTTTGATGCATTTATGTCAATACGAGTATATTACTTAGATATTGCGTATATGTAAATAGGTATTATTGGTTTTTGAGGAAAGATGCTAAGTTTATGTTTTTATTAGTCATACCGAGTTTTTTACGGATTATCTCTCGATGTTTCTGCACTGTAGTCAGGCTTATATTTAGTTCAATGGCTATTTCTTTTGAACTGGCGTCGTTTTTAATCAGGCTGCATATTTCAACTTCCCGGGGAGACAGTTTGGAAAACAGGCGCTGAATTCCACCGGTTGAGCTTGCCAGTGACTGAAGGCAATTATTCAAGATATTGTAATATATTTTGTTTACCGTACCGTCATTATTAATCAGCTTTTTAAGCGCCGGCATCATGGCGCTGTCGATCTCATCAATGACCTGATGTTTAATTTCCATTTTTTCCTTTTCAATGTGGGAGAGCACTTCTCTGAGGGTAATATTTTTTTCATGCAATGTCTGACGTTCATTTCTCAATAGTTCCAGACTTTTAATTTCATGTATTTTATTGCCTGCAATATCAATTATTTCTTCAAGATAAACAGCGTCTTCTAAAGCGGGTCTTTTACCGTTGAAAGGTGTGTCAACAGACAACCATCCCTCGGGTTTATTATTAGCGCCAATAATCGGCACAAAAAACTCGTCGCCGTTTTTCCAATTGAGAAAGAGGCCTTTTTCATTATCCTGCTGAGGAATATACCTGCCTAAATCTTCCTTGAATAAACCATCCTCAACGGGGATGAAATAAGAATGATTAATGCGATATTTTTCCTGGGTCATTTTTCTTGAAAGCTTGTCATCAGGGGCCGGCGCTTTAAGGGCGATTTTAACTAAATCTTCTTCAAGACCAATATAACCGGCGTGAATGATCTCTTTGGCTTTATTGTGCAGGGTCATTACAGCCCGTTTAAACATATTTGCCTCTTTGATAGCCTGGCAGCCGAGTTTCAAGCATTCGTTAATCTCTTTTGCCGATCTCAGATTATCAATTAATTGCGACCGGGCATTGCCTCTCACTTCATGCTGTTTTATTTCGGTAATATCGCTGGCAATCAGCAGGGCGCTGGTTGTTTTTCCATCAGTCGAGATAAGAGGCTGAATGTTAGTAATGAACCATTTTTCTTCATTCTTAAGTATTGTCTTTGTTGTAGTGTTGATTTTTTTCCCTGATGTTATAGCCTTTTTTATCGACTCCATTTGCCGTTCGGCAATTTGCCGGGGAAATAAATCCCGCAATGTTTTACCGATGAAGTCTGACGGTTTGCCGCTGAGGTATTCTGCGGCAACTTTGTTCATGGTCAGGAAAACTCCGTCGGAATTTACGTTAAAAATAGGTTCACCGGCATTTTCGACAAGCAGACGGTATTTTTTCTCGCTCTCTTTTAAAGCTTCAGTGGCTTTCTTGCGTTCGGTGATGTCCTGGCCGACTGCAATAGCCGTAAAATCATCAGAATCGGAATGAAATAGGGCTGAATTAGACCACAGGATTGTCCTGATTTCTCCGGATTTGGTCTTCAACGGACCTTCATATACGTCCCGTGGGTGCTGTCTGACCCATTCGGCAAAATCCCTTGTAGTGTGGTGATGGTGGTCTTCGGGAAGAAAAATCTCCGGCCAGCTTTTGCCGATAACCTCATCACGAGAATAGCCTGATACTTTTTCAAACTCGCTGTTAAATATAGTTACCCTGGCCTGTTCGTCGAGACAAACAACCAGGTTGTTGGCAGTGTCTAAGAGTGAACGAATGAAATCCTGCTCCTTTCTAAGCGTCAGTTCTGACTGCTTTTGTTCAGTAATGTCATGGAGGAAACTGAGTATTGCTGGCCTGTTTTCCCAGGTAATGGCGGTTGAGGTGATTTCAAGCCATCGAATGCTCCCGTCTTTATGAATGATTCTGAAAGAATATCTTTTGGGAGCGTTTTCACCTTTTAGTCTTTTTTGGTAATAGTTGTGAATCATCTCCCTGTCTTCAGGATGAATGAACTCTGTGGTAGATTTCAAGTCAAGTTCTTCTACAGAATAACCGGATATATCTGTTATTTTTGGGTTGGAATACTTAATCAACTCATCCTGGGTAATCAGGATGGCTTCGTTGGCGTTTTCTACTACACTGCGGTACCGTTCTTCGCTGTTTTTCAGGGCATCCTCAGCCTGTTTGCGTTCGGTAATGTCTCTATGACTAGCCATACGTGCAATAACATTACCCTTATCGCCCACTACTCTTGATGAACAGATTGCGATGGGGAAGATCTCACCGTCTTTTTTCTTGCCAATCAACTCACCTTTCCAACCGCCTTCCATCGTTTCCTTTAGCGCTTTTTCCAGCTTTGGCAACTGATCCTCAGCGTAAATGAGGGCTATTTCTTTTCCTATTAACTCTTCTTTGGTGTAGCCAAACATTTTACAAAACACTTCATTCGCATAGGTAATCCTGCCCTCGAGATTACCCATAGCTATGCCGTCAATCGAATTGTTAATAGCTTTTGAAAATATCTTTAGTTTTTCTTCAGCCTGAATCAGTTCGGTAATATCGACATTCATTGAAACGAGAAATTGAGGTTTGTCATTTAGCCAGATAAAATCACCGGTAAACTGTATCCAGATTTTTTCTCCATTCTTTTTTATAAACTGTGTTTTTCCAGGTGGTGTTATTTTGCCGAGTTCGAATGCGCGATTGTAGTTTTCAAGAGGATTTCCATCATTTTTTTTTGGTGAAATCAGATCAGTATAACAGTGGCCTAATAATTCTTCTTCGGAATACCCATACATCCTGCAATAAGCCGGATTAACATAATGGTAAATACCATCCTTATCTGTCAGGCAAATTCCTGCTGGCGAGTTCTCCCAGACAGCCCGGTATATTACTTCGCTATCCAGCATCGCTTGTTCAGCCAGATGGAAATGTTTCCGATCAGATTGAGAAAGCTGTTGAGTATCGGGTCTGTCTGTAAAAATATCCTCATAATAATTCAACAGACATTGTTGACCATTGATTTCAATAAGGTTAGACGTTATGCAGCATATGCGCCCTTTTCCGGTTTTAGTTTTCAACTTGATTTTCGATTTACTTGTTGATTTGCGTTTCCGGAGTATACTTATAGCCGGATCATTTTCACCCGGATTGAGACCTGAAGTATATTCAGATAATGGATGACCAATTAATTCATCACGGCCATAACCTGACAGACGTATAAAACTGTCGCTTACCTCGAGATAACGGCTGTCCGATAGGCTGGAGATCGTTGCAGCAATCGAACTGACGCGCACTATCTTAAAAATAATGTCATCAGCAGAGGCTGACAGAGAAGAGACGAGCTCAGGGTCATTCAGGCGGGAAATTTCAATCCTTTTTTCAGGTTGTCTTGTGTTTTTTGATTTTTCATCCATTTTTTTAACACAGATTGATTAAATACTTTGAACCAGGCTTTTGTATTAAATCAGATTAAGAAATTAACTCCACTGTTTAGGTAGTTTCTCCAAGTCAAATTATCATGTCACTCACGGCGGAACCTGATCTACCTATTTAAGATAGGTATTTATTACAATTTGTCAAGTATTATTTCCAGAATATGATATAACGCTGATGATAAGATTTTAACGCAAATATCCGTGAATCATGACATGATTTTGCAATTATAAGACGAAAGCTAATACTTGATTTGCTCTGATTCTTAGATTTTCAAAGTATAAAAATAAAAAATAAGGTGTAAAGAAGGTCTCTTTTATGGTTAAGGCTGGTTCATAATATTCAATTTTCTTAGAGTAATTTTTGGCAGTTTTCATGCCAAATTTTTTCTTGACATATGTTTTAGGTTATGGTTATTTCGAGACTCATGAGGATAGAAATCAGACAGGTAAAGCCTGAAGGTACCGATTTTCATTTTTCAGAGTCTGCCGAGGAAATGGAAATTGCAATTGCTGGAGCAAAGTTTCCCTCTCCGATAGAGGTTGACCTTTCCGCCACCCTGACAGGCGATGAAATAATCTGCCAGGGCGAGGTTTTCAGCGAGGTCGAAATAGAATGCAGCAGATGCCTGGAACAATTCGATCTAGCTATTAAGACACGCTTGCAGTTTGTTGTTCAGATGATTGATTTACCTGAAGAGCAGTCCGAGGATAATGACGACGACGATTATGAGGTCATTCCCAAAAGCCAGACTTTCATTGATATTTCTCAACGCGTTCGTGACGCTATTTTATTGAACATATCGTTAAAGCCGCTGTGCAGTGATGATTGTAAAGGCTTGTGTCCGATGTGCGGGGTTAATCGTAACGAGAACGATTGTGAATGCACACCCGATAAGAGCGATGAACGCTGGGATGTTCTAAAAAACCTTTTTGACGATCGAATAGAATAAGCAAATTTAATTAAAGGAGATAAAATGCCTCTTCCAAAAAGAAGACATTCGAAGGCACGCGGAGCCAAAAGGCGCACACACTGGGTATTGAAAGCGCCAAATATAATAGAATGTTCGCACTGTCATGAAAAAAAATTACCTCACCAGGTTTGCCCGAGTTGTGGCTGGTATAAAGGACGTGAGGCAATGGCTGTCACGCAAGATTAATGAGTATATCCGGTTCTCAAATCAGAATTGCCATTGATGCTATGGGTGGCGATAACGCCCCTTTTTCAATTGTAGCCGGGGCCGTGCAGGGCTACCGTGTGCTGCATCCCAAGGTTAAATTAATTTTAGTCGGCGATGCCCAGCGGATAGGTCAGGAACTTGAAGGCCTTAAGGCGGAAAAAATGCCAATTGAGGTTGTTGATGCGCCGGAAAATATTGATATGAGAGATAATCCTATTGAAGCGGTCAGGCAGAAAAAGAGCTCATCAATCAATGTTGGGCTGTCGCTTCAAAAACAAGACAGGGCTGATGCTTTCATATCAGCCGGCAATACCGGCGCGGTCATGGCCTCGTCGCTTTTGACTTTGGGGAGATTAAAAGGCGTCAGCCGTCCGGCGATTGCCGCTCTTTTCCCCAGCGAGGAGGGAGTCGTACTGGTTCTAGACGTCGGAGCCAATTCCGATTGTAAGGCCCAACACCTTTACCAGTTTGGGATAATGGGCTATCTGTATTCGAAATTTATCCTTAAAGTAAAAAATCCTAAAGTAGGGCTGTTATCAATCGGGGAGGAACAGACTAAGGGAAATGAGTTGACTATCGCCTCTCATAAAATGCTGGACAGTTCCAGTTTGAATTTCTGCGGCAATGTTGAGGGACGCGATATATTGAAGGGCGCCGCTGATGTTGTAGTATGCGATGGTTTTGTCGGCAATATTGTCCTAAAATTTGCCGAGTCTACGGGCAGTTTTATGACTACACGGCTAAAACAAAAAATCCGCGGCAATCTGTTTGCCACGCTTGGCGCTTTTTTAATGAAAGCCGCTTTCAGAAATTTCAGACAGTCATTAGACTCAGCCGATTATGGCGGCGCGCCGCTTCTGGGAATAAATGGGGTTTGTATAATATGCCATGGCAATTCATCTCCCCGAGCTATTAAAAACGCTATTCTGGTTGCCATAGACATGGTTCGAAAACAGGTTAACAACGTTATTCAGGAAAAAATTAATGCCAACGGTCAATCAGAAATTTCTACTGTTAGCCGTTTAAACGATTTAATGAAATGAAAAGATTCGCTCATATCAGGGGTACAGGATCGAGCGCTCCTGAACAAATTCTTACAAATCATAATCTGGAGAAAGCCGGAAAGAACGTTTTGAAAAATTCTGGAATCAACTCTGACGAGATTGATCTTTTAATACCTCATCAAGCTAACTTAAGAATTATCGAGTCAACTGCTAAAAAACTTGCTATTCCGCCGGTTTTGCCTGGAGTTCGGCAGTGGTGGAGTTCTAAATGAAAGCATTTTTATTCCCCGGACAGGCATCTCAATATGTAGGCATGGCCAAAGATTTGTACGCTGAATTCGATATTGCCAGGGAGTATTTTGATAAGGCTGACGACATACTTCAGCTTGACCTGAAACATACCTGCTTTGAAGGACCAGAGGAAAAGCTGGTTCGTACTGAATATACTCAGCCGGCAATCTTTGTTCATTCCGTGATCGTTGATGCTATACTTAAAAAGACGGGTTCCAGACCTCAACTTGCAGCCGGTCATAGCCTCGGAGAATACTCCGCGCTGGTTTCTGCGGGAGTATTCACATTTGAAGAGGGACTTGCCGCTGTAAAACTTCGTTCGCAGTTGATGCAAAAGTGTTGTGATGATAATCCCGGGACGATGGCGGCCATCGTTGGTCTGACTCTTCAGCAGGTTGCAGATGTTATATCCGGTATTGATGATGTTGTGCCGGCCAATTATAATTCTCCAAGCCAGGTGGCGATCTCCGGTACCAGGCAGGCTGTCGAGATAACCTGCGAAAAATTAAAAAATGCCGGCGCTAAAAAAACCGTTATGCTGGCAGTCGGCGGCGCCTACCATTCACCGCTGATGCAGTATGCCGGGGAAAAAATGACGGAATTCATCGAGTCGCTTAATTTTAATAAATTTGAATTTCCTGTGGTGGCTAATGTGTCCGCTGAATTAATTGATGACCCGGTGAAGATAAAGGAATTGTTATGCGAACAGGTTACATCGCCTGTTTTATGGTATCCGACAATTATGAGGATGGATGCTTTTGGAATAGATGAATATTATGAAGTCGGTCCGGGAAAAACGCTTCAGGGGCTGTTGAAAAGGTCATTAAAAGGAAGACAATATTCAATGACAGGAATCGACCGGGTAGAGCATTTAGATAAATTTGTTGGAGAAAAAGCTTGAATGATTCAACCGTATTAAAGGGTATCTCGGGCAAGACCGCTCTGATAACAGGTTCAGCCAGAGGTATTGGTTTTGCGATTGCCAATCATATTGGCAGGTTGGGAGCTAATATCGTAATTTCCGATATTTTGGAAGACCAGGCGAACAGCGCGACTGAACAGCTAAAAAGCCAGGGTATTAAAGCTATTTCCGTTGCTGGAGATATTGCCAGACCTGGGGATATAAGATCGCTGTTTGATACCGCCAATGACGCTTTTGGTGGAGTTGATGTTCTTGTTAACAACGCAGGCATTACTCGAGATAATCTGCTAATCCGGTTGGACGAACAGTCGTGGGATTCGGTGATGGCGGTGAATTTGAAAGGTGCTTTTTTATGTATCAAAGCCGCTGCCCGGGGAATGATGAAAAAAAGATACGGGCGAATAATTAATATGGCGTCTATTGTGGGTATTATTGGCAATGCCGGACAGGCAAATTATTCTGCCTCGAAAGCCGGTTTAATCGCTTTAACCAAATCGGCCGCCAAAGAGCTTGCCGGCAGAGGAATTACCGTTAATGCCATAGCCCCCGGATTTATCAAAACCGATATGACTGAAAGTCTGCCTGATGAGGTAAAAGAAGCTTTCTTGAACAACATACCGTTAAAACGGGCGGGAACGCCTGATGATATTGCGGGGCTGGTAACGTTTTTGATTTCAGACAGCGCCTCATATATCACCGGTCAGGTGATAAATGTTGATGGCGGAATGGTGATGTAAATTGAAGTTAATTAAACATACTTAAGGAGGAGAAATGGCTTCGATTGAAGAGAGAGTAATGAACATTATTGTTGAAAGCTTGAATGTTGACGCTGACAAGGTCACGGTTGATGCCAGCTTTGTTGATGACCTTGACGCTGATTCTTTGGACCAGGTAGAGTTGATTCTGGCTTTGGAAGAGGAATTTGACTGTCAGATTCCCGAGGAAGAAGCTAGCAAGATAACAAACGTTGGCGAAGCGATTGAATATTTACAAAAAAGCGTAGTGGAAGAGTAAGATTGATTATATGCCTAACCGAGTAGTCATAACTGGAATGGGGGTAATATCCCCAATAGGCAACAACCTTAATGACTTCTGGGATAACCTGGTTAGCGGAAAGTCTGGAATAGCGCTTACTACCAGGTGCGATTGTACCGATCTGGCCTCTCGGATTTCCGGAGAAGTTAAAGGGTTCGATCCGCTTGATTTCATGAGTAAAAAGGAAAGCCGGCGAGTAGATCTTTCCCAGCAGTATGCAATCGCCGCCTCGCAGATGGCTTATGATAATTCTGGATTAAACTCCGACCGCCTCGATTCGAACAGAGCGGGAGTTCTGATAGGTTCCGGTATTGGCGGGATAATCACATTCGAAATCCAGCACTCTCTGGTGGTGGATGGTAAAGCTAACAGGGTTTCTCCATTTTTTATTCCTATGATGATTGCCGACATGTCTGCCGGCATTGTTTCTATCAGGTTTGGGTTTAAAGGGCCGAACTATGCGGCAGTTTCAGCGTGCGCCTCGGGCGCTAACGCCATAGGCGATGCTTTTCAGATTATTCAGCGCGGCTCAGCCGATATAATGATTACTGGCGGGACAGAGGCATCCATTACCCGGACTGCTATAGCCGGTTTTTGTAATGCCAAAGCGCTGTCGACCAGAAACGATCAACCGGAAAAAGCCTCGCGGCCTTTTGATAAGGACCGGGATGGATTTGTAGTAAGCGAGGGTGCCGGGATCCTGGTATTGGAGAAGCTGGAACACGCCCTTGATCGCGGGGCAAGGATTCATGGCGAAATGACCGGTCTGGGGATGTCGGCGGATGCCTATCATATAACTGCCCCCTCTCCGGACGGCGATGGCGCCGCCAGAAGTATGCAGGCGGCAATTGATGATGCCGGCATCAGCGCTGATGATATCAACTATATAAATACTCACGGTACCTCCACCGGGCTGGGTGATATTGCGGAAAGTCTGGCAATAAAAAAGGTCTTTGGAGAAAGGGCTAAAAAGATCCCATGTAATTCAACCAAATCGATGATCGGTCATCTGTTGGGAGCCACCGGAGCGGTTGAGCTTATCGCCAGTTTATTGCAGATTGAAAATAAAGAACTTCACCCTACTGTCAATCATGATAATCCCGATGAACAGTGTGATCTGTATTATGTTGATGATGGTCCGATAGATTACGAAATAAGCTGCCTGTTGTCAAATTCCTTCGGGTTTGGCGGGCATAATGTAACATTGCTTATAAAAGATTTTGCCGATGGCAAATAACATTGAAATTTTTTCGTCGATTATTTAGCAGAGAAGATTATCCTGTAGCCAAGTTAGAAAAGGCGACAAATTACCGGTTTAAGAACCGGGAAATTATTAAAATCGCCTTAAGTCACAGGTCCTCTTTAAAAGATACCGGTCTTGGCTCAAACGAGCGTCTTGAGTTCCTGGGCGACGCTGTATTGGGTTTAATCGTGTCGAATTTCTTATACAATCAGAATAAAGACCTTTCCGAGGGCGATCTCACCCGGATGAAAGCCACTCTTGTCAATGAAACGACCCTCACCCGGGCGGCTATGTCGTTTAACCTGGGCGATTATATTTTCTTAAGCATCGAGGAGGAAAAATCCGGCGGTAGATATAAACCGTCCATAATAGCCGATGCTTTTGAGGCCATAATCGGAGCGATTTACCTTGACGGCGGATTCGAAGCCGCTGAAAAGTTTGTGATGAAATATATCCTCGATGATTATTTGTATATCGTCGGCGATGAAATGCTTCACAACTTCAAGGGCGAACTTCTGGAATATATGCAGTCCCGGAGCGAGGGTATGCCTCATTATCGTGTGTCCGATCAGTTCGGACCTGACCACGATAAGGTTTTCAGGGTTGGTGTGTATGCTAACAATGTACTGCTCGGAGAAGGAGAGGGCAAATCCAAAAAAGAGGCTGAACAACAGGCCGCTCGAAAAGCCCTGCAAAAGATCAACGAACGCCAATCATAATGGAAATTCCGATTGCCATATTGATTATATTACTTGTAATCTGTTTATATTTCCTGTTAACTCCTGTTAGCCTGTCGCTAAGCTATAATACCGAGGGTAAACGCAGTATTGGCAGAATTAAACTTTTCCCGTTCGTATATAGATTCAGATTTGATAAAGAGAAAAGAGAAACTAAGAAAAGGAAAGCCGTCAAAGACAAAATCATAAAGAAGAAACAAAAAGTCGGTAAAAAGAAAATTCCTGTCTGGCAGGCGCTGCTGGATGAATATGATACTACTATCGCAGTTACAGTTGTTTTTTTCAGGTTTGCAGGCAGACTGTTAAAATCGACAGAAAGACATACTCTTGATGTCTCGCTGAAAGGAGGGCTGGGATCGCCCGATTTAACCGGACAGCTATTTGGCGTGCTGCGGTCTGTCGAGCCCATGCTGGGCAAATCGATAAGGATCGCTTATCAGCCTGATTTTTTAAGCGAATCAATTAATGTTAATGGCAATGTGACTGCTGGCGTCCGGATCAGAACTTATAACATTCTAAAAGAGGTATTGATTTTTATCTGGGAATTGCCCAAATTGAAGATAATTAAAATTGTACGCAAATTAAAAAAAAGGAGACTCTGATGCCAAACAAACTTAATGAACTGCTGTCATCGATAATAGGTGAGCTTAAACAGATTTCCGCAACCGAGACAATAATTGGTGAGCCGGTAACTCTTGCTGATAAAAAAGTAGTGCCGGTTTCAAGGTTGATGCTTGGATTCGGTGTCGGCGGCGGCGAGGGTGAATCGGAAGAAAAGGGCAGCGGCTTCGGCGGCGGGGGTGGCGGCGGTATAAGAATCGAGCCGGTAGGATTTATTGTGATAGATGACGACAAGGTGTCGTTTTTGCCGACCAAACCGGGCAGGTTTGAAGGCCTGATCGAGGCGATACCGGGGGTATTGAATAAGATAAAGGGGATGAAAAAAGATAAGGGTGATGATAAGGGAAAGGTGAAGGAGGAATAGAAATACATGAACATCGCAGTACTGGTAAAACAAACACCGCAGGTTTCCGAGGTTAAGATAACCGATAAAGCCGACTGGCCGGACAACGAAACTATTATTAATCCGTTCGATGAATACGCCCTCGAGGAGGCGTTGCGTATCAAACAAGCCAACGGCGGCAAAACGATTGCCATCTCTTATGGCGCCGACAGCGCCGATACGGCTTTACGGGCGGCGTTAGCGCTGGGAATTGACGAGGCGTATTTAGTCGTCGATGAAGACTATACTTTCCTTAACCCGCAGAAAGCGGCGGCTGCGCTGGCTAAGGCTGTCCAAAAAATCGGTGATATCAATATGGTCTTAACCGGCAAGCAGGCCACCGATGACGACTCGGCAATGATGGCGCCCTTAGCAGCCGGCCTTCTCGACTGGCCCCAGGTTGGTTTCGTTAAGAAGTTCGATTCGGTTGCTGATGATAAGGCGGTCTGTTTGCGCACCACCGATGAGGGTTATGATAAAGTCGAAACTCCTCTGCCGGCTGTGTTTTCGGTTGTGAAAGAAATCAACGAACCGCGGCTGCCATCGCTGAAAGGCAAAATGAAAGCTAAGAAAGCGGCTATCACCAAATGGTCTCCGGCTGATCTCGGTGTTGAGCCGACCGGTTCAATCGATATAAAATCTATAAGCGCTCCGCCGCCGCGTCCCTCAGGTGAAATCATAACCGGTGAAAAAGATGAAATCATCGAAAAGCTGGTGAGCAAGCTTAAAGAACAGCAGGTGCTGTAGTTTAGTAGGTTGGCGCATGGGGACATACGCCAACCACTGGAATTTCCACCTTTTCATGGCGTCCACACCAAGCTCAATGCAATTCCGTATCCTCTCATAGGTATCACTTCTTCAAATAATTTTATTTTTCCGGCCGCCCCAGTGAAATCTAGCCACGAATAATCCGGGACGGACTGAGGTCCGACTGGTACTGGTTTATTGACGAAGAACGCCCAAGCACATGATTCCTCAAGAACTTTTGACTTTGGCGTTGCTACTTTGTGCGGGAAATCTGGGCTAACCCTGAACCATGAAATTTTGCCGTCTTTGCTTGAGAATAATGCGCATGGATGATTTCCAATCTCAACATATCGAATTGCTGCGGCCGTGAGAGTGGTATTAAACTCATCTGCAATTTGCTGAACCGAATTAAATCCAGGTGGTTTCCCTTGCGATATTTTTCTGAATATATCCTCCGGCATCAAGAGCTGGGCTGCGAATGCGTTTGCTTCTGGCTCAGCTTCACTGCTTTGATACCATTTAAGGAAGTCAAACTCGGTGCATTTCCAATGGCGATTGATGTTTCTATGCAGACTGAAGTGGCCAATTTCATGTGCTAAGGCAAATCTCTTTCTACCTGGTTCAGGGATATTCGCATTTATAGTTGCAAATCCCGTTCCTTCCTGTAAATTTATTAGTAATCTGGCATCGCAACCCTCGAGTTGCCGCTCCTGGGGAAACAACATTTTACAGATTGCGAATTCTTCAAGGGCAATATCAGATGCCTTTGTTACGCAAAATTCCCTAATTATATCTCGAGCCGCTCTTTTAGCTCTTTCTATACCAACGGCCAATGATTATTCCTCTTTGTCTAGTATAAATTCCGTCCATAGCGATAAAAGCTTTTCTTCACTGTCAATGGACGCCAAATCGTTATCTGATAGTTTCTCAAGTTTTCTGTAACTGAAAGCCAGTTGTTTATCTCTGGAACCGAACAGTTTTTTGATCAGAGTCCTTCTATCTTGCCCGGATGCTACCCCTTTTATTTGCTCAAAGATTTCTTTTAATGCAACAGCTTCTTCTTCGAAAGCCTTTTTCTTTTTTCTGGCGGCCTCTAATCTGATATCAGCCTTGATCTTTTCAAGGAGTTTATTTCCTTCTTGAATTATTACTTCCGGATTTTTCCCAGCTTGCTTGATTACCTTTTCTGCGTCCTTATTAGATTTTATTTCTTCATCAAATAGCAAATCTAAAACTGTAAAAACAATGTCCCGGTTATTCTTTTTTTTATCGGGATTCATGGCTTTCCTCTTTTTTAATTATTTTTTCACGGTTGCGCTGTAAGCGCCGCAACCCATTTCTTACCTCTGTTATTTCCATGCCCGTATGTTTCGCTATTGCGGCAGGTTTTTCACATCCATCGACTATTGCACAGTAAATTTTTATAAGTATTTCATCCTCGCCGATCGCATTTTCGATTATTCCTCTTACCTTACGTAACTGTAATTGTTCAACAGGATCATCGTCCGGGCATTCGACCAGAATGTTTTCCAAATACTCTTTCGGCGGAAAGACCCGCATTTCGTCAGTCTTTTTTAGGGCATGGCTCATTTTGCTTTGTATTATTCTCTTCATAACTGGCAACAAATCAAGATACCTTTCGTCATCCCAGTCGCGGATTCCCTCAAATAGGCTTACAATTGCGTCATGGACTATATCTTCTGGTTCCATATCCGGCGGTAGCTTATAGTAGTTACTTAGAAAGCTCGCATATGCATATAATTCCTTAAGGTTCTCCGGTTTTTGCAATAATTCTACTAACTTTAATCGCTTTGACTCTTTCACCCATTCTCCTGATTTTATATTCCGCCCTAATATATATGCCGGTCAAAAATAATTTTATGTCAGATCGTGGCAAATTTCAACAAAATATCGGCATATATATGTAGAGCATCAGACCATCCGGGCATTGCTCTTAAGTACCGGAGGAGGTGATTTTTTTGAACAAAAGCGATACAACGAGTTCCAATGGTTGGGTTTATACCAAATATATCCGCCTGAGGGACGGAAGAATTATCTACGCGAAAGATTATGGTTTAAAGGCATTTCGATTTCAAAAGCCTAAAAAGAGAAAAGAAACAACTTAACATCTTAAATTTTAACCATATAAGGAGCATTTTTATGTTAGAGACAAAAACATCTGCAAGAAGAAACCCAACCGAGGCCACAGAACACAATAAGCTCATCAAGATGATGGCTAATTATTTCGAAAAGGAAGGATACAAATACATCCGCGCTGATTTGTCCGGATATACTAGGCCTAACTCCATCACCGATTTTAATGGCAACAAGTACATCCCAGATCTTACGTGCAACAAGACTGACTTCAAAGAGACGCGGATAACACTTGAAGCGGAGACGTGTGACACAATCAATGACTCTCATACTGCGAGGCAGTGGCGCGCATTCTATAATGCGAGCGGAGAGTTTCACTTGGTAGTTCCGAAGACGTGTGGCATGCAATCGGGACGTGAAAAGGCACAAGCCCGATTGCGTGAGCTCAGAATATCCGCGGATGAGATTTGGACGCCTAAGTAGCCTCGTAAGCAGCACCTTTTAACTAAGCGGCGTAGTTGATGTGCTCCGCCGCTTTTCCCAATTTGGCTAAAGTGGGATATCTACTATTTTCCCCGTTATAAAATCCCCCTCTTTCCTCTTGCTTTAGACCTAATCATTTCCTTATAATTAAGTTATACGAAATTAAGGTTATTTGAAAGTGGCTGGTGTACGCCCTCTGCACCGGCTGTATTAATCGTGGGCGCAGGACAACAACCTACGCCTGCTTCGGAAGGTTAGTTGGCGCGTGGGGACATACGCCAACCACCGAACGGCACAACCGCCAGAGGGTTGTGCCCTACTGCTACTTAATCAGGAAGTGTTGTAGAACCTGTGCCACACCTTGAAGTCAATATGATACCAGCTATGTTGTTGTAGTATAACATATTGCAAAAAGAGATATAGTAAGCCGAATTTTATCATTGACAAACAGTTGTATTTTTGTATCTTATTGTTTGTTATTGTAACAGTTCGTTGTGGTAATTAACAGCTAATGTCAATGTCAAGAATAGTCAGCAACCAGTATCGGGTCATTGAAAGCCTTGGAGCGGGGGGAATGGGTGAGGTGTTTAAGGTTGTTGATATCAATGATGAATCGATTAAGGCTTTAAAAATCCTTCGCCCGGGTTTGATTTCGCAATTAGAGCAGTTTAAGGAAGAGTTTAAGATTCTGACTCAACTGCACCATCCTTATTTAGTTAACGTGTATAATTTTGGCATTGATGCCGAAAACCATCCTTACTACACCATGGACTTCATGCCCGGTGATGATATCAAAGCAAAGTCGGCAGATTACGGTCTTGAGGATTTTTATCGTTTGTCTTTAATGGCATTATCGGCTCTGGATTACATTCATTCGCGAAATATAATCCACGGCGACTTGAAGCCATCGAATATCCTTTTTGATGAACTGGGCAACCTTCGCCTTGTTGATTTCGGGCTGGCGGTACATTTGCAGTCTGATAAGCAACCGCGCTCATCGGGCACCTTAGAATTTACACCGCCGGAAATTATCAAACATGGCTCTCTTTCTGCTTGCAGTGACCTGTACAGTCTGGGTCTGGTATTCTATGAATTGTTGTTTAACCGGGCTTTGTTACAGGGCACGACCAGCCAGATGCTGTCTTACAAGCTGGAGAAATCTATAGAGCTTCCGGAGTTTCCCGAGGAAAAAGGCGGCCGGAACCTTCATGATGTGATAAACCGGCTTTTGGAAAATGATCCGGACAAACGTTACCAGACTGCCGGTGAAGTCTCCCGGATTATAGAAAGACTTTACCATGCGGGAGAACCGGGGCAAGCCGCGGATTATGACAAATCCTCTGTATCAGTATTATCTGACACCAGCCGCGATTATTTCGAGCGCGCCTCATTCTGCGGTCGGAAGGATGAGTTTAACAGACTAAAAACGGCTTTTGAAAAACTTGCTGACGGTGAAAGCGCTGTGTTTCATATAACCGGTGAATCCGGAGTAGGAAAGAGCCGTCTCGCAGAACAGTTCAAATACAGCATTCAAATGGAGGGCTGCCACTTCATCCAGGCGGCATGCTCGTCCGGCGATGGCAACCCACTTGTGTCTGTAAGAAAACTTATTGAGCAGATTTTCATTTTGTTTGATCCCGACTATAAACTGTTTAATGCCCTGGGTGATGAGGTCAGGAGGTTGTTTCCTGAGATATTTCCCGGCGTCAGGGGAGAGCAGGATGTCAACCGCGGCAAACAAAGGCTGTATTATAACCTGCAAAAATATTTTCAGCAGATAGGCAGTGAAAACCGTCTGGCGCTTTTAATTGAGGACATACAGTGGGCTGACAACCAGACGATTGAGTTTATCAATATTATAAGCAGAGCAACAAAAACCGCCGGTGACGCTAATGGAAATGGATTTTTGCTGATTTTAACCTCGGAGATTGTTCCGGAAAAGCCGACCTGGGAGTTTATTGATTTTGCCGACGCCATAGTTCTTAAGCCGGCCGATAAGGAATTATGGGATGAATTTTTATATAACCTGTTTGGCGATTTTAAACCTCCCCGGGATTTTTCAGAAAAACTATATCATGAGACTGGCGGTAATTTCTTTTTTGTTGAAGAGTTATTAAAAAGCTTAGCCGATGGCAAAGCGCTGTTTAGATCGGGCGGATTCTGGAAGCTGCAGACTGAAAAGCTGACCGGCTTCCCATTGCCCAAATCGGTAAAGGAATCTATCGGTCGCCGTCTTTCCCGTCTCGATTTCTCGTATCTGGCAATTGTTGAACAGGCGGCAGTGATGGATAGTCTATTCAAGCCTGAAGATTTGTTGAAATTATCCGGATATTCTAAAGCCGACATGAAACTGCTTGATGAACTGATTTTACTCAGGGTTTTCCACCGGCAAAATGGCGATCTGCAGTTTTTGCATAACCAGGTGAAAGAAGTTGCTTATGAGTCGCTGTCGAGATTTAAAAGAGTCCAGCTCCACCGTAAAACCGCCCTCCATTTCGAGGTCAAAAAAGCCAAGCCGGAATTTTTGGCCAGGCAATTTTTAGCCGCCGGTGAAAAAACAAAGTCTTACCATTACCTTTGTCAATCAGCGGAAAACGCCGCGGGAATTTTTGGTTGGGACCAGGCTGCAAAATATTATGAACAGATTTTAAGTCTAATCCCTGACTGGCCGGAGGCCCCGAAATCGGCCAGGTTTGAAGCCCTTAAGGGTCAGGCCAGATCATTGATGTTTATTAATCCCAAGGCCGCTGATAAGTTGTTTCCCCAAATCCTGATTGAGGTTAATAAGACTGATAACATTTCAAAGAACAGGTTTTCTGCATTGATTCTTCAGGCTGAGAACTATCAGCACCTGGGCGATAACGAACAGGCCCTCGAACTGTATGAAAATGCCATTAATATCGGCGATGAGTATAAAGATTTTAAAGGCTGGTCGAACCTTATGGGTGAGGCATTCATGGGCCTGGGATGGGTTCAAAGCAAACTGGGTAAATTCGAACTCGCCGGCAAAAGCTATTTTAAGGCGCTCGATTATTTCATCGAAAATCCGGAAAGGATGTGCCGGGTATTAAGCTATATCGGCATTGTTTATGCCAGGAAAGGCGATCTTGACGGCGCGCTGGATTATTACAATCGTTCTTTGAAAGTATGTCGTGACAACGATTACAAATGGCCGGCCATGCAACTTTATGGCAATATCGGTAATGTTTACAACGCCCGGAGCGATTATCAAAAGGCGCTGGAATATTACAAGATGTCTCTGGCTATTGCCCTGGAGATTTCAGACCGCCGTATTGAGGGGATAAACCTGCTCAATATCGGGCATTCATATAATCTTTTGGGACAAAACAATAAGGCGCTGGATTATTTTCAGCGCGCCCTGCAGATACAAAAATCTATCGGCGACCGCAGCAGTGAGGCGGTCAACTATAACAACTTAGCTGAAATATATTTTAACCTCGGGCAGTTTAAAAAAGCGTTCGACTATGCGACTAAAGGAATTGAGCTTGCCGGACAGATAAAAGAACCCCGGGTGGAATTAGCCAATTTGAAAGGGCTGGCGGATGTTTATCTTGCCATTGGCGATCTGGACAATGCTTCTGAACATATAAGACAAGCTTTAACTCTTGCTGAGAATATTAACGATGATCAGCAGAAAAACTGGGCTTTAGCAATCAAAGCGGAAATCCAGTTTGAAAAGGGAAATACTATCGATTCGGAAAAAATTCTGTTTGATGTCCTGGCGACCAATCCGGAAGATACCGGGTTAAAAGCAAGACTGCTTTTAGCTAAATCGCTGATTAAATTAAAAATCGGCGATCTACCGGCGGCAGAGCATTATCTTTCGAAGATTTCTGAGCTTGATTTACCATTGAGCTTTAAATCATCATTTCATCATCTCAAAGCTGTTTATATGATGAAGACAAGTAAAAACAGGCAGGACTTGATTAAAGCTGAAACCGGGGCGATAACCGCTCTTGAATATGCCGATAAATTTGGGCCATCAGGGAAAAAACCGGGATATTTAATAACGCTTGCTATGATTAAAAAAAATCTTAATGAGAAATATCAAGCATATATTTCACGGGCCATTAATTTAGCGTCGGGTTCTTGTGCTGGCTGGCCGGATCAAATCCAGAGAAATTTCCTGGCAAAAATAAAAATTACAGAAGACCAGGATTATAAAAAGCCATCATTTGAATTTGTTGAGGAGGATCCTATGGAGAAGTCAAACAGGGAACAGCGGCTGGAGACGCTGTTTGAGGTAGCCAAAACTGTCAACTCGATTCATGAACTTGATCCTTTGCTGAATCGGGTGATGGATTTGATGCTTGAAAATTTGAATGCGGACCGCGGTTTTATCATGTTGAAGGATTCAAGCGATAATTTAGAGCCGATGGTGGCGCGGAATCTCGATCGGGAGAATATCATTGGCGAGGATACCATATCGCGCTCGACTATCGATGATGTTTTCACATCCGGTCAACCGCTTTTGATGAATCGGACTTTAAGCGATGAGACCGAACGGGAATCGGTAGTTGATTTTCAGATTACTTCGATTATGTGCGCTCCATTGAAAGCCAAGGACCTGGTTACCGGTATTGTATATATCGACAGCCGGGCATCCAAACAGGTTTTTGACAATGATGACCTTGAATTTCTGTTAAGTTTTTGCAATCTGGCGGCGATTGCGATTGAAAATGCGCGTCTGACCGGCCGTCTCGCCGACCGTAATGTTTACCTTCAAAAACAGGTCGAGAAGAGTTTCAGTTTTATGAATATTATAGGGCGATCTTCGCCGATGCAGAAAGTTTTTCGTATGGCCGAATCGGTTGCCGGCACCGATGCCACAGTCGTTCTCGCCGGCGAATCGGGCACAGGCAAGGAAATACTCGCCCGGGCAATTCATTTTTCCGGTCCCCGGAAAAAAGGTCGTTTTATTCCGATTGATTGCGGTTCGCTTCCCGAGTCGCTTTTAGAATCTGAACTGTTTGGTCATAAGAAAGGCTCTTTTACCGGCGCCATATCAGACCGAATCGGCCTGTTCGAGGAAGCCGACAAAGGAACAGTATTTTTGGATGAGATAACCAATACCAGCAAAAATTTCCAGGTCAAGCTCTTACGTGTTCTGCAGGAGGGTGTGTTCCGGCCAGTGGGTGATGTTAAATCCCGCAGTATTGATGTTAGAATACTTGCGGCAACCAACAAGGATCTGAAAGAAGAAGTCGCTGCCGGCAATTTCCGTGAAGACCTTTACTACCGGCTTAACGTGGTCAACATATCTCTTCCAGCCCTCAGAGAACGTAAAGAGGATATTCCCGTTCTGGCAGACTATTTTCTTGAGAATATCTACAAGAAAATGAAAATACCAAAAAAATCGATTACCTCAAAAGCTATTGATTTTTTGGTCAATTTTCACTGGCCGGGAAATGTCCGGCAGTTGGAAAATATTATTGAAAGAATGGTGATTTTTTCCAAGGGTGATTTTATCGATGTAGCTGATCTTCCCCAGGAGATTAAGTCGATGTTTGATAATATTCCGGCTGAAAATAAAACACAGTTTAATGTCCCGCTCACAAAAGTCGAACTTAAGACTGCCAAGGCGCAGCTTGATCGGTTATTTATCATGGGAATTATAGAGCAGGCAGAAGGCAATGTTATGAAAGCGGCTAAACTGTCCGGAATGGACCGAACTCAGCTTCATCATATGCTGAATAAATATAGTTTAACCCCGTCCAGCTTTAAAAAGAAATAACATTTGGTCTTATAATTCCTTTCATAGGGAAATAGTACGATTATCATATAAGAGTAAAATAGGCCGAAAATATTATATGGAAGATTTTAGAAAATTTATATAAAAACAGCTTGACAATTAATTGATTTGTTGTTTATTTGATTTTAGGTAGGTATGTTTAAATATCTTAAAATAACAATTCTCATTGTATTTTTGGCTCTACCGGTATATGCTGGTTCTATTGACGAGATCGGCTCGGGTTTGCTCAGTGATGGCGGTTTCATTCAGGGAACTGTTTTTTCTGATCAGGGAGAAGCTATGCCCGGGGCTTTTGTAATTTTATATTCCACTCACAATGCCATTCTCGATTCAATTATTACTGATTGTTACGGGCAATTCATTTTTGCCGTTGAATCCGGTGAATATTTTATTTCTGCCGAGGCTTTTAATTATATCAAGCGTTTTTATCCTAATGAATATATGTTTTCCTCTGCCAGGCTGATTACGGTATTTCCATCTCAAATTGTCAGTGTATCGTTCGAACTGGAACCTGGGGGCGCTATTTGCGGCCAGATTTTTACAGGCAATAGCCAGCAATCCGATTTTCTGGTAAGCGCCGTTAAAGTCGATTTCCCTTATGAGAACTGGCAGCGTGATAAAGCTTTCCCGATAACCTACCAGGGAGATTATTACCTCGACGGGCTTCTGCCAGGCTATTATAAAGCCTTTGTCAGGGCGGAAGGTTATCATATACAATTTTATTTTGAAGCTGAAACTTATAAAGAGGCTGAGATAATTCGGGTAGCTGCTGGTGAAGTAACCGAGGGAATTGATTTTATGCTCGAACAGCCTAATAGCGGCGTGATCTCGGGTTATGTTATGGATATCTATTCCAATATTCCAATTGATGGAGCCAAGGTTTTAGCATATACCTGGTTTCATGAATCTGATGATCCTAATCTGGTTAGTACTTTTACCGATGAAAACGGTTATTATGAAATGGATGTAACGGCCAGTTATTATTATGTTGAAGTAATCATTGAAAATGATCCTTATTTAGGGAATGAAATTCATTTATATTATAATAATCGTTTCGATCCCAAGCTGGCTGATGTTGTACATGTTGAACCATCTGAAATAGTCTCGGAAATCAATTTCGAATATGATTCCTCTCTCACTTATAACTTGAACATTTCAGGTGAGCTATATAACTTTGATAACGGCTACCCGTTAGAAGGCGTTAGGTTAACGGCCGTTGATTACTATTGCGGCCGACCAATAGCTTACTGTTACAGCATTACCAATGGCGCTTTTAATATCGGTAATTTAATCAGCGGTTCCTATATAATCGAATTTGAAGGCAATGGCGTCATAACAGGCTTCTGGCCGAATGTATACAATTGGCAGGAAGCTGAAATCGTTGTATTGACGACTACTGGCTCAAATCTATATGATGGAGGGGCTATTACGCAGGATTATGGTACACCCGGTCTCTCAATAGCGGGTATTGTTAATGGTCCATCCGGACCGTTGGTAAATGTAAGGTTGTATGCTATTAATAATGAAAGTGGTGAAATGACCTTTACTCGCACCAATCCATCAGGATCATATAACATATCTTCCGGTCTTCATGAAGGCGCCTATAGTGTATTCGCTGATTTATATGGTTATGACGGTATGCATTATCCGTATACTCTTTACTTAGATTTAATTGAAAATCCGCGGCTTGATGATATTGACTTTTATCTTGAACCCGTTACCGTTGATGTGGGAACTGAAGTTTTATTGCCTGAAAAAAGCTGTCTTTTGGGTAATTTCCCTAATCCGTTTAATATCTCGACTGTGATACTCTTTTCGGCACAAACCCAATTTAATTCAAATATTGAGATTTATAACCTATGCGGCCAGCTTATAAGAACTGTAGCTTTTTCCGCAAAACCAGGTATTAACTCAATATATTGGGATGGAAGAAGTTCTGCTAATTCCACTGTTGCCACAGGGTTATATTTTTACAGGATAGAAAATCTGCCTGAAACCCGAAAGATGGTTTTATTGAAATAGTAACCTGTTGATTTTCACCCGCTTACAAAAATATCTTGACTTTAAATTAATTAATATTAAATTGTACTAAATATATTATATTTAAGTCGCTTTGATTTGCAAATGGTGTGAACTTAATTGCTAAACGGTTATTTGGATGGGGAAGCTTTACAGGCAGGAATTATTGTTATATTATTTTTAGCCTGTTAAATTCAGAAACACTATGGGATTACTTTTCATTAATTTCCCTTGCAAAGTTTTACCTGGTGGGTTATTATAGGCATATAATTTGCTTTTTTTTGATTGAACTTGTTGTTTGACAAATGAATAGTTTCCGTTTTATTGATGACCCTGCGCGGGCTGGGGCTTTGAACATGGCGATTGACGACCTTTTGGCTCGTCAGGCGGGTAATGCCGGGGCTCTGCTCGTGTTTCGGCTGTATAGTTGGTGCAGCCCGGTATTAAGTATAGGTTTTCATCAGCGGCTCGAACGTAGGGTTAATCTTGAAAGCTGTCATCGAAATAAAGTGGAGGTTGTACGGCGGCCTACTGGCGGACGTGAACTTCTTCATGATGGCGACTTAAGTTTCAGCGTTACCGGGGCCGTAAATTCAGAAGCCCCGGATAAGATTCAGATAAAGGGTTTCTTTGAAAAGGTTGGCAGGGTCATTTTAGGTGGTTTGGAAGGTTTGGGTATTACGGCGGTTTTGATTAATGGCACCAGGAAAATGGCTAATGGTAATCTTCAGCCTTGCCTGGTTGCGCCGTCACAATATGAGATCGTCAGTGATGGGAAAAAGATAGCGCCAATGGCACAGAGGGTTTATCCCGGGTCGGCGCTGGTTCACGGATCGATACCTCTTGTTAAACCGGGAATTTCAACGGCTGATCTGCTGAAGGTCAAGGATGGTTTTTCCCTTCAGAAACAGATTGATGAATCATCAACCAGCCTTTTTCAACTTCTGGGGAAGCAAGTGGATGTTAAGAAATTAAAAAAATGTTTGTTAGGAAGTTTCCAGGATGTTTTTGATAGTGAAGTTAAAAATTTAAAAATTTTAAGGAGGGAATTGGTACGAGCGACAGATGGAGCTTTTAATTGGGAGATAGAAATAAACCGCGTTAATGTAAAGTAAAAAGCCGGGGAGGTGATTTTAGCAAAAAAATGTTTGTAAATTTGTAACTTTTAAACTTTTAAGGAGTAAAGAATGACCAAAAAGATTTTAATTCTGTCGCTGTTAGCAGTATTTCTGCTAATGGCAAGCGCAGCAGCCGAGCTTTCAAAAACTGCTCCAATAACAAAGCATAAGCTCATCAAAGGGGACGAGGCTTTACCTGATGTCCAGGCTTATCCATTGGATCCCGGATTTGTCACGGAATCACCCGGCCTAATAGTGGGCACAACTTATTATGA
>CBFDEC010000036.1:0-33875 GCA_965603725.1 uncultured bacterium | reverse complement strand
GACAGACTTTCAGTCTGTCCGGACAGGTTGAAAATCCACAAGACCTTGACGGCCTATCCTACTATTATCAATTTTTCCTGTAAAGAATGCAGGACAACATTAAAACACTATGTATTTTTAATAACTTCTGTACAGTTACCATTAATATATTGCTGTCTCTTCACTTTGAAACTGTTTTGAAAATAATATTACTGATTTATGAATAAAGCGAGTTAGAACGCCCCTACACATTACCTGGTCATTTTGCCCATAAGGCGCTTGTTGTAATAATTCATCAGATCGCCTCGGCGTAGAACACCGAGTATTTTCGTTGGGTTGCTCCGATCGACTACCGGCATCATGTCGAGATCCTTATGGCCAAACTTCTGGAGGGCGTCGTTAAGATTATCCTCTCTTGAAACTGAAATAAGATCGCTGGTGGCGATATCCGAGGCAATAATTAAGGTCGGCGTCACCGGCTGGGTTAGTATCGTGCGCAAATCCTGGAATGACAGCATGCCGACGAGTTTGTCGTGATCGGTAACCGGAAACGCGGTGTCTTTCGATTCCTCCATCAAGCGCATAATGCCGGTAAGCGAGAGATGTACCGGTATAGTTTTAAAATGGGTATCCATAACATCCGCCACTTTGATATCGGTTAACAACGCAACATCCTTGCCGGCTCTGATATTGATGCCTTTGCGCACAAGTTTCAACGTATAGATCGATTCTCTGGAAAGCCGGTTGGCAACTAATGTTGCAAAAACCGTAGCCAGCATCATAGGCAGCATGATTCGATAATCGCCAGTCATCTCGAACACTATCAGAATCGAGGTAATAGCGGCATGAGTCACACCGGCAACTACGGCTCCCATTCCGACCAGGGCATAAGCCGCCGGAGGAGCCGTAACTTCCGGGAACAAGTAATTCATTATTGTGCCAAAAAATCCCCCAGCCATAGCTCCCATGAAAAGCGATGGCGCAAATATGCCTCCGGAATTGCCCGAGCCCAGAGTCAATGATGTGGCGATAATCTTCATAAACACCAGTACTATCATTAATCCCCAGAACATCTCGCCATAAAGAGCCGCCGATATCGCCTCGTAACCGTCGGCAAACACCTGGGGAGTTAAAAGCCCGACACAACCCAGCATCAAACCGCCAATAGCAGGCTTGATAACATCGGGGATTTTCCAGCTATCAAACAGGTCTTCGGTCCAGTATAGCGATTTAATAAAAATAAATGAAACAACCCCCATAACCATACCCAGAAGGATATACATCGGTATTTCCCAGGCCGAAACAAGCGAATATTCGGGGATGCTAAAAGCGGGATAATCACCCAGAAAGAACCGTGACACCACCGAAGCCAGAACCGATGATAGGATAACCGGCGAAAATGTCTTTATGGTAAAATCACCGAGAATGATCTCGAGGGAGAATATCACACCTGCAATCGGGGCATTGAATACCGCCGAGATACCGGCGGCGGCGCCGCAGCCGACAAGCACCTTAACCCGGTTGCCTGACAGACGAAAAACCTGGCCAATAGTCGAGCCGATAGCCGAACCGATCTGGACAATAGGCCCCTCACGACCAGCAGAACCGCCCGAGCCGATACAGATTGCGCTGGCTATCGATTTAGCAAGCGATACCCGGGGTCTGATAGTTCCGCCATGCAAGGCGACAGCCGACATTACCTCGGGAACGCCATGACCCCTGGCCTCGCTGGCAAATTTATAGACTATAGGACCGACAAGAAGGCCGCCAAACATGGGGATTAACGGAATAAACCAATGCCTTGGAATACCGATTATTGAAGTCGTCAGGGGCAGTGATCCGAAAAAGAGATCGCGGCAGGTTAAAATTAACCATCGGAACGCCACCGCGCCCACTCCGGTAAGCAGTCCGACCAGAATCGCCAGAACGATAATAAATACACTCTCCGAATAACGGGTCTTTTCGAAGAACTCATTCAGAACTGTATTTATTTTCTTACCAGTCACTTTCATGATACCCGGCAGATTAATATAAATCCGCATTAATTGTCAATATGTCTTCTGGCTATAATTCTTAGTCTTAGCGCTTAATTAAACAAAAATCATAGTCTTAAATACATAATTAACATTCCCTTGATGATTGATCTTTTTAAGCATTAGCATCCGGTATTGGATAATGCAGGCAATTGTTATTACCCTAATATAAACTAATGAATATTGACCTGCAAAATACATATGCCTGTTTTATACGGGAAAAATTCCACGCTAACAGGCGGGACTTTCCAGTCCCGCAGGCAGGCTGGAAAGTCCACAGGACCTTGACTGCCCGCCTTATTAAGTTCTTTTTTTTTCATCAAATTATCATCCGAAAAAATTTTGGGGAAACTCCTGCACTTTTTATTCTTGACTGGTAATTCATTTATTTATATTTTTAAAATCGATGCGGGAGTAGCTCAGTTGGTAGAGCAGCAGCCTTCCAAGCTGCTTGTCGCGGGTTCGAGACCCGTCTCCCGCTCTGCTGTTTTTTGCCTCTAACTCATTGATATTAAAACTGTAAGCCCCTGTTTTTGAGTAGATTATAGGAACCCGCTTGTAAAGTATCCTTTGGTAGTCTATGGTAACTTACGGCTGTAAAATGCAGCAAATTTGTAGGGCTTAATATAAAAATACTGATTAATTCAGTTTTTAACCCAGATTTTGCGATTGAAGCGTTTTAAGATGAATAAGTCAAATCAAGTAGTTTACCAATTTTGAATTATCGAATAGGTTTAAAGAAATAATGATAACAAAAAAGTCGCCGTAGGGGCGTCCTAAACGGATCCGTATGGCCATATCCATATGCCCCTACGCGCAGAACTGCAACAAGTTACTTATTATATCTGATTGTTCAATTGCAAAATCTGGGCTAAAACAGGTCTTGGTGGAACAATGTAACCGATTGAATATTGATAAAAACCGGGCATCGCTAAAGACACCCGGCAAAATACATCCCCCTCCAGAGGATCTTATTTACATTTCGAATAACCGCAATTAGGGCAGGTAATGCAACCGGACTCATGGATCAGTTTGCCTGAGCAGTCCGGGCAGTTTTCAGTTCCCAGGTCGGGTTCTCTTTTGGGGGCTACGCCATTGCCGAAATGCTTGAACAATATTTTGGCAATAGCATCCGGCATCGACCTGACCAGAACGCCGTTTCCAAATACCTGGGCGTCGCCGCCGATGCCGCCAAGCTGATCGATTATTTCCTCAACCGGTATTCCCGAACGTAAAGCCAGCGAAATCAACCGGCAAACAGCCTCGGTATCGGCCATTGTATCGTGGCCGGATTTGCCGATCTGGGCGAAAACCTCGAATGGTCTTCCATCGCAAGTGTTGATAGTAATATATAAATTGCCGAAACCGGTTTTGATTTTTTCGGTTATACCATGAAGTGTTTCCGGTCTTTCCTTGATTATCGATTCGGCGCCGCCTGTTTTTGGCTCTTTCTGAGATTCCTTCGTCGATAACACCTGGTACGGTCTGCTGCCGTCACGATAAATGGTAACGCCTTTGCATGAAAGATTAAAAGCGAGCTCGTAAGCTTTCCGCACATCATCTTTGGTGGCTTCGTTGGGCAGGTTTATGGTTTTTGAGACTGCGTTCTCAGTATATTTCTGAAAAGCGTCCTGCATCCTGATATGCCACTCCGCCGAAACATCATGACTGGTGGCAAAAATCTTTC
This sequence comes from uncultured bacterium, assembly GCA_965603725.1. Lineage (GTDB taxonomy): Bacteria > Zixibacteria > MSB-5A5 > UBA10806 > 4484-95 > JAGGSN01. The sequence continues at coordinate 30,176 of CBFDEC010000036.1, read as the reverse complement.
TTACTTTTTCAGGTATTCCCTGCATATCGGAAATGGAATTTTTATTAGCGATTTTTTCAATCAGTTCGTCGCTGTAAAATCCCAGTTGTTTGGCTTTCTGCTTGAAATATGGATTTACTTCGATCAGCCGCGTATTATCCATCACGTTTCGTTCATAGGCAACCGCAAACAACGGCTCAATACCCGAGGAACAGCCGGCAATAATAGAAATAGTGCCGGTAGGAGCGATTGTTGTAACAGTTAAATTGCGGCGATTTATACACTGACCGGTTTCCTTGTTGCAGAAGCTGGATTTCTCCCAGTTCGGAAAATTACCCCGAACTGCGGCCAGTTCCTGTGAGGCCAAGTCAGTCTCAACCTGGATGAACCCCATAACCTTTTCGGCTAAACTTAAAGCCTCCTCTGAATTATAAGGTATATCAAGCATTACCAAAAGATCAGCCCAGCCCATTATTCCCAGGCCGATGCGACGGTTAGCCTTGGTGTTTTCTTCGATTTTTTTAAACGGATATTTATTAGCCTCGATAACATTATCAAGGAAGTGAACGCTTTGATGGACAATTCTTCTCAATTTTTCCCAGTCTATTTCACAGCGGAAGAGGTCGGTATCCGGAGAAATTCCCACGGTAGTTTTCACTACTTTCGAAAGATTAATTGAACCGAGGTTGCAGCTTTCATAAGGCAATAGCGGCTGCTCACCGCATGGATTAGTGGCCTCAATTAACCCAATTTCCATGGTGTTTTCTGTACTGTTTATTTTGTCAAGGTAAACGATACCCGGTTCGCCGGTTCTATGGGCATGCTCGATGATCGTATTAAACACTTCTCCGGCATTAAGCGATTGCGGAATATCATCCCTGATATACTGCTTGCCGGTGGTGGGATCAATAAGCGGATAGGTCGTGTTTTTTTCGACAGCTTTCATAAATATATCGGTTATGCCAACTGAGATATTAAAATTTGTCAGCTCGGTAAGATCGTCTTTGCAGGTTATGAATTCTAAAATATCGGGATGGTCTATCCGGAGAATGCCCATATTGGCGCCGCGTCTTGTCCCCCCCTGCTTGACCGCCTCGGTAGCGGAATTGATAACTTTCATAAACGATATAGGACCGGAGGCTACGCCCGAGGTGGAAGCGACTACGGCATTTTTAGGCCGCAATCTGGAAAAAGCAAAGCCGGTGCCCCCGCCGGATTTATGAATTAAGGCCGCCGATTTGACCGCATCAAAAATCGACTCCATCGTGTCTTCAATCGGTATTACGAAGCAGGCTGATAGTTGACCCAGCGGTCGACCGGCATTCATCAAAGTTGGGGAATTGGGCAAAAATTCCAGTTCTGCCATCATGGTATAAAAGCTAAGGGCGGTCTGTTCAACCTCCTCGGTTGAAGCGCCAAACTCAATATCCGGCTCAGCGATAGTTGAAGCGACCCGTATAAACAGCTGTTCGGGCGTTTCAATAGCTCGACCCTTTTTGTCTTTAGTTAAGTAGCGGCGACGAAGGACCGTTTGTGCATTTTCCGAAAGCTGGGGTTTTATTCCTGTAGCCTTCAAATCCATAGTTTTTCCCTCACTTAATAAAACTTATATAAATCGGCTCAGGTTTCGATCTCACCTTTAGCCGTCATATTTTCCTCATCAATAACAAAATCCCAAAATACTATCGGCGTTTTTTCTTTCATAATCTTAAGCATCTTACAAGCAACATACCTGATTTCCCAATGGGCTCTCTCATTAGTCCGAACCCAGAAAAAATGCCTCAGCTCACGGAAATTGGAGCTGATTACAATCTCTGATGTAGCCGCATTGGGAAGAATATACCTGGCATCCTCGGGAGGTATGCCGGCATCAAGCATCTTTTCATATAATCGGTAACAATGTTCAATCTGATTATGATATTCTTCTGCAAAATTGTACCCCTCACCGACAAAGCTGGGAGGAGTTACAAATTCGAAATCGCGGGTCTTTTTACGGTTGGGCTTATCGGCATAACAAACATAGCGCTGGCTTTCCTGTGAGGGCGACATCAATCGGTGACGAACCAACTCATGAGTAAAAACTCGTGAGCCGCCCTTAATCCTGAATGTAGCCAGGGCATGCTCTAAAACCGAATGATGTCTTTTGTGGATGACCTTCTTTATTAACTCCTCGGTTGATTTCGGCGGATCATAGCGATTAAAGGACAGATAACAGGTCCGGCAAGCCCTCTCTATCAAATCCTCAGCGTCAGGGGTGATGCTTTCCAAAATGACTGATATTTTATTCTTCCCGATTTGTGTTTGCACATCTTTAACGCTGTCAAAAGCGGTCAAAACAACCCCTTTATTAAGATTTTTTAAATATACACTGCAAACTTTTGATCAGTCCTCAGCGAACTGACTTCTTCCCTCCTAAAAGGGCTCACATATTAATTTCAATCAAAAATTCTGTCAAGATTTTTTAATAAAAAAAATGAACTATTTTACAATCAAAGACAATTCAAGGCGTTACGGCATTCAAATAATTTCAGCAAGTTTCGATTAAATATAAATTTGTTTTCGGTAAATTTTGCTGAAACCGCAACCGCTTTATTGTCAATCGGTTACAGGGGCTGTTTTTCCCGATCCCGTATCTTGTGGGCGGCACACGTCCCCATGTGCCCCTCATTTCAACCCAGATTTTGCAACTTTCGTGGTTGACGTACCTCCCGGTGCGCCAACAGTAATAGATGGTGCAGGAGGACGTACACCATCCACAAGAATGTATAACATGGTTATTACTCCCACTCAATCGTCGCTGGCGGCTTGGAGGAGATATCATAGGTCACCCGGTTGATGCCTTTGACCTCGTTGATTATCCGGTTGGAAACATGAGCCAGAAAATCAACGGGCAGACGCGCCCAGTCGGCGGTCATGGCGTCGGTGGAGGTAACGGATCGCAGAGTTACCACGTTTTCATAGGTGCGCTCATCGCCCATTACGCCGACACTTTTTACCGGCAGAAGCACACAGAACGCCTGCCAAGTTTTATCGTACAGCTTGTGTTTTTGAAGCTCGGTTATGAAGATATTATCCGCTTTACGCAACAGGTCTAATCTCTCTTTAGTTACCGAGCCGATGATCCGCACTGCCAGCCCGGGACCGGGAAACGGGTGACGCCAGGTGAGACTCTTTGGCAGACCGAGTTTTGCTCCGACCGCTCTGACCTCATCCTTGAAAAGCTCTTTAAGCGGCTCCACCAGCTGCAGGCTCATTCTTCTGGGAAGGCCGCCTACATTGTGATGAGATTTAATTGTAGCGGACGGTCCTTTAAATGATACTGATTCGATCAAATCGGGGTAAAGCGTGCCCTGAGCCAGGTACTTAATCCCGCCGAGCTTATTCGCCTGCCTTGAAAAGACCTCGATAAACGTTCGACCGATGATTTTTCTTTTACGTTCCGGGTCAGCTACACCTTTAAGGCGCTTCAAAAACAGCTCTGAGGCGTCGATACATCTGAGATTGAACCGTAATTGCCTGAATGATTTTTTCACCTGTTGTGCCTCGTTGAGACGCAGTAACCCATGATCGATAAAGATGCAGATGAGATTTTTCCCCACCGCTTTATGAAGCAGAAAGGCTGTAACTGAGGAATCCACTCCGCCGGAGAGGGCGCAGATAACCTTGCTTTTATCAAGTTGATTCTTTAGTGAATTCACCTGGGTTTTAATAAACGATGCCGGGGTCCAGTTGGCTTTCGAGCCGCAGATATCGAGCAGGAAATTGGCCAGTATTTGACTCCCAAACTCGGTATGAGCGACCTCCGGATGGAACTGCACAGCATAGATTTTTCGAGCCTGATTTTCAATAACGGCATATTTAAGTGAATTGGTAAAGGCTGTATGTTTAAATCCGGGCAGCAGTTTGACCACTGAGTCGCCATGACTCATCCAGACTTTCGAGGTTTTCGGCAACCCTTTAAGAAGCGGCGAGCTCAATTTGCCCTGATGAAGAAGATTAAGCGTTGCCGGCCCGTATTCGCGATGTTTCGACTGCCGCACTATACCGCCCTGCATGCTGACAATCAATTGAAGCCCGTAACAGATTCCCAGTACCGGAACATCGAGTTCGAGCCAGCCGGGATCGAGACGGGGAGCATTTCGGTCATGCACTGATGATGGTCCGCCGGAAAGAATTATACCTTTCAGATTCTTCTCAGGCGATGATGGAGAAGGCGTGTCATGCCTGATTAATTCGGATAATACGTTATTTTCGCGGACCTTCCGGGTGATAAGCTGGGAATACTGCGAACCAAAATCTAATATTACAATTTTATCGGCCATTATTTTTCCAAATAGAAATCCCGCTGAATGACGGTATTATGTTTAAAATTTTTGTCATCTCTATTGGGATAATCAACATTATAATGAAGTCCCCGCGATTCTTTCCGTAAAAGCGCCGAACGAATCAGTATCAACGCCACATCTGCAATATTGCGAAGCTGCAAAACTTCCGGCCGAAGCGGGTTTGTCATGTAAAACTCCTTAATGTGATTGCGTATCATCATACAGCGGTCGTAGGCTGTCTTCAGACGATTGTTTGAGCGTACTATGCCGACATAATCCCACATCATTTTTCGAATTGTCTGTAAATCATGTGAGACTATAACCCATTCTTTATGGTCAAACACACCGGATTCATCCCAGGCAGGCAACGGATACATTCGTCTTTTTTTAATCCTGGAAAAGTTCTCAATAGTCCATTTAGAGGTATAATCGGCAAAGGCTACCGCCTCCAGCAGTGAATTTGATGCCAGACGGTTGGCGCCATGCATGCCAGTGCAGGCTACCTCGCCTGCCGCCAGCAGGTAATTCATAGAGGTGTTGCCATTTATATCTGTGAGAACGCCGCCGCAGAAATAATGAGCGGCCGGGACGACCGGGATAGGCTCTTTTGCCGGATCGATACCCATACTAAGACACTTTTCGTAAATTGTTGGAAACCGCTTTTTTATGAACGATCGGCCGCGATGAGAAATATCCAGATAAACGCAATCATCGCCGGTTTGCTTTAAAACCATATCAATAGCCCGGGCAACAACATCACGCGGCGCCAGTTCGGCCATTTCATGCTGACCTTCCATGAACCGGCATCCATCAGAGGAAAGTAATATACCTCCTTCGCCACGGACAGCCTCGGTAATTAAAAATGGTTCATCATCGGAGGAATAAAGCCTGGTAGGGTGAAATTGGACGAATTCAAGATTGGCGATTTTAACGCCCGCCCGGTAGGCTATTGCTATTCCATCGCCGGTGGCGATATCTGGATTAGTGGTATGTTGATAGACATAGCCAGCGCCGCCGGTAGTCAGTATTGTCAACCGAACCTGGAAAGCTTCTACTTTCATCCGTTTGTCATCATAGACATAGACGCCGTAACAACTCAAACTGCTCTTTGGAATCTTTCTACCAAGCTGGTACTGGGTAATCAGGTCGATAGCGGTATGGTTTTCATATAAATCGATATTTTTATGGCGAACGAGAGCATTCAGCAACGCATTTTCGATGTTGCGGCCGGTGTGATCGGCAGAATGAACCACCCGATTATGCGAATGACCGCCCTCACGGCCAAGATCGAATATGCCGCGCTTATGAGTAAAATCTACTCCGAGGTCAGCCAACTCCTTGATATAGATCGGTCCCGATCGGATTACTTTTCGAACTACTGTCGGATCGCAGATACCGCAACCTGCCGTCAATGTGTCATTAATATGATTTTCGAAACTGTCCGATTTACCGAAAACCGAGGCAATTCCGCCTTGGGCGTAGTTAGTCGAGGCATCCATCCGCTTTTTCTTAGTAATAATGGCCACTCTGCCCAGATGAGCAACCTTAAGAGCATACATCAGGCCGGCGATCCCGGAACCGATAATCAGTATATCATATTCTTTACTCATAATCCGACTTCTGCCCTGAATTCATCGCTTCGATCAGCCCCGGACTGATCGATGATCCTGATTTCCATCATGGCTGAATATATATCAAAATCACCGAAATCAAAACCCTCAATTTTTACCGCATCTTTAAAAGTTGTAATAAATATATTCGCTTTATGTTCCAGTGCCGTATTCTTTAATCGTTCTATATCGTCTTGAGTATAGCGATAATGATCATCAAAAGCGATAAATTCTTCGGGAACAATTTTAATATCATCCAGGCTGTTTTTAAACTTTTCAGGCGAACCCAAACCGCAAAAAGCGATTATCTTTTTGGCGCTGATTTCATCAGTGGAAGCTTCTTTACGCGAATGTAAGTCAACGAACGCGCTTATCGACGATGACGAGAAAAACGCTTTTTTACTACCGGCAATATTTTCTATTCGTTTTTCGCAATGGGAATTATTGATATATGATGTATAGACGATAATATCGGCTCTTTTAAGGGCTTGCGGAGGTTCACGCAGCAGGCCAAGTGGGAGATATCCACCCGGTCCCAGGGGTCTGGAACAGTCCAAGCAAACGATATTTACATCACGGGCAAGCCGGCGATGCTGAAAACCATCATCAATTATAATCAGTTCGGCGCCATCGGAAAATGCCTTTTGGGCGGCTCTGGTTTTTGACCGACAAACATATACTCTAACATTTTCGGTCACACGGAATATTTCCAGCGGCTCATCGCCGACCTCAAGCCAGGTGGAGTTCTCGTGCAATTCGGTCAGTCCTTTTCGTTCACGTTTGTATCCCCGGGCTATAACCGCGGTCTTAAGCCCCGATTTCGAGGCTAATCTGGCAAGGTATATCGCCAGCGGAGTTTTGCCGGTTCCGCCGGCTGTGATATTGCCTATTGAGATGATCTTACACGGAAGTTTTACCTGGTTGGCATTGCGCCAGTACAAGTCCCAGAAAAATATGACGATTCGATATATTATTGAGAATTTCCAGAGAATGAATTTGATTATCAACTTCACTGAATGAACTCCAGCAGCTTTAAGGCAATCCTTTTTGATACCCCGGTATGTGATAAGACCGCTCGACGAGCCTTATCGCCTGTCATTTTGGCTTTGGCTGTGTCAGTAATCAGCATTTTAATCAGATTTGCTAACTCAACGCCGTTTTTTACATACACCGCGCCGCCCGAGTCGACAAGCATATCCGCAAACTGACGGCTGTTATCCATATGCGGACCGAAACATACCGCACATCCGGCAGATGCCGGTTCCAGTGGATCGTGACCGCCGATTTTCACCAGTGAACCCCCTACAAAAGCCAGATCGGCAAAAGGATATAACCCGCCAAGTTCGCCCATCGTGTCCAGAATTAAAACAGGTTGAATGGCTGATGATTGTCCGGATAAGTCTGATCTTTTAATATAAAAAAGTTCGGCCAGCTTTACAGCAGTTTCTAATTGGTTTAATTCCTTCAAATGACGGGGAGCTAACGCTACTCTGAAATTAGTATTGCTTTTTAAAACAGCTGATATGGCATCGATAACAGTTTGGATTTCACCAGCTCTTATAGATCCGGCAATAAAAACGAATTGATTGTCGACTCCCAGGTATTCCTCAAGCTCTTTAGCCGGCGGTTTTCTTTCGGCAGTCAATACCTGGTCGAATTTCGTATTGCCATACACGGCAACAGCGGACGGTCTTGCTCCCAGCATCATGAATCTTTCGGCATCACTGTCGGTCTGGGTCATTATATAATCTATTTTTTTCAACATTGATAATGTTATAGACCAAACCAGTTGATATAATTTAAACGACCGGTCGGAAATCCGACCGTTAACTATCGTGATTTTGGCGCCAGCTTTATTGACCCGGTCGATCAACGCCGGCCATAGTTCAGTTTCTGCAAGCACTAGCAATATAGGCTGTATTTTCTTAACGACCTTTTTAACTGCAAATTGTATGTCAACAGGAAGGTAAAAAGTCTCAACCGGAAAAGGCAGTTTCGAAGCTTTAGCCCTGCCTGTTTTGGTTACAGTAGTGATTATTACACGAATATCAGGAGCAAGTTTCTGAAATTCAGGTAAAATGGTAGAGATGATCTTAAGTTCTCCCATCGAAGCGGCATGGAACCAGACGACCTGCCTGCCATCCGGTTGAAAGTCCCATAAACCGAGCCGCTCTTTCAATCCATGTCCGCCTATGATTGCTCTCAGCAGTAAATAAGGGCTTGCTATAATAAGCGCGATAACGAGAATTATTTGATATGCTATGAACAATTTTCCAGCTCGTTGATAGCCTTGGCCAGATGCATGGTGTACTCTTTTATTTGAGTATGACCTGAGATTTCGCCTATGCTGATTGGTTTGCCAAGGGTTACCGCTACTTTGGCGAAAGGCTTGGGAATCTCAAACTGATCCCAGGATGATAACACCCACTTGTTCGTACTGTTGCATGAAACCGGCACAATAGGCAGACCTGATTTGGAGGCTAAGTAAATCACTCCGGGTTTGACAACGCCCTTAGGTCCCCGGGGTCCATCAGCAGTAATTGCCAGATACCAGACTTCATCATTTTTCAACATTGATAACAGGCCGACAGCGCCTCCCTTAGTGGATGAGCCGCGCAATGGCTGATATCCCATACGAGAAACTATGCGGGCAATGATTTCCCCGTCAAAATGCGAGGATATCATTATGCCGACATTTTTTTTCCTTTGAGTATAGGCTAACCCCAGGAATCGATTATGCCAGAAACAGTAAATTCTCTTTTCGGTTTTCTCTCTTTTGGGATATAAATCGACTTGCCCGGCAACCCTTAATCTCCAGGTGAATCCAAGCAGGTTTATTAAAGCGTGTCCAAGAAGACCGGCGACAAACAAAAGGATTTTTTGCCTTAATGAAAAAGCTCCGCTCATAGTAAAAGATATTAAGTCAGGGCTTGTCTAAAGTCAATTTTATTATAGAAATGATGACCGGATTTTCAATTGACGTTGCTGAAAGCAAAAGGTCTGTCCAGTCAGGTCGAACCTGAAGGCCAGCAGATCATTTTTAAAAAATCAGGGAAACTCCTTCAATCTTTATCCTTGCTAACTATCACCAACAGTATTATATACCATCTCATACTATGATAGGCTTTTTAGTGAATACCGGCACAGTCCTGGCAGGTTCAACGATTGGGCTTTCAGCAGGCGCAAAGCTTCAGGAAAAATACAAAAGTATTGTAATTACCTCGCTGGGATTGGTCACAATTCTAATCGGGCTGAAAATGGCGATAAAAACTGACAATATACTAATTATAGTCGGCTCGCTGGTAACCGGCGGTCTGGTCGGGCAATGGCTTCATATAGAGGAAAAACTGGCGGATCTGGGCGAATATTTTAAAAAGAAGGCCGATTCATCCGGCGCTGATTTTGTGCTTGGTTTTATTACCGCCTCGCTATTATTTTGTATTGGACCGATGACAATAGTCGGTTCGTTCGAGGATGGTTTATATAACCGCGGCGAACTGATTTATGTTAAATCTCTAATGGATGGTTTTGCAGCTATGGCTTTGTCTGCCGCTATGGGTTCAGGGGTGATATTTTCGGCTCTGGTAGTATTTACTTACCAGGGAGCGCTTACCTTGTTGGCTAAATATCTTCAGGCTATTTTAAACGATGTTGTCATTACCGAGATGTCGGCGGCTGGCGGGGTTATGATGCTCGGTATAGCAATCAATCTGCTGGGACTATCCCGTATAAAAGTCGGCAATCTATTGCCGGCATTGCCGATTGCGGCTTTTATCGCCTGGTTGGTAAAATAACTGTGGAACACTATTAATAATTCAATAGTTGAAAGGAGATAAGATGGCTTATCCAAATCTATTAAAAAGCAGACCGGAATCGGTCGTGAAAAAGCTTGGTTCATCAAGCAAGGTTTGTCTTATGAACAGCCGCGATATATTCAATGTCATCCGTGATAAAGAGTGTATTATGATGGCCTGCAATGTCAGGATTAAACATGTCGTGCCCGGCATTATGAAAGCGGCTCAGGAACTTGATGCGGTAATCGGCTTTGAACTGGCCAAAAGCGAGGGAAATATCGATGGCGGCTACACCGGCCAGACACCGCAGATTTTCGTTGATATGTTAATCGATTATGCCGAAAAAACCGGCTTTGAGGGGCCATTTTTCATTCATGGCGATCATATCACAGTCAAAAATACCAGCGATAAAGAAATCGATGCGGCTAAGGCTTTAATCGAGGCGGAGTTAAAGGCGGGCTACACATCGTATGCTATCGACGCCTCATTTAATGAGCATGATGATAATGTCCGAATTACTACCGAATTGGCTAAACCGATAATTGAGGCCGGTTGGGGTCTGGAGGTTGAAGTAGGCGAGGTCAAATCAGCCGGGCAGGAAGCTGAAATCACCACAGTTGAGGAAGGATCGGGATTTATTAATGCTCTTGTTAAAAACGGGCTTTCGCCAAACCTGTTAGCTATCAACAACGGCTCCAAGCATGGCAATTACTTCGAGGGCGAAGAAATCAATATAGATCTGGAACGAACAGGCGAAATTTACCGGGCTATTAAAGGTCATGGCGTGCGAATCGCTCAGCACGGCATTACCGGTACGCCGCTCAATATCGTAGGCAAATTTGCTGCCTATGGCATTCGCAAAGGAAATGTCGGCACCGAATGGCAGAATATCGCCCATAGACATTTACCACCGGATTTAATGACTGAAATGAAAAAATGGACGGAAAAAGAGAATAAAAATATAAAGATGGCGACCAAGCAATTCAAAAAAGAGATTGACAGCATTCCTGATGAATTTGCCCGGGCGATTGCCGATAATGCTTATAGATCGGCAAACGAGTTCATAAAAGGTTTCCGGGCTGAAGGTTCGGCTTCTTTAGCTAATGAAAATCTTGGCCATTAAAGTCGCTTGACAATAAATTATTTTTGTTTATTTTAATGGCAACGAAAGGAGTTTATATCGCATCTGGCTAAAAGGATATCGGCTTGATTGCCGAATTAACAACACAAAAGATGGTTTCTTAGACTTGGATTAATGCCAGGTCTAATCGGGCAAAATGTCGGATATCCATAAAAGAAGTAGGTGAAATTCGCCATGAATGCGATGAAAATAACTGTTTTCTTTTTTCTGCTGGCCAATTTGGCGCTTGCAGAAAGTAGCATATTTGACAGCGATATCCATATTATTTCCTCTGACGAATCCGGTATTACTTTTACCTATTACGCGCCTGATCTTGAATTAACGAGTCTTGAAGGCTATCCCTCTCAATATAAATTCCCATCAATGCCTCGCACCGCTCAGGTACGGGACCAGGGCAAGCCTATGCTTCCGGTCAAAATCATTCCGATAGGAGCGCCTTTTTCATCAAAACCCACTGTTACTATTGTCAGCCAGAACTACAGTCGGATTGCAGAGGTTGAAATTCCAAATTTTATCAGCGAATTTTCCGAAAAAGAATTTATTGCCAGAACAAACAACCAGAAACCATACAAAACCTGGCCGCTTCAAACTGTTTCCATCGAGGATGAATATATCATAAGAGGATTAAGGGTGGTAAAAGTAAACTTAGGCGCTGCCAGGATTGAAAACGGGATTTTGTATAAGGCTCAATCTATTACTGTAAGGGTGGATTTTAATAATCCGACTTATCAGAAGACAACCTCTCCCCGTCCAAATGGATATATATTCGATAACCTCCTTTCGAATATAGTAGTCAATTATGATATCGCCCGGAACTGGCGGGTTCACTGGCCGCCTATTCCATTTAAAACACAGGCAACGCAGTCAGTTTTTGATTCTTCTCAGGTATGGGTAAAACTCGAGGTTACCGGTTCCGCCGTTTATCGAATCACCAGGTTTGAGTTAAGCGCCGCCGGCGTTGATGTTGATGATATCGATCCGCGAGAGATAAGGATTTTTTATGGCGGTGGAGCCGAACTCCCTGTCAATAATGATCAGCCGCGGCCGGAGTTTGTCGAGGTTCCGATTTATGTCACAGGCTATGATGACGGCGCATTTGATGATGGCGACCTGCTGCTTTTTTATGGGGAAGCCGCCGACCGATATGAATACGACAATGATCTGCAGGAATTCATATTCCATTATAACCATTATACTCCGAAAAACATCTACTGGCTAACTTATAGCGGAAGCTTTGGCAGTCAGCCAAAAAGATGGGCAAATATTAATGGATCGCCGCAGAGTCAATACAATTTTGCGGTCGACAAATTCACCGATTTTGTTCATCAGGAAAGAGAAATTGAACTGTATGCAGGCACCAGCGAATACCGGGATCACTTCGAATGGTACTGGGGCAAGAAGCGAAACTTTTCGGCCAATATCAGGTTAAACGATGTGGTTGCCGGCAGTGCGGCAAAAATCAAAGTCTATGCCGATGGAAGTTTTGACCAGCTTTTAGTAAATAATACTCCCGCTGCCAGGATTTCTTACAGTAACGGTTTTTCAATATATAATACTTCCAGCTTATACAGCGGTACCAGCTTTAATACGTTCATTCTAAGCAACGACTCAGAATTCTATCTTGATTATATCGATATCTTTTATCCCCGATGGCTAACCCTTGAAGACAACGAACTCCGGTTTACCAGTCCCGATTCCGCCGGCATAGTGGAATACCGTTTGACCAACGTCCCCTCCGATTACATCCTTTTGAATATATCACATCATGACAGTACCGCGCGAATAATTAATGCGGAACTCTCCGGCGATACCCTGGTATTCCATGATGCTAACGACGCCAAATATCTGTACTACATCGTCGGCGCTTCATCGTATAAGACAATCAACAGCTATTCAATATATGAGCCTGACGACCTTCGTTCCACATCCAATGGCGCTGATTATATTATTATTACTCCCGAAGTATTTTACGAGCAATCATTGGAACTGGCCGAGCACAGGGAAAACGTATCAGCCAATACACGAGTTAAGGTTGTCCGGGTTGAAGATATCTACAACCAGTTCAGCTGGGGGCTTTTCGATCCTATAGCCATCAGAGATTTCCTGAAATATACCTTTGAAAACTGGGCCGGGGCTCCGCCATCGTATGTTGTTTTAGTGGGGGATGGTCATTATGATTATCGCAATAACTTAAATTCGGGCGGACAGATGCTCATACCGCCGTTTGAGACGAATTTTACGCCCAGCAACTATAAATCGTATGGCTCCGATGAATGCTTCATATATTTTGGGGGATACGGCTATTTAGATTCAAATAACGATGAAAGTCTTGATATGATAATTGGCCGTCTGTCAGCGAACAATACAGATGAAATGGAAATTGTGCTGAACAAAATTATCAATTACGAGGCAAATCCAACAATGGGAAAATGGCGCAATAATGTTATTATTGTGGCCGATGACCATTTAAAACCCGGCTCAACGACTGAAGTTTCGCATACAAATCAGGCTGAGAGCCTGGCTGGAAGCCATGTTCCCAACAGTATAGAGGTAAAGAAGATTTATCTTATGGAATATCCGGTCAAGACCGGCAATACCAAACCCGATGCCCGTGAAGCCTTGATAAATGCCTTCAATGACGGCGGTCTTATTGTAAACTGGATCGGTCATGGCAACAAGGGACAGTGGGCTCATGAAGTAATATTCCGGCGTGTAGAGGATATACCGTTGCTTCAAAATACAGATAAGCCGTCGTTGGTCTTTGCCGCTTCATGCTCAATCGGATTTTTTGATCATCCCACCGAACAGGGAATGTCTGAGGATTTTCTGCGGTATGCCAATGGAGGAGCGATTGCCTCAATTGGCGCTACCAGACTGGTTCAGGGCGCACCAAATGCCCAATTAAACTATGAGATGTATGATCAATTGCTGTTTGGTGATTCGGTATCATTTGGCGGGGCTCTCTATATTGCCAAATATTTAAGGCAGGTGAACGGTTCGCCAATTACCAACGATCGCAAGTATATGTTGTTTGGCGACCCCGCTCTGATTGCCGGTAAGCCAACGCTGGAAGTGGAATTTTCCCACTGGCCTGATTCATTAACAGGTTTGACGGTCGACTCGATTGCCGGTACGGTTGTTAACGATTCGGGAGAACCGCAAACAAATTTCAACGGCACAATCTGGGTTCTGGCAAAGGATGCCTCAATCAACAGGCACAGGATGCTGACCAATTATGCCGGCAACCCGACGACTCAGCCACCCACCTATTTCGATTACACTCTTCCCGGACCAACGATTTTCTACGGTCCAGCGCTGATCGAAAACGGCCATTTCTCCACCTCGTTTTTTATTCCCAAAGACATCAGTTATGGTGAAAAAGGCGCTAAAATATATGTCTATTTTGAAAATGGGATTATCGACGGTTCGGGAGTCACCGATACTCTTCAGATTTCCGGCGCCATATCGGCAGAGGTCGATTCAGTTGGTCCCACAATCGATATTTTTTATAAGAACCAGAATCTGAATGAAGGTATAATGGCAGTGTCAACCGATGCGGTATTCGAGGCCCGGGTGTATGATGCGCATGGCGTGAATATTACCGGAGCCATGGGGCATGGAATCGTCGTTAAAATCGACGATGGTGACGCGTATTCTGCAGATTTGACAGAGAATTTCGTGTTTGATATGGGTGACTGGCAGCAGGGCTCTGTAACATTTGAAATAAACGACTTGCCTGTCGGCGAACATATGCTTACATTAAAAGCTTGGGACAATTACAATAATTCAACCCTGTTTACATCTTATATCAACGTTTATGAGGCCGAGCAATTTTCAATAAGCGAGGTTATGAATTATCCAAATCCAGCGGTCAGGACCAACTCCACCGTGTTTCAGTACTTGTTAAAGGGACCTGCCGAAAGTGTATCGCTAGAAATATATACATTAGCCGGCAGGAATGTAAAAAGTTTAGATTTGCTGGTTCCGGATTATACTTTAGGCGACTACAGCTATAAACATTACAATCTCAGGGATGCCGATGGCGATAAACTTGCCAGCGGAGTTTACATCTACAAAATCGAAGCATTCGGCACCGGTCTGGACGGTAACCGGAGAAAATCGTCATTCCAATCGAAACTGGTAATATTCAGGTAGATTATAATGAAGTATTGATTTTAAAATTATTGTTAATAATATTCAGGTTTTGTATATAGAAACAAACGAGAGGATTGAACTGGAAAAGGTTAATTAATTGACGATAAGGTAATGTAGCTAATAATGATATGGAGGATAAAATGAAAAGAATACTGGTCTATCTGCCAGTATTGGCGATATTGTTGACCGTCAATGTTTATGGGCAGGTATCTCAAAACGCTGTGCCTTTTTTGCTTATAGCGCCCGGCGCCAGGGCCGGCGGAATGGGCGAAACGTTTGTCTCCATTGCCGATGATGCGACCGCCACCCATTGGAACCCGGCAGGATTGGGCAGATACCCATTATCATCGAGCTGGATCGAGTTTGCAGCCACCGGGGACCAGGAAATACAGAAAATAGCCCTGGTTAAAAATGACCTGCCAAATGTAAATTACAAGCAATATGATATCTGGGCAATTATTAACGGCCGTCTGTCCAAATATAAAAACGGAAACTGGGAAACTAAAACAAGTCAGAGCCTTGATGAGGGCAGGTCTGTTAAAAGTGTAATTCTTCGCTATACAGGGCTTGGTGAAAATGAAATCGAGCCATACTATGATAAGCTGGTCCGCCTTAATAACAGCTTTCCTTTAGAGGAAATCGGGGCGCTTCAGCAAAAGCTCATCCTGTACAT
The DNA here is from genome assembly GCA_965603725.1 of uncultured bacterium. GTDB lineage: Bacteria > Zixibacteria > MSB-5A5 > UBA10806 > 4484-95 > JAGGSN01. The sequence goes on along the minus strand of CBFDEC010000036.1, from coordinate 14,499 downwards.
TCCCGACGATTACCAGTATACCGAGGAAATCGCCAACGGTTTCGATCGTCTTAAAACAGCCTGGAGTGATTTAAAGATAGACAGTCATGAATTTAACAAATTCGAGAATATGATTAACAACAGCCTATCAGACGATCAGATGTTAAATTCTGAACTCGATTCTGTCGCTTTTGGGTTCGACCGGGCGATTAAGAGGAGATCGATTGATAAAATTGATATCCCCCTAGATATAATCTTAGACTCTCCGGTTAACTGTATTGAATCCCACGGCGGCATGTTATATGTGGGTACGGATAACGGTTTCTATCGTTTTGATCCAAAAAGAAATAAGTGGAAATTGTACGGACGCGAGGACGATCTTCTTTCTCTTAAGATAACCGCCCTGTCGAAGTACCGCAGAAAAAGTATAATCATCGGCACTGAAAAAGAGCTGGTTTATTATGACGGAGCAAAGATTAAAAAATATCCACCCGAAAAAAATGCTCCAAAGGGTCATATAACCGGTATAGCCGCAGCCTCCAAAGTCTGGGCGACTGTTGAGAACGACCTTTATTTCTATGATGAAAACGACTGGAAAAACTACCATGCCCACGAAGTCACAATTGGCGAAGATCTTGATAAAATCATCGAATCGTTCTATCGCGCTGTCGCTGTAATCGATAAGGAAAACCTGATTGAACAGATCAAATATATGAACGAAATTGAAGGTGAACTTTCAGTTGGTCAAAAAATAAAGCTGCCCTATCAACCTGTTTTCAGGGGGAAATTATTATCGCTTGCAGCAAAGGATAACATCTTATGGATAGGCACAACCACAGGCGTTGTTATGTTCAATGGAGAAACTTTTTACCATTTCGGCTATAAAAAATATACTGCCGAACAAACCATATCTATAGAGGATATTGCCAGACAATTTCTGCCTGATCCTACCCCGGACAAAATTCAGCAGCTTTCACAAATGATTATTTATTACAACAATCTGCAAGGCGATATGGTCGAACCCGGGCAAACTGTCATGATATATGCTAATGCTTTGGGGGCGCCGATCTACACAATAGCGGCGCCATCCTCAAAAAGGGCGTATGTTGGCTCTGCTTTTGGAGTAATTGAATATAATGACGGGGTCTGGAGCCGGTTTCCTAAACCGGAACTTGCTAAAACACCAGCTCACACAATTAAAACGGAATCCGGTGAAATGTGGTTTGCCGCATCAAACAAGATCTATATCCTTTCCAAAGCTCAAAAGCAGCTTACCCTTCAGCATTCGAACTATTTAAAAGAACTTGATCCGGATATCTATTTTGAATTCTTCTCCATTGTGTATCCCACGATCGAGTGGGGAACATTCGGCTTTGCCATAACTTATCTTTCAATGGGGTCTATGGAAAGAAGAAGCGAAACAAATGTATACGGCGGCGAGTTCCACCCCTATGATCTGGCGATAACGTTATCCTATGGCGCCAGACTTTTAAACAACCTGTCGGCAGGTCTTTCCGCTCGATATATAAATTCGCATTTATCGGAAGCCGGCGCCGGCATGGAGAAAGGCAGCGGTACCGGCTATTCCTTTGCCATGGATGGCGGCATACTTTATGACGTAAACCGAAAATTTACACTTGCTTCAACCGTAACTAATATCGGCCCGGATATGGCCTACATCGATGCCGACCAGGCAGACCCCCTCCCTCGTAAACTGGCCCTGGCCTTTGCTTACAAGATTTTTGACTCGCCTTATAACAAACTTACGTTATTAGGTGAGGCAAACAAACTGCTTATTGACCTCAATGATGATATCGAAACCGAAATAAGGGAAATTATACCGCATATAGGACTGGAATACTGGTATTCAAATTATGTGTCATTGAGAACAGGCTATATTTATGACGATATCGGCGTTCAGAGATATTTCACGCTTGGAGCCTCGATGCAGTGGACAAAGTACCGGTTTGATTTCTCCTATGTGCCAGAATCAAACGTAGATCATAACCGTATGGGAAACACGATGCGTTTTTCCATGAACGTCGGCTTCTAAGGGCGATTGAATGCTGAAAAATGTAGCTTTAATTTCAATAATATTATTATTGTCGATTGCCGCTTTTGCCGAACGACCAACGGTATTTAAGCCCCCAATGCTCAATGGTAAGATAGCCTCGCATACAAGAGATGTTCAGCGGAAACCGGAATCATTGCGTTCGATGGTTTCAAGAAAAAATCTCCTCGGACTGGACAGAGATACGCCGTTTGGTTTGCCCAGAAGCGAAGCTGGTCAGCCGTTATCTCTTTCTACACAGGGGGACACGTTACGGATACTGGCGCTAAAAGTGGAATTCCAGACTGAGGTCCCCGATGACCCCACAACAACGGGTAACGGCAATTTTGACCTTCGCACCTATGAGGAATTCACAGAACAGGAAGACCACGAATTCGACCCGGCACCTCATAATACCTCCTACTTTTCGGCTCATATGAGAGCTTTAAACCGCTACTGGTTTAATGTCTCAAACCGTCAGCTCCGATTGAACTGGGATATTTATCCCCAGGCTGAAGATGCGGCTTTCAGACTGACGCACCGGATGTCGTACTACGGCAGTGAAGGTCCCTGGCCCGATTCAAGCATTGCTTTCAGACTTTTAATGTTCTTTAAAGATGCCTTCATACTGGCTGATACGTTAGCGCCGGAAATTGATTTTTCACAGTATGATTCGTATATAATCTTTCATGCCGGGTCAGACCAGCAGAACAATTTGTACTTTGTTGAGGATACGCCAAACGATTTTTATACCGGCTTTCTCTGGACCGCAGACACAACTATAAAAGTCGACTCCGGCACATTTGAGATACATGAGGGGTTGATTATACCGGAAACCGCTTGTCAGGATAACCGGGTTACAGTGTTGAATGCGGTCTTAGCGCATGAGTTCGGCCATCAACTCGGTTTGATTGATTTGTACAATACCTCTAATTTTTTAACAACAATCGGCGATTTCTCACTCATGGACAATAACGGGATGTCAACAGTTGTTGAACTGGGAGAGCATGGCGCGCTGGTTTCCGGTATTTTGCCTGTATTCCCCGATGCGTGGTCAAGGGCGTATATCGGGTTTTCTGGGGTTACTGAGGCTGTAGATGTCGATGATATTGAAATACCGGCGGCAGAACAGCTTTACCATACTAATGAGGTTATCAAAGTTCCGATATCCGATTATGAATATTTTCTTATCGAGAACCGCCGTTATCATGCTGATTTTCGTTATTTAAACTATTCTGAAAATGACACATTATACATAGACGCCGATCGCGAAACCGGCGTTATCCTCGGACCGGTTTACGGTTATTACCATGGTGACTCACTTGTCACTTTCGACAGCTTTGATTATGATGTTTTCCTTCCGGGCGATGGTCTGTTAATCTGGCATGTCGATGAGACGGTCGCTTATCTGGATTACGCTAATTCCGGATTAAATAACTTTATTTGGAATACTCTTCAATGGGACCCTAACCGCCGGTTTGTGTCTTTGGTTGAGGCCGACGGCATAGTTGATTTCGGCGGCAATTACGTTTCATGGGGTTATTATGGTTGCGATGCCGATTTTTTCAAGGAAAGTAATAATGCCGACTTAACTCCTTCCACCAGGCCCGACAGCCGCTCAAACAGCGGCGCTGATACTCATATATCAATTACCGGTATATCGTCAACCGATACGCTCATGACCTGCGATGTAGACATCGGCTGGCGAGCAGAAGGTTTTCCGGTTATGGGCTTTCCCGACATTGGCTACGGCGATGGCGGATTATCAGCACTTGATATAGATTCGGACAGCCATCTCGAATTGATAGCCGCCCGCAATAAGTTCCTGATAGCTATAAACCATGACGGCTCGCCGGTGATTGAGGCAGACACAAGTTTCAATTTGATCATGCCGAACTTCGATGGCGACACGCTCTGGTACCGTATTCCCTTTATTGCCATGCTTGATACAATCGTCGCCAGTAAAGTAATCGCCGGTGATTTCGACGGCGACGATTCGCCGGAGATTGCTTGCTTCGATGTTGCCGGTAAGCTGTATCTTTATGAAGGATACGATCTATCACCGGTTGACAGTTTAGCCGACCTGATGGGTTCCATTTTATTGCCAGATTCAATGACTGCCGGACCGGCAGCTTATGATTTTGATAAAGACACCACTATAAGCGATGATGAGATTATCGCCGGGTTTGATGATTCTGTAATTCGCTCAATCAAATATCGGGATACGGGTATTATTGTTACCGAACTCGATACTTTAGATGGTGTGCCGGTCGAGCTTGCAATTTCCGATACAAAAGTTTTTATAGTTTATAACGATTCCGGTGATCTTTATTTATACGAGGGTGTCCAGAATGATAGCTCTATGACTGAACTTTATAATACAGCTTTACCATCAGGTGATTTGAAAGGTCTCTCATGCGGGGATATAAACCTCGATAATGTCGATGATGCAGTGTTAACAGTCGGCGATTATTTATGTATCTATGATGGCGGGTCTCATCAGCTTAAAGCGATTGAAATCGAAAATCCGTGTTCTCCCTCCCTCGGCGATATCAACTCCGATGGCTACCCGGATATTGTCTTGATCGGCGGCGATACATTTTTGACGGCTTATGCCTATAATTATAAAGGTATATTATTCGATGGTTTCCCTGCCCGTATAACTGCCAAAAATTCTATATTAAACATAATAAATCAGCCGCTCATCGCCGATGTGGACGATGACGGCATCCCGGATATTATCATCTCCTATTCAATCAACAAGCCGCTTGTTCTCGATATTGATAACGACGGAAATATAGATTTATACTACGACCTGTCAGTTGGAGGGGTGTCGTGTATCAACAATCATGGCGATATACTGGGCGGATTTCCCCTGACTACCTCCACCGGCGTTACTGTGGAACCTGTCATAAACGACTTTGATGGCGACGGCGACCTTGAAATTGCCGTGATAGATTCAGGCGGTTTTTTCACTGCCTGGGACCTTGATGGCAGTTATAATGCCATCGATCAACCATGGCCGACTGCCGGCAGCGATATCTCCAGAAGGGGGTACCTGTCACCCGGTTTTTTGAAGCCGGTTTCTCCATTAAATGGTTTCCTGCCTGAAAATCTTGTATACAACTATCCCAATCCGGCATCAGATAGAACAACGTTCAGATATTACGTTGACCAGCCGGCTAATATTAATATAAGAATATACGACATGTCGGGCGAGTTGGTGGATGAATTAACAGATTTCACCCAGGGAGGCTCGGTTCCCGATGAGATTGAATGGGACTGTTCGAGGTTCGCTTCAGGGGTCTATTTTGCGCGCATCGAGGCTGAAGCAGCCAGCCAGAATTTGGACAAAAATATTATGATAAAAGTTGCTCTTATTAAATAGAGGAGGTAGTATGCGTAAAATTTTGATGATAGCGTTGATGATATTTGTTTCCACAGGTCAGGTCTTTGCCGATCAATCCGGGCATGACTTCAGTATAGCCGAATATTTCGCCTCAAACGCTTTAATCGCTCAAAGTCTCGATACAGATATTCCGGCGCTTCAGTCCATCGCTGTGCTGGAACTCGAGGGAATAGGGATCGATCAAACGCTAATAGGCACGCTCACTGACAGGCTCAGAACCGAGCTTTATGAAACCGGCAAATATAAAGTCATCGCTCCGCAAATGATGAATGACATTTTTACCGAACAGGGTTTCGGGCTGTCTGATAGCATTTCTGATGAATATATGGTAGAAGCAGGCAAGATTTTGGATGTAAAACAAATCATCGCCGGCAGTATTAGTCTGGTTGATAGTATTTATACTGCTTTTTCAAAAATCGTAGATACTGAAACCGGAGAAATCATTAAGACCGTCACTTATGATACACAGGAGGGGCTTGACAATCTGTTGAATGTCGGCATGCAGGATATTGCCCATAGACTGGCTTCAGATGATGAAATACCGGAAGCGCCTCAACAGGTTGAAGCTAAAATTCCGGTCAAAAAGCCTGAAGAACCGGTTTTTGTTAAAGAGGATTTATTCGCCACTCCTCTGACCGGCGATATCTATGAATTTGAAGCGAAATCTACAAAACGGGCGTTCTTTTATTCATTGATGGTGCCGGGCGCCGGTGAATATTACTCCGGTTCAAAGATCAAGCCGATTGTATTTTTAGGAATTGAGGCGCTCTTATGGACAGGTTATTTCATATATGATGGTAAGGGCGACGGCAAAAAGGACGACTACAGGGCACATGCCGATACAACTTACTATTGGTGGGATTTTATGCAATGGTGGAATACTCTCGATTCGGCGGCACAGGATACTTTCTCCCACCGTATGCCCTGGGATGATGAAAACAACAGGCCCATCTTAAATAATGAATATTTCGAAGACATCGGCAAATATGATCAGTTTCAGCTTGGCTGGATAGATATCGATCAATATCCGCCGGGAGTGCCAAACGGTGAGGCGGTGCTTTCACCGTACAGGGAATTATACCTGGATCTGAGAAAACAGGCAAATGACTTTTATCAGTCAGCGAATACGATGATAATGCTGTCACTTGGCAACCGGATAATCTCTGCTTTTGATGCGGCCTTAACGGCTAAAAAATACAACAAGGGGCAAAAACGATATTCATTTAAGCTAAAAACTAAAGACTTTGGCAGCGGAAATGTGCCAATTTTAACCTGCACTTACAGGTTCTAAAATGAAAAAGGGCTTTCTTGTAATATTATTGATCTTGATTGCTTTGAACCAGCCGGTATTTGCCGGTGATTCAATTGATTTTTTGATGCGGTCTCAGTTGAAGTCTAATCGTCTATACTCAAACGATGGCTTGAATATTCCCCTGGTTGGGCGTTCTGCAGACCTTGATTACAAATCTAAGTTCAAAGCGGCGCTGTACTCTTTAATACTGCCCGGCGCTGGCCAGTACTATATCAAACAGAATTCCAGGGCGAAATTGTTTTTTGGCATAGAATCGGGTTTATGGATTTCATATTACGGCTTCCGCAAGTTCGGCTCGTACAAGGATGATGCCGCCAAAGGCTGGGCCGTGCTAAAAGCCGGCGCAAACGCTGACAACACCGATGAACTTTACTGGATAAAGATGACTTACTATGATAACCGGGATGTGAACGAGGGAATATATGAGTTCGGCTATAATCAAATGATCGGGGTTTACGAGCGGGGAGACGCCCGGCTGTTCCCCGAAACACCCTTATACTACTGGAACTGGGATAACAACGACGACCGTCAAAGATACCGCAACCTGAGAAATCAGAGCAAAATTGCCTATGAGCGTTCCGATGTAGTCATCGGCATTATAGTTGCCAACCATATTGTCTCGGCGGTTGAGGCTTACCTGTCGGCTATCAAATATAACCGAAGACTGGAATTTTCAGATAGGGGATTTGAATTTCATTATGCTTTAACGCCAGACTTAAACAACCCTTCCATTACAGTGTCATTATCAAAATACTTTGATTGATGATTAAGCTTTCATTAATCGTATCGCTTGCAGTTATTCTGACGACCGCCTGTTCGCCTGAAAAGCCGAAACCTCAAACAACAACTCAGACCATATTGAATTTACAGGTCATTGATATAATCGGTCCGTCAATCGATTCCTCCCGTCCGCTAAACAGACCGCGCGATATCGCGGTAAACATGGTCGGCGAAATTTTCATCGCCGACTACGGTAACGACCGAATTGTAAAACTCGATTCATCGCACAATTTCATCTCCGAAGTAGGAGGATTTGGCGCCTCGAGCTACGCATTAAACGGTCCTGTTTCACTGGCTCTGGATAATGTCTCAAATCTGTATGTTATCGACTCGGGCAACAGGCGGGTCTTGCGATTCGACCGCAATTTTAATTTCATCTCGGAAGAAAGAACCTATATAAAAAGCGAAAAAATTGATTTTATCAATCCCACCGGCGTCGAGGTTACCGCACGTGGGGATATCTTTATAAGCGATGAGGGATTGGGGTCATGTCTCAAACTTGATCAGTTTTTTTATTATATATATGATTTCGGCAGCCGAAGCAGCTATCGACCAGTCAGCTATCCTGCAGATATAGAATACAGTAATGACAGCAAAATTTATGTAGCTGACTCCGAATATGGCAGCATCTTTATCTTCGATGATTTCGGTTTACATATCCAGACTTTTGGCGATGAGGTTCTCGCAGAACCCTCAGCCGTTGCGGTTTCACCTCGAACAGGCATCTGGGTAACCGATTCCCAAACCGGCCTGCTTCATTGTTTTAATTTCAGAGGAAACGAAATATTCCGATGGAGCGGACAGGGACGTCAACAGATAGTTAAGCCGACCGGGCTTTTTATCGATTCTGATGATACTATTTATATTGCTGATTCCGCAACCGCCAGAATATTTATCGTCAAACTCATATTAAGGAAATGATCTATGCGGCAGGCTTTAATCCTGGTTTTGATGTTGGCCGGAACAGTTGCGGCCGACCAGGATGTCTCCCTTGATATAGTCGGGATGGGCGCCGCCGGTCCGTATCGATTGGGATATACTCATATTATTAAAGACTCAGAGAAAATTGAATATAAGGGTATGTTATTGATCCCTGATGATGACTATCGCATTAACTATAATGACGGCTTAATTTCACTTTCAAAACCTCTGGTGCTTAATGATACTTTGCATATCACGTTTTCTATCCTGCCGATTAGTTTAAAACCGTCATATCAGTTTATGAAACCGGTTGCGTTAACCGAACCTTACATAACCGAAAATGCATCGTCGGCTAAACGGTTAAAAAAGCACGACCGGCTTGAAATAATCGGCAGTAAAGGATTCGTGGTGAATATCGGCGGCCGGGGCGATCCCACGCTGTCCCAGAGTTTAGACCTGGATATCTCCGGGCAAATGGCGGATGGCGTTTTTATCAGGGGAAGTATAACCGACCAGAACTTCGGCGGCTCAACGAGCGGGGGAACGCGCGCTCTGGACGAACTTGACAGGATTTTCTTAAGCCTGGAGACCGGCGGTTTCAAAGGCGATTTCGGCGATATCGAACTTAAGGGCATTGAAAACTCCCTTTTGGATTTCCGCCGCAAGCTGACCGGTTTGCATATTCAAGGAAATACAGGCGATTTGAACGGTTCATCGGCACTGGCATTTTCTCCCGGCAAACAGGTAGAGATATTTTTCTTTGGCGTTGACGGCAAACAGGGACCGTACCTTCTGCAGGGTTTCGACCAGTCGCAATCTGTCTCCGGGGGAAATATCTTTTTACCCGGCACAGAGGAGGTCTATCTCGATGGTAAAAAACTCGTCCGCGGCGCCGAGAATGATTACAATATCGACTATTATGAAGGTTATATCGAATTCAATCCCAGAAATATTATAAGCTCTAAAAGCCGCATTACCGTTAAAATTCAATATGCCGTCGAGAACTATCATAGGAGTTTATATAATGCTAATACTTTTTGGAATGATAGGTTTTCAATAGGTCTGCAGTATCTGGGGGAAAAGGACAACAAGTCTAACCCCAGAAGCTTTGACCTTGGAGAGCGCGAAAGAGAGATTTTAAGCCAGGCCGGAGCTTTTGAGGATTCGGCCTATGCTCCGGGCAGTGAATATGTCGGCGAGGGCAACGGCGATTATATTTCTGAAATTGATTCTTCGGGACAGACTTATTTTGTGTATGCAGGAGATGGCTCCGGGGATTATAATGTCAGTTTCAGCAGGGCTGTTTCCGGTCCTGGGGATTACCAGTATGCAGGTTCGGGCGTTTACATATATGTCGGCGAGGGCAACGGTTCATATCTTCCGGTAATATTTTATCCGCTTCCTGAAAATAAAGACTACGGTTCTGTAATCCTTAAAAAAGATGGCGACTTTCATTTCGATTGCGAGCTGGCAACATCTCGTGACGATCGCAACTCGCTTTCAGGCAAAGATGACATTCTCATCGGCTCAGGAATCATGGGAAATATCGGGCTGAAAAAAGAGAAGCTGACATTATTCAATAAACAATGGAGCGCTGATTTTTTCGATATAAAAATCAGGAGTCTGGATAATCAATTTTCTACGCCCGGCATAATTGATCCGCCGGAGTTTTTCCGTCAGTATAACATTCCTCAATCGCGTTTGATTGCCGGTGAAAAACTTATTGAAATTCAGTCCAAAGCCGTATCATTGTCAGGCGATATGATAAATGCAGGCGGCGGCATTTTCACCAGCGATAATTTCGACGCCAGTCGCGGTTTCGGTCGATTTGAGCTGACAGCTCTAAAAGTAGTTGGATTGTCTGCCGGCGCTGAACTCTCAAAATCGGAGGATAAAGCCGCAAATCTCACCTCCAATTGGAATAAATATAATACCGGCATAAGAATAACAAAAGGCGTCCTGCAGCCCGGCGTGACTTACCGTCATGAGAGTAACGATGGGCTTGATTTGCTCACCGCCTGTTTCAAAGCCGATGAATATGAAAGTTATCTGAATACGTTTTTATCCTCAAAGCTGACCACAAAAAGCAAATTGCTTTATCGAGATCAAAAGACGCATGAAAACAACAATGCAAATGCCGGTGAATGGATTGATCAATTCCATCAATACCAGATTGAGCAGGGGCTGTTATATAGTAATCCTGGCATCGGATTAACCGGCGAGGTTAATCTTTCGCGCTTCTACCAGAAACGGTTTCATCCGCAATATGAAACTATCACCAGGAATATGGGCAATTTGAAAATAAACTATAATTCCCGCGATATCGGAGTAACCTTTTATGAAAGCGTCAATGGTTCAGGCCGTATTTCAAGGGAGCGGGAATACATTTATGTTGGCGATGGCAACGGTGATTTTCGCCTGGATGGCGATGATTATATCCCGGAACAGGGCGGAGATTATATCGAGGTTATCCGTCAGCTTGAGCAGACCGAGCTTTCCGGTTACCAGGTTTCAGGCGGTTTCAGATTGCGGCTTGGCGGCCGGGCTGTTTTCAAAAAAGGACTGCTTGGTAAGATCCATTATGAAAACGATCTGTCGCACAAAACATATTTCACCGCCTTGACAAAATTGCGGCCGAAACATCTGTTTCCTTTTTTCCAATATGATGATGAAATGACTTATAGAACCTATAATTATAATCAGCGAACAACTTTAAGGCTGAACCGTTCAGGCGATTTTGTTCGGCATACATTAAAAGCCTTAAAGAGTAAGGGAACCGATTTCCAGTTTGAAAACCTGGATAACCGCGTATTTACAAATATTGCCGATCTGAAAATGCTCTCAGGCAAAACGGTCAGCTATTTAATCTCAACCGAACATTCGCTGGAAAAGAGTATGCTCTATTCCGGCAGTGTCGATTTAACCAGGTTGCGGATAAAACTGGCGCCCGAATTTCATCCCGCGCAGGTTTTACAGGTAGAAATCCCGTTTGAATTTTCAGGTGAGGATGAAAAAAGCAGAGAAATTAAAATCTTTTCATACTCGGCCGGCATAAAGACAATTATGAATTTTAGAAAATCAGGTCGAATTGAAATCGGCGGCGGTTATACCCGCGTTGACATCGACAAGGACGATGTTTTCATCCCCTATAGAGCGGCGTCCGGAAAAAAACAGGGAGACAATTACAGCGGTTTGATATCCGCCCGGTTCAAATTGAATTCATACAGCCGGGTGGAATTGCGGTATAGCTATAAGAAACTTGGCGACGGCTACTCAAACAGCAATCTAAGATTGGAGGCAAAAGCACAATTTTGAGGGTGAAAGCCATAATACTTATGATTGTAATCTTAGCGGCCTCGATAATCCGGGCTGAGGAGATTGTTAAAAAAATCAAATTCTCAGGCGATAAGCCCTCATTAGAAATCGCCTTATTTAACAGGCCCGGGCAAGTCTTTCAGCCGGACAGTTTAACCTCTGATTCGCTTAGAATTATTTCCTATTACCAGGAACGCGGCTGGTTCGACTGCCTTGTATCGATAGATTATAAAACAAAAAGCGACCGGGTTGAAATCAATTATAATATCAACAGAAACGACAGGTATTCAATTTCGATAAGCCTGAATGATCTGAACGAACAAAAAGAATTTTACAATGAATTGGTATCCGTCATTGCCCTTTATGAAAATAAACCGGCTATATCGTCATATATAGAAAATTTGGCAGACGACATAATCGAAATTTACGCCAACAACGGTTATCCATACTGCGAGGTTAGGATAATAGATATTGATAAAATAAATAAGCCGGCTCAAGTCAAGTTGACCTTGAATGTCAATCCCGGGCCAAAAGTTATAATAGAAAAATTCAGGTTTAAAGGTCGAATAAATCTCGATCATCGTTTTCTGCAGACATATACCGGTCTTATTCCGCCTATGATATTCTCATCTGAAAGATTCAATCTTGCCCGGAAACGAATGTCAACGGCGTCATTCATCAAAGAGGCCGGCGATTACCAGCTTCGATATTCGAAATCAGCCGAAATAGGCGTAATAATATTCCCGCTTGAGGAAACATCGCCGCTTTTGATCGATGGCGCGCTCGGTTATTCCTCCAAGAACAAGAATTTCTTCGGTCAGTTTAGAGCAGAAATCACCAATATACTTGGCAAGGGACGCAGAGCGGTGTTTGACTGGTCGAAAAAAGACAGAGATTCACGCAGTTTAAAAATCATTTTTTCTGAACCTTATCCGTTCGGCGTCCCGATCCGGTTAGACCTTGAAGCTTATCAGGACGACCGCGACAGTCTTTATATTGAAAGCGGCGGCGCTGCCGGCCTGTTTTATATTTTATCCGATATTTATATTTATGGCGTTTCTGCCGGCATATCACGTGTAACCCCCGAGTCTTATGGTAAATCATTGATGCCCGTTAAGCAAAAGAAAAAGCTGATGCTGAGTTTTTCGGCAGATACCCGGAATTATCCGGCAAATGCAACCAGGGGAGATTACTTATTCATGAAAGGAGTTTTTGTCAGAGAAAATACAAAACAGGATGACAATTTTGCCGCGTCTGTAAAAGATTATAGGACGATTGAGCTTAAGATTGAAAAATATCTTTCGTTGACAATGACCTCGATTCTATATGGCGGTCTGTTCGGGCAGGGTGATTTTTCCCGCGATGTTCCATTTGATCGACAGTTTGCCCTTGGCGGCATAGGTTCGTTGCGAGGATACAGCCAGGGTTTCTTTTATGTGTCACGATCCGCAATGGCCACTTTAGAATACAGGCTGTTGACAGCCAAAGACGGCAGGGCTTATATATTCTCAGATATGGCAATCTTTCAAACACCAGAAACAAACGAGCAAAGCGCCGGCGATAGAACGACATTTAAGGCAGGGATTGGTATCGGACTGGCAGCATCAGTAAAAGGCGGTTTGACCACCCTTGAAATCGCAGTGCCCTGTGATGAGGGGCTGTCCTCGGCGAAACTGCATTTCGGCTTAAAGGCGGGATTTTGATTAAGGCGATCTTTATAATCGTTCGACCCATTAACGTTGTCATATCAATGATGTCCGTTTACTTAGGCGGCGTCATCTCTTTCGATAAATATTATTCCAATGATCTATTGCTGGCTTGCTTTTCTGCCGGATTAGTAGCTGGCTTTGGCAATGTCTGCAACGACATATTCGATATCGAAATCGATAGAAAGTCCAAACCGTTTCGCCCATTGCCGTCATCGCAAATAACAATTAAATCGGCAGTTGTTTTAGCGGTTATTTTATCTTTAGTTGGACTGGTATCAGCGGCATTAATTAATCGATCATGTTTGTTAATCGCCTCGGTGACGACAATAGCATTGCTGCTCTATACACCGCTTTTCAAGGGCAAAGGCTACGCCGGCAATATCCTGATTTCATTAATCTCCGCCCTGGCGTTTTTTTATGGAGCGGCGGCAACCGGCAATATCAGCGGGGGATTGATCCCGGCTGTGTTTGCATTTTTATTTCATTTCATCCGTGAAATTGTTAAGGATATGGAGGATTACGAAGCCGATAAAGTTTATGATATTCAGACCGGCGCTGTCAGGTATGGTTTCAAGGTGTCGAGGGGTTATGCAGTCGGCCTGATGATGATTCTGATTATCGCTACACTGATGCCGTATCAGATGGAGATTTATGGTTTAACATATTTAGTTATGGTAATACTGGGAACCGATATCTTTTTGCTTTATTTTATTATTCGTTTATACCGCCGCCCTGACAAGCAGACTTACAGGTTTATATCGGCCGTCATGAAAGCGGTCATGCCGTTGGGGATATTGGCGGTGTTTGTGGGCAGCAGGGGATTTTAATCACCTCATACTTTGACCCATCTTCTACAGTTCGATTTCTCAAGTGTTTTAATTTGAACAACTTACATTGCACCAAAAAGTGTAGTGCCTCACTTTTCGACATTATTCTTCAAGATTTGAGGTGTTAATTTAATATTTTCGTTAATTAGGGTTTGCTGAATAAATATTAACTTCTTTGTTTACCATTAGATAGATAT
>CBFDEC010000035.1:0-35094 GCA_965603725.1 uncultured bacterium | reverse complement strand
GCCTCAATCATTGTGCCGGCACCACCGTTTTGCAGTTTTGCCACACCCCCCAGCGGGTCCCCACCACTGCCGACTCCTGCCCTACGATCTGTAAATTTAACCTCCCAAGTAAGAGGTTTTCTATTGACTAGCAATAATAATTTGCATACAATAACTATAAGCTGAGATTAGTTTTTTATTTGCCAGCTTGGGGGGTTAACTATGAATAGAACCACTATTGTATTAATAAGCCTAATACTCATTAGTATATTTTCATGTGGTAAAAAGATTGATAAACCGATAACTGTTGACACAATCGCGGAATGTTACGTTCCGTTAGTTCGTAATGCAGTGTGAACTGACGGAAATATGCTATGGTCAGGTCACGCTTCCCTACGACCTGACCAAACATTAATTATTTCTCAGGCAAAACAGCAGATGAATTATGCTTACCGATACCCATTGGCACAGCTTCGGGTGGAGGCAGCAAGGGGCACCACAGCAGTTGAGGATTTGCTCCTCTGAAAAAGGAAACCAGATAGGAAATATCAGAACCCAGAAATCTGCAGTTTCCATTAACATCGCCGGCAACATACAGCCAATAGCCGATCGAGTCATGGTAGCAACTGTCGGGTGGTGAAGCGCTGCTGTTGCGGAAGTATTGCACGCCGAATATAACATCGCTGATGCTCACTTCACCATCGCCATTAATATCACCCGGCAGATAATCACATGAATATTCCGATTCAACCTCGAGAGTTGCCGGTATAATTATTTCAGGGTTTTCAGGATCATTGCTGTCAACAAAGAGACTGCCCGTATAAATGCCCTCTGCCAGTTCCGTGGCGTCGAAAGTAACCGTCGCATTATAGCTGTCATCAGGCTCGACAATTCCGCCCGAAGGTTCAACAGATAGCCAGCTTGTTTCAGTACTTATCAGGACGGCCAGGTTGTTTTCGATATAGCTGGCATTGTAGGTAACCTGAAGGCCGATGAAGCCATCACTGTTCTGGATTCCTGCAGTAGCCGAATTATCAGGGCTATTAATTTCCTGATACTGGAAAGTTATTGTACCGTCAGCCAGCAGTATTATCTGGAAAGTGTATGGACCGCCGCTCCCGTAGTGTGGAACATTGATCCAGGAAACGACCAGGCTGTCAATGCCGTTTGAGTAATAATAAGCATTGCCGCTACTGTAAAAATTCAGGTCATCCCAGAACGGAGCAACAAAGTTTAACGGTTCGTCTCCGTCAGTGGGAATTGGGTCGTTGTAATAGCTGTTGTCGGATGAGGTAAAAGACATAAAGCCGTTGGTGCAAAACCGAAAAATGCTGAAGGTATTATCATAAAAATCAAAATTGAAGCCAATAGAGAAGGGGCCAACGTTTGTATCATCGCCAAGACCGCTTATCTGATTGCCTATTAATGTTATATCAATCCATCTATAGGTTGGTCCATCTGGCTCATTGGAATCGATCCATGAGTAGCCGAATTCATCAGGGCCGCCCTGGTCTGTTATTACCGGTGGGAAGAATGGTTCAGGTTTGGAATCGGGCTTATCTGATGCCGGATGATGACCGATAGGCTTATGCCTCTGCTCTAATGGCGAAGCAGTCATCTTATTGCTGTTAGACAAATATGCTCCATCATCGGTTTGAGAAGACAGGTTAAAATATAAAGGACCGTTGCCGGTATTAGTCAGGGTCAGGTCATAGGTTTCGATTGCTCCTTCTTCTAAGCTGACAGAATACGAGTCGGGTTCTATCAATAGTTCCGGCGGTTCCTGGGGAATATTGCCGGTAACAGCGACATCATCAATATACCAGCCAGGATCGTTTATCATATTATCAGAGCCAAACCGCCATCTAATCATAATATTTTCGCCTGCAAAAGCTGACAGGCTGAATACTGCCTGTTCCCAGGCGTTGTTCGATCCGGTATAGCCCGCCTCACCCAGAGAATAAATATTCGAGCTGGGATAGCCGCTTGTCGGCGTAATCAAAGTCCATGATGAGCCGCCATTAGTAGAAACCGATACATTGCCGCCATCGTAATAGTTTTCAAAACTGTACCAATGGTAAAATTCAAGCTGAGCTTCCGGCGAACTGATAAGCAGTTGCGGAGCGATAAGAGCATCGTTACGGTTTGAACCGTAATCCCCACTTAGATTGGTTGCCCATACATTTACGCCAAAATAAGCCTCATTCGGGCCGGAGGTGGGTTCTCCCCATTGCCAGTCGCCCGACCCGCTGTAGCCGCCATCATCATATTCGAACGACTCGGCGGTCCTGATAAGGAACTGAACATCAACCGAATAACCGCCATCAGAGGCAATTGCCAGATCAAACACAACTGAATGCCCTTGAGGAAATAAACTGTCGGCTTCAACAATAAATACATCAAGAGAGTTGTCTCCTGTGCCGCCGGAGGGAGCAATGTCGCCGAAGGTTCCATCGGCATCGATTATGGAAACGAAATCATCATCTTCAGAAATTGTCCCGGCTACAGAAATCGCCTCTAAGGAACCGTTGTTAACCAGGGTCACAATGACATTGACTGTCTCGCCGGCTTCCATAATACCGTTGCCATTGCCGGCTTCATCATCAATTGAAACACCGGTAAAGCTCAAATTCGGCGCATGAACAGGAATCGTAAAATGGCTGGTCCAGATTTCTAAAGCAGTACCGGTGATCTCCAGCTCGAAAGATATATTATGTCCATCGGGAACATCAATGGCTGCATCAAAAGCATAGGCGTCAGCAATAAAAACAATTCCATTATCCCCTTCAATATCCCCAAAGGTTTCGGAATCATCAATTATTACAGCATAAGGATCGGTTGAACTAAGAGTGGCCGAAACATCAAAAGCCTGGTCGGGACCGACGTTGACAAGCTGTATTCCCAGCAATATACTTTCTCCGAAATCGACCTGGCCGTTGTCGTTGCCGTTAATATCGTTGATAGTATATTCATCAAAGATAACATAGGGTCCTTCAGGAGTAATGATTTGAATATCGAACATATAAGGAACTTTATTTTGAGACGTCACTGTCAGTGTAACAGTCTCACCAATAGGCAGCTGTTCAATTACGGTAATAACAGCAATTCCATCCGAGCCGCTATAGGCGGAACCGTAAAGGATACCATCATTATACAGAGCACACAAAGCGCCCTCAACTCCCTCAACTTCGACATTGACTTCCGTTAACGTAAAGATTAAAGCATCGTCATGGTTGACTGTCATTTCAAATGGAGTATCGGTGAAAAGCTGTGCGGAGGGGTCGCCGAATATATGCCAGGTATCGCTCATTTCGACACCATCAGCGCCCTGCTCATCAATCATATAACAGGAGCCGTTAAAACAGATGCCGCCGAACGTCGTTTTTGAATCAGCAACCAGCAAATCGACGGCCTCATCCTGGGCATACATTGGTGGGCTCCATGTTTGGCCGATTGATGACATATAAACAGCAATAGCCCCAGCCGGGATGCCATTGTTTGTCGCTCTCAGCCAGGCCTCTGCAAAACAGGTGTAGCCATCAAACTGGCCGTTATAACAAGCTACACTGATGATAAACGGCAGCATGTTGTCGTTGACAAGACCATTAACATGCAAATTGGTGTAATTAGAAGTGATCCAGGATGTTACACCGCCATGCCCACAATAGTTGACTATGCTTCGGCCATCGTTTAAAGCATTTGTAACCATGGAGGAGTTAGCGTTCGGATCATAAATCTGGTCGACAAGAGTATAGTTGTAATCCAAAAGGTCATCACGAATATAATCCATATGCTCATTATCGTATTCTCCGTGATGGCCGGGCCCCAGGTCGGAGGCAATGCCCGTCCCCTGATGATACCAGTCTGCCGACTGAGGATATTTCTCGTAATTTACCGTCCGCTCGACCTGGGTTTGAACATGGCTGACATTCTCGGCGGAAAACCGTCCCACAAAAATATCAGGATAATTATCACTGCCGGCAACCTTGGCATAACTGGGATCGGACGAACCGCCGGAGGCGTACGGCGTTGCCACCTGAGCCGCATCGCCAACCAGCAGAACCCAGACCAAATCAGTAGTGTCATAGAAATCCTGAACGAAACCTGCAATAAGACCGCTGTTGTTGCCGATAGTGGATACATCGACAATTGTAGTCGGAATCCCTTTCTGCATCTTCCATTCAACAAACGACAGCATCTCATCATGAAAAGAATCATAAGTGATAATCAGCATACTGCCTTCTTCGATAATCGGCGTATACAGCAAAGTACCGGTGTTGTAGTTGATAAACCTCTCTTTGTAGATCAGTTCAAAATCAGGAGTTACCCTGTTGAATGGCTCGGTTCTGTCCAGCACATTTATTTCATCGGGGCCATCTTCGACTACCTCCACCGTTACCGATGTGTAAACTCTCAGAGTTTTCGATACCGGGTTGTACCTGAAAGCGTTAAGCTCGATAACCGTGCCGCGGAAATCCCTCAGGATATAAGGTTCCCTTATACTCGCCAGCTCAACGGGATACCACTCATCAAGATTATAAACCGAACTGAAAGAATACGGCACGTCATCGGGATTGACATTACGATAAATATTGCCCTTGGATGGCGCTATCGGCGTCGCCGGGAAATCAGCATATTCAGTCGACAGCACGTTGATTTTCATCCGGGCGTCATCGGGGATGATAATACTGCGGCAGATATGCGGCAGTTCCGGCTCGCCTTTGTTGAGAAAGACCGCCTCTTTTGAGAAATATATCTTAAAATAGGTCTCTCCCCCTATTTCAACGGCCTCTTTTGTGAAAGCGCCGATATCGAAACGAACTACCGTTCGATAATCATTCGCTTCCTCGACATTGACTCTCAGGTCATCGGTAGTCGTTCCCAGCTCAACACGCTGACCAGCTATTGAACCTGCAGTGGCTAAGAATAAAATCGTTATTACTGTTATCAATTTTCTCATATTCACCCTTCTTTCGTTAGACTGTAATAATCAATAAATCAAATAAAATATTTTGCCGGTTAACGGTTTTCATAATAATTTTAATAATTTTCTCCCTGACAGTAATGCTATGCTGTCAACCTCTCAACGAACGCAATTACATTACTGAGAAGTTGTTCACATAATTACCTTTAAACATCAAGCTAACTAACAATATAACTGTTTTACACATATTGCCAACTGTTTTTTTATCTAAATTTCTGATTTAAAAGTAAAATTCAGAAGCATCTTTTCTGTTTTTCGGGAACTACGATTCACCACAGGTCCTTGACGGCCGAAATATGGCTCATACATCTTTTTGTAGTCTAACAGCATGCATCTATCCCGAATTATTCATAAAATCTATTTTATCATTTTAAATTAGCTTTTAATCCTATGTCCCAAGACACGTCCGTGGATAGTAATATGATGGAAATAATATCATGAATCCATTATAAATACAGAGTGTTTTTGTGCTGTCGGAAGTTACTTCCGACAACTCTGGCAGAAGACGAACTTCTCAAGCACATGAAAAATTTGTGAATAATGCGGGCTATGAAGCTACCGGAATCACGCCAGTTGGATTTCCGATAGTTCGGGTAGCGCTTGATGTGGACTTTTGGCACAGCCCGCAGAGGGTTGACACCACAGAAATATCTAATATCATCCCCTTTTATCATTGCCGCTGTCATAAGTCTTCTTAAAATCTTCTATAAGCCTTGAGAAATCATCAATATCAGCCCTTACGAACCTGGCGAAATCATACAGCCGGTTCATTGTTTCGGCGCTGATTGCATGCTCCATCTGGCAGGCATCCGATTCGGCTATTTCAGGATCGACCTGCAGCACATCGACTAAAAAGCGGGCTAAGAAGTTATGCCGTCGCATGAGACGTTTGGCCAGGTCTTCTCCAGCCGGCGTAAGTTCGACATATTCATGGGCTTCATAGTTAATCAGCTTTTCACTGTCGAGCCGCTTTAAAGCGCTGACCACGCTTGACATCTTAACATCTTTAGCCCTGGCAATATCCCGCACCCGGGCGACTTTATGGTCTTTGATAAGGTTATAGATGATTTCAATATAGTCCTCAAGGCTCTCCGATAGTTTGCCTATTAAAGGACCGGAATTTGAGTGCTTTGAGTCATCATGGTTCATCAAATTATCCTATATATTATGTTTCGTTCGAGGCTGATTCGCCTTAAACGATTCCTCAAATTTTTTGCTGATTTCAGAACAATTGCATCCCTCACATCCGCGCCCCTTTACTTGATCCGCCAATTCTTTAACTGTAAAATATAAAGCCGCTCCGACTATAAATAGTACAATAATATATTCAAACATATTCATCGCCTCCTTATCCGTCAAGGCCTAACAGCTTTCCGCCCTGGTGAATCATCAAAGCCACGAACCAGGCCAGGGCGGTGGTATAGCTCATCTGGAACAGCAGTTCCTTCCATGAACGGGTCTCACGTATGAACACTGCCAGAGCCGCCATACAGGGCATACATAAAAGAATAAAGACTACAAATGTATAAGCAATCAGCTTCGAGTATTTTGGATCGTTAGCCAGTCTTGACCTCAAAGATTCAGATGTTTCATCAGCTTCACCCACGCCATAAACTGTACCCATAGTCGAAACCACAACCTCTTTGGCGGCAAAACCTGATATTATTGCAATCCCCAGCCGCCAGTCGAACCCGAGAGGCTTAAGCAATGGCTCAATATCCTTGCCCAGCCTGCCAGCGAGACTGTACTCGAGGTTCTCGGAAGCCATCTGTGACCGGTAACCTGTTATCTGTTCGTTTTTTTCATCATCAGTGATTTGACTAACCTGGAATGCCGCCTGAGTTTTAGCAATCATACTCTGATAATCATGGCTGTAATTTCTCTTTTGGGGGAAGGTCATTAAAAACCACATGATTATCGAAATGCCGAGGATAATCGTCCCGGCTTTGCGAAGATACATCCAGGAGCGTTCCCACATATGCAAAAACAAACTTTTAACAGTGGGCATGCGATATGGCGGCAACTCCATCACAAATGGCGAAGACATCCCCTTAAACCGAGTAATTCGCAATACCTTGACCATCACAATGGCGACAACAACGCCGATGGCATAGACTGAAAAGACCACCGTGCCGGCATTTTGAGGCCAGAAAGCGCCGCAGATTAGTATATAAACAGGCAACCGGGCGCCGCAACTCATGAAATTAGTGACATGCATGGTTATTAGCCGGTCGGTCTTGTCCTCGATAATCCGGCTGCCCATGAATGCCGGCACCGTACAGCCAAAACCAATCAGCATCGGTATGAACGACTTGCCGTGAAGACCGATCTTGTGCATAATGCGGTCCATCACAAAAGCCGCCCGGGCCATATAGCCGGTATCCTCAAGCAGTGCTATGGCTAAAAACAACAGCATTATATTGGGCAAAAACACTATTACCGCACCCACGCCCCCGATTATGCCGTCTACAACAAGCGAGTTTATCATACCATCGGGGATATATATTGAGGCTAACCCGGCCAGATGCTCGATCGACCATTCTATCAGTTCTATCGGCTTTTCACCAAGGGAAAATGTCACGTGAAATACAAGCCACATAAGGATTGCAAACATAGGCAATCCCAGTACTGGATGAATTAATAAATAATCGATAGTATCGGAGATATCGTGACGGCGTTCGGCGGTCATGGTAGTTGCCTCAGAGCAGGCGCCGCTGATGAATCCATATCGTTTGTCGGTGATTACTGTGGATGGTTCATCGCCATACAGCGATTTTAACCGCTGTCTGCTTCTGGCCGCCCTTTTGAATATGTCGTCCGCCTGGCTATGGCCGCTGATTAGCTTATTAACTTCACTGTCGTTTTCAATAAGCTTTAGAGATAGCCAGTCCTCTTTATAGCCGTTTGTTTTTTGAGAATCTTTGGCTATGAGCTCGGTCAGTCGGGATATTTCCTTCTCGAACTCCTTGCCATATTTGACAGCGGCTGGCTCCAGCTCGAATCCGTTCTCTATTAAATCAATCACGGCCTCCAGAAGCTCTTTCATCCCTTTGTTTTTATTTCCGACCGTAGGTACGACAGGTACTCCCAATAGCTTGGAAAGATAATTATAGTCTATCATAAGCCCGCTATTTTTGGCCATATCGCTCATATTCAAAGCCAGGATTATCGGCATTCCGAGCTCGCTTATCTGGGTGGTCAGGTAAAGATTGCGTTCAATATTGGAGGCGTCGACAATATCTATTATAACATCGGGCTTTTCGTGTATGATAAAATTTCGAGCGATTATTTCCTCGATGGAATATGCAGACAGAGAATAAGTTCCGGGAAGGTCAATAAGGGTGATTCTATAATCTCGATAGTTGAAGCGACCTTCTTTTTTTTCAACAGTTACGCCGGGAAAATTGCCGACATGCTGATTGGCGCCGGTGAGGTTGTTAAAGATGGTCGTCTTTCCGGAATTGGGGTTGCCCGCTAAAGCAACGACGATATTTTTATCCCGGGGCGTCATTTTTCCTGATTTTGATCCTGGCGGTCATACCTCTACCGATGGCGAGTTTGGTTTGACGCACCTGAAGTTCGACCGGACCACGACCGGAATTTTGCAATATTTTAAACTTTACCCCGGGATTTAAGCCCATGGAGTATACCTTTTCTTTAAATCTATGACCGCCCTCAAGACCCAGCATAGTATAGGTCTCACCTTCACGGGCATTGCTTAAATACAAACTATTACTTGCCCTGGTTGTTTTCGACCCGCCTCCGCTCTTGGCTGTGCTATTCCAGAATCTCATTTAAAGGCCCTCTCTGTTATATTTATCTAATAAAATTAGACAAGCCTTATTTGTCAACTAAAAAATGCAGAAAAATGTTTCAAGATTTGGATTTTTTTGAAACATATTTTGAATAATGTGCTTTTAATACCATAAATTCATAATCTGGTTAACAATCAGCTTTAAATCCTTTGGCTAATAATATGATAGAAATAATATCAGGAATCCATTAAAAATACAGAGTTTTTTTGTGCTGACGGAAGTTACTTCCGACAGCCCTGGCAGAAGAATCCGCCTCTGGCGGATGCCAGCACATGTTAAGATTTGTGAATAATGCGGGTTAATATTAAAACGGCTGTATTGGCTCGATTATCCTTTTTGTATTGACCCTAACGCGGTTAATCTTTATCTTTAATGATAGTGAACAGTTATTAACAGCCAGGTGAAAATATGATTGAAAAATTACTCAAAAAGGTCAAAGATGAAAAATACGAGTCTATCGATTTCAAGTTTTCCGATATTCACGGTTCCTGGCGTCATCTGACGATACCTGCCGAGAATTTCACCGAAAAGATATTTGTCAACGGAATTGGCGTGGATGGCTCCTCAATCGGCTTCTTGTCGGTTAAAGCCGGCGATATGATCCTTATTCCCGATGCCTCGTCTTATTTTGACGACCCATTCTGGGAGGCGCAAACGCTGTCGGTTCTGTCGAATATTTGCGAGGTCAATCCTACTGAACCGCACCCTCGCGATCCTCGTTTTACTGCTTTAAAAGCGGTAGACAAACTGAAGAAGCTTCTGCCGGGAACCGAATCGATGATGGGACCTGAATTCGAATTTTATCTATTCGATGAGGTCATATATGAACAATCTCAGAATTATGGTTTTTATTATCTTGATGCCGAGGAGGCTGAATGGAACTCCGGAGCCGAAACTGACATCAACCTGGGGCACAAGATTCGCTACAAGGAGGGGTACCATGCCGCCCCGCCGCATGACAAAACCTACGAGGTACGCGCTTATATCTGCAAGCTGTTTAAGAATGCCGGGCTTGAAGTAAAATATCATCATCATGAGGTCGGCGGCGCCTCTCAGCAGGAAATCGAAGCGTCGTTTGCGCCGATGCTTGAGATGGCCGATAAATCGATGCTGGCAAAGTATCTTATCAAAAATGGCGCACTCAGGATGGGCAAATCAGCCAGTTTCATGCCCAAGCCGCTCTTTATGGAGCCGGGTTCGGGATTGCATGTACATCAGTTTTTGGCAAAGGACGGCAGTTCGATTTTTTATGATAAAGATAAACCGTTACTGCTTTCCGAAATCGGCAGATATTATCTTGGCGGCATATTAAAACATTCACCGGCTCTTTTAGCATTCACTAATCCCTCGACCAACTCTTTCAAACGTCTTGTTCCCGGTTTCGAGGCGCCGGTACGGGTAAGCTATTCAGTCGGCAACAGAACTGCGGCTGTTCGTATCCCTGGCTATATCAAAGACCCGGCAGATATGCGCATAGAATTCCGTTCTCCTGACGGCACGGCAAATATTTACCTTGCTTTTGCCGCCATGCTTGTAGCCGGCCTGGACGGCATTAAGAACAAAATCGATCCCGGTGAGGCTTTTGACGGTGATTTCTCGAAACTGTCGGCGCGTCAGATAAAAAAATATCCTCTGTTGCCTTTCTCATTGGCACGCGCCCTGGAAGCATTGTCCAATGATTTGGGTTTCCTTCGCGAGGATGACGTTTTTTCCGAGGAACTTATTGATACCTGGATAAAAATAAAGGAAAATGAAGTCGAGCAGGTTAAAGTCCGACCGCATCCATGGGAGTTCAGGTTATACTACGACGCCTGACAAGATGCCAAAAGCTCAAGACACTGAAGTAGTAATACGGGTTGCTTTGCCCGAGGATGTTGTCTCTATTTCCAAGCTGTGGCTGAAGTTCATGGAGTACAATGCTCAGTTTGACCGGTCGTTTGAGGTAAAACGAAAAATAGTCGGCCGCTTCGCCCGTGAACTGCAGCAGCGTCTGGATGATCCAAATTACTGGCTGGCGGTTGCCGATCTTGATGATATTCTGGTCGGCTATTGCCTGTCGTATGTTTCCAAGAAACCATACTTTTTCAAGCTGGGAAAGTTTGGCTTCATCGGCGATCTTTATGTGCTCGAAAACCATCGCCGAAAAGGTTATGGTCATATGCTGGTCAATGACGCTCATGCCTTTTTCAAACGAAAAAAAGTCGAGCAGGTGGAATTGCTGGTCGCCAACAGTAATATCGACACGATTAAGTTCTGGGAAAAAATGGGGTATAAATCATTGTTGCGCTGGATGTATTTAAAAGAGTAGAAAGAACTAAATAACTGGTAAAAAGACACGCAATCATAGCAATATTGAAACATCGATAAAAAGGAGCCGTCATTGAAAAGACTCATTGTTTCAAAAAAGATTATACTGCTGTTGATAGTAATTTTACTGGGTTGCTCCGGTGATGACAGTTCTACTAATGTCAATGACGGTGACCAGCAAGACCAGCCGCCATTGCCGCCGTCAAGTTTGACAGGGTATGCGCTTTCTGATTCATCGGTATATTTAAACTGGCTTAATAATTCCGCCGATGTGACCGGTTTTACGATTCATCGCTGCCAGGCTGACAGCTTCAGCCTGATAAATACCGTACCTGGCAGTCAAAGATATTATGTTGACTATTCTCTCGACGAGGCAACCACATACTCTTATTATGTGATGGCAGTAAATAATGAGGGAAGTTCCGGGCCATCAGATACGCTGATTGTAACGACCCTGTCGTCAAACTCGCCTCCCAATCCGCCTGATAATCCTTTTCCTGCCAATAATGCTGTAAATCAGCCGACAACTATCGGTTTATCCTGGGATTGTTCAGATCTGGATGACGGCGATACTCTGACATATAATCTCTTTTTTGGAGCTGCAACAGATTCGTTACCGCCCCTTCTTGCGGGCGACCTGGCTGAGCCGACATATAATGTAGATCAACTTTCCAATGCCACAATTTATGACTGGCGGATAATTGCCTATGATAATCATGGCGATTCGGCAATCGGACCGACCTGGTCATTTACCACTGAAGAAATTCCTTAGAGGCTATTCTACATCAATTTCCAGACCGGTATCCTTAATCGAATACAACAGCGGCAGCCAGTCATCGGCCTCGTAATCCTCAGGTGAAAACGCCACCGGCTCGATTCTTTCGTCAATCCGAACTGCCAGTCTCATCAGCGTCCTCTTGATATTGAAATTATCCCGTTTCAACCCATTTATGATAAGCGCAACATCTATATCGTTATCCTCACCCACATCGCCTCGCACACGGGAGCCGTAAAGGATCGCCTTTACAACATCGATACCCTCACTTCGCAAGAGCCTGACATATTCTTCTATCAACTGTTTAATCGTCTCTTCAACCATTCAAAAATCTCTTTCATCTCGTCAAGGGTTTCACGGGTGAACTCCTCCGTGCATTGGTCGTAGTACTCATAAAGATAATCCGGATACCGTGTCTGCACATGAAAGCCGGCATAACTGGCCAGCTCCTCGAGGATATCTTTGGGTATTTCATTTTTCAATCTGCGGGTCAATACGGTTAGCGAATGAGTACGGGGTGCATGGCGGCTGGTTCTTTTAACATACAGAGCCTTGATCACTTTTTCCAGGGCCATATGCGCCATAAACAGTACATATGGATAACGGCCTGTTTTAAAAATATCTTCGGCTGTAGCCATGTCGTAAAGAGCGCCTTCTTTCCAGTAAGATACTGTTTTATCAATATCGAATTTGAGTTTGCTCACAAAGGAAGTATAATAACGAAAAGATAACAGGTCAATAGATATAGAAATAGAATTTATGTTGATGTTAAACGATATTTTAAGTAATTTAAGCAGCGCTTTAAGATAAATGATGCAGTGTTTACTTGTGATGCGCTCAAAGAAAAAATTTTGAAAAGGATAATAGATGAATTTACTGATAGTCGGTTCCGTTGCCATCGATACAGTTGAAACGCCTCTGGGCAAAGTTGAAAATGCTCTGGGAGGGTCTGCTACATATGCCTCGATCGCCGCTTCATACTTTGCAGCGCCCGGTATAGTCGGCGTTGTTGGCGGCGATTTTAGCCGCAAACATATCAATCTGCTCAAACGCAAAGGCGTCGACCTCGAGGGTTTGAAAATCGACAGGAATGGCAAAACATTCCACTGGTCGGGCTATTATGAGGGCGACATGAATCAGGCGTTTACCCGTAAAACCCACCTGAATGTTTTCGAGAAATTCAATCCAATCATCCCAAAATCGTACCGGAAAGCTCCCTATATATTACTGGGGAATATTCATCCGGCGCTTCAGCTTGAGGCGCTTGCGCAGGTGAAAAAACCGCGTCTTGTATTATGTGACACGATGAACTTCTGGATAGCCTCCGAACCGAAACTGCTTGAGAAAGTATTCCGGAGGGCGGATATTATATGTATAAACGACGGCGAGGCATACCAGTTCTGCAAAACCGCCTCACTGCCTTATGCCGCCAAAAGACTTTTAGCATTCGGTCCGAAATATATCATTATAAAAAAGGGCATTCATGGCGCATTGCTGTTTGGCAAAAACAGCTTCTTTTCCCTGCCGAGTATTCCGCTTATGAAAGTTAAAGATCCTACTGGCGCCGGCGACTCATTTGCCGGCGGGATTATTGGATACCTTGCCTGTGCACGCAAACTCGACGAGAATACCTTCCGCAGGGGACTGGTAGCCGGGACAGTTATGGCATCGTACTGTGTTGAGGATTTCAGTTGCCGCAAGACCAGCAGATTGAAAAAAACAGAGATTAATAAACGAGCAGCTCTATTGAAAAAATATACGCATGTGCCGTCTTTTAAATTGAGCTAAGCTTAGCTGTTTTAACAGCGGCAATTCTATCAGGCAAAGAGTCCTATGTTTTAAACCCTTCCCTTTATATTATTTCAATAGATATAACATGCATTATTCACAAATCCAAACATGTGCTTCTTCTGCCTGCGTTGTCGGAAGTAACTTCCGACAGCACAAAAAAGCCCCGATAAGCTAATCGGGGTTGAAGATTCTTACTTGATGATTTTATCCTAAAACCAATCGAGCTCATCCAGCTCTGATATATGCTGTTTCAATTCCTCATGCATTTTTTCCAGCTCACCGGCTAAATCCCCTAACTCCTCGGCTCTTTCCTCCAGCAGTTCAGCCTCTTCTTCCAGTAATTCTGCTTCCCGCTCCAGTTCTTCTTCAAGGTCATCGGTATCATAATAAGGGCTCATCAGTTTAACCAGGTTCGCGACAGCTAAAGCGCCAATCTTCGCTCCGCCAGCGCCAAGTTTGGCTCCCTTTAAACCCATTTCCTCGGCATACTCTGTAATTTCCATCAGATGGTCATAATACTCTCTTAGCAACTCTGCCTGTTCTTTATCAACTTCAACAGAACGACCGTGAACAAATAATTTGCCGTCTTCAGTTATTTCCACAACGGCATGATCGTCATGGGAGATAATTATAATACCATCATCAATGTCAAAATCTGTTTTATCATTAAACCAACAATGATTATGCTTTTGTGAATAAACCTGGCAATCAGGTTCCGCTGCATTCACAACACTGAAAGCTAAGAGAGTCGTTAAAAAGACAATAAATACAGTTTTCATTTTAATCCTCCTGATTATTTTCAATGAACAGTTATTTTACTTACGTAAATAGAGTATCTGTTGTTTCAGTAATATTTATAATATTCGGCTTGTGAAGCAAAATATCGAATTCTCTAACAGACAATCTCCCCAAAAAAACGAAACCAATATAATTGATTTTCGTATACTCAATTAATATAAGAATAAATTGGCCGCTATTTTAAGCAGAGGAGATTTAACATGAAACTCAATAATAATTTGTTAATATTAATAGCTCTATCAGTGCTGCTCTTTAATAGTTCAGCATTTGCTGATAACGCTTCAACTGAAGAAAGGATTGTTCCGGAGCTAAGAGCATTTCGTATTAATCCGTTTGCTCCGGTGATTGACGGCAGGCTTGATGATGCAAACTGGAAAAATGATGAATTAGAATTTGCCCGGGATTTTATCCAGCGTGAACCGGATGAGGGCAAGCCGGCAACCGAATCTACGCTGGTGGCAGTGGCATATGATGATGACGCCTTATATTTTGCCTTCTGGTGTTTTGATAGAGAACCTGCTGAAATTGACCATCAGCTTGTCAGACGCGACCGCTGGGCTGAATCGGATGTTGTAACTGTCCGTTTAGACGCATACCATGACCATCAGACCGGCTACAGGTTTGATGTTAGCGCCGCCGGTGTTCAGCGTGACTGCCGGTTATATAACGACACCTGGGATGATTATTCCTGGGATGGTGTCTGGCAATCGGCTGTTAAGCTTCAGCCATGGGGTTGGTCGGCCGAAATTCGCATACCCTTCCATTGCCTGCGTTTCACCGAAAAGGATGAACATACATGGGGTATGAATGTCACCCGTTATATCAGCCGAAGAAATGAATCACCCTGGTGGGCATTTTCACCCTCAAGCGAGGGCGGTTTCGTTTCCCGTTTCGGACACCTCACAGGACTTAAGGGCATCAAACCAACACGGCATTTCGAGGTTTTACCTTATGCTGTTTCCGGTGTTGAAACCGAGCCAAAAGATCTGGGCAATCCCGATGGTCGTGATTATATGAAAAATGTCGGATTCGATCTCAAGTACGGCCTGTCATCCAATTTGATCTTAGATGCCGCTATCAATCCCGATTTTGGCCAGGTGGAACTCGATCAACCGGTTTTGAATCTCTCGACATACGAAACTTATTATGAGGAAAAACGACCGTTTTTCGTTGAGGGCGCAAACCTGTTTGATACACGTTTCGGTCTTTTTTATTCACGCCGTATCGGGCGACCGCCTCAAGGCGATATCGATGATGAAGATTACGACTGCTATGATCCGGATTTCGATTATTATACTCATTATCCTAAGTCGACAACAATACTTGGCGCCGCCAAACTAACTGGCAAACTTAACAGCGGTACCTCAATTGCTTTTCTCAATGCTGTTACTCAGGAAGAAGGGGCTGATTATGTAAATATCTCAGGCGATAACCTTGATGGCATAGTCGAACCAATGGCTAATTATTCGGTCTTGCGTCTTCAGCAGGATGTCTTCTCAAATTCGAATTTGGGCGGGATGGTTACCTTAGCCGCCCAGGATAAGAGAAATCCGGTCACTACCGGCGGAGTCGATTGGCGTTTGCTTACAAAGGACGGTATATGGGGCGTGAGCGGACAGACTGTATTCAGCCGTGTCGATAATGAAGACGTTGGGTACGGCTTTGTCTGCGATTTTGAAAAGGCGGCCGGAGAACATTTCCGTGGCTCAATCGGAGCAAATTTCCAAGATACCCATCTAAATCTCAACCGGTTGGGATACCTGGACCGAAATGATGAGAAAGGCGGCTTGTTATGGCTGCAATACCGTACTAACGACGACTGGTGGATTTTCCGAAATAGCTGGAATAATTTTAACGCCTATGCCGAGTGGAACAACGACGGTTATAATATCAACAAGGGCTGGAATATTAATAACCAAATCGACTTCATCAACAACTGGATGCTTAGCGGCGGCTTCGACATGCAATTCGCTGAACACGAAGATCGGGAAACCCGCGGTAATGGCGTCTGGAAAAGACCATCCTCCTGGGGTTGGTGGGCATCATTAAACACCGATGAACGAAAGAAAGTGTCATTTAATCTTAATCCCGGCGGTGGCAGGGCCCGTTACGGCCACTGGTCGGCTAACTGGATTAGTGTTGAGTACCGCCCTGTCAGCAATATGGAGTTTTCTCTTGGCACAAATTATATGAGAGGCTTTAAGCAAATCATATGGGTGGAAAATGTTGAAGACAGCTCAATTTTCGCTGATATGGATCAGGATGAGTTCGTATTGAGCCTGACTGCAAGCATAATGCTTAGCCGTGACCTGTCATTCCAGGTATCAGGCCAGGGGTATATTTCCGGCATTGATTACCAGAATTACCGTCGCTACCTTGGAAAAGAAAACTATGAGCCATATGAGGTCGATGAGCATGATTTCAACTACTCCGCCTTGAATTCAACCATGATTATCCGCTGGGAATACATGCCGGGAAGTACGCTTTACCTTGTCTGGACCCGGGCAATGTCTGAGCATGATGACAATATAAACGATCTTGATATTTCCCGTGATCTGAATACGCTGTTTTCAGGCGATTCTGAGAATGTTTTTCTTGTAAAAGCCAGTTACTGGTGGAATTTGTAGGCAAGCAAGAAATCAAAACTATTTGACAATCTTTAATTATTTGCTGTTTTAAAAGTATAGTAGGACAGACTTTCAGTCTGTCCGGACAGGTTGAAAACCTGTCCTACTTTTGCAGTTATTACTATTATATTGCTGTCTCTTTATTTTAAACTGCTTTTAATATAATATGGTTGATTTATAAATAAAGTGGGCTATATTCTTCGCTATGAAAGCGAAACTTAAACCTCCTCCGCGATTTCAACTGGCGATGGCTCCGACACCGCTGGAGGCGTTCTCGATTACGCCTAATCCCGATTCCGGAATTGAGATATTCATAAAGCGTGATGATCTCACCGGCTCGGAGCTTTCCGGCAACAAGATTCGCAAACTGGAATTCATTCTGTATGAGGCAGTCTCCAAAAAATCAGATATCCTCCTCACCTGCGGCGGGGTTGGCTCAAACCATTGCCGCGCTGTCGCCGCAATGGCGGCTCGTATCGGTATCGACTGCGAACTGATACTGATGGGAAAACCACCGGCAATCCCTGATGGCAACCTGCTGATAGGTAACCTGTTTAGGTCAAAAACGAGATTTATATCAACAGCCGAATACGAAAAAAACATCGATGCAATATTAGCCAGACGGGCAAATGCCCTAAAAAAACGCGGTAGAAAGCCGTATATCATTCCCGAGGGAGCCTCCAACTCGCTTGGACTCTGGGGTTACTTTCTTGCAGGCATTGAACTGAAAAAACAGCTTGATAAAGCCGGAATCAAAGCGAATTATTTAGCCTGCGCTGTCGGCTCCGGCGGTACCTATGGCGGTCTGCTCTTAGCCTCGATATATCTTAAATGGCCGGTTAAAATCCTGGGGTTTGCAGTTAATCGAAATGCCGATTATTTCAGGAAAAAAATTGCCAGCCTTGTTGATGAGTTTATTAGCATTAACAATTTGAAGTTTAAACGCAAACAATCAGATATAATAATCGATGATAATTATATCGGTCCGGGATATGCTAAAATTTCTAATAAAGAAGCGGCATTTATCAGGAATGTAGCCAGAGATTCCGGCATAATCCTCGACCCCGCATACACCGCCAAAGGCATGATTGGCC
Source organism: uncultured bacterium (assembly GCA_965603725.1). Lineage (GTDB taxonomy): Bacteria > Zixibacteria > MSB-5A5 > UBA10806 > 4484-95 > JAGGSN01. The sequence continues at coordinate 16,924 of CBFDEC010000035.1, read as the reverse complement.
TTTTTGACTATATAAAAAAGGGTAAAATTGAACCAAACAGCAATGTGGTTTTTATACACACTGGCGGATTGCTGTCTATTTTCCCTTATCGAAAGAAGCTGATAGATAAATCATATTGATATAAGATGACCGGAATAATATCATGCAGGAAGAATCACTACGTGAATTTCTAAAAAAACATTTCAAGCACTTCAATTCGGCAGTTGTTGTTGATGCCGCCCAGGGATGGGTGGATCACCTTGCCCGAGGCGGCAAAATGTTTTTAACCCTTGCTGGAGCCATGAGCACCGGCGAAATCGGCATCTCGCTGGCGGAGATGATCAGGCAGGATAAGGTGCATGGTATTTGTGCTACCGGCGCCAACCTTGAGGAGGATATTTTCAACCTGGTTGCTCACAGTCATTATAAACGGGTGCCGCATTACCGTACGTTATCAGCAGAAGAGGAGCTTAAACTGCACAGCCAGGGAATGAACCGAGTTACGGATACCTGTATCCCGGAGGAGGAAGCCATGCGGCGGGTTGAGCGAAAACTTCTGAAACTGTGGCAAAAAGCGGAACAGTCCGGACAAAGGTATCTTCCATATGAATATATCTATCAGTTATTAAAAAGCGGCGAGCTTGATGAGCTCTATGAAATCGATCCGAAAAACTCATGGGTAAACGCCGCCTGTGAAGAGAATATTCCGATATTTACGCCCGGCTGGGAGGATTCCACCCTGGGAAATGTATTTGTCGCTTATGTCATCCAGGGCAAACTTGGCTCATACGACTCTATGAAAAGCGGTCTCGAACAAATGCAATTTTTAATCAAATGGTACCGTGAAAGCACTGTCGATAACTCGCTTGGCTTCTTCCAGATTGGCGGCGGCATAGCCGGTGATTTTGCAATCTGCGTTGTACCGCTTATTATGCAGGATTTGAAAGAAGATTGCCGTCTATGGGGATATTTTGCCCAGATATCCGACAGCACCACATCTTACGGCTCATACAGCGGCGCGGTACCCAATGAAAAAATTACCTGGGGTAAAATCGATATTGATACCCTAGGCTTTATCATAGAATCGGATGCATCGATTGTTGCGCCGCTAATCTTCAGCTACGTTCTGAATAGCTGATCAACTCCTGTAGAAGTAATCAGCCATCTTTATTAATCTTCAATCCCAGCTTCTTCAGCTTCTTCGAAAGATTGCCGCGGTCGGTTTTTAACATGGCGGCCGCTTTGGTGATATTGCCGCCGCTAAGATCATATGCCTCTGTTAACAAACGTTTTTCCAGATCGATAACCTGCTGACGAAGCGATATATCGGGTCGGAACAACCCGGATCGTCCGTTATCATCTAATGAATCGGTTCCCGTAAAATGAGCGTTTTGGTCAGACCGTTTCTTGTCGGCGGCTATAACAGTTTTAAAATCGTTAACAGTTATCATATCTCCATAAGTAATTAGTGCGGCTTTTTCAAGCGAGTTTTTCAACTCACGTACGTTTTCAGGCCAGTGGTAAGATTTTAGAAATTTCATTCCCTCACTACTAACCTGGCGGCTTTCATAACCTGCCTGGCTTAGAAAATGACGCGTTAGTAGAGGAATGTCTTCGGGGTGTGATCGAAGCGGCGGCACAACGACCGGAATAACATTCAGCCTGAAATACAAGTCCTCGCGAAATCGACCGGCTTTCAGCTCGGCCTCAAGATCAAGACTCGAGGCGGCCATCAGACGGACGTCGACTTTGATTTCCTCATCCGAGCCAACACGCCGTATCGAACCCGATTCAATCGACCGGAGTAATTTGGCCTGAATATCTGCTCGTAGAGCGCCGACTTCCTTTAAAAATAATGTGCCGCCGGCCGCCGTTTCAAATTTCCCCTTTCGATAACTTGTTGCGCCATTAAAAGCGTCCTTTTCATGTCCGAAGAGTTCGCTTTCCAGCCATAAATTGCTGTCAACCTTTCCCAGGTCCAAAGCCACGCAGTTAACTATGGCAAGAGGTTCGGTGGCCCTGCTGGAACTGTAATGTACAAACCGTGCCGCCATTTGCTTGCCAGAACCAGGCTCGCCGATAAACAACACTCTTGTGGAGGACATCGCTATCCGTTTGATTTTCTCCCTGAACTGCTCGATAGTATCAGAACAGCCAATAAAATCATATTGGGAGGATAACGACTTACTCATTTTTTGAATATCCTGCTCAAGGCGAAACTTGTTTAAAGCATTCAAAGCACTATGCAGTACAATATCCGGGTAACAGGTCTTTTCTACAAAACTTTCTGCTCCGAGTTTGATGGCCTCGACAGCCATAACAGATGCATCGCTGCCTCCTGTGACTATAACCGGCGCCGAAACACGGGCGCCTTTTATTCTTTTAAGAAGCTCGAGGCTGTTAATATCGGGAAGGTTCAAATCCAGCATGATCAATCCAAATACATCATTAAGAGCAAGTTCAAGCCCTTTATGGCTGGTATAAACACCAAACGGATTAAATCCTTTCTGCTTGAAAAGGGAGGAGAACGATTCGACAGCCTGTTTATCGTCGCTGATGATCAATATTTCGATTTTGCCAGCCATATAATAAGGGTATGTTAATTATACACGATTGTCAATGATAATAATTGGTGGAGTTTGCAGGATTTTTCACAACAGGGTGCCCCACTCCCGCCCAAAGCGGGAGTGGGTTACCTCATGTCGAAACCACAGGGATTTAGACCTGCATGGCTATTTAACAGGGCAGGGTTTAATTAAAGAACTTCGTTCGCCAACCCTGCCAGCGGCTCTGGAAAGAGCCGCCTGTTAAGATGAAAGTTCCCTCTTTTTACAAAAACAATCTTTAGCATATAGCTTGCCCAATAAAAAAGGGGGCCATGAAGACCGCCCTTGAATTATTTTATTTAATCTGAATCTACTTAACCGCACCAGTCGGAATAACTTTGCTGTTTATCACAGGCGTATCACAGTTGGGCCAGCCAGCAGGAGGGTCATCAGGAACACCCTCTAACCAAGCCGACTCATAATCCGGACAGGGCGTAATACTGCCGCCAGCAACAAAATAAGCCACCAGGGCAGTCACGTCGCCGCCGATGATGACACAGTCGCCATTAATATCAGCAGAACACCAGAAACCATCCAGCAGGCATGACTCTTGACCGCCGCCGATGAAGTAACCGACTAAATAAGTAACATCGCCGCCGATAACCGTTGGCGGCCAGATACCTAAAGCCATGTTGACATCACCGGGGAGGTATTCGCAGCCAACGCTACCTCCAAAAGGATAATTATCTGCTCCATCGCCAGGACCTGGTATTTCATAAGTAAAAGGATATCCTTCATTATCTTCAAAGTCATCCCATTCATTACCGGTATGACCATTATCCCAAAAATTGCCTGCCGAGGTTGTGTCTTCAAAGGCATTTGTATTATTACCAGTAAATTCATTACCCCAAAAAAGATTAGCAGTACTGTTATGAACGCTAACTCCAAAAACAGTGTTGTCTATAAAAGTATTGCTTGAAAATGTATTATTATCTGCATTGCTTAATAAAACACCATTAAGGTTTTCAGTAAGCGTGTCGTTTATAACAGAATTATTGAATGAGAAACCTAACTGAATACCGTTTTCTACATTTGAGATATAAGCACCGGTGAGATTGCAATAGGTGCAATTTGCTAGAATCAATTGGCCTGCATTGTTCGGTATATTAACTCCATTAGTATCAGCATAGTAATAAATTGGTTTGCTGTTAACTGTATTGTTGCAGAATGTATGAGTATTCCAGGAAGATAAACTATCACCCCTAAATGAAATTCCATTATTTGTGAGCGTGTTACCAGTTAATTGAATATTTTGTGATTCAGATATTAGGATACCATATATAGTATTATCAGTAAGCGTGTTGTTAATAATACTAATGCTATCAGATTCAATTAGCACTATTCCATTAATACATTCAGTGATAGTGCATAATGAAATATCACAGTCAGATGATGAGATCAATTGTATGGCGTTATCAATTTCAGAGATATTCAAGTTCTGGATTGTGAAATCTGTGCAATTCTCAAGAATAGCCTGACCAGCATCAGTTGGGACTGTAATGCCTGTCATATTTGAATAATAATAAATCGGTTTTCCATCTAGACTATTGTTTTCAATAGTCTGTATACCTGGAATTGAATCTGTCTCAGATAAGGAAATCCCACGAAGTGTAAATGTGTTATCCGAAATAGTATTATTATCTCCACCAGAAACATGAATACCCTGGAAAAAGCATGTATCTAGTGTATTATCTAAAAGTTGATTATTAAGTGAATTTACTAGAATTATTCCGTCACCATTTTTACTAAATGTATTCCAAGTTAATTCATTGCCTGAAGCTAATTGAATATATATTCCTGCGCCATTTTCGTTAATTGTATTGTAATCAAAACTGTTACTATCTGAATTAATTACTAATATCGCATACTCTTGATGAATTAGTGTATTATCAGAAAAAGTGTTGTGATTTGAATAATCAGATAATACTATACCATATTTATTAGTGAGAAATGTGTTATTTGAAAAAGTATTATATGATACATTATTAAAATAAGCGCCTGCAAAATCACTATTTGAAATCGTAAAACCATCGATGCTGCAACTATCAGCTATTACTTTCATTCCATCAGAACTTCCACTAAAAGATGATAACCTTGAAGCGTCTAAAACTGGCGCACCTGTGTCTGATCCATTTCCGAGTTCATAAGGTAATCCAACTAATATCAACGGTTTATCTAACGACAAATTTTCAGAATAAGTACCGCTATATACTTTTATAGTATCGTAAGGAATTGCGTTATTAATTGCATCCTGTATATATAAATAGTCACCATCTCCCTCATTGTCAACTATTATTGTTCCAACAGTAGCTAATCTAGTTGAAATAAATTTTTTATCAAAATTATCTTCATTATCAACGTTTTTTAAAGAAGGTTGAGATTGGAATTCAACAGTTATATCGTACATATCGATAACAGATTTAGCTTCAATTTCTCCTTTTGCAAACCCAATGCCAACCATATGACAAGAAACTGGGTTGGATTGAAATAATGGATAATAAATATTACCTGGATCAAGTGATAAAGTAAATTCAAACACATCGCTATAACTCCAAGCATCTCTATCACTCTGGGGAATTAACCCTTGTATAAATAACCCATTCTTAATCATTTGTATTACTTCATCTGCAGGAATACCAGATATAATTATATCCAAGATTAATTCATAAAGGTTGGATCCAAAATTTCGATCCTCGTGAACAACTGGAGCGATTATTGGGTAAGCATTAAGGTTTTCCCATTCTGGATTGGCATTAATCCCCCCAAATGTATAAATATTACCAGAAACAAACATCACACCCCAGGGAAAGCCAACATCCCAAGTGGAATATTCCCAAAATCCTTGTGAATGTAGATGAAATGTTACTTTATATTCTCCCATAGTTGAAATTCTAAATCCCTCTCCAGCGGTAGGTAGCATGTAAGGATTTCCATCATAAGTTCCACCAAAAGGAAAAGCAGGTATACTACCAGCAAGGAAACAAGAATTAAAAAGAGTTGACCATACTTCAGGATGTAGCCAAATAGTGCCATTTGTTCTAGCGACAAAACTACCATTATCATCCCAATTATCCTGGAAATATCTTCTATCATCCACAGCATAACTGCCATTATTCCAAAATGGCGGTTCAAACACGATCTTATCTACCCAAGTTACTATCGTATCGATTTCTGAACCCACTAAATTATTATCAAAACTCTGAGCTGCTATAATAAGTGTACCATCATCATCTTCGCCCACATATTCCCAGGGAATAGTCACGCTCCAACTGGCTGACTGCTGACCGTAACAATCTATATCAATCATATTAAAATAATTGCCCGTTACACTTACATGATCTAATGTCCCATCAGGATCAGAAGCTGTACCGCTAACGATTAATCCTTCTGATGGATGATTCCTTGCATGAAGCATATACTCCGGCGGTGACGTGATCTCAACAGTTGGCGGTTGATTTTCGCCGGTTATCACAACCAACACATTATCAAATCCTGAACGATGGTATAGATGTGGATAGTCGCCACCAACCTGAAGAGATATTATTACTGTAAGCGTTGGATTAGTAGAAAATATTGAATTATATACCCATCCACTGCTATAACCATTCATGGTTGCAGAATATCTATCGCTGAATATTTGTATTTCATTATTCCAGGTACCATCTGGTTGACTGCCATAAAGAATTTCATATTGTCCATCACTATCTAGATATTCTAAATCATCTTTTCCTATTCTATATTCTAATAATATCCAGTTCGTGCCATCAGTAACTTTTAGTTGGGTATAACCTACCTGTCCTGTACTTCCAATGTTTGAGATCATATCACAACTTGCAGTAATTCCTGCACTTGGTGAAAGAGTTGTAGTAAATTCTGAGCTTTCTATACCTTCAAGACGCTCGCCACCTCCAGATTCATAAAGTTGAAACTCCGTTCTTTGGTTTGTTTCCTCCCATGTACCAGTAGTGTATATTTCTGTCCATTTGCTATAATCTTTAATATTGTCATTAAAATCATCGAAGAATAGCACTTCTTGACAAAATGCTACTTGCCAACAGAAAAACGCTGTAATGACAACTAAGACTTTAGTAAAGGATTTCATTTTCTCCTCCTGTCTAAATGTTTGTAAATTTCCCAGCTAACCTTCCTTGAGGTCATGGCAGTTTCTTTATGCGGGGCTAATACTGCTTGCCCTGCTGTAATTATATTGTTAAGATAGATTTTATTATCGATTAGTCAAGCAAAATCCTGTTCAATATCGAATTAGGCTGCATCCATCCGGCACAAAAAAAGCCGCTGATTAAAACCGAATGTTTTCAGTCCGATCTGCTTTATTTACTTTTTTCATTTCATCTTTATCGCTATAAGTTTGCCGAATCCACAGGTGATTACCGGAATCATCAGGTAAGTCAGGCCGATATCGGCCATATAGGCTAAAAAGGTCATCTCCATAGGACCCCGCATGAATAGCAGCAGATCGAGAATTATACAAACAGGAAACCAGATAATCCCGAGCTGGACCCCCTCCATTACAAAATGGTCATCGACTTTTTTAAAATAGATAATCGCAAAGAAAACTGCGACCAGCGATATGACTACTGGCATAATCGATTCGAACAGCGGCGGATTGCAGTCTTTAAGAGGGTAGATGATAAACGCCACTACAAATGGTATCAGCCAGACTAAAAAGCCAAGCAGTAATGCTTTTTTAAATGATTTCATGTTTTCCTCCCGGTTTGCCGATGCATTGTATTCATTAGTATATGTGTTTGAAAAATACCTATATTATAAGACCGGTTAAGTCAAGGCAAATATATGGGTTTTTATTAACATAAAATGTCTGAATGAACTATCCGACTGCCTGTAATTGGAGTTGCATAAACATAAGCCTGAAACAATCAAATATATCTTCACCTATTTTGGTATTTGACAAATATTCAATCCTTTTCTTATTTTTGGATTAAGTATGTTACAGTGTCATCCCAATATTGGACAATTAGCCTAAAGATTGATAATAATACCCCGATTTATTAGTTTTAAAGATATAAAATTATCCGCTTTTACTGATTTTATCATTTTTCTAAGGAGGATTAGCGATGAGAGTAAAATCACAGATCGTATTTTTAATTTTTCTGGGAGTGGTTATCAATTTCAGTTCTATTTCCGCCAATGACCAGGTTCCTGTCGAGGCGCCAAGATTAATTCTGGATCAGATAGAACTGCCTCAGGGCACCGGTTTCATACCGCCATCGATGGACCTTCCTCACCTGGATGGCCAGAAACTGCCGGAGAAGTTTCAAGCTCTTACGGTACCCGCTCAATGGGATTGGCGGACATCGGGCAAGGTTACGTCTGTCAGGGATCAGAGTTCTTGCGGCTCGTGTTATTCCTTTGCCGCTCTTGGTGCTATTGAATCCAAGATGTTAATAGATGGCGCCGGTACTTACGATTTTTCGGAGAACAATGCCAAAGAATGCAACTGGTATGGAACAAGCTGCGATGGCGGCAATTATACAAAAATGGCAAGCTGGTTTTCTAAAACAGGTACTGTGACCGAAGCCTGCGATCCCTATATACCTGCTGATACAAACTGCAACTCCTCCTGTACTTACATTAAAACTCTTCTCGACTGGAGAATAATCAGCACAGGTGCAGTGCCTGCAGATTCCGTACTTAAACACTATATCTACAACTACGGACCGGTATATACCTCTCTATATGCCGGTGATGGCAGCGATCCAGCCTGGTCGAGCGAGTTTAGCAGCCATGATGGCTCTTATACACTTTATTATACCGGCAGCTATACGCCCAATCATGCGGTGTTAATTATTGGCTGGGATGATGATCTTTCCCATACAGGAGGCTCCGGCGGCTGGATTATAAAAAACAGTTGGGGCACAAGCTGGGGAGGCACCTGCGGTTATGGCGCAGAGAGCGGCTATTTCACAATTGCCTATGGTTCAGCCAATACCGGACAGTACTCATCCTATATGCACTCCTGGCAGGACTACAACTCCAATGGCGATATCACGTATTATGATGAAGGCGGCTGGACAACCAACTGGGGTTATTCAAACGTGACAGGATGGGGGCTGTGTAAATTTGTTCCTTCCGGAAATACCTATCTCGTAAGAATGGAATTCTGGACAAACGATGTCACTACCGATATTGATGTTTACATCTATGACGATTTCGACGGTTCGAATCTTTCAAATCTATTGGCAAGTAAACTGAACACCAGCTATGATGAAGCGGGTTATCATTCAATCGCCCTCGATTCGCCTCTCGGACTGACATCCGCAGACGCGGTATATGCTGTAGTTAAAATTACCAACGACAGTTATGATTTGCCAATTGCCGCCGATGATGCCGGTTCAAACGAAACGGCAACCACCTATATCAGCCCCGATGGCAGTAACGGCTCCTGGTACGATCTGGGTGTCGGCCAGGCTGATGATGTAGCCATCAGGATTCGTACCTCTACTGTCATTGGAATTGACGATGAAAGCCATCGGCAATTACCGGATGATTTTCTCCTAACACAAAATTACCCGAACCCATTCAACGCTCAGACTATTATCGAGTACGGATTGCCTTATGCCTCTCGGGTTAAGATTGAGATTTATAATATTCTTGGCCGCAAGGTTGAGACCCTGGTAAATGAACATAAGAATGCAGGCTATCACAAAGTGAACTGGAACTCCGAAGATAATCCCTCGGGCGCTTATTTTTATAGAATTAAGGCAGATGCATTTGCCGAGACAAGGATGATGGTTCTTATAAAGTAAGCTTAATTCCAGATCTTTCGGTTGAGGAGTTTTAAGATAGATAAGGTAAATTCAGTAGTTTGCGATTTTAGAATTATCAAATAGGTTTAAAGAAATAATGATAACAAAAGAATTGCTATAGAGGCGTATAGCAGAAACTGGCTCAAAAGTAGCATTGGTATTTCGGGAACTATGATTCCCGAAATATATAGTTTTTTAATTCGATAATGCATTTCAGCTTACAAGCTGCGGGAATCGTAGTTCCCGCAGCACCAAATAGAAAAACGGGGCTTCGAAACAGTCTCAGCCATATGCCCCTACGCGAAGAGTTACAATAAGTTACTTATTTATTATATCTGATTGTTCAATTGCAAAATCTGGTAATGTCCTAATTTGAGATTTAATTCCATAAAGGTGGACGTTTTAATTTGAGACCATTTGGCTTTAATACCTCTTCTGGAAATTGACTGTCGGCTAACAATTTGCGACCCAAAGTAAATGACATTTCTTCTATTTTTCTAAGATGTTTAGATACTCTTTTGGGCGGGAAAAATATTATTGTTTGCTTGTTCTTAAATATTTTTTTTATCGATTGAATTGCTGGGGCCAAATCGCTGTCACCGGATATCAAAATCGCGACATCAAATTTATCCTGAAAGGCATCTATGAGAAGTTCGGTGGCTATATTGACGTCTGTCATTTTTTCGTCAGGGGCCGTCCAAATTTTTTTGCAATTGAAACACTTCACGGAATTAGTTAGATAATGTCCATAGAAAATCTTTGTATCTGTCAGGGTTTCGATCGCTTCCAAAATCTCATTTTGTCTTGTGGCTTTGTCAGGATCGTTTGGAGTGCTTGACACCCTGCTTGTAAAATATTTTACTCCCTTGAGTATTTGATTGGGCTTCAACAGCTTAAGAGACAGATCTCGTATATTCAACCAATAATACCTTTGCCATTTCTTTTCTTTCATACCGAAATATAGATTAAAACCATCTATGTAAACTATAACCCTTAAAGGCCTTGGAAACAATTTGAGCCTTAGTCCCGTAAAAAATTTAAAAAAGGCAATTGACATTATTAGAGTCCAATCAAATATTTCCGATAAAGATATTAGTAGCAACCCCTCGGATAGTATCCGAGGCCCGACGCTCTCTCTTTACGGGGAGAGCGTTTCTTTTTAAATTAAGACACACTTCCAGTCCTTAAACGTATTTGCAATTCTTGCGGACATCGCCGGAGTCATTCTAAGGCGGGCGGCCAACCTGTTGCATATTAATAAATCATAAATATTTCTTGATAATCGGCTAAGATTACAGTAATTTACCAATTGAAGGTCCCTCCACTCTTTCGTGGGTGTAATGATTTTCGAAACTTGGCCGGGTTGCTCAAATCAACTCGGCTTTTTTACTCAGTAAACAATTCATCATCTTTCATCCTCGAATATTCATAGACGGGCTTATCGTCTGTTCCTTTGTTCCGTCTTTTTACTTCGCCTGATTCATAAAGCTTTCTTAAAGTAGTAGATACGGTCGGTCGCAAGCTATTCCACTGCGATTTCCTTCTAAATCCCGTATGAACTATTTCATCGGCGATCATTTTCGGCGAAAACCAACTGTTTCCATATTTTGTGGCTTGGTTTTTAATAAAGTCTACCAGTGTTTTCGGTCGTCCAATTGCTTTATTTTGGCCGTTGCCAGAATCAGATCTAAATGAATCTGTTCTTAATCTGATCCCTTCAATCAAAAACCTTACAGCACTACGTTCTTTATCAGCGTGTTTGATAATATTTGTAAGGCTTTGTTCGTGAGCCAGCAGGTCTTTTAGTTTTAGTGACATTTGTTAATTCACCTCCTTTCCAAGAGGGTTTGTTTTAATTCTGCCACAAGATAAGACTTGGGCCTTGTTGGTGTCAAGGTTTATTTTGCAAGCATAGTCCTTTTTTACAAAAAAATAATGCCTGCTCACTTGAACAGGCATTTTGACTTGGGTCGGTATTTGATTCTAAATTAGGACACTACCCAAAATCTGGGATAATTTTTCCCTATTTAAAACGAATGCGATATGTGCAATATTGACAGCCGCCCTATCTCCGGAGCGCCCACAAATTCGATATGTTTATTATTTAGAAGATTTTGCACTGTCAGGGTTAATTGTGAATTATAAGGCAGATATAATCTTAAATTCAGATCAACCACCGCGTACGATTCGACAGTTGTACCGATAAATGGCCCGTACATATCGAAGGCGTCGACAAATCTTAATCGAGAACCGCTGCTAAACCCGATTTTTGGATTTATATATTGAAGATATATTCCATACTTGTGTTTTGGAGCGTTAAGATAGATATCATGCACTTGAGTGGCCGATTTCTTAAACAGGTTTTTCGAAATGTACGAGTAACTGCCGCCAAAATTCCAGTATCGATTCAAGCGGTAGGCAAAGGCAAGGTCGACGCCATATAAAACGATATCGCCAAAGTTGCGGAAGGTAATCAACACAGCTTCCGGATCGAGAGCCTCCTGCGGGCTGACAGTACCGAATGGAATCTGGCCGGCCCCGTAGGCAAAAATATTGAGCAACGCGCTAAGTTCATCAACTGGCGTACCGTTGCCATTGCCGCCGAAGGCTGGGTCATCAAGCGCAGCCAGTGCTGCGGCGTAGTCGGCGTAGGCTGGATCATTAAAGTTTGAAAATAATTCCTGCTCGAGATAATTCAAGAGGGTTTCAGGATCGAGGAAAACGTTGGGTGTTTCAATAACAAGCGGTCCGACGAAGTCGTTTTTCTCAGTGCGATACGCATCGATGCTGAATTTCAAGCGTCCGCCTAACACACCTTTGTAGCCCAGTTCAATTGTTTTGGTATAAGTTGGCTTTAGGGGATCAATATTGGAAATATATTCGGCATTGAAGAGATCGAACGATCTCGTATCGAGATTATACGTTCTCAAAACGTTGTTCACGCCTGACAGATTGTTCGGAGTAACAGCCTGCAAAGCGCCTGATAGGGAGTCGATGGTCTCCTGAGGAATTCCCAGGCCGGACAGCATATTAGCGAATTCGGAAAATGCAACCTCTCGCCCGGCCTCCCACATTACATTGGTGAAAATGGAATCGTTGAAGTCTATAAAATCTCTTGTTTCAAGGTCACGTGGATCGAGAGGAGCAAAAGGCGAACGAAACTGCGGACCGTTTTCGTTGATGCGCCAGTGAAATCCAGATTCGGGAACGCCCTGAACGCGCACATCGATATCCGGCCTGAATCCTAAAAATGGCTCAAAGCGGGCGCCTACTCCAAACGGGTCCTTAGCTTGCAGAATATCAAGATAAAGATTGGTATTATTAGGCGTGGCATAGGCGCGGTTGTAGGTAAGGCGAAAGTTATTATTCTGGTCGGGTTGATAAGCAATCGCCGCTCTTGGTGAAAATATCGGACCCTCAATTCCGGTATGGTCGTCAATTCTCGCGGCGCTGATAAATTTCAGACGCTCGGATAGTTTTGCCTCGGCTTGCAGATAGAGTCCAAACTCATTGATGTTATCATTCTCCTCATTGCGCCCATTTATAGTCGATTCGGTGTTTGGACGCGTTAACAGGGCATCAAAGCCATAGGTGAATGACAGCCTTTCTCCGGGCGTAAATCGGTGCTGAATCTGACCTGCCCAGACTTTCGATTTGTCGACAATTAATTGACCGGACCGAAGCAGGTATGTATCGCCGGCATCACTGGCATTAACAAAAACCTGGGCGAACAAATCCTTATACATAAGTCGAATCTGACTGAAGAAATATGTCCAATCGATCGCCTGGCCGGCGCCGAGGCTGGTCAATTCAATACCGTTTGCCCTGTTGAAACCCCCATTTATAATTAACAACATATCCTTATTGATAATAAAATCAGCCCTGGCTTCACCGGAAATCTTTTCAATATCGAAATCCCTCTGGTTTGGCCTCCATTCTCCAACATACTCCGGGCCTGCGGCAGTCGGCCTGAACAGCCGAATGGAATCCGGTTCATAATACGGGTCGAATGATTCCCAGTCTTTCCCGCGATAATACTGGCCGGAAATCTTGCAGCCAATTCTTTTTTTAATGCTCCTGGCATGACGGAATGAGCCGATAAAAAGGTCGCGTTCGCCGCGGCCAAGGCTGACCGTGGTCCCCTCGGAGCTGAATGGCGACTTCGTGATTATGTGCATTATTCCGGCGGCCGAGTTGGGACCGTAAAGAGCGGAGCCGGGACCCGAAACAATTTCGATTTGCTCGATATCCTGGTTGATGGTTGAAATAAAGTTGTACGCGTTGTATCGTAAAGAGGGTACCCGAGCGATGCGATTGTCGACGAGCACAAGCAGGGCGCTCGAAAACACATTGTTGAACCCGCGAACCACAACATTCGACTGGTTCAACCCGGTAGTGGCGATATCGACTGCCGGCAAACCCTTGACATGTTCGCTTGGCGTAAGCGTGGTGCGTGCTTTGATATTTTCTGATTCGATCACGCTAACCGACGCCGGCGCTTCGAGAATTTTCTCCGGGCGGCGGGAAGCGGTCACTAAAACGGTATTGAGGGTAATGGCGCTGTGTTTCAGACTCGTATTTAAAATTGTCGTATCAGAGCTATAAATTGCAACGCCGGTGATTTCAAGGGCGGCAAAGCCGATGCAGGAAATTGTTGCCGTATAATCACCCGGCGGAATATTCGCAATTTTATAGCGGCCGTTTTTATCGGTCGATGCTTTAAACTCTAATGATGAATCGTCGGATTTAATTATAATTTTTGCGGCAAACAGCGCCTGACCGTCGCTTTCGTTTGTGACATCGCCGGTCAGAGTTCCGCCCCAAACCAAGGCCGGATTGGATACCAGAACTGCCAGAATAAGTAAAACGCTTAAGTAAATCCGTTTAAAACGGCATCGATTCGAGATGTTGTTTCCTCCCTGTTTTATAAACTTTTTAATCAGCGCCTCTACCGGTTAGAAAAGACAGTAACCAGAATGTTCATCAAAAGATGCCCGGATTCTCTTTTGTTGCAATAAGCACAATTATAGCGCCTTCTAAAGTGGTGGTCAAGGTCAGTTCATTTTCATTGATTGCCCAGGTTCCGCTCAGGACTTCAGGAGGCTCAATAGGACCGTCATCGTTGCTGGTTAATGTAATGGTGGCGGTATTACCATCAACGGTAAACGTACCATTTTCGGTCCAATGAACTACGCCAGCGCTGTCAAGCTCCTCATAAAAAAAAGATTCGTCAGCGCTGATCGTGAATCTGGCCGAAACCGTGCCTGAATGCCACGAAAGCACAAAACCAAGGTGTATGGGATCTCCATTAATAGTCGCAGACTGGTATGTCCAGGTTCCGATCAGTTCCGGTGGAACGTTGCTTTCCGGGTCTGTGGAAGTGTTTTTATCATCTCCACAACTGACAATAATAAAAAATGAGAGTATAATAAGGAGACCTGAAATAATTCTTATCGATTTCATAATACAACTCCATTGTTTAGATTAGACTAATTTCTGTTTTTAGGTAAATTTTTACACGTGGTCTATGACTTCAAAATCATTCGCATAACATTCATAATATTTATTATCTCCGGATAGTATAAACAAACTCCACCTATTATAACCCTGCGTTTGGGTCGGTAATTTCCGATGTCACAGGTTTAAATAGAGCTAAAACCTTAATGGCAATTTATCGGATTTACAACTTGCTGTCAAGAAATAAGATGATAGGCTGGCAGCCAAAGAGAAACAATGGAGAATCTATTTCAAATTATTCGACATAAAGTCTGACTTGCTCGACTCTTTTTGTGCTGTCGGAAGTTACTTCCAACGGCTCCGGCAGAAGAATCCGTCTATGGCGGATCAGATTGTTGACAAAGCTCCCCCGAGTGGAAAGTCGGGGCTATAAAATTATTAGTAATTTCATATTCCCTTAACAGTCGGGACTTGAATAAAGAACTCCGTTCGCCAGTCCCGATATCTGAAATTTTATTAACAATCGAAGAATTATGAGACCTTGTCATCAGCCTCATCCGCCTATGGCGGATGCCAGCACATGTTAAAATTTGTGAATAATGCGGGCTAAGATCAAACAAAAAAAAGATAGCGCCGTTATATGACGACGCTATCTTCTGGGCAGAGGAAACCAGGGTTAATTATTTAAGCAGGCTGAATTTCTGAGTAACTTTCTTGTTGCCGTCGACAATGAGGCTATAGAAATAGGTGCCTGTCGACAGCCTGTCGGCATCGTAATTGACAGTATGAATCTTATCGTTTACGAGATTTCCCATATTGAGAAGGTCGACGGTACGACCAAGAACGTCATATATGGCAACTGAGACATTGCCGCTTTCTTTAATCGAGAAAGCGATTGTTGTCTGGGCATTGAATGGATTCGGATAGTTTGTAAGCATATCCATCTTAGTCGGTAAAAGTTCGACTTCCTCGACCGATGTCGGCTCACAACCCATGACCGTGGCATAGTATATAACACCGCAGTCTATGCCTGAGTACACGGATGGCCCAACCCAGAACCAATAGTCGCCGGGAGGAAGAGTGGCATTTAGTTCGACAGTATCGCATGGATCGCCGGTATTATTACCCAGTATCGTATAATCCTGACAGTTGCTTGATCCGGCATCAATGATGAAAATAAGGACCTGGAACTCGGCCACAACGCTGAAAATAATATCCTCAGTTTCGTCTAAGGTCAGCGAGAACCAGTCGGTGTCGCGATAGTCGTAGCCTCCATAGAGGAACGTGCCGGATGTGCCGCAGATGGTCTGTTCACAGCCTATAGGCTGGAAGACCGGCGGAGTGGAATTGCAGCCGCCGTTGTACATGTCATCATAATCAGGACCGCAAATTGGCTCGCCTTCCTCAACCATGTATTCTTCACATTCTAAGTCGCACTCTTCGATTATTTCACCGGTGATATTCAGAACATAATCACCGCAGTAAGAACCATGGCCGTCCACGACAACATAATAAGTGCCAGGAGGGAAGTCAGCTTCAATGAATGACTGTAAGTCATAGTAATCGTCATTGTAAGCCCACTCGGTGCCCTCACCGGAGCAGCACTCATCCAGATAAATGGCAAGTTTCGTATCGTAGGATGAACCCTCGAGGGAAATGGCCAGATGATATGCCTCGCTAAGAGTCATCTCATAGATAACATCCGAGTTGTCGCTATCGAGTATGTCGCAGTTGTCATTAAAGTTGCAGGTGTTGCCGGCATCGTTAAACGGGAACGATTCCTGTATAAATAAAGGATCTTCGCATGAGTCACCCTGTGGCTGCGGTCCGCCCTCACCCTCTAATGTGGCGACATAATCAAGTGGGCAATCCCAGCCGCTGAACACGGACGGTCCGACCCAGTACCAGTATGTCTGTCCGGGCGTCGGAGTATGTGTCAGGCTGACAGTATCGCATTCGTCGCCTGAGGCGTTGCTGATTATTGTATGATCTAAGCAGTTGCCGGAACCAGCGTCAATAATGAAAATGAGGATAGCAAACTCGCCTACAGCGGTAAAGGTTAATTGCTCGCTATCCACGGCAGTATACTCGAAC
>CBFDEC010000034.1:0-35705 GCA_965603725.1 uncultured bacterium | reverse complement strand
TAAACTTTCTCTACAACAATATCGAAGGCGGCTGGCCGGGTGAGGGCAACATCGATGCCGACCCGCTGTTTGTCGATCCCGATGCCGGCGACTTTCATCTGTCCTGGGCGAACTACCCCATCGATGACGAGACCAAATCGCCCTGCATAGACGCCGGTGCGCCATGGTCGCCCTACGACCCCGACTCAACCCGCGCCGACATGGGAGCTCTGCCATTCGACCAGTCAATCAATAACATTGATATAGAAGACATTATCCCCAAATCCATCAACTTATCCCAGAACTACCCTAATCCATTTAATACCTCGACAGCGATAAGCTACACTCTCCCCTGTCAATCCGATGTCACTATCGACATCTACGACATACTTGGGCGCAAAGTTGAAACGCTGGTCAGCAGGAATCAGCCGCCGGGTTATCATCGGGTTATCTGGAATGCTGATGAGTTCTCGTCAGGTATGTATTTCTATAAACTCCAGATAAGCGATCATATCGAAATGAAGAAGATGATGCTTTTGAAGTAGGACAGACTTTTAGTCTGTCTGGACAGGTTGAAAACCTGTCCCGCTGATTATTGATGGTGCATGGGGACATACACCATCCACAGTCCACAGACAGTGGTACATTTTTCGACCGCCACCTGGTACACTTTTCAACCGCCATTTACACTTCTAATAACAAAACCAGGCAAGCAGTATGGGATAAAATTACAAATATCTTCAATGCAGCAAGGCCGCTATTAGGATTTTAAGCGATATTAGGACAGCAACTATATTTAACATATGGGCTTAGTAAACTACTGCCACAACCGTTCAAGCAGGGTGGCTGGATATATTATTTGACAATAATGGGTATATATCGACTTTATGATAAAGAAGTTAATAATTATGTTGACAATTTTGAATCGGGAAATTACATTGGCGGTGAAAAGAAGGTTATTAATCTCAATCACTAACAGGAAGTCCTTGAAAGGGAATCGGGAAAGTGAACAACAACGATGTATCGGTCGAGAGTTTCGTCCAAGCTTATCTGGAAGAGATAGGTGTAGAATCGCAGGCAAGGTTTGTTTCCGAATCCCTGCTCAGGCAGCAGGTTATAGGTCTGGCCGATACTATGGCAAATGGCATTCCTCTTTTTACCCGCCTTAATCTCACCATTGACCATTCATCCTTGCTAAGTTTTGCCAAAGAACTGGAGGGGTTTTTATTTTCAAATTCATGTGAAAATGTTCACAACACAATTTCCTGTCTGTCATCCCCTCAGGACCCCTCCAATCCGATATCCTATTTTGTCCAAAGAGTTCGTAAAGGAGATGGATCTTACATATCCGCTCTCAGTAAAACGCATAATATACCATTAGATATACTGGCATTTTTTGGCGTGTATCTTGTCCGACCTATTAGACAGCAGGTCCGAAAAATTTTAGAAACTAAACACGCTTTTAACCAGTGGCGATTAGGTTATTGTCCTGTCTGTGGCCTTTGACCTCGTATGTCGCGGATTGAACCCGAATATGGCCGGGAAAATCTGAAATTATTTGGATATTCCCATTAAAATCTATGGTTAGTTTTTCTGGTTTTAAAGCAATGAGTGATGAAGAAAAAACATTAAAGAATTTATATCAGGAATTGGAAAGAGTGAAAACGAAAGCTCAAAAAGAGTATAAAGGGGCGATGATAAAGATTGACCAGATTGAAATTGAAAAGAGGACTGCTCAATCTCAATATCTGATAGATTTTAAAAACATAGAAATGGATAAAAAATGGCTGGAGCGACTTTTTAAAGAATATCTTTTGATTTTAAAGGGATTTAAAAAAGAAAATGGAAAAGTTATAAGAAAATTAGAGCAAGGCTTTGAACAGAATGCTTTGGATTTGGAAATTTTAGTAAAGAAAGTCTTTTGCTTTGATTCAGGCTATTTAGAGGCTTTGGCTCAAAGATTGAATCTTAAGATAGGAGATCTCTTTTTTTTAGGGTTGCAGTTGGGAAATCCAGTCTTTGAACTTTATGCTGGAAAACTGAGGGAAAGAATCGATTCAGATAAGTGGCTAAAAGGATACTGTCCTGTTTGCGGAAGTTCACCGGCCATGGCTTACTTAAGAAAAGATGATGGGAAAAGAATTTTATGGTGTCAGTTCTGTGGAACCAGATGGAGTTTTTTAAGGTTGAAATGCCCCTTCTGTTCCAACGAAGATCAGAACACTTTAAGATACTTTTTCGCCGAGGGGAATGACTCTTATAGAACCTATATATGCGATAAATGCAAAAAGTATGTCAAGACCATAGATCAGAGAAAAATGAAAGAGGATGAAAATTTAGATCTGGGATGGAAAAATTCAGAAACGCTCGCACTGGATTTTCTGGCACAAAAAGAAGGCTACTCAAATCAAAGGGCATGGTTTAGTGTCTAACATAAAAAATCTTTATGATAAACAAATAGTTTTTAAATTAAGAAGGAGGTGAGGAAATATGACAGGTTATAAAAAGTTTATCTTCTATCTTGTCTTGGCTTTATTTATTTCTTTTGGAGTATCAATCTCACAGACTCAAACAGTCAAAGAGATCACTCCGTCCGAAGAAACTGAAAAAATTACACCTTTTGAAAAAAGGTGTTCAGTCTGTCATTCGCTGGAGAGAATCGGTTCTGAAATGGAGAAAATGATAAAGGAGATGCATAAAAAAGCTGGTATTCAGATATCAGATAAAGCTATCAAAGAGATAGAAGCTACTTTCACACTTAATCCAGAAGCAGAGCCTCACAGTGCTTTATTTCAAGAGAAATGCGCCAGTTGCCATTCTTTAGATAAAGTGGTCCAGGCTCACCAGACTAAAGATGAATCAGAATTTAAAAAGACTATCCAGAGAATGGCAAATAAAGAAGAATCCGGAATTTCCAAAGAGGAAATCGAGAAGATACACATGTCAATGAACATGCTAAATGAGATCTATGAAAAAGATATAGAAGTCAAATCCGAATATAAGAAATAAATGAATTTAAGGAGGCGATAGGTTTTAAATGAAAGTATCAAGAAGAGGATTCTTAAAGATAACCGGAGCTACCACAGGCGGCACCATTTTGGGCTCTCTTGGGTTTTTCCCTCAAAGAGCTGAAGCTCAGACACTGGATTTGAAAATAAAATACGCCAAAGAAAGCACTACTATTTGCCCCTATTGTGCAGTGGGATGCAGTCAAATAGTATCTGTGAGCAAAGGCAAGATAATTAATATTGAGGGAGACCCTGACCATCCTGTTAACCAGGGATCTCTGTGCAGCAAAGGTGAGGCTTTGATTCAGGTCGCTAATAATGAGAGAAGACTAACCAAGGTCTTGTATCGCGCTCCCTATAGCGACCACTGGGAGGAGAAATCCTGGGATTGGGCTCTACCCGAGATGGCAAAAAGGATCAAGAAAACTCGAGACGAAAACTGGATGGTAAAGGATAACAAAGGCAGGATAGTAAATCGGGTTGAGGCTTTAGCCGGTTTAGGTGGAGCCGCCCTCGACAACGAGGAGTGTTATCTCTGGAGCAAATTAGCCCGCTCCCTGGGAATCGTTTACTTAGAACATCAGGCTCGAATATGACACTCTGCCACAGTCGCCAGTTTGGCGGAAACATTTGGCAGAGGGGCTATGACCAATCACTGGATTGATATCAAGAACGCAGATTGCATTTTGATTATCGGATCCAACGCCGCAGAGAATCACCCGGTCTCATTCAAATGGGTTACCAAGGCTATGGAAAACGGCGCCAAGCTTATAAATGTTGATCCCCGTTTCACACGCACCTCGTCCCGTGCAGATATCTACGCTCCTCTAAGATCTGGAGCAGATATCGCACTTATGAACGGAATCATCAATTATGTATTGCAAAATGACCTTTACGATAAAGAATATATGATAGACCACACTAACGCCAGTTTCTTAGTCAACCCGGATTTTCATTACAAAGATGGTTTATTTTCCGGATATAACGAAAAGGAGAGAAAATATGACAAAAAAAACTGGCAGTATCAATTAGATGAGAGCGGGATTCCAAAGATTGACAAAAAGCTTGAGGATCCCAATTGCGTGTTTCAACTTCTGAAAAAACATATGTCTCGCTATACTTTGGAGAAAGTATCAAATGTAACCGGGACTCCTTCGGAGCTTATAATTCAAATCGCCAAGACCTTTGGAGCAACCGGCCAGAAAGGTAAGTCGGGAACTATAATGTATGCTATGGGCACCACCCAGCATACTGTAGGCACTCAGAACATTCGAACTTATGCCATGCTTCAGCTTCTGTTAGGCAATATGGGAGTTGCCGGAGGAGGAATCAACGCGTTAAGAGGGGAATCAAATGTACAGGGCTCTACCGACCACGCCATTTTGTTCCATATTTTACCTGGTTATCTTAAGACTCCAAGATCAGAAAATCAGACATTAGACCAGTATTTGGAAGCCTGGACTCCCAGGTCGAATGACCCCAAAAGCGCTAATTGGTGGCAACATACACCAAAATACATGGTCAGCCTGTTAAAGGCCTTCTGGAAAGATAGGGCTGAGAAGGACAACGAGTTCTGTTATCAATATTTACCCAAGGTCGGAGCCAATTATTCACATATCTCCTTGTTCGAGGCGATGTATGATGGAGCGATTAAGGGCTTAATATGTATGGGACAAAATCCCGCTGTGGGTGGACCAAATGTCTACAAAGAGAGAAAAGCACTTCAGAAACTGGATTGGCTTATTGCCGTTGATTTATGGGAGACCGAAACAGGTGCTTTTTGGACCAATCCGGATGTCGATCCCAAGAAGATAAAAACAGAAGTCTTCATGTTGCCTGCTGCCTCTTCTGTAGAAAAAGAAGGAAGTATCACCAATAGCGGACGCTGGAGCCAATGGAGATATATGGCGGTCCATCCTCCAGGAAATGCCAAATCCGACTTGTGGATTTTAGACCGGCTTTATAAAGAGTTGAAAAAGCTTTATGTCGGCGAAGGTGGTTCTTTCCCCGACCCGATTATTAATCTGAACTGGGATTATGGCGAGAGTGATGAACCCAATGTACACCTGGTTGCCAAAGAAATAAATGGCTATGACCTAAAAACCGGTAAACTGTTGCCATCATTCGGCAAGCTTAAGGATGATGGCACAACTCTTTCGGGAAACTGGCTTTATTGTGCAAGCTACACTGAAAAAGGTAACATGGCAGCCCGCAGAGACCCTACTGATGCTCCCAATAATATTGGGCTTTATCCTAAATGGTCGTGGTGCTGGCCGGTGAACCGCAGAATCATATATAACCGAGCTTCTTGCGATCTTAAAGGCAACCCTTATGCACCTCACAAGTGGGTGGTAAAGTGGACTGGCCCTGAAACTAAATGGATCGGTGATATTCCTGATGGTGGATGGCCTCCTGGAGATAAATATTCATTCATCATGAAACCTGAAGGTCATGCCAGGCTCTTTGGTTTCGGTTTGGCAGACGGTCCTTTCCCCGAGCACTATGAACCTCTGGAAAGCCCGGTGAAAAACATAATTTCTTCCGTCCAGAACAATCCCACTATTGTGATATGGACCAAGGAAATGAATGATATCGGGGATGTGAGTAGTTATCCAATTATTGCTACAACCTACCGGGTTACCGAGCACTGGCAGGCAGGCCAGATGACCAGAAACAGCCCCTGGCTGGTTGAGTTGATGCCGGATATGTTCGTGGAGATGAGCAAATCTTTAGCTAAAGAAAAAGATGTTAAGAACGGGGATAAGGTGCGGATAACCACCGCCCGGGGTGAAATAACTGCTTATGCTGTTGTGACAAACCGTCTTAAGCCCTTCAAATTAAATGGAAAGACCTGTCAGGAAATTGGTCTTCCCTGGCATTATGGGTATAGAGGTTTAGCTAAGGGTTGCAGCGCCAACTGTCTCACCCCGCATGTAGGAGATGCCAACACTATGATCCCGGAATTCAAAGCGTTTCTTTGTAACGTAGTAAAGGAGGTGTGATAAAATGGCGAAGAAAGGCATACTTTTCGATATGGAGAAGTGCATAGCTTGTAGATCCTGCCAGGTTGCCTGTAAGCAGTGGAATGAGCTGCCGGCTGAGAAAACCACCTTCTTTGCAGCAAAAGGTGGATACCAGAATCCCGCCGGACTTTCCCCAAAAACCTACAGCCTGGTTAAATTTTATGAGCATGAAAAAGAGGATAGAGTCAAGTGGCTTTTTAGGGTTCACCGTTGTTTGCACTGTGTCGACCCAGCTTGTGTGAAAGCCTGCCCGGTCGAGCCTGTCAAGGCCATGACCCATAATAAAGAGCTTGGAATTGTCTATGTTAACCGAGAACTATGTATTGGATGTGGTGCCTGCAATGAGTATTGCCCATGGCATATTCCCCAGATCGACGATAAAACCGAAAAGTCATCCAAATGCACTTTCTGTATAGACCGGGTAACCAATGGGCTGGAGCCAGCATGTGCCAAAGCCTGTCCTACAGGCGCTATCACTTTCGGGGACTACGACAAGATATTAGAAATGGCTCATAAAGCTAAAAAGAGGCTCGAGGAGAAAGGGAGACAACCGCAGATTTACGGAGAAAAGGAACTTGAGACTGGAACTCATAAGATCTATGTTCTACCCGAACCCATAGATTTTTATCCCGACCTCCCTAAAAATCCAAAAGTCTCAGAAGATCTGGGATTTTTCAGGGAGCTTGTGAAACCCTTTGGCACATTAACCCTGACCGCTTCGGTAATAGGTTTATTAATAGCTAAAGTTAAGGAAAGAAGAGAGGAAATAAGTTTAATACAACCAGGTAGAAAGGAGAATTAATGAAAAAGCAGCTCAGCATTTTAACGATTGTATTTTTCTTCTTTGCGATTTTTTCGCTTCAGACATCCTCAGCTCAGATGGCCGAGGTTAAGGTGGGCAAGGGAACATTGAAGATAGGCGGTATTCTCCAGGCGGGATATACCTACCATTTAGAAGATGAGGAAGGTGATGATTCCTTCACTTTAAACCGAACCCGCTTTCTGTTCTGGGGAGACATTGTTCCAGATAAAGTGAAATACTTTGTTCAGCTAGATCATAAGGGAAGCGTCAGTGTTCTTGATTACAAAGCTCAATTCTTCTATGTCCCCCAGACTGAAATCACTGTTGGAAGATTTTTACCAAATTTCACCCTTTATATGCCGTACTCAACTGCGAAACTGGAGATGATCAATTATCCCTTAACCACCCAAAGATTTGCCGTGTGGCGGCAGGTGGGTATCCAGACTACCACCAAAACCGAATATGTCGATTTCAACGTTGGCATCTTCAACGGAGCAGACCAGACCAATAATACATCTGACAACAATGACGCCAAGGACTTCCTGCTTAGAGTAGATTTCAAACCTCCTGTAGAGCAAGCGGAGATAAGGGTTGGCGGCTATGCCTGGATCGGCAGCGCTGACCCCGGGATGGGCTTAACGGAAGAAGGGACGGTCAAGAGGAATCGCTTCGGTGGTTTCGCTAAAGCGGATTACAAGGCAACTGAGCAGGTTACTGTGAAGTTCAGAGGAGAATTCCTGATGGCCTCCACCGAGAACCTCACCTTTGCTCACATCGATAGTGTGGCTGCTACCGATGCCCAGGCCTTTTTTGCCCACATTGGCGTCCAACCTGATCCAAGGGTGGAATTATTAGTTCGTTATGATTCCCACGACCCTGACACTGACACAGATGATGATGGTGAATCCTGGATCACTGGAGGAGTGAATTACTATCTCGAAGGAATCAACTCCATGTTCTATTTGAACTATATTCACAAGGCGGAACAGGGAACTGAAATTGACAACGATCTGATAGTGGCACAAGTCCAAATAACATTTTAAAGGGGAAAATAGCCATGACAGATAAAAAGAAAATAATTCTGACTCTAATCCTGTTCGGCTCCATATGGGGAGGACTGGAAGCTATAGTCACCATATCAATGGGAGGCGTGGGAACCTTTATTCCGCGCTCAGTAGCGCTGGCTTTTGTATCCCTTTTGGTCATATCGTATGGGCGCTACATCCTTCCCATGAGAGGGAGCACCATTCTTATAGGTCTTGTTGCGTGCGGTTTTAAATTCCTCAGCCTGCCGAACATTTTCTTTTGCCAGATCGCTGGTGTTCTTGGACAGGCGTTAATGTTGGAAATAGCTTTTACACTGGCCTATAACAGAGGCTGGTTTAAAAAGATTATGCCGATGGCTGCAATTGTAGTTGTTTCAAGTTTCGCCAACTGCCTTTTCTTCTCGTTCTCGCAGGCATTCATTTTCCAGAACCACTGGTGGTTGGATCGAGGATTTACCGGGCTGCTTAATTGGTCATTTACAATTGGTTCCATGGCTGCTCTGGCGAGCCTCATCGGATTTGTTATCTCGTACCTGATGGTTAAGGTTAGTCTGACACAGTTTGAACGGTTTGCTGAAATCCGCCGATCTGCTTATATGCGAACCGCAACAGCTGTTTCCATATGTTTCTGGTTTATCGGAGTGTTATTGATAAACGAAACGGTCTTTAACAGCTGGCAAAATATATCCGGATTATTTTTATAGTTAAGAAAATGTAATCATGGATTTTAAAGAGGTAAAGATTTCGATCAACGGCAAAGACATCAAGTTGAACAGGTTTGCTACATCGATTATCGGTAATACGATTTACGGAATGGTTTTATCGTTGCGTCTTGATGAAGAACCGAAAGAAATTGAAATAAAAGTAATTAAAAAATAAAAGGAAGTTCTTGATCGAGCCGGATAGCCTAAGGCGCTTGCTATGGTTATCCGGCCGATAGGGTCAGGATGAAAACATCCTGGCCTCCCGTGCTTGGAAAGACCATGAAACTTCTTCTCAAACAATCTCTTTTCTCTACTATATTCCCGATCTTTCCTTCACCAAAAATTCAACGAAGTAGATCAAGAATAACTAACGTTGCTGTAAAATTATTTTTAACACTTAATGTTTAAGAAAGCGAGATTACGATCATGCTCAAACGTGTAATGCAATTATTGTCGCTCATCCTGATGTCAGGAATATTGTGGACAGCATTAGGCTTATCTGCTTCATATGCAAATGTTTCAGGTCTACGGACTGTTTTCGACAAAGACAATATTCCGGTTTATCATCTTGGAGAAATAGTCGTTGTCAAAGGAAAAAAGGATGTGCCTAAGGCCTCAGTAAGCGAGATCAGCAACTATATTATGAACGCCACGGGCACAAATACAGTGAAAGCGGCTTTAAATTCTGTCCCCGGAGTAGTCGTAACAAACGGAAGTAAAGGAGAATCGCGAATCCAAATAAGAGGCTTTATAGGCCGAGAAACTATGATTCTTCTCGATGGCCGGCCTATAAGCCTTCCCTACTACGGCGATTTGGATTTGAATTCTCTTCCCATAAGCAATATCTCAAAAATAAAGGTGGTCAAAGGTCCGGCCAGTGCAGTTTATGGAGCCAATACTCTCGGTGGACTGGTCAATATTGTCAGCAAAAGAATTAATACTGCCACGTTGAGGGAAATGAAACTCTCATTCGGCAAGAACAATACCTATAACGCTGAAATTAACCTCGGAGCGGCTTACCGCGCTTTTGATTACTGGGTCTCGCTCGGCCTGGCTTCTTCGGACGGTTATAGTCTTTCGGATGATTACAGTCCCCTCGAGCTTGAAGATGGCGGTTTGCGCGACAACTCCGATTATCGTAATTTCAACCTCGACACAAAACTGAATTACACATTCAACAACGGAACGGTTTTATCAATGTCCTCTGGATATTACAATTCTGTGCGGCGTTTGCCAACGGGCACCGATCAGCCTAAGTATCAGGAGTTTCCCGATTGGAGGAGATACTATATTGACTTAGGCGGCGATGGTCTGATAAATAAAAACATTTACTGGAAAGGCAAAATATATTACGATGTATGCAAAAATCGGTTGAAAAGATACGAAGACGATTCCTTCTCTGACGATAATCTCATTTTTAATAGTTTCCATGATAGCTTTGACGTCGGCAGCCGACTAACCTTTACTTTTATGTTAAATGAAAAATTGGATAATACTTCGGGAATAGTTTTCAGAATCGACGGCATCGACCGGCAGGAGGATACCGGAAGACCATGGATATATAATAAAACTGCCTCAGTCTCCCTGTTCAGCCAGTTCCAGTACAATCCGGCAGATATCCTTTCAGTAGAGGCAGGCGTCTCCTACAATCGTATGGAAACCTACGCCATCAACGCTTCGACAGTTTCATCGAATCCTTATGTCGGCCTGAGCATCATTCCCCTGCATTGGCTGAGCGTTCATCTGGCAGCGTCACAGGCAATCCGCTTCCCTACTTTAAATCACTTCTTCTCCACTGTTTCGGGCAACCCTGACCTTGAACCTGAAAAAGCTGTCAAGATGGAAGCAGGCTGCCAAATCGATATATCGCCTGAGATAAGTTTCACGCAGGACTTCTTTAGAAACGATGTTGACAATCTGATTGATCGTGAAAGCCGTAATGATATTTACAAGAATATTGATGAGGTGGTCCTTCAAGGCATTGAGACCGGCATAAATTACATCAGGAGCGAGCAAATAAGATTATCCGTGAACTATACTTATCTTGACGCTTACGAGAAAGAAAGCAAGATAAGGCGCTGCCATACCCCCCGGAATAAAACGGACTATACAATTACTTATAGGATGAGTTTCGGCCTGGAATTTAACCATACAGGGCAATACATCTCGGACAGACTGGCGCCTGATTTGACATCTATGCCCGACTATTACTTAGCGCACTTAAAAATCGCATATACCGTTAAGCCTTATCTGAAACTGTTTGTAAACATCAGGAATCTACTGGACAAGAACTATGAAGAGGAGCGGTACTATCCGATGCCGGGACGAAGCGTTATGCTTGGTTTTAAAGCCGAATATTAAAGTTTTTCCAGGTGAGACCTGTATTGAGCAACGGCGTTAAGATCATCGAAACTCACAAAAGAAAGGTCGTAGCCGGGAAGTTTTGAAAAATGATATTCATCAAGGTAACGGACTTTAGCCCTTTCAAGCAGGTCGGGTAAAAACCGATCGCTTGAATTAACCAACCGCTCCACCAACGGCAGTAATGATTTTTTATATACTGCATGGAGCGGTTGTCGCATGTTGTTGATAACCGGCATAAGCACATCCTCATCGCTCATGTTGTCTAAGATGACACGAATTACATCCGGCTTTATCAGCGGCATATCGCAGCCACAGCAAAATATAAATTGGGAATTTGAATGAATCAACCCGTTATAAATGCCCCCGAGAGCCCCTTTATCCGGTACCGGGTCCGGATAACAAACAAGCCCATGCTCTTGAGATTTTTCCATATCACCGCCGGCGATTATCACTTCATCAAAATCTGATCCGAGCATGTCGATAATTATTTTGACCATTGGTTTTCCTCTAATCATAAAAAAAGCCTTATCCTGGCCAAAACGGCGGCTTCGACCTCCCGCCAGAACAGCCGCGGTTTTTTTTGTATCAGTATCCAAGTTTTTTTAATTCGAGTCTGCTTGATTTACTCTATTGATATTGTCTATGATTAATTTTCCAAGTTCCATTTCACTTCCATAGTTGAAATGAGGCAAATCATAGTTGAACAGATTCACGCCATAAGTTGCTAACAGTTCATTGCAAGGCGTTATTTTTCTATCAGTATATCCGGCCCGACATACTTCAATCTTAAAACTTTTATTGGTTTTCAGGCCTTCTATTATCACCAAATCCAGTTCTCGATAAAAAATTCTGATGAGATCATCCACACTGCATGGATTAATATTAGCATCATTGAAATTGAAAGCAAACGAGCGCCTTCCAAAAATACCGGTTACATCGCTTCCAGCCTTAAAATGCCGATATGTGTCTTTCCCCTTTACATCCCAGTCGAAACCATCGTGTTCCGTATGTTTCAAGGTTCCAACCTGCATGCCCAACTTTTTAAGAACCGGTACAATCAATTCGATTGAACGGGTTTTACCAGAGTTCTTACAACCAACAACATTGAGAATTCGGGGCACTTATTACCTCAACTAATAATTCTCTCTATCTTGCCTGCAACAATCCTGCTGGGCCTGTTAAGTCGCCCCACGACAGCAATTCCGGCTGAGGAAGCTATATCCACAGCCAGGGTCGTCACTGATCTTTGAGAAGCGATAATCGGCACACCGGCAGTGGCTGCTTTTAATACCATGTCTGATGAGATCCTGCCGCTCGTCGTCAGGATGGTTGAACCAAAATCGATATCCTTTAGTAATCCAGCTCCAATAACCTTGTCAACCGCGTTGTGTCGTCCCACATCGTAGCCTATCAGTAAATCCGAAAAGTCATCGTTTCTTACTAAAGCAGCGCAATGCAAACCTGAACTGCTTGTAACGGAGGCAAGTTTGCGTAACATCTCAGACATAACACTAACAAGATTTTTTACATTGACCTCTAAAGAAGATCTTAGCTTTTTTATATCCTTGAAATATTGCAGCGAGCTTACTTGTCCACCGCCGCATCCCGAGGAGGTAATAAAATCATATTTGGAGGATGAAGAAGGCGGCTCTGATTTCAGGTATACGTTAATATCTAACATATCGTCGCAAGCATTGAGTGAATTGACATCGTCCAGGATATTTATATACCCCTGAGTGAATAGCCAGCCAATGACAAGTTCCTTCATGCTAACGGGCGTACATAACAGGTATGAAAAAAAGTTGTTGTTAATAAAAACCCTTATAAGTTTTTCCTCGGGTAATGTTCTTTGCTGAATCACGTCATGCCCTCTCACCTGGATTAAACATCATCACTGCAAAATGTAACGCAGATTCTTTAATATGATAATACACAGCGCTGACCCAGTCAAGACCATAGAATTATATCTGGACAAATTAATCGCATGCGGCATGTAAACGGCGGTTGAAAAGTGTACTATGCCTAAGTTCGAATAAATTGGGATTATCCGGGACCAATATCATTTTTTATTTGAAATAAGTAAAATATTACCATTATTGTTCTGTCAGATCGTGCCCGTAAGGGTGTGATCTGACAGAAATTACAACAGTCAGGTCACACTTCGCTACGACCTGACTGAACTCGAATATGTTGGATTACAAATAGAATACAGTATAATTTATGACATACAATTGGCATGATCAGTTTTGATGTCGTTGCAACATTAAGCGTGTTAATCGGTTCTGCAAACTGTGCAGTTGCCTGTTAAGCGGTTAGCGGGGCAACGCGTTCCAGGGTTTGAATCCGCGCCTCTCCGATTAAATCCATGTCCCTTCCTTTTTCCGGACACAACCAATTTTTTACTTGACAGACATATTACGACAACCTATATTTCTTGTAAATGACTGATTGAACTTTTTAAGATTATGTTAGACATTCATTACAGTGTGCATGCGAAAAATAATCTAACATTGAACCTGTAAGAATGGTCAAACTTATTCATTGTTAATGAGCATAAAATTTAATAGCATGAAGGAATAAATATTTAACATATTAGAAAAACAAATCAATGGAATCAGTAAAATTCTGGGTATAATATCAATAACTTTAGCATGTTAATACCTAATAGAAAGGAGAACTAATTTTAATCAGAGAGAAAAAGCCATCCATAGTAATAACTGCTTTTATGGCGATTCTATGGATCAATTCAGATGCATTGGCGGTAAATGACACCTGTGAGATTCCCGACAACGAGAGCGGCGCTATTGATCTTCCAGCGATGGGCTGGCTGTATACAAACCCCGCACTCTGCTGTTGGATTTTCCCAGGTTGGAATTAAATTTGAATTTTTAATTTTGCTCAACTACAAAAAATAAGTTGAGTAGTAATTTGGAGAAGCAAATGAATAAGAAAATATTAATATTAACTGTCGGTCTGGTCTTTTTGCTGGCCACTGCAGCTGCTGCGGCGGATAAACCAAAAGCCATACCCATAAGTGACGCAGAACCTGTTGGGCGGCCATTAGCCACGGACGCCTGCACTATGTTTAAAACTAATGGAACCATCGCTGGCTATACTGAAGGCTGGTTACCGGGATATGCTAACGTAACGTTCTTTGACCCGTCTGCAGAATGTACAGGAGTACCAACATATCCATTTGAAATCATATCGCTATCATTTACCCTATGGAATTATGTGGGAGCAGTATGGCCTGTCGATATGGATTTCGTGGTTTACGGCATGGCCGACCCGCAGGATTTCTGTGCGGGTCCCGGCACTGAACTCTGCCGCGAAACCTTCACCTGCGATCAAGCTGGATTTGGGTATCCTACTCCAGGCACAATTACATTCTCCAGCCCATGCTGTGTAAATGGTCCGGTATTTATTGGCCTTAAATATACAGGAACAACAAACACACCTTATCCCTCAATATTATGGGATGACCAAACTCCACCGTGTTGTGATAGCTGGTTTTACATGGACACCTGGTATGATTGGTGCGGGGCTTTCAGTGATCCACCGGAGGTCGGTTATCCCCTCTTTTGGGTTGATGGCGAGACCAATTCCGCCAATTGCCAGGGAGAAGAATGGCCAAATCACAAGATGCACCACCCGCAATTGCCCGATCCAACCGGCTGGGACGTGAATGCCACAGCGCCGCTTTCATTGGCAGATGACTGGCGATGTTCAGAAACGGGATGGGTCAAAGACATCCACTTCTGGGGTTCATGGCGGAGTGATGATATTGGCGTTATAACTGGCTTCACAATAACGATTCACAACAATATCCCCCAGGGTCCGGGTGGTTTCAGCATACCGGGTGCCCCCCGCTGGGGACCATTTGAGATTTTAGATTTTGTCATTACGCCGGTCGATCCGCCTTCATTGCAAGGGTGGTATGATCCCGCAAGCGGAGAAATTGTTCCAGATGAACACCAGCAGTATTTCCGGTACGATATTATCCTCCCTGAAACGTTGTGGTTCGAGCAGACAATAAATGATATCTACTGGTTAAGAATCACTGCAAACGTTCAGAGCCCCACAACTACACACTGGGGCTGGAAGAATACGCAGGATCACTTCATGGATGATGCTGTCTGGGCGTCCGGTCCATATGATCCCTACCCTCCATGGATGGAGCTTTACGAACCCGCTGAAGCGCCGCCCGATCCAATCATTAATGGCTACCTCATCGCGATTGACCCGCTGGGAGTGTTTTTAAACGGCTTTGGAGAGGATGCTTACGGAGAAGGCTGGTATTATTACCCGAATACCGGCTGGTGGAATGTATGGTTCTACGATCATCCGTTCGATCCCACCCGGATGAAAGAGTTCTTTGCCTGGGCAAACATTTTGCCCGTTATTCCGGGCACGCCATCAATGATCGAGATCGCCATAAACTGGTCAACTCCGGAGTGGCCCCCTGGTTTACCCCCGCCCGTGCCGCCGCTTGATCCCGTGGAAGAGCAAATGTCTATAGGGCGGGAAACCTTCTATTTCTTTGAGGGTATACTTGAACCAGGAGGACCTCCTGCTGAATTTGATTTTGTTATTCCCAACTATAACCCCGAATGGGTTTCTATGGATGTCAGGGGATCTAATTTCGTTATCGATGGCGTAATCGAGCACACCTGCCTGCCTCAGGGCGGCGGCGAAGAGCAGTCGCTTGACCTGGCGTTCGTAATTACCGGTGAACCGGAAGCAGAAGAGCCGGTATACGACCTCTGGGAAACTCCTGAAGGCTACAACACATTTGTAAACTTTGGTTGTGGGATGATAGGCGCAATACCGGCTGATTTCTTTGAACCCGGCTCGGATCCCTTTGATGGTACTGTAGCGCTCAGAGGCGACACATTAAATACTACCGGGGATTTAGGTCCTACCGACACCATAGTCAAACGACTTAGAGCTGTAGAATTTGACGGGTGCGGCTCTTCAGATGAGGTAGAAACTCAAATAATAGCGCTGGACCTTGTAAGTACTGAGCCTATTACTGTAACTTATGAATTTGGAGATCCGGAGCAATGGGATGTTAAGGTATGTTTATCGGAGTCTGCACTACAGCCATTAGGGACTACAATCCTTAACTGGATCTGTCAGGAAGGCGGCACGTTTACAGCCTACATTCCTGTAATCCCGAAGTTCATATTTACCCGCATACCTGACGGTTTAATACGAGTGCTTGATTATGGTGCGGATGTATCACCAATTATAGTACAATACTATATCTATTACGGGCATTGGATGTTCTCCGATCCTGGTTTCAATGTATTTACCTCTAACGGCACGGAAGATGTGAGTAATTGTGATAACTACCCGGATATACCGATTGGCCGGAGTGCCGTTGATTTGATACCGGGGCTTCAAGCGGATCCCTGCGTTAATTGTAACGGCGACCCGGATAATTACCTTATTCCCATAACATCGTTATATGAATTTTACGAATGTGCGCAACATGATGTCTGGCCGCCGCATCCTCCTGCTGCTACAGGCGCCTGCTGTTACGAGAATGGTGACTGCGACGAAATGACTGAAGCAGAGTGCCTTGCAAGCGGTGGTATTGAATATAGGGGCGACGGCACGGTGTGCCTCGGTGATAATAACCAAAATGGCATAGATGATGCCTGCGAGCAACCAACCGGTTATGAGTATATACCCGGCGATGTCAACATGGCTTTAGGTATCTGGCCGCCAACGGTTATCGGCGGTGACGTTACTTATTTAGTCGGTTACTTCATCGGCGGCGGTCAGGCGGCATGCCTGCTGGACGGTTTCTGGGCATCGGCGGACATTAACGGTGACTGTCTCATCATCGGCGGCGACGTAACTGCTTTGGTAGGTTACTTTGTTGCTGGCGGCAGCATTACGTACTGTCCCGATTATCCACCAGCATGGCCTCCCGTTCCCGAAGAAGCTCCCGCAGGCTGGCCAAATTGCGATGCGCCTGTGCTTAACAATATCGAAGTTATTCCGACAGAGATTGGTAAATAAATCCCTTTTACTGATAAAAGATGTGGGAAAAAGGCAGCAGAAATGCTGCCTTTTATTTTTACGTATAAAAAATTACATTTCTTTTTTATCTGAAAAGCGGTCGTTTATCGGTTAAAATATGTATGAAAATATATACAGTCAGGCAAAGGTGGGATTGTTTTGGCTGTAAGCCATTAGATTACAAGGGCAACAAAAAACCTGGGGTACAGGGATTCGAACCCCGATTGACAGATCCAGAGTCTGCAGTCCTGCCGTTGGACGATACCCCAGAAAAAGAATGTCTTTTGATAGGTAGTGCAACTCAATGGGGGGATATATGCTGCAGCTGGCCTTCAAAAGACACCCACTTCTTATATAAGCAAAATCAGCTTAAAGTCAAGAAAATTTTGGACTAATGAGTCATTTTCAACATTTTAATATATTTCACTGCTTTTTCCAGGCGCAACATACATTTGTCCTTACCCAGCGCCTCCATCAGTTCAAACAGCGAAGGTCCTTTAGTCATACCGGTAATGGCTAATCGTGTTGGATGAATTAGCATGGCCGCTTTAACACCCAATTTCTCCGCCAGCTCTCTTAAAGCTCTCTCCAGGCGATCGACAACAAACGGTTCGATATCTTGAAGCATTTTCCGCCACTCTTCCAATCTATCTGTGATTTCAGGCGTTGAAAAATGTTTCTTAACGCCTTTTTCATCATAATCAAATTCATCGGTGAAAAAATAAGGTCCCTGAGCAATAAAATCTGTGAGCAGTCGGCAGCGTTCTTTTAGCAACCGGACAAAATTCAACATATAATCCCAGCGGGAATTAATATAAAGATGAGTGACTAATCCTGATTCAACCAGAAATGGTCTTAACATGTCTACCAGCGCATGGTCATCCGTTTTACGAATATATTCACCGTTTAACCAGGTTAGTTTTTCCATATCTAATACGGCATTTGACGGATTTATCCGGTCGAGGCTGAAGGATTCTATCATCTCATCAACGCTCATAATTTCCAGATCGTCGCCCGGTGACCATCCCAGCAGCGCTATAAAATTCACCACTGTTTCCTTGAGATACCCCATTTTCGCATAATCGGTAACGCCGATCGCACCGTCACGCTTGGACATCTTCGATTTGTCCTTGCCTAAAATCAGCGGCAAATGGGCAAATTTCGGCATCGGCAGGTCAAGACCATCGTAGAGGAGAACCTGCTTAAGTGTGTTGGTGATATGATCATTGCCGCGAATAACATGGCTTATCCGCATCTCGTAGTCATCAACTACTACCGCCAGATTATAGACCGCTCGACCATCAGAACGGGCAATTATGAAGTCGTCAAAATCTGTATGATTGCGTTTCACCTCGCCGACAATCAAATCGTTAAAAGAGGTTTCTCCTTCCGGGACAAATAGCCGGACTGCGGCGGCTTTTCCCGATTCGATATTTTTCTTTTTTTCCTTATCGGAAAGATAATAACAGGTACGGTCATAGCGCGGGTTTCTCTTTTCGGCTCTTGCCTGTTGTTGTTTTTGTTTTAATACCTCTGGTTCGCACCAGCAACGGTACGCTCTGCCGGATTCTAAAAGCTTGTTAACATATTTGTTGTAGATTTCCAGCCGCTTTGACTGAAAGACAGGCGGCTCATCAGGTTCAAGCCCCAGCCATTTTAAGCTGTCGAATATAACCTGGATCATCTCCGGAGACGATCTTGCCTGATCAGTATCCTCAATTCTTATCAGAAATTTACCTTTATTGTGACGGGCAAACAGCCAGTTGAACAACGCCGCCCGGGCGGTTCCGATATGAAGAAACCCTGACGGCGATGGCGCTATTCGAACCCGGACCTCAGACATCAGCGATGTCGCTTCCTGTATCAGGCGGTTGGGCAAGTGTAGCGGCAGGTTTAATATCAGCCGTTGGGATTTCTTTTAAATTCAGTTTAACTCCGCCAACCCATCCAGCTATGAGATTGTAGAGCAATACAATAATCCCGGTAACTATTACTCCATTAACTACAGAAATGAAAACTGCATAGAAAAGCGCCATAAAAATTCCACCCAGCGCGCCAATCGCCCCCGGCGTCGGACCATCATACCCCATCTGTTCATAAGGCATAAACTGGCTGATAAAGCCCATTACAAAGGCCATGATTGAACCGATTAAAAGCCCTAAGAGCAGGCCAATTATGACATGAACGATAAACGATACCTTAATGGCGCTTAAAACATCGATCTTTTTCAATTCGAAAGTCATTAAATCCTCCTTGCATCATGTTTTAA
The DNA here is from genome assembly GCA_965603725.1 of uncultured bacterium. Classification (GTDB taxonomy): domain Bacteria; phylum Zixibacteria; class MSB-5A5; order UBA10806; family 4484-95; genus JAGGSN01. The sequence goes on along the minus strand of CBFDEC010000034.1, from coordinate 16,480 downwards.
TGTCGATAGAGAAAGTTCATTCGGTCAACATTATTAGGTTGATTATCATGAAATGAACTCGTTGAGAAATCTGATTTAACCTCGCATCTCAATGATATGATTGAAACGTATCATGCTTTTCAAGTTTAATCAATCCCGGATGGATAAACCAGTTAAGGCAGAAAGCGCCTTTATCATAATCAAAACATGCCAGACCTCCGGCATCGAATTCGAAAGCGCATCTGTTTTCACTGCCTGTTAGCAATAGCGAGGTCAGTTTCGCCATAAATGGCAAATGTCCAACAAGCATCAGATCGGCGTCATACGTTCTGATCTCTTCAGCAACTGGTTTTACATCATCGTTTGGCTTAAGACCGGATTTTTCTATAAGCCCTTTTGATGATTTCACAGCGGCGGCTAAAATCTCAGCTGTTTGCCGGGCACGGGCTTTATCGCTGTGCCAGATTTCATCGACGTTGATACCGAGATGTTTAATCGATTCTGCCAGTTTAATTATTTCTCTTTTACCGGTATCCGAAAGATTTTTCCCGGGATCGATATCGGCGCTGTTGGACTGACCATGACGGACAAGATATATTTTCATGTTTTTGACTCCTTTATTTTCAAAATTTTTTCATAACCTGATTTTCCTGCAAATCTCAAGTTAGTTTAATATCTATTTATAATAATTACAACAGCAAATTTGTATTATAACAAGGTAGTCTTGCAGGAAATCTTAAGCAGGTCGTGGATACATGTTTCAGGATGGAAGTCCGCCTTGGGCGAAAGACATCCTGAAACCTGCCCGCCCTACAGTTATGTCAGGTCGTAGCGAAGAATTCGTCTAAAAATCCCGTTTTTCTATTTGGTGCTGCGGGAACTACGATTCCCGCAGCTTGTAAGCTGAAATGCATTATCGAATTAAAAAACTATATATTTTGGCCGTCAAGGACCTGCGGTGAATCATAGTTCCCGAAATACCAATGCAGATTTCGAGACGGATTCCGAAGTGTGACCTGACTGAACATCTAAAACAGCCTGCAGAAACTCAACAGCACTTGTAATAAAATTATTAGTTTAACAGCTATGTTAAAATGCCGGCAGGTTTTGTTTCAAGATGGTGATCTGACCATACATGAAAATAAAGACCTAATGTTTATTTTGAATTCAGCATCATATTTATTTGAACGAACCAGCTTAAATCGAAAGCGGCGCCGATAGGATGATGGCGGATTTCGTCATTGAGGATATTTCTAAAAAAGATGTTGCCGCATAATTTTCTATGCCAGAACCATTTTTGAAAGGCAAGATCAAGCGTCAATATCTCCTTAAGGCTGGAATTATACATGCCGCCGGTCTGATTGCTAATATCCCTGTACTCGTTCCACTCGCTTGAGCCGCGGTAAGTAAGCATTACCTTTGAAGAGAAATCATTTACCGGCCTGTATAAAAATGTATAGCGGGCCTGGTGAATTGGTATTTTTCGCCAGATATTTTTAAAAAGCTCATCGCCGCCGATAATGTCCTGAAAACGGTAATATAAGCTGTGAGAAGTCATTTGATTGAATTTGTGTTTTATCGATGCCTGCAAACCTCCCACCTTCCCATTTTGGTCAGTTACAATCTCAATGGGGGAATAAAATGAATACTCATCGGGATTAAACTGAAAGCACTGGTCTTCAAGATATAAGTTCCTAAAATATTTAAAATAGCTGCTGAGCTGTATTGATAAATTATTAAAGTCTGTCAGCCATGATATATCGCCGGCAAATGTTTTTGAAGCGTCAATTGAACCATCGAAAGTAACATCGATTCCATTATCCTCTAGAAAATTATACCCTTTATCCGACCAGTACCAGATATTGTTGTCTTCCACAAATGGCCGATTGGAATAGGAAAAACATGTCTCAATGGCATTGATTGAAAACACATCCCAGCGGTTTCCGATATATCCTTTTACAGAGGTATGCTCAGAGGATCTTTGAATTGTCAATCCCATTTCATGATAAATCTTATCGGCCAGACGTGTATAGATGACCCCGTATAATTTGCCGGTTGTAAGGTTTGATCGGGCAAGCTCATAATCTGTCGAAACTGAAAACCTTTCGACACCCAAACCCAACTTTAATTTATATATAGAAACGCTGCGGGAGGCTTCGATTTCTGCTGTTAGACGGTTTTGTTTCCAGCCAAAGTCCAGGTCTTGCGAATTCTCCTTTTTGGTCAATTCATTATCTGTAAAGTAGAATCGATAACCGATATGAGTGTTATTTATTGCAGTAAACGAACCGTTAATTCCGCTGTGAGCCATAAAAAATTTAACCGGTATTTCTCGTCCGTATTGTTTGAAAAAGAAGAGGTCTTCAAACCAGGAAGCGGCCTGCAAAAATTCAATCATCGAATTATCCGACTCTCTTGTTATTTTAAATGATGGGGCAATAATGGTCATTAGCAACCTATTATTATTGTTAATAATACCATTGCGCTTTCTTACATATTTATCGGTTGGAAAATGCCAGCCGCCCCAAATGCTGCCGCTAAGATATATCGACCCGTTTCGATAAAGAATATCAAATGAATGATTTTCCGCCAACCGGTCAATATTTATTGTTCCCAGTTCGGTGCGTTTGTAGGGTCCGGGATCGCCTGTTTCATTACCGATATTAAACCGATAGCTAACGGACAGACCAGGATTTGGTTTTATTGTATGTATATGGATCAGGCCGCCGTAGGTAAATATACCCTCATGAATATGGGGAGAGCTGATAATTTCGACATAATCGATTTGATTTAAAGTGACCGGCAGCCTATTGATATTAGTCGTTCCCAGCACATTAAGATCAATTGACTGGCCATCCAGCATAACAGTCCATTGCGGCTGCCAGTCATAAGACAACCCATGGGGAACTGCCTGCCAGGTGAAACCATCGATAGTAACGGCATCCCATTCACTGGCCAGCATGAAAATATCACTGAGCAATGAAAAACCTGACTCCCGAAGCTCATCTCCGGTAATAACGCTTCTGTTCAATGAGTTTCTTTCCTCTGTCCGTATGATAGAACAAAGCGTCAAAATCAGGAAAATTATCATTAATAATTTATTATTTTTCATTGCAAGAATCTCTTCAACCAGCGCGGCGTATCTGAATTATAACCTATCCCGATGCCGACAAAAGTATGGTGAATCCGATGATGAGTGTAAATTTTTTGGCAACGGGCAGAGATATTTGTAAACCAGTTTGATCTAACCGGGATAGCAATACAGGAATATATCCCGGCGCCCAGTTCACTTTCCAGATTATGTCCGATATATTCTTCTTGCTCGTAAATTATCTGGTAATTTCCCACCTGCACGCCGTTGTACCATTTCAATCTGTAGGGCAAAACAAATTCCCAGCCCCAGCCGAGATAGAGAAAAATCGAGGTGTAATCGGCAACGCCTGATTTAACCGATGAGTTATGAGCAACCTGAAAGCCTGCCTGAATTAATCCTGTATAAAATGGAAATTCAACCATCAGGTCTACCGCCGGGCTTTGGTCCCAATATTCATGAAAAATGTTTTTATTCGCATTCATTGCCATATTCAGCGAGATTTTTAAAGTCTCGAAAGGAGCGCTGCTGTTTTTTGCCTGCGGCGATGAAAACAGGAATATTAAAAGTAAACCAGTTGCAGTTGCAGTCATTTTTTTTAAGCCGACATTTCTCACTAAGTTAACCTACTCGCGTGTAACACTGCGATTATATAATATTTATATCTATATGAATCAATTTAAAACTCTTCGCTTAAATGCTAAGAATTAGAAAAAGTTTTATATCATACCGAAAGACTGTTCCCTTTAAAGGATTGCAATCTTGATGGTCAGATATAATACTGTATTCGAGTTCAGTCAGGTCGTAGCGAAGAAGCTGTCTCAAAACCCCGTTTTTCTATTTGGTGCTGCGGGAACTACGATTCCCGCAGCTTGTAAGCTGAAATGCATTATCGAATTAAAAAACTATATATTTTGGCCATCAAGGACCTGCGGTGAATCATAGTTCCCGAAATACCAATGCAGGTTTTGAGACAGATTCCGAAGCGTGACCTGACTCTTGTAATTTCTGTCAGATCACACCTTTACGGGCACGATCTGGCAGAACAATAGAAGTTCAATGGCGCTGGCTGGCGCCCTCACCTGTTAACTGAAAAATCCTATTGTTTGGTCGAGACGCCCAAATGACACGAAAGCCGAAGATTTAGCTTGACAGAGAATATTTTCATGATAGATTTATTACAGGTTCTTTCAGATTCAAATGGAGGTGCATTTGAAAACAGGCAATAATTATAAAAAGAAACTCCGGGCCTCGTTTTTGGTGAAAAGTAAAACAACAGGTAATAAAAGGAGAGTGCAATGGCAAAAAAACTAATGTTAATGCTGCTTGTGCTGACGCTGAATGTCAGCGTATCGGCACAGGACCCGGACATTTATGTCTGGGCTGGCGGCGAGTTTATTGACGATGTCTGGCATGACACGATGACCGTGATGCCCGGCGAATGGTTCAGCGTAACTGTTTATATGCAATGCGCCACTGAAGATGATATTATGTCTGGCATATGTTACCCTCTTGGAATCAGGTATGCTTACATCGATTCTTTTTACACTGAAGATGAAAATCCTTATATCCCTTACCCTGATCCGCCTTATGTTCTATATCCGCCCTTCGGACATAGCAATCCTTCGTGGCAAACTGCTGCGTTTACAAATCCTAATGATGATATTCTTGATCTCGGCGAGTTTTATGCCAATCCCCCAGGTTATAAAAGCCTAACATTTATTGGCTTTAATAACGGAGCCCCTTTTCCGCCTTATTTTACGTCTTTAGTCCCGGTTCCCTGTTTTACATTCTATGTGCATGCATCGGATACGGTACTTCCCGGTCAGACGCTAAACGACGCCCTTATTGAGGGTATGGATCCTTCGCAGGGTCCAGCCAATTCCGGCCCACCAACTGGGCACAGTTTTATTCTCTAGTTGGAGTATGCTAAGGTACACTTTGAGAACATCCCCGGGCACGGGTCTATTACCGGCACGGTTACCGATATTAGGAATGGCACACCGGTCGAGGATGTATATGTAACTGTCATTGACAGCGTATCCAGAGATATTATCAGGGAAACCTGGACCGGACCTGATGGAGTCTATACGGTAGTAAATATACCGCATGGTTACTACGATCTGCAGTTTGAGCATCCTGGTTATGTAGATTCCCTGCATACCCGATACAGGATATTCTCCTATCTTCAAACATTGGATATGGAGATGTGTCCTGTAGCAGAGGAGGATGTTGTATTCTGGTATGGCAAACCTGATGCCTCACCGATAATGGCTCCCCTGGGCGAGTTACTGAACATCAATGTCTATATTCAGACAGCCGAGACAGCTTTTGGAGCCGATGTTCATATACCGCTTGGAGTTCAGGAGCAGTATTTCGATGGATTGTTGAGCGAGACAGAGGGTCAATATTATTATCCATTTACAGCCTGGGATGTTGCTTATTTTGATGTGCCTTACGGATCGCCGCCTAATCCTGAAGGATGGTCGAGCCAGTCGTTTTTTGCGCAGGCGTCTGTCAGCGGCGACCCATGGCTGAATTTTGCCACGCCCGCCAGGGCTGTAACTTTTGTTGTCAGCGTGGTCGATAATCCGTCTTCTGCTGGAGACACGGTTCAATGTATCGGCATAGGCGTTCATCCGGACGGTCGGCCGTTAAGTGTGGCTGATACTCTTTCGGGGAGCTATTATCCGAGTATAGAGTATGTAAGCGAGGTCGTGTTTATAGAGGTTAGTTCTGCTTACCTTCCCGGCGATGTCAACATGGCTTTAGGCGAATGGCCTGCACAGGCAAGAGGAAACGACGTTACATATCTTGTCGGTTTCTTCGTCGGAAACGGTCAGGCGCCTTGTATGCTGGATGATTTCTGGGCATCCGCAGACATTAACGGTGACTGTAATATCATCGGCAGTGACGCTACCGCTCTGATATCATATTATATTGGCGAGGGGACCATTACATATTGCCCCGACTATGAGCCGTTATGGCCTACGCCTGCAGATGTTCCTGAGGAGGCTCCAAGCGGCTGGCCATATTGCGAGTGATAATACTTGCTTGTAAGCAGTAGGACGCCCCTACGCGTTGAGTTACAATAAGTTGCTTATTATTTCTGATTGCTTAACTGCAAAATCCGGGATAATATAATCTGGACCTATTTTCCAAAGAGCCCTTTCAGCTTATCTTTTAGCTTTTTCTCCTCTTCCTTTTTCAGTTTGTCTTCCTCGGCTTTTTTCTTTTTCTCCAGTTGCTCTTTGGCCTTTTTTTCCAGTTCCGCTTTTCTTTTATCGGCTTCCTTCTTTGCCGCATCTTTTAGCCTATCGGTAACTCCGCTGGTAAGCTCATCCAGAGAAACATCCACATCAGGATCAGACATCGTTCCTTTGACAAGCACGTCAACAGTAACATTTTCACCGGTCAGCAGGCAAATATCCTGATTGACCAATCCCGAGATATCCGACGCCGGCATCCGGATTTTCAGCAGATAATCAAGCGATTTATCCATGCCGTCGGAACCGGAAACGGTCACCTGATACTTATCGATATTCAGAACTTTCCTGACAAATCGGGAAAAAACTCTATGATTCAATTATTTCAATGAGTTGACCCGCCTGGGCGCGTGAGAATAGCGATTTTTGGAAAAATCGAGAATACTCCATCACAACAACCCTTGACTTATCAAAGTAAATTAGCCTAATTTCATAATTTGCCGCTGGAACAACTTATCGGTTTCAAGGTAAAAATATTGCAAAAAACGGAGGTTGCATGGATCCACAGATAGAGGAAATACAAAGAGTAGTCGATCAGCAGGGCGCTTTTGTCGGCCGCCTTACCGATGAGATCGGCCGGGTAATTGTCGGCCAGAAGTACCTGATAGAACGTCTTTTAATCGGCCTGTTAGCGGATGGCCATATTCTTATCGAGGGTGTGCCCGGACTGGCTAAGACTCTGGCGGTTAAAACACTATCAGAAGCGGTTAAGACTGATTTCAGGCGCATCCAGTTCACACCCGACCTGTTACCGGGTGATTTAACCGGCACCATGGTCTACACCGACGGCAAATTCACGCCACGCAAAGGGCCGATATTTTCCAATTTCATCTTAGCCGATGAGATTAACCGGGCGCCTGCCAAGGTTCAGTCGGCGCTTTTGGAAGCGATGCAGGAACGGCAGGTGACAATCGGCGAACAGTCTTATAAACTTCCCCGGCCGTTTATAGTTTTAGCCACTCAAAACCCGATTGAACAGGAGGGCACCTATCCGCTGCCGGAAGCCCAGGTCGACAGGTTTATGCTGAAACTGAAAATCGAATATCCCGAACGCGACGAAGAGATGCAGATACAGGAGCGGATGACTGTCATGGAAATTCCCAAAGTAAACGCTATCATTACTCCCGATGATATCCTTCAGGCGCGGGATGCCGTCTATAAGATTTACATTGATGAGAAAGTAAAGAACTACATAGTCGACATTGTCATAGCCGGCCGTAACCCGGATAAATATGGGCTGGATTTAAAAGACCTGATTGCCTATGGCGCATCACCGCGAGCGACAATCTACCTGAACCTGGCAGGCCGGGCGCATGCATTCCTGCAGGGACGCGGCTATGTAACCCCGGACGATATCAAATCGATTGGCCCTGATATCCTTCGTCACAGGATTATTTTAAGCTATGAGGCCGAGGCGGAAGAGTTGACCTCTGATGATATTGTTCAGAAGATTTTTGATGGCATAGAAGTTCCATAAGCCATGCTTCCCAGAGAGCTTCTTAAAAAGATTAAGAAAATCGAGATTAAGACATCCCGGCTGGTCAACGATGTCTTCTCCGGCGAATATCATTCGATTTTCCGGGGGCAGGGCATGGAGTTTTCCGAAGTACGCGAGTATATGCCCGGCGATGACATCCGCACCATCGACTGGAATGTAACTGCGCGATACAATCATCCCTATGTGAAAATATTTCGCGAGGAACGCGAGCTTACGGTGATACTGGCGGTCGACCTTTCCAGATCGGGTGATTTCGGCAGCCTGGATAAAATGCGACGCGAGATATCGGCTGAAATCGCCGCCGTTTTAGCGTTCTCGGCGGTCAGGAATAACGATAAGGTTGGATTGCTTCTATTCACCGATAAGATCGAAAAGTTTATCCCGCCAAAAAAAGGCCGCTTTCATGTTCTTCGCCTTATCAGGGAGGCGCTGTATTTCAAACCATCCGGAAGCAAAACCGATATCGCCGGCGCCGTCGATTACTTATTGAGAGTCATCAAAAAACGAAGCGTCCTGTTTCTAATATCCGACTTTCTCGATAAGGATTTTCATCAACCGTTAAGCATGGCATCAAAAAAACATGACCTTATCGCCGCTCATATATACGACCCGCTTGAACGGCGAATTCCTAAATCCGGTATTGTCAATTTAAAAGACCTTGAAACCGGTCGTGAAGTTCTCATCGATTTTTCAAATAAAGAGAATCGGCGCAACCTCGCTTTAAAAGCCGAAAAAGATAAAGCCGATTTACACAGCTTTTTCAAGCGGAATAAAATCGATACTATAGAACTTAACACCCATGAAGATTATGCTCAGCCCTTATACATGTTTTTCGAACAAAGAGCAAAACGAATCAGACGATAGTTATTAAAAATGCTATGGAAACGAAATCTATTAAAATAGCTCGATTATATCTACTGACTGCATCATTAATTCTGGTTGTTGCCCTGCCATTGTCGGCTGATGATGACCCTGTTGAAAGTCCGGTAAATTTCGATGTAAATATCTCAGTCGATTCTCTCTTTATCGGCGATGATTTTACAGTTCGTATAAATGCCGATTATCCCGAAAGTATCAAGCTATCCGAACCGGCGGCAAAGGCGGCTAAAGGCGGCTTTATATTGAAATCAGAACCCAAACTTGAAACGAGAACCCGCAACGGCAGACGATATGACGAATACACCTTCAGACTTTCCGCATTTGAAACCGGTGAGCTGGAGATACCCGTTTTCGAATTTTTCTGGTACGACCGGCAGGAGAACCAGCATACAGCGAAATCGCCATCAAAAAAAATCTATGTCAAAAGCGTATTGCCTGCAGATACCGCCGGTATTGATATAAAAGATATAATCGGTCCAAAACCTCTTCCCCGCCGGTGGTGGCCTTATGTCCTGATAGCTATGGTTATTGCGGCTGTTGGCGCTGTAGTTTACCGGTTATACAGGCGAAAAATGAAAGCCGTTGAGATGCCCGAAATACCGCCGGAGCCGCCCTATGATATCGCTATACGCAGTCTAATACAGTTAAAAGAAGAAAATTTGCCGGGCAAGGGTAGGATTAAAACGTATTATTCTGAACTGTCTGAAATCATAAGGCACTATATTCAGGGGAGATTTGATATAATTGCCATTGAGGCGACAACATATGAGTTGAAAAGACGCTTAAAACATCCCGAACTTCCGAAAGATAAAAAAACAACAACCCTTGACTTCCTAAACAGATCTGATATGGTGAAATTCGCCAAGCATATCCCCCGGTCTGATGTGATCGACGGGGATTATGATCTTATTAAGAACGTTGTGGTTTCAACCAAACCGATCGAACAGCCGGTTGAACAGCAAGTTGAACAGGCAGAGGCAGTAAAATGATCAGGTTTGCCAATCCATATTTATTAGTTTTACTGGTAATTCCGCTGCTTTACCTGTTTTTATACTATTTCAGGCGCCTTTTAAAACCAGCCACGCTCGGTTTTTCAGATACCCAGCTTTTTCGCAAGCCTAAAATGACATTTAAGGTTATTATATATCACGCTTTGCCTGTTATTTTGGCTGTTTCATTAATTCTGGCAATATTAGCGGCCGCCCGTCCCCGGGCAGGTCATGGCCAGCGTCAGGTTTTCACCGAGGGTATCGATATCATGTTGGCGCTTGACATCTCCGGCAGTATGCAGGCGGCTGATTTCAAGCCCGATAACCGGCTTACCGTATCCAAACAGGTCATAAGGAATTTCATCAAGGGACGTGAGGGCGACCGGATAGGGCTGGTAGTCTTCGCCCGCCAGGCGTTTACCCAGTGCCCGCTGACAACGGATTACTCATTGCTCTTACAATTTTTAGATAAGGTCAATTTCGGGATGGTTGAGGATGGCACCGCTATCGGATTGGCTTTAGCCACTGCCGCTAATAGGCTGGCAGATTCGGATGCTAAAAGCAAAATTATAGTCCTGCTCACCGACGGCGTAAACAACGCCGGCCAGATCGATCCGATTACCGCCGCCAGGGCGTTATCCGCTCTGGGAGTGAAGACCTACACCATAGGCGCCGGCAAACGGGGGTTGGTTGATTTTCCGGTCAATGACCCGATTTTTGGCACCCGCTACATCAAAAGACAATCGGAGATCGATGAAGAGACGCTTAAAGAGGTTGCCAGTATCACCAGCGGGAAGTTTTACCGCGCCAAAAACAGCCAGGCTCTGCAAAACATCTATGATGAAATATCAGCAATGGAACAAACGAAAATTGAGGTTAAAGAATATTACAAATATGAAGAGTTGTATGCCGGCTTCCTAACCTGGGGCTTGATATTGTTAGTGGGCGGATTGTTTTTAAATATTGCCATGGTCAGGAGCATCCCATGAGGTTTCTCAACCAGGATTTTTTATATCTGCTGTTGCTGGTACCATTGTTTATCATCATATTTATTACCGGCTCAAAACTGGTGAAAAGCCGTCTAGCCAAGCTTGGCGGAATACAGATAAACCAGATGGTTAATAAATCTTTCTCGGGTCGCCGTCGACGATTAAAGTTCATCCTGGTTTTAATCAGCCTTGCCCTGATGGTGACAGCGCTGGCACGGCCCCAGTATGGTTCGGAGCTTATTAAAATTAAATCTACCGGTACAGAGGTGATTATTGCTCTGGATGTGTCGCTTTCCATGCTGGCCGGCGATTTTTATCCAACCCGTCTCGACAAAGCAAAACGCCAAATAATCACTTTGGTTGAGAATCTGCCCGGAGAAAATATAGGTCTGGTTGCTTTTTCAGGTCAGGCTTTCGTTCAGTGCCCGTTGACTGTCGACCATGGCGCATTCAGGATGTTTCTCGATGTTGTCAAAGTGGGGATTATCTCCGATACCGGAACCGATATTGAGAAGGCTATTGAAAAGGCCGCTGAGAGTTTCTCCCCGGAAAGCCAGGCTGACAAAGTGCTGGTAATTTTCACCGATGGCGAAACACATACCGGCGATCCGGTTGCCGCGGCCGAAAAATACAGAGACCGGTTCAGAATTATTACAGTCGGTGTCGGCACTGCCCAGGGCGAACCTATCCCGATGAGGGCTCCTGGCGGTTCAATTGAGGGATATAAAAAGAACGAGAACGATGAGACAGTGGTTTCAAAACTCAACGAACAGTTGCTGAAAGAGATTACCCTCGCCTCGGGCGGATCGGCTTACCGGTCGACGCCGGGAGAACAGGAGTTGAAATCTATCATTAAGAAAATTAAGAAAATGGAAAAAGGTGAAACTGAGGGCAATTTTCGCCGTCTATATGATGAAAAATATCAGTATTTTTTAATACCATCGATTATATTTATGGCGGCGGCAATGTTTATAAGCGAGAGAAGAAATCATGCGTAACGTAATATTGATTCTAATCGCAATGGCTTTTATTTCATCGGCATTTGCCCAGAATTATCGCAGTCACATGAATAAGGGGCAGAAAAAATACCAGGATGAGGACTATTCCGCGGCGGCTGAGCAGTTCCACAATGCCGATGTGTTAAAACCGGAAGACCCAAATGCAAAATTCAATTATGGAGCCGCCCTCTATAAAAGTGATGATTTTGCCAGAGCCGCTGAAAAGTTTGCCCAGGCCGCCAGCGCATCAGAAGAACAATTTAAAAGCAGTTCGTACTATGACCTGGGAAATTCCCTTTACAAAGCCCAGGATTATGCCGGCGCCCTGGAAGCATATAAGGGCGCTTTGGTAAGTGATCCATTGATGCTGGATGCAAAACACAATTATGAGCTCGCAAAAATTCGCTTAGAAGAGCAACAGAAACAGCAGCAACAGCAGGACCAAAACAGCGAAGAAAAACAGGACCAACAGCAGCAACAGAACCAGCAACAGAACGAGCAACAGGATCAACAACAACAGGATCAGCAACAGCAAAATCAACAACAACAGAATCAAGAACAACAACAGCAACAACAATCTCAACCCCAAAAAGGCGAAATGTCTGAGAAAGAGGCAAAGGAGCTTTTAGAGGCGTTTGAAGAGGATGAAAAAAAGATACAGGAAAAACTTAGGAAAGTCAAAGTCCGGGCTCGTTCAGGCCGCGATTGGTAGCCTTGTTATTTTACTATCAGCATGCGGCAATGCCAGCGCTGATGATATAACAATAAGCGCTGCAATTGACAGGACTGAAATTGTGCTGGGCGAATCGGTCGAACTGACCATTTCGCTTTCCGGACCGGTAAGGTCTATGTCGAAACCATCACTGCCGGATTTGTCCGATTTCGACGTGTATTCATCGGGTACCAGTTCCAATATCTCGATAGTACCGGGTTCTTTCAGTTATCAGACTGATTACAGCTACGTTTTAGTGCCTAGAAAAGTCGGCAACTTTATCATCCAGCCAGCCTCAGTCAAACATAAGAGTAAAGTTTATCAAGCTAAACCGATCAGGCTGAAAGTTATTTCGCCATCCCAAACAAAGAAATCTGCACCGCCGAAATCAAGTTCTAAAAGGAAAAGCAGTAAGCAGTCAAAGCAAACCGAAGATTTCTTCATCGAGCAGACTGTTGATATTGCTAATCCTTATGTCGGCCAGCAGGCAACCATGATATTCAGATTCTATCAAGGGAAGAACCTGTATGAACAGCCAACCCTGAAGTGGCCTGATTTCAATGGTTTCTGGGTTGAAGACCTTCCCCCTCAGAAATCATATAATAAAAATATCAATGGCAAGTCCTACAGGGTGACCGAGATTCGCAAAGCCCTATTCCCAACGGTTGCCGGCAAGCTCACGATTGATCCGACTATCATGACGATACCTCCCAATGCTTTCAGTTCGTTTTTCAACAGCGACCCGTTTGATTTCTTTTCCCGTCGTCGAAGAACGCCAACGCGGCAGAAAACGCTTCGAACTAACCAGATTATTCTGGATGTGAAGCCTCTGCCCGAATCAAAAAAAGCCGCGGATTTTTCAAATGCTGTCGGAGTATATAAATTTAATATATCTATCGATAAAGACACCGTTGAGGTCGATCAGCCAATCGCCCTGAAAGCAGTCATTTCCGGCAGTGGAAATATCAAGAAACTGCCCGCTATTGCTATTCCGGAACTGGAAAATTTCCGGCTCTATGACTCCGGCAGTAATGAAAATATTTCCAAGAAGAACTACCAGGTTACCGGTTCCAAATCGTTCGAATGGATTTTAATTCCCACCGCCCCGGGCGAATATAATCTGCCCAGGTTGAATTTCAGCTATTTTGACCCCTGGTCTAAAAAATATAAAACGCTTTCCGGTCAACCGGCCAATGTTTTTATTAAACCGTCATCAGTGGCTTCATTATTGCCCGGAGACAGATCAGTTCATATCATCCCGGCGGCTCGAACCAGTTTGAATTATATCGTCACCGAACTCTCAGATAAAATACCAGGAAAACCTATTTATGCTTATAAAATAATCTGGATAGTTCAGTTGATTCCGATTGTCTGGCTCGCATTTCTGGCTTTTCATATCAACCGGCGGAAAAGGCTCGAGGGCGATATCGCCTATGCCCGCCGCAAACTGGCCCCAAAAGCCGCCAGGAAAGCTCTGAAAAAAGCTCGTGAGGGTTTTGCTAACCCGGAACAATTCTACAGCCTGATTTACAACGGAATTGTTGGTTTTATATCGGATAAATTGAACATCAACACCGCTGGCCTTACCAACAGCCGGATAATTGAAATGTTGAAAGATTCCGGTAAATGTGATACTGTTCTGCAGGAATTCTCAAATTTTCTCAACCAGTGCGACGCCGGCAGATTTTCGCCGGTTAAACCGTCCCCGCGGCAAATTAAGGAAATTTATGAAAAAGCGGAACATATATTATCAATACTGGATCGAGGTTTAAAATGAAATCGGTATCGTTTCTACTTTTGACATTATTGCTGTCTACTACTGATGTTGCCTGCAGTTCCGACAACGATATCTGGATTAAGGCTAATACCGCATATGACCAGAACTATTTCGATTTGGCAATTGAGGGATACCGCTTACTTTTAGAACATGGTCTTCGTCAACCCGCTGTTTATTATAACCTTGGCAGCGCCTATTTTAAAAATAATCAGGTAGGGATGGCTATAGCCGCCTACCGCCACTGTCTAAAACTCAATCCATCCTTTAAGCTGGCTAAAGAAAACCTCAATTATGTGCGAAAATTTACTATCGACAAAGTCGAAAAACGAGATAAAGGATTTTTACTTGATATCTGGTATGGTCTGGCTGGAATTTTGCCGGCAGAGGGTCATTTTATTTTCACCATTGCAGTTTTCTGGGGTTTATGTCTGGTTATAACATTTCTGCTTTTCGGTTTGGGCAAAAAGGAATTGTTGATTTATCTATTGATATTATTGGCCGTAGTGTTTATCTTTGAGGCTGTTATTACTAATTTCGTGATAGATGAAACAGTCAATACAAGGTGGGGAGTTATAACGGTTGCATCGGCGGAATTAAGGGAAGGACCGGGTGAGGATTTTGGAAAGATCTTTACGGGTCATGAGGGGCTGGAGTTTAAGGTCTTATCCCGGAGACAGGGTTATTATCTTGTGGAGCTTGAAAACGGTCTGAAGGGATGGATACTGGGAGCAACCCTGACGGAGATTTAGTGTTGTGTTCGATAAATTGGTTGATATTTTTTTGTCATTGCGAGCGTCTGACCTGTGTAACGGAAGGTTTGAAAAAGAAACGAAATGGCAATGAAAGCCAAACAGTAGGACAGGCCGTCAAGGTCTTGTGAATTTTCAACCTGTCCGGACAGACTGAAAGTCTGTCCTGCTTAATCTCGCGATCTATATATCTACAGGTTGGTTTACAAAGGTCTATTTGTTTCTCAGGAAAAGCGATGAAACGAAACAATCTCTTGGTGCATAAAGATTTAAGATTGCTTCCCCCGCCACTGGCGGGGATCGCAATGATTTTATATAATGAATTAATTTACAAAACAGGATACTGGCTTGACACTGCTTAAAAGAAAAAGGTTCTGGGGTGCTATTCTGGCTCTGGCGCTGATAATCTTCCTTTTTAGAGATTTTAAATTCAGACAGGTCTGGGATATAATTATCAATATCAATTTCCGGTATCTTATTCCTCTTTGTATTACCGAAGTTTCAATCGCTTTCGTCCGTTCGCAGCGCTGGAAATATATAATCGATCCAGGGAAAAAGATCGGTACCTGGGATATTTTTTCAACCTTTTCAATCGGTATGATGATGAACCTATTATTGCCCGCCCTGACCGGTCAGATTGCCCGTGTCGTCTTGCTGGCTAAAAAGGAGGAGGTGAAAAAAACCTTTGCCTTCACGACAATTGTACTGGAGGTTTTATTTGATGCTATCGTACTGTTCGGGCTGCTGCTTTTTGTTTCATCGTTCTATGTATTTCCGGAATATATTCGCAGCTGGTGGCTTATTGGTGGAATAGTAATTTTGGGAGCTTCAATATTTTTATACTGGATGTCTCGAAATCATGAGGATGCCGCTGATAAAATTGAAAATGGCATTTTCAGCCAGATAGATAGTTTTACCGAAAGGTTGCTTTATTTAAAAACTACTTTTGTTTATGGTCTGAAAATGCTTCGCAGCTCCAAGCATCTTCTGCTGGTTACCGGTTTTACAATTTTCTCCTGGAGCCTTCAGGCGATGATGGTTTATTTATTAATCGCCGCTTTTGATCTGGATATCGAGCTATGGGGAGCGGTTGTCATTATGGTTATTAATACGATGATGGTTCTGATTGTTGTTACTCCGGTCAATATCGGCACGTTTCAGCTTGCCTGTGTATTTGCCCTGTCGCTGTTTGGAATCGATAAACATACCGCCTTAAGCTACTCGATTGTCTTGCATGCTTTCAACTATATTCCCCCTGTGATATTAGGCTGGATGTTCTCGGTTAAAGAAGGATTAAGCTTTAAAAAGCTTTATCATGAGCGCGCTAAAAAAGAGGATGATGAAATAGAACTTGACAAGATGCAGGTTAGAGAGCCGGTTAATAAGTAATTCTTATTTTATTAAATATTTCTATCAAAAAAACCCGTGGAGATCTTATCCCCACGGGCTATTATTCTATCTTGCTGCTTGGTGATAGGTTCGTTTTTGATTTCAAGCAGCCGGTAACTTGCTCGTTGACACGATCTTATCCAGGTCGAGATAGATCAGCAGCC
>CBFDEC010000033.1:0-36219 GCA_965603725.1 uncultured bacterium | reverse complement strand
AAAAACGGTATGTTGTGTTTAAGACATCGATTTCTGATTTCTATTACCCAGCTTTCCTGTATAGGTCTTGCTTTGGGACCGGATTCGCCGCCGACTATAACCCAATCCAAGTTGTCAACCGGGAAATCGTTAATATGACCTAACAGCGGCTCCATCGAAACAAAACGGATACTGGCTGGCACATTCCCCAAATCTGTAAGTCTGAATAATTGCTTAGATGTTTCAACAGTGACGCCCATCCAGATATTTTCAGACCAGTGTAGATCAGATGCGATTTTAGCCAAACGTTTTGATCTCTTTGTGAGTATCTGAAAAGTATGCCAGTGAGCTTGATTCATGGTGTCGAACATCTTAATGACAAAATCATCAGAGACGTCTTCATGAAAAAGATCACTCATCGAGTTTACAAATATTACTTGCGGTTTTTTCCAGCTTAACGGTTGTTTAATAAGGTCATAATGAGGAGTGACTTTAAACCCTCTTTTATATTTTTTATTCCCCATTTTCTGCAGACGTAAAGCCATGCGTTCAGCATAACAGTTCTGACAGCCGACGCTGACTTTGCTGCAGCCGGTAAGTGGATTCCATGACGTCCAGGTCCATTCTATTTTAGTTGGTTGCGGCATTATCTTAAAAATCAAATTCTTGTTGAGATTTGGCGTACTTTCTCATCTTTTTGCAGAAATCATATCCTTTTGGATGTTTACTAACAAAAATAAGATAATACATCAATACATTTTTTTTATTATAAACTGGAAAATAATTTTTATATTCTTCTCCGGTTGGTGGACGCTGATATCCTATTTTCACTAATTCCTTAATATATAATTTTACTAACTCATCTCCCAAAAATCGAATATTTTTAGTTTTGAGCTTCTGGTTAATCTCTTGCCATGAATCATTATTAAAGAATTCATCATATTTTACTTTTGTTCTATCAGATGCTCTTTTAAAATCTGTTCCAATTGGGAAATTTATAAGTAAATCGAATTTCCTTGATTCTGTTAAGTTTATAATTGTATCAAATTTTAGCTCTCCCATATTATTTGGATCGATAAAACAAAAATTCAAGGAATTAAGTGAAATCATACTATTTATTTTTTCAGCTATTTTATTAGCATCTTTATTAAATAAGTGTATTGTATTCTTAAAGTTTTTTGTTCTTGATTGTAATGCGCTGACGTTTTCTGGTTTTATGTCATTCAGAAAAATATTACTAAAATTCTTTTCTATTGCTAATAAAGGCGATCCATCATGTTCTTTTCCACTAGTTCTATCAAAATACTTTCCAGGTCCAGCAAAAAGATCGACATAATTAATATCGTTAAATCTATTCTTCATACCTATAGTTATCATATAACTATAAGCTCTTATAATATTGTGTTTTTGATTAGTCCAAGATGAAGTACATCTTGCAATAAATCCATCTTCTGCCGGTATTCTTGAGCAATTACCGTCTTTTCTATACTTATCAATATCACAATTTTGACAATATGGATTTTTCATATTTCCTCCGTTTTTTATTATATAATAAAAAAACACCTCTGTCAAAACCTGTCAGTGAAGATTAAAAATATTTTACCCAACAAAAAAACTCCCGGCCTGTGCAGACCGGGAGCTTGTGACGCTTATTTATTACGAATTAGAATCCCCAGGTGACCCGCGCCGCGATATCAATCGATTGAGCTGTGTTTTTGCCCATAACAGTGTACAGGCCTGAAAACTCAATATTGGCATTCGGATTGACCTGATATGAGAACGATGGCCCAAGTTTTAACCATTGTTCCTTGGAGTCTGGCCATGCCACATCATCGATCTTACCATCGACTCCCCAGCCTGTTTCGATTTCGAGAGCCGGCATCATCTGCTCGTTGACGCCATAACCGAAAGAAGCGAGGGCCCAGATCTCGTTACCGGGCTTAATGTCTACTTCAGTGCCAAGTACGGTATAGGTGCCTTTCAGGCGAAGGTTATAGTAGACCGATGTCTCAATCTGGTAAGGGAATTTTTCCATTCCCCAGCCGATTCCGGGGCGAAGATTTATCTGGCCGGTGCCAAGACCCTTGGCATCGTCGCCTATAGGCAGATCAGACCAGAACCAAACTGAGAAATATTTGCCATTTTTGTGGTCATCAATTACCCAGTAAGCGGCGGATAGCTGAATATCGCCGATACCGGACTGTGATTCGCCTACTGCCGGACTGTATGAATTGAAAGGAACGTATGCTCCAACAGCCCAGCGCTTTTCGCCCAGCATACCATAATATGTCGGATTAAGGCAGAAGCCAAAAGCGCTCCAGGTGCTGCCCCAATCAACTGAATTACCATCTGCGTCATATCCCTTTGTGGCGGTGGAAAACGCCGGGTAGCCTTGAAGATAAAATCCTGGTGAATAAGGTACGTTGTCGCAATCATTCCATTGGGCCGAAGCACCGCCGATTAGCAGTACGGCTAAGGTAACGGTTAATAATGCTTTCATTTTCTCCTCCTGGTAATTTTTTATTTATATCAGTTACTTGTTTTCTATTAGACCGCTTAGCGTTCAACATGCATGTCCTATGTCATCAACACCTCCTTAAATCGATTAAGACAGGATATATTTATAGTTAGCATTATCTTTTATACATTATCGATAGATTAGCTGAAGAGTTTAGCTGTCTTTTAGAAGATGATTTGTTTTCTGAAAACCCTAAAAAACTGGCATATCTTCTATCTTAATATGTATAAAGAGCTTACCTCTTTTTTTCGAAATTAGCACGCTGTAATATTTATTCATTTTGCATCATCACGTTTCAATTTTAAACAAGATATTTTAAAGATAAATCCGAATTTTGCCGCCTGCGAACAATATTATAAACCGGCTCCTAATAGGATTTGGTATTTAAAAATGCGAGATTTGTTTAAAAAAGATGGTTTGTTAATAGTGGATAAAATCATTTTAACAAAGGCGCTGTGAGTTTACAGTTATATTCAATTAATCATACTGCTGCAGCAACAATAAGAGAAATCTCTGAATTGCTGTAGAGATATCATATCTTGACTTTTGCCCAATCTAAATATCTGCCGGTTTTTTTCAACTCTCCAAGAGTAATATTTTTAAAAGCGTCAACAAGCTGTTCTTTGGCATCAATCCATCGATCATGCAATATGCATTTTCCATCATTGCAGCATTCACCAAAACCGAAAACACAATCATTAATGTTTTCCAGATTATCAAATTGATTAATGATCTCGTAGAGGCTTACACCAATGCTTTTCTCATTGATACTGAATCCTCCACCCATTCCGGTGCGTGACAGCAGAATGCCGTTTTTAGCCAGATTTGACAAAATACGCGCTAGATACGGAGCCGGGATTTTGGTTGACTTTGCAATGTCCTTGGTAAGATGCCATTTGATATTATCATTTGCTATTAAGTAATAAACGGCTCTTAGTGCATAATGTGCGGTTTGAGATAACAGCATAATCTACCTAATTCCCTTTCTGTTAACAATATAAACGCGCATTTTTTCTATGTCAATTAAATTTTTAAAATTACTATCCTCCATTATTCATAAATCTTTGTGCTGTCGACTCTCTCTACGAGCCGTATGGCCATAGTCGACAGCTTTTTTCTGCAAGCCATTGTGTCGACCGCAGAGGGTCGACACCACAGAATCAAATCTACCTGCTAATATTTGATTGTTTACGTTCTGTTAAGTAAAGTAGGACAGACTTTCAGTCTGTCCGGACAGGTTGAAAATCCACAAGACCCCAGACAGGCCGTATGGCTTGACGCCCTGTCCTACTATTATCAATTGTTCCTGTAAAGAATGCAGGACAGCATGAAAACACTATGTATTTTTAATAACTTCTGTACAGTTACTATTAATATATTGCTGTCTCTTCACTTTGAAACTGTTTTTAAAATAATATTACTGATTTATGAATAAAGCGGGCTATAGCGCCTGACCATGCCAAAAATATTATAAAATCATTATACTAATTGCACCGCCCGCCTAATGCGGGTTGAAAGTGAAATATGCAACTTTAAGACCTGGTCTTTCTTTATTAACAACTCAAATGATGGGGCGCTGGAAATTTGATTCATCGCTTTGTATGACAATTTATTTAAACGGACTTACTCTTTACTCTCCCACCTGTCTATAATTGCGGCGCCCACTGTGTCGCCAAAGAGGTTAACTGTTGTACGGCAACGGTCTAAAAACCAGTCGATGGCCAGTATCATGGCGATACCCTCGGTGGGCAGGCCGACCGCTTTAAGCACAATCACCATAGTCACCAGCCCGGCTTCCGGTATGCCGGCGGCGCCTATTGCAGCCAATGTTGCGGTCAGGAATATGACAACCTGCTCAACCGGTCCCATTGGGACTCCGTACACCTGGGCGATGAATATAGCCGCTACCGCTTCATATAAAGCCGTGCCGTCCATGTTGATTGTGGCGCCGAGCGGCAGTACAAAACTGGCGGTCTTAGTGCTGACTTTATTTCTTTTCTCAACGCATTCGATAGTAACCGGAAGCGTTGCCGAACTCGAGGCCGTTGAGAATGCGGTCAATAAAGCAGGTGAAATGTTAGTTACATACTCACGGATATCCCGTTTGGCAAAAATCAATAATGCCGGGGTGAGCACAAAAATACCGTGAATCAAAAGTCCAAGCACGACCGTAAAGACGTATTTACCCATGCGGGTAATTTCGCCGACAAAGCCGCCCTCCTGACCAAGCTCTGCCAGTCCCAAACGCGCGGCAATCAGCCCCAGTATACCCGCCGGAGCGAAATACATTAAAAGCCGGATAAATTTCAAGAAAGCCTCGTTAAGCCCCCCGAACAGGTCGATTACCGGTTGGCCGCGGCTGCCCAGGGTGGTCAATATACCGCCGAATATTAGCGAGAAAAAGATCAATGGCAGAATATTGTTGTTAGCCATCGCTGTAAATAAATTGCGTGGAATAAGGCCAATGATGACATCCAGGAACGAGAATTTTTTTTCAGCCATTTTGATTTCAACACCCACACCGGTCGAATCCGGCTCGATTTTCTTGCCTTTCAAGTCAATCCAGTGGGAAATAGGGGCCTGTTTTTCATTCATCGATGAGCCGGCGTCGATAATACCCCGTATATTCTGATCGAGAAGATAGACTATGAATTTCGATGAGTAATCGGTGCTGTAAAAATGCCGATCATCCTCAACAAGCGTCAGTATTGAACCG
This sequence comes from uncultured bacterium, assembly GCA_965603725.1. GTDB lineage: Bacteria > Zixibacteria > MSB-5A5 > UBA10806 > 4484-95 > JAGGSN01. The sequence continues at coordinate 31,006 of CBFDEC010000033.1, read as the reverse complement.
CCCGTTAAAGGTCTCGATTCAATCCGGTAGCCTGCATCCGGATGGTTGTCCTCCTTGCGGGAGATGCCCTTGCCGGGCTGAATAATATTGACCAGTATTATGCCGATTATAACCGAAATGGCCGTCGTTGACATATAATAGATGATAGTCCGTCCACCGAGTGTCCCTAGTCGGCGCAAATGCCCCAATCGGGCGATACCGGTTACCATAGACGCGACTACCAGCGGCACCACCAGCATAAACAGAGCGTTAAGAAATATATCGCCCAGAAAACCAAGTTTCAAAGCGGTATGAGGATAATAATGGCCCAGCCCAAAGCCCAGAACAATCGCCAGGAGTATCAAATAAAGATTAAGGTTAGCCGGCTTACCTTTTTTCACCATGGGGAATTATACTAAGAAACCCGACAAGGGTCAACAATGCAGATTATATTAATACAGTTCGACTAATGAAGAACTTAGCTCGCTATTAAGGCCGGTCGGGCTGCTGCTTTGTCTTAGCTTTCCTGGTGCGCTGCCAGCAAAATAGGAACGATAAGCCGACAATCGGAAAAATCATAAATACTCCTGCCCCCAGGATTTTACTGTTTAAGGCAACGAAAAAGATATAACCGATTATAACCAGCAAGCCGCCCATTCCTTCAAACTTCCAGGCGAGAATAAGCCCTGTGAGCATTATGATAAGGGCAACGAAACCAAGCTGTTCATTGGCTGTAAGCGCGAATGGATTTGGAAGCCTCTCGCCAACAGCGAATAGCACAATTACAAAAATAAGCAGAATCCCCAGTATGCGGGTAAGCCAGCGAAGAAGATTGATTATTCGTTTCTCGTCGAATTGTGATGAGGGCATAAGTATTAATTCCTCCTTATTATCAGATCATTTTAAAATATATCATCTAATGCGATATAAAGACAATATTTAAATGCTGTTTAAATGCCGGGCAGCACAGGGATGCCCGAAAATTCCGTTCCGATACGTAAAATTCGATTATTGGATATCTGTCGATATTTCATTTGCGAGAAGCCCCAAAAATACTCGATTCAGCATAAAATAGAGTTGCGTTTTTTACAATATATCATTAGCTTTGCCCGCATGGAAAAACTGTTATTTACAAAATAATAAGGAGAAAACTGAATGGCAGACAAAAAAGCAGATCTGGCAGGGCCCGGCATCGGCAACTATGACGAACTGGAGAAAACCCTACCACAGGATTACAGCTCTTTGCTAACCCCTATGGAAACGATGAACGCTCTCTTTGCGGCGAAAAGCTACATCGAGGAAAATCTGTGCAAAGAACTCAATCTGATAATGGTTCAGGTTCCGTTGATCGTGGATGTTAATAGCGGCGTGAACGACATGTTAGACCGCGATGGCTCCCGCACCCCAATCCAATTTCATATTTCAAACGACTATGATAAAAATCCGGTCGATGCTCAGGTTGTACAGGCGGCTAAATGGAAACGTGCCGCGCTGAAGCAGTTTGAAACAGAGACTAATTCATAGCAAAATTTATATCGTATAATATTGGATCGGATTTATATGGTAGTCAAAATCTTAATAACCGGCGGAACATTCGATAAGGAATATGAGGAATTAGCTGGTGAGTTAATTTTTAAAAATACACATGTACCCGAGATGCTAAGGCTCGGAAGATCTAGAGTTGATATTATAATAGAGACTTTAATGATGATTGACAGTTTAAAAATGACTGACTGCCACAGAAATATTATATTAGAATGTTGTCAGAACTCCAAAGAAGATAAAATAATCATTACACACGGCACTGATACAATAACAGAAACGGCAAAATTTTTGGGTCAAAATATAAAAAATAAAGCAATAGTTCTAACAGGCGCCATGATACCATATACGTTCTGGAGTTCTGATGGTCTTTTTAATTTAGGAAGCGCTCTGGCATTTGTTCAATTGCTGCCAAATGGAGTATATATCGTCATGAATGGGAAATATTTTCATTTTGATAATGTAAGAAAGAATAGAACAATCGGTGAATTTGAAGAAATTAGGTAAATGTATTACTAAGCATTAAGAGATAAAGGTTGCAAGAAAGCAGGGCAACTCGCCTTAGGCGGGCGACTCCTGCCCTGCTTCATTTTCTTTTAATTCTTCGCCCACAGACCGATCTGATTACCCTCGAGATCTTTCAACATGGCAAAATAGCCATGTTCAGGCGATATCCGGGTTTTACCTACCACAGTAGCGCCGCCGTTGTCATCGGATTTTTTAATTGTTGCCGGGATGTCTTCGACCTCGATATAAATTAATATTCCCGGTTTTGCTGCCGGTTCAATTTCACTGGTGAAACCGCCATTAACCCCATCCGGAGCCTCAAATACCAGATAGTTCATCTCTTTCATCTCTTTGAACTTCCAGCCGAAAACATCCCCGTAAAACTTTCTTGCTTTGGCAAAGTCTTTCGAGGGAATCTCAATGTGACAAATTCCGTTCATCGTCTCTCCTTATCTTTGCATATTGTTTATAATAGAGCGTTATAAAAACCAATTCTATTAAGCCTGTCAATAGATAACCGATGGTTGCCTTAAATTTTTTTAAATATTGCTTGTTAAATTATAAGAATGATAATATAAAAGGAACAGCAGCTTGAGATAGAAATCTTTATGGAGCTTTTTAAATAAACTTAATGTTGACCAAATCAAGCTTCTTAATTTTAATTCTTTATTAAGGAGGTTAAATGAAAATAGTCGGCTATATGGAGGGGACAAACTCCGAAGTCATGACCAACCTTTTACTTGAAGGTTATGAGACGTTACCGCTTTCGAATGGCTGGGACAACCATGGCAAATATCTTGCCCACATAAACCGGAATGATAATATCTCAATGGTGATCGGTTACCTTCATAAATTTATTCCGGTTGCTAAGGAGTACAGTCTCGGTGATATGCTGTCATCGTTAAAAATCTATAAGATACCGATTGTTTTTATAGTTCCTAAAACCAAGCAGGCAAAAGCAAAAAAACTGTTAGCCAGCAAAGGCGTTAAATTCCAATTTGCTGATCCGTCAGAAATTTCAAAAGTGGTTTTCGGTTTATTGAGACCTAAACGAAAAATGAAGAAAAAAGCAGCCAGGAAAAAGAAAGCTCGTCGGTAGTATTATTTAACGTTATTGTGATTGCTAAAACCCCTTGCCAAAAGACTAAAATTGAGTTGGCAAGGGGTTTGTTAATTTTATCAGGATATATTTTCTCCTTTAAGCAGATGTAATATCAAGGTATCGGGTATTATAAAAGACCGCCCTGTTTTTAGAGTTATTTTATTGACAAACAACATGTTGCGAGGGGGCAACCAACAACTGTATTTCTGATTACTTGTTTCTGTTATAGCAGTTTAACTGGCGATATATCCGAATTTTATAAAACCAGATAAAACGAGCTAATGGCAGAATATTTATCTTGACTGATATTTAAAGTTTTGTATTTTGTGTCGATTTGTGAAATTTTGTACAATCTGAGGATTGATCGATTCAATCCTTGGATGGAAGAATACAGGTTTATGGATTAATTAATAGTTTAACTTTCTTTATAGCAAAATTCAAAAATGCAAGGAGACTTGGATGTCTAATAAAGTCGATGCTTTCATGGAAAAGATTATCGCCAGGAATCCTGCTGAAAATGAGTTTCATCAGGCGGTGCGTGAGGTTGTTGAATCTGTGATGCCGGTCCTTGACAGGCATCCAATCTATGCTGAAATGAAAGTTCTGGAAAGGATTTGCGAACCAGAACGGGTTATAATGTTCCGTATTCCCTGGCTGGACGATAAACAGCGGGTTCAGGTAAACCGTGGTTTCAGAGTGGAGTTCTCAAGCGCTATTGGTCCTTATAAAGGCGGCTTGCGTTTCCATCCCACCGTTAATCTCGGCATCTTAAAATTTCTTGGTTTTGAACAGGTTTTCAAAAACAGCCTTACTACTCTGCCTATGGGCGCAGGTAAAGGCGGTTCTGATTTTGACCCTAAGGGCAAATCAGACAACGAGGTTATGAAATTCTGCCAGGCTTTTATGAACGAACTGTTTCGTCACATCGGCCCTAACACCGACATACCGGCCGGCGATATTGGCGTTGGCAGACGTGAGATCGGCTTCTTATTCGGCCAGTATAAAAAACTCCGTAACGCATTCGAGGGCGTTTTTACCGGTAAGGGGTTAAACTGGGGGGGCATTCTGATTCGTCCAGAGGCCACCGGTTATGGCTGTGTGTACTTTGCTGAAGAAATGTTGAAAACAAAAGGTGAATCTTTTAAGGGCAAGAAAGTAGCGGTCTCCGGCTCCGGTAATGTTGCCCAGTTTGCCACCGAGAAAGTCAATCAGCTTGGCGGAAAGGTGATTACTCTATCTGATTCCAGCGGCTTTATTGTCGATAAGGACGGTGTCTCCGACGATAAGTGGGAATTTGTCATGGAGCTTAAGAATGTTAAGCGAGGCCGCATAAAAGAATATGCTGAAAAATTCGGCTGTAAGTACCATGAAGGCAGGGGCATCTGGAATGTGCCTGTTGATGTTGCTTTACCGTGCGCTACCCAGAACGAGCTTGATGGCGACGATGCCAGGGCACTGGTGAAAAATGGCTGCAACTGCGTTTCTGAGGGGGCAAATATGCCATCAACTCCAGATGCTGTTAATGTCTTTATCGAGAAAAAGGTCCTTTACGGCCCGGGTAAAGCCGCAAGTGCTGGCGGTGTGGCGGTTTCCGGCCTGGAGATGTCTCAGAACAGCCTGCTGCTTGGCTGGACCCGTGATGAAGTCGATGAGCGTTTGCATGGTATTATGCGCAGTATCCATAAGGCTTCTGCCGAGACCGCCGAGGAGTACGGCGCTCCCGGCAACTATGTCAACGGTGCCAATATGGCCGGTTTCCTGAAAATTGCCGATGCCATGCTGGATCAGGGTCTGGTTTAGTAGACAGATTAAATAAGGTTAGATATAAGCTATTTATTGTTTGGGGCATACCCGATATATCCCTTATTATATCTGATTGTTCAACTGCAAAATCTGGGTTAAACTGCTTATCAGGGCGGCTTGTTTACCTATTCGTACCTGAAACTCTGCACAGCCATATCGAAAATGTCTTTGTGTCTGGAAAAATTATGCGGTTCGGCAACACATTGAATCATATATCCTTTTTTACCTTTCACCATGCAATTTATTAAAACTTGAGCCTTATAGCCTTCCTTAAACATATGAGTTATCGCCCATTTTACTTTTATATCGTTTATTACAGCATCACCTGTTTCTTTAACTCTTGTATTAATATTCCTGCGGTATTCACTTAACAATGCATCAAAGAAGAAATCCAATTTTGGCTTATAAGGCAAATTTTGAATTATAACCTGGACAACCTTACTGAAATTGTCGCCTTCATCATGATCGGGACAGGTAGCTAAAATCGATTTACCTCCATATTCTGTTGTTATCTCCTAACCCTCGGGGAATTTAATGGAGAAATTGTGTTCTTCATTGTAGTACCTGCTTGGTTCAGGTGGGGTCTTTTTTAATAATGCATTCCCTGTGATAACAGCAAAAACCAACAATCCAAAAATTATTAAAATTCGATATGTTCTGAACGTTATACTTTTCTCCTTATATGTTTTTCCCCATAATTTTCAAAATGGCTATTTATTGTAAGCCTTTTCTTCTCAAGATATTTCGGGCAATCTGAGCAGAAGTTTGAAAATATTTTTCATTGTTTCAACAGTGAGATTCAATATTGCTTATAAACAGCAAAGATGTTGACATTTTTAGAATTTCGATTATATTAATTCTAAGAAATCTGAGGCGATAAAGAGAGACGGCATAAACATTTTAATATTAAATTGTGGAGGCGATATGCTAACTCAATCAAAAAGAACGTTGGTTTTCACTGCATTTTTTGTTGCGGTTTTAATAATTGCCGTTTCAGCCAGGATAAGGCATGTCCCGGATGAGTATCCGACTATCCAGGCGGGGATTAACGATTGCTCCGGCGGCGATACGTTGCTGGTTCAGCCGGGTACATATTTCGAAAGCATCAACTTCAATGGTCAAAATCTGGTTTTAGCCTCCCTGTTTCTAACAACAGGAGACTACTCTTATGTTGCATTAACAGCCATTGACGGCAGTTCCGACGACAGGGTTATAACTTTTGAAAACGGCGAGAATAATACATCCATGGTTATCGGTTTCACTATTAAGAACGGCTACAATCAAACCGGCGCCGGTATTTATTGTTTCGCATCCGATCCAATTATCATAAATAATATTATCAGCAATAATAATGCATTTCTTTATTATGGCGGCGGTCTCGGCGGAGGCATCTACTGCAGTAATGCCAGTCCTGTAATCATCAATAGTTTATTCGTTGATAATGTATCAACCGGAAGCTACGGCGGAGACGGCGCCGGGATGTATTGCCAGTATTCAAATCCAGTGATTATCAACAACACCTTTTATCATAATTCGGCTGATCGCTGGGGCGGTGGAATTCGTGTAAACAGCAGCAATCCGACGATAACCAATGTTATATTCTGGGGCAACACAGCCGGTGAAGACGGCTCTCAAATTTATGGGGAGTCGCTGGAAATCACCTACTGCGATGTTTATGCCGGATGGGACGGCGAGGGAAATATCAATGCCAATCCCGAATTCCGCGACCCCAATAACAGCGATTATCACCTGATGGCAATTGAATGCGGCGACCCGTATGATTCGCCCTGTATCGATGCCGGCAATCCGGATATAGAGGATGAGATACTGGATTGCGACTGGGGACTTGGCGAATTAAGGAGCGATATCGGCGCTTACGGCGGCGCCGCCGATCGGGTGGGTATTGACGATCAAAGGTCTCATGCTCCAAACCGAATAACTTTATTACAGAACTATCCAAACCCGTTTAATGCCGCCACAACAATATGTTATACACTACCTGAACCATCCCACGTAACCATTAACATTTACGATATTCTTGGCAGAGAAGTTGAGACGCTGGTCAGTGGAAAACAGCAGGCAGGTTTCCATCAGGTTATCTGGAATGCTGATGATGCTGTATCCAGCACGTATTTCTATAAGATCAGTACTTGTGATTATACAGAAACGAGAAAGATGGTATTGCTGAAATAAGAAGCTAAAGGTGTTTCTGTTAACTTTTTGAGGGTAAAATGAGAAAATCTGTTTTTCTAATGTCTATATTCGTTATCGGTATTTGTTTTTCTGCATCGGCAACGATTATCAATGTGCCTGATGATTATGAAACTATTCAAGAGGGCATAGACGCCAGCGCTGATGGCGATACGGTGCTGGTACAGCCCGGGACGTATTGGGGATTTATTATTGTGGAAAGCAAAAATATTGTTATAGGTTCTTTATATCTTACAACCGGTGATAGCGCATTTATTGCTTCAACTATTTTAGATGGTTATCAATTAGGTCCTGTTGTTAATTGTATGTGTCAGGACAGTACCGCAATGCTAATTGGCTTTACTATCCAAAATGGAGATGGGGCGCCTGCTGGGGGCGTTTATTGTTGCGAAGCCGATATAACAATATGCTATAACATTATCGCCGGGAATAACGGTTCAATTGGTGGAGGGGGAATAACTTGCCAAAATTGTACTCCATTGATATCCAATAATCTGATAATAGGAAATACGACATCTGACCCTGACCCTTTTGCTACCAGCGGTGCCGGTATTGAACTAAGTCACGCAGATGCAATAGTAACTAACAATGTAATAATAGAAAATGATGCTGGTTTATGGGGAGGTGGAATTTCTTGCCTAGACTCTAATCCTTTAATTTGCAATAACATAATTAGCAATAATTCTGCCAGATCACAGGTTTCTAAAGGAGGAGCTATATTCTTTTATTGTTGCAACAATCCATTATTGGCTAATAATGTTATAAATGGTAATTCAGCTGCCAGCGGCGGAGGAATTTTCTGTAATATATCTACCCCAGTAATAACCAATAATACTATTACCGCTAACATCTCTACGGTTGGCGGCGGTTTTTTTGGCGAGCATTCCGATGCTTTAATAAGTAATAGTATCTTTTGGGGTAATTATGCTCAATATGGGCCTGAAATCAGCTACAGCGGCGGTTTGCCGGAATTTAGATATTGCAATATCCAGGGCGGCTGGGAAGGCGAAGGCAACATCGACGTTGACCCTCTCTTCCGCGACCCCAATAACGGCGATTTTCACCTGATGGCAATTGAATGCGGCGATCCCTATGATTCACCCTGCATCGATGCTGGCCATCCCGATATACTCGACAGCTTGCTTGATTGTGATTGGGGGCTGGGTGAACTAAGAAGCGATATGGGCGCCTATGGCGGTGGTGATTCGGTACAGGTTGGTATAGCAAATCATCAAGTTCAAATTCCAGACCGAATTGCTCTGCTGCAGAATTACCCCAATCCGTTCAACGCCACAACGACAATCTCATTTGCTTTATCCGAGCCGCAGTTTGTGACACTTAAGATATATGACCTGCTTGGCAGAGAAATCCAGACATTGGTTGATGAACAAAGGCAAGGCGGGATGCATACTGTTATATTTAATGCATCGGAGTTATCCAGCGGAATCTATTTCTATCGAATACAAGTAGATAATTATTCGGAATCAAGGCGGATGGTGTTGCTAAAATAGATGAGCATTCCTATTGTCGGCATTTTCGCTTCGCCTGGAGGCCGACCGACTTGCTAATTGTATTAATTAAAACAGCACGGTTAAAGAAATCCTAAATTGCCGATAGAAATCTGTATTCAGAATATCAGTGTTTGCCGATGCCATATACTGCAGCAGTTCAACTTTAAGATGGTCGTTAGCCCTGAACTCCAGACCATAAACAAAATTCGTCGAACTGGTTTTGGATTCGGTAGATTCGCCTGTGGAAAGGTATTCATCATCGTAATATGTGGTATCGGATGTGCCGTCGCCCAGGGTAATGATTCGCTGTGTCTGAGTTGCTTCGGTTACATTATAATTTTGAGTGTTGGTCGTCTTAAAAATAGTATGTTCGGCCCCAAAACGAAATGTCCAACGTTTATAGGAGTATTCCATTGCCACTGGCAAATTGAAAATTTTGTATTTAGTTTCATCGACTAAGTTAAATTTAATCGAGCTTGTTAAGCTGTACAGCGTAGTATCGGATGCGTCATCCACGCCGTCGCCATTATCGAAAACTCTTCTAATTATTCTTGATGAATCCGCAACCCAATCAGTCTTATATGAAATCAAGTTGTATCTCATACCGGCTGAGAATGTAAAGTTTTCAGTAAAGTTAACCGCTGTTTTGTGATAAATCCCGAAATTGCGATGCTTTGTTTCGCCGGACTGGCTAATCAGGTAATCGTAGTCTCTTGTGCTTACGGCAGTATCGGACAGATTTCCCGTTTCGCTTCTGAAATCGTATCTATCGGCAAATACCATATTAGCGTCAAAAGAACCAAAACCGTAAGAAAGGTCAAACCAGCTGTAAGTTTTCTTGTTCCAGTGTTTGGTTAATCTAATTTGAGGAGTAAAGATAGAACCGTTCTGTACCGAATCGACGATGACAGATTCAGTTCTCCTGGTCCAATCAGCGCTATCGGGAAAAGATTGATCGTCGCTAAAACGGTAATAACTGTCATCTATTTTTGATTCATCAGTACGTTTCTCATAAATAATATCAAATCTTAACTCCGAATTGGGGATCAAATAAAACGGCGCTTCGATTGCCAGATTAAAAATATTAGCCGGAGCATTTGAAGTGGATTTAAAATTACCGGTTTCTGTTTCGATTACCGTAACGTCTGAGGCCGGTTCAGTAGTTTCAACCATGTTATATGAATAAGAGAAGTTATGAGTCGGCATTGTGTTATTAAACAAACCTGAACTACGGTTGTTTTCCGAGTAGTTATTGCCAAATCCTCTATGACTTATGCTAAGGCCGATTCTGATATCATCGCGTTTATAGCAGTGAACAAAAGCCCAATCGCGTCTTTTCAAAAGGTCAAAATTATCAGAGGATGTGCTGATATTAAGCTTTCGATCGAATGCGCCGTCATCATCATCATCATAGTTGATAACCCAGTTCCCTGAGAGGTATCCCTGACCAAATATATCAGAAAAGCCGTTCCAATCGGTATCTAAAGATGTACTATCATCGTCGCGATAGTCGGCAAGTTCAACTACTAACATCGATCTGCTTTTCCAGCCGGCAACTTCTGGAATTTTGAAATTACCCGATGTTCCAAACAGATATACGCCGTTATTGGCATTAGAGATAAATCTGTCTGTCGATGACGACAGGTTTGACAGTGTCGAGTACAGCCGATAGCCATCATTATCCCATATATAAATGGGGTCAAGATCATTATCGAAATCTCCGTAAAACAGGTTTCCGCTTGATACCGACCTGAATGACTCGACCCAACCGAAGCATAACGATGCACTCAGCGTGAAAATGACAGCGCTTAACAAAAAGGTTCTTTTTAACATCTAACGCCTCCCAAGGCTAAATAAGATTATTGAGTTAATTTTTATATCATGGGAAGAGTATACTATTGATATCCCGTTCAAGTCAATTATATTAATATTTTTTTGGTGAAAGATGTTCTGAGGCTGGGTCATAAGTCGTGAGAGATTTATTAAGCGGCACACAGCCTGTCCTCGTGTGGCCCCATTAACCGTTAGGTTATAGTCGAGAAACCTACGACCTGACCGAACATTTAGCTAATTTGGCTTAGTACCTTTAATAATATAAAGATCATTGGAACCGCAGGCGAAAAACTCATCTTTTTCAAATTGCACTTTGATAATCGGTCTTAGCCGGTCGCCTATGGCAACGTAACGGTCATATTCTTCCGGATCGCCCCCGCCGGCCAAAAACTCCTCTTTAGTTCGCTTCTCCCAAAATTTGTATTCCTTTTCATCCAGCATATTTTTTTTTACAATTTTTAAACGATGCTGCTGTATTGGACCTTCATAGGGCGGTTCTATAAACCATACACCGTCGTTTATCCGGGCATCAACATTTGTCAGCCCCAATTCATGCATCATGTGAACAACTTTTATACCGATATTGGTATCCCCCTGCCCAAGTTTTATACGGCCTTTGTTGCAAACCAGCGCTATCTTAAACGATAACAATAGCTCCTCAGTACTTAACTCTGGTATTGAGTTGTATCGTTTAATCAGCATCGATGACAGGTTGTCCGGTTCGTTGCACATGATTAGCCCGCCAGGTTTGGCAACTCGAACCATCTCAGCCAGGGCGGCTTCAGGTTTCTCAAGATGCATAAGCACTACCTGGCACATGATCCAATCCGCAGAGTTATCGGCAAGGGGAATGTTATAAGCGTCGCCATTAACAAAAGAGGCATCGCCGCCTGAAGCCCAGTCAGCCGATGCTTTCGATGAATCCTCAAGCAACTTCAGAGAGCAATCAACGCCGATATAATATCCGCCCTCGCCAAAATAAGGCCAGAATGTGTAGCCCAGATACCCCAGGCCGCAGCCGACGTCGACCGCAGTCATCCCCTGATGAAGCCCCATCCAAACCGCCAGCTTCTCGACAGTGTCATCATGCCACATGAACTTACGCTGATAGACCAGCATGTCTTTAAAACGATCTTCTGACCAGTCTGTGGTTTTTGGTTTGTTTCCCATAATTGCTGATATTTTAATTATACCATGGAGTTATTGTAATGATATTGTTAGTAGAATTCAAGGTAATTGTGGAACATGGCGGGCGATTCTTGCCTATAATTGGCATGTCTCGGGGAGACATGCCCTGCTTTTCTGCAGGCCATTGTGTCGACCGCAGAGAGGCTGTGCCAAAAGTCATGTGAGATTACTTCGTCGCTCCGCTCCTCGTAATGACTGCTCCTGTAAGTCATTGCAAGCCATAGGCGAAGCAATCTAACTGCTTAATTTTAGAATAAGATTTTCAACCTTAAATAGGCTTTTGGCACAGCCTCCAGAGGGTCGACACCGCAAAATGAGCAGGTCGGGTTCCGATCCGCCACAGGCGGAGAGAAACCCGACACCCAAAAATCGTCTACTCATTTTCCCACTTCGGCGGGCGTTTTTCCAGAAACGCCGCCAAGCCCTCATGGGCGTCTTTTGTCGCCATCATATCATCAAGGTAAAGTTTCTCGGCAATATCAAGAGCCTCAATGAAGGGCTTGTTCAGGCCATCACGGATTGCCTTCTTGGCAAATCTTAAGATAATCGCTGAATTCGAGGTCAGCCTGGTTAAGAAATCCTGGCAGTGTTTGTCGAAATCATCACGGGGGAACACCTGGTTGACCAGCCCGATAGTCCTAGCCTGTTCGGCTTTGATTGTATCGCCCACCAGGATTAATTCGTACATACTTTTCAAAAAGCCATACTGCGGAAACGCCGCCGCGGCCACCGGCGGAAAGACTCCCACCTTTAATTCCGGCTGACCGAACTTAACGCCCTCAGCCGCCAGCGCCATATCGCAAAAACAAGCAAGCTCACAGCCGCCGCCGAGGGCTGCGCCATGAACCAGCGATACTGTTGGGCACTCCAGACAATCCAGAAGACGGAACATTCTGTGGAATGTATGTATCATCTTTTCGACCATTTCAGATGTATGTTCGGAGACATCCACGCCGGCGGAAAACGCTTTACCAACTGCTTTTATGACAAGGGCTTTCAACTGAGCGCCATCACCGAGAGACTCCAATGCCGAGCTAATCTCCTCCATCATCTCGATATTGAGCACATTAAGCGGTTCTCTTTGAAGTGTAATCGTGGCGACTTTATCTTTAGTATCAAAGGCAATATTCTTATAGTCATTCATCTTATGACTCCCTCTTAATAAGCATCGCCATAGAAACGCCGCCGCCGCCGCAGATTGCCGCCAGACCGGTTGTATGGTCATAGGTTTTCAAAGCGTAATATAATGTCACAATGATCCGGGCGCCGGAGATACCGGTTGGATGACCAAGCGCTATTGCGCCGCCATGAACGTTGAGCTTGTCACGGTTCCAGCCGAGCGCTTTTTCGTTCGATAGAACCTGAATCGCAAACGCCTCGTTGACCTCGATCAAGTCAGGGTCATCGATTGTCATACCGGTTGATTTCAGCAACTCAGGAATCGCCACTCCGGGACCTTCGCCCATCGTCGATGGCGGAACCGCCACGGCAGAATAAGCATGAACCGAAAACAACGGTTGTATGCCCGATGCCTTTGCTTTCTCTCTGCTGGTAAATACTAAAGCGCACGAACCGTCCGACATGCCGCAGGCGTTGCCGGCTGTGACTGTGCCATCCTTGCGGAATGCCGGTCTCAGTTTCGCCAGCTTTTCCATCGTTGTATCTCGCCGTATGGTTTCATCCTTATTAAACTGGATTGTCTGCTTCCGGGTGACGACCTCGACAGGAACGATCTCCTCATCGAACCAACCCTCATCCTGAGCCTTAGCGGCTTTCATATGAGACGACAGGGCAAATTCATCCTGCGCTTCGCGGCTGATCTTATATTTATCCACGAGGTTCTCAGCCGTTCCACCCATACCCTGGCCTATTAATGGGTCAATTGAATCGGCCCAGCCATCGAGAATAGTCTTGTCGCCCATCTTGAATCCATCCCAGCGGACGCCTTTTATCAGGTAGGGAATAGTCGACATCGAATCGAAGCCGCCGATAAGTACAATTTCGGAATCACCCAGGCGAATCGACTGGCTGGCAAGCTGAATCGCCTTCATCCCTGACGGACAGGCCATGTTAATTGTCTGAGTCGGGATTGTCTCGGGAATTCCTCCTCTAACAGCCGCAGTCCGTGAGGGGTTCGGTCCATTGCCTGCCTGGCGGCAGCTGCCGAGTATGACCTCATCGATATCTTCAGGCTTTAGCCCGGAACGTTCTACCGCTTCTTTAATCGATACCGCCCCGACATCATAAGCGGCCATATCTTTCAAAGTTCCGCCAAATCTGCCCATAGGAGAGCGGCAGGCGGAGATACAGACTATGTCTTTTAGTTCCATAAGTCTTCCTTTCTATACATCATTGATTACATTATTCCTCTTGTATGCTAAAATCAAACCTGCAAGCGTTAGCACAGGATCGACTTTTTGAATATATTTCGAATGCAGTGAAAACATCTCAGCATAGCCGCCGGTAGCGATTACTTTCACCTTCTTTTTCCCCAATTCGGCGATGATTTTCTCGACTATGTAATCGATCATTCCCAGGGCGCCATAGAATATCCCCGATTTCATCGAGTCGGCGGTATTGGAGCCGATACACCTATCGGGTTTTTCAAGCTGAACCGGGAACAGCCGTGATGCTTTCCGGAAAAGCTCCGCCGAGGAGGTTAAAATACCGGGAGCAATCGCTCCGCCGATATAATCGCCATTATCATTTACAACATCAAAAGTCGTGGCGGTTCCCAGGTCAACTACTATTGCCGGACTGCCATGTATTTCCTTCACTGCAATTGCATTTGCCAGACGATCGGGGCCTACCTGCGCCGGCTCGTCGACATCGATTTTCATGCCAAGGTCGCTTTTATGATCCAACACCCAGGTTTTTGCCTTGAAATATTTCTCCGCCATTTTAGTATAGACTTGTATCAGGTCCGGCACAACCGAGCAGACTGCCAGTCTCTCCACCGGAACATCAGCCCGGTGATGAATTTGCAAAAGTTGGCGAATTTTCAGGCCAATCTCATCGGCTGTTGTGGATAAGCCAGTTTCTTTATTAGTTTTTGAGGCTATACGGTAAAAACCCGTCAGTTTTTCAGCCTCATATATACCCACCATTGTAGTGGTGTTTCCAATATCAACCGCTAAAATCATTTTCTACTCTACTTATTTTGCCGTTGTTAACGTTAAATTTCGTATATTTAGAACCGCTATGGCTGAACTCACCGGCAGTCGCTAAAAACACCTGATCATACTTTGATAGAATGCTCATCAGCGACTTGTTTTTTTTTAGATCAAGCTCGGCAAAAACTTCATCGAGTACAAGTACCACCGATTCTCCCTTGATCTGAGACAGGTAATCGGCTGCTGCCAGCTTCATCGCTATCATGGCGCATCTTTTTTGCCCGCGTGACCCGAAATGGCGAACGGCTTTACCGTTTACATTGATTTCCAGCCGGTCACGATGAGGACCCACCAGGGTTAAGCCGGCTCTTATTTCTCTGGACTGATAGTTTTTAAGCAGTTTCGCCATAGATTTTTTGATATTATCCTCATCTGCGGCTATCTTTGGCCTGTAAGCAAGCGACAGCTCCGAATCTCTGTCAAATCCTTTGTAGTAACGGTGAACATTATCTGAAATAGATTTCACCAGGTTATCTCTTTCGTTAATTATCCTGGTTCCATGCTCGATTAACATTTTATCCCAGACCTCCAATTGTCTGAGTTCGATCTCAGATGCAGTAATATCTTTCAACAGCCTATTTCTTTGCAAGACAATTTTGCGATAGGCGATTAAATCATCAAGGTAGCTCCGGCTGTATTGCGAGATATACAAGTCCAAAAACTGACGGTGAAACGAGCCGGGACCTGCGGTAAGCTCTATATCTTCCGGGAAAATAAAGACTGCCGGGGAGGCGCCAACAAGCTCGCTTTGTTTGATAGACCTATAACCATCAACGACAATTTTCCTCTTGCCGGAGGCGCTTATTCTGACGGTAATTTCTACTTTTTTTTTTGATTGACAATTTCGGCGGTTATCTCGGCCATCTCCCTGGTGAAGCCGACCATTGCTCTATCTTTTGCCCCGCGACATGATTTACCGAGCGAGAACAGCCCCAGGGCTTCAAGCAAATTTGTCTTGCCGGCGCCGTTGGGTCCATAAAAAAGGTTAACGCGCCTGGAAAACTCCAGTTTGGCGCTGTTTATGTTGCGGAAACCCTCTATGTGAAGGTTTGTTATCATATCGAATTATTTAGATGGTATCCTGCGATTTCTACTGCTCCACAAGCCTTAACGGCATTATCAGAAATAAGCTGCTCTCGTCCTCAGAATCTGTTTGAGGCTTTATGACTGTGGCTGTGGTGGGATTGTTAAGCTCAAACCGCACCTCATCATCATCGATCTGCTTTAACACATCAAGAACATAATTGGCATTGTACCCGATATCCATATCCTCTAATTCATAAGACGCTTTCATTGATTCTTTAGCCTCGCCGCCAAAATCGAAATTGGTAGCCGAAAGCTCCAGGCTGTTTTTCTTGATTGCAAACTTAACCTGATGAGTAAGCGAGTTTGACAGAATTGATACTCTTCTTACAGCCGATTGCAGCAGATCTTTTTCAATAAGAAGCAGTTTATTGTTATCTTTGGGCAGCACCTGTTCATAGTTCGGATATGGCCCCTCCAGAAGTCTTGAGGTAATCACCTCATCCTCAAGGATAAACACAATTGAATTGTCATTAAGGATAACTCCGATTTCTCCGGTATCCTCGCTGGTCAGCTTCACAAGATTGTCCAGCACTTTCGGCGGTATAATAATATCCTTTTTGTAGCCGGATATCTTTATGTCTTTCCGGGTAACTTTCGCCAGCCTATGGCCATCAGTAGCCACGAGGTTTAAACCATCCTCAGAGGTATGCCATAAAAGGCCATTTAAGGCGGGACGGGTTTCATCCTTTGAAATCGCAAACAATACTTTCTTTATCAGTTTGGAAAATGACTGCGCATTTATCTTTATCTGACGGCCGGGATGAATGTCGGGCAACTTCGGGAAATCTTCAGCCGAAAATCCTGAAAGCTTATATAAACCGGAACCGCATTTGATCTCCATCCTGTTTTCTGAAGCTACTATATCAAGCTCATAATCGGGGAGCTCTTTAACGATCTCGAAAAAAACCTTTGCCGGAACAGTTATACTGCCCTTTTTGAGTATTTCCACCTCGATCGATGAGGTCATGGATACATCAAGATCGGTAACTTTCAGCTCAAGTTTATCGCCATTCAAATCAAACAGTATATTGGACAGGATTGGTATAGTCGATTTTGGCGGCACAATACTCTGAAGACGAGAAACGGCAGTGTTTAATTTCGCTTTATTTGTTTTGAATCTCATTTTCCCTCCACCTTGTATCTTTTAAAATAGACATACAAGAGCTCGAATTTTTAAAATCGACACCTATACATTAGCATCGCTATTATCTATCAAAATTAGCCTGTATGTCAATTTAATTATTTTAAAAAGTTTCCCCAATTTTTTAAAAACCATGATTTCCATTTATCGAAAATATTAACTCTATGAAATATATTAGATTATAAAGAAAGTGGGGCATGTCTCCCCGAGACGTGCCAATTAATAGGCAGGAGTCGTCCGCCAAGGCGGACTGCCCTGCAACCACCGGAATCCATATCCAAAGAAAAATATTTATTGACACGGAGACAAGTTTTATAATAATATCGTTCAGGGCAGTGTCTCAAACGCACGGTTACTATGTTGTTTTGTAAACTTTACGGGTTAAGGGCATAGAATGAAAGATGAAAGCAAAACCAAAAAGAAACTGATAAGAGAATTGTCTTCCCTGCGACAGCGTGTTTCCAGGTTGGACAAAATAGAAGCTGAGTGTAAACTTGGGCAGAAAACACTAAAGCTCACAAATCGCATCCTCAAAATCGCAAACGAGAATACAAAGAAAATAAGGCTGCTTCAAGAGCTAACTATTGAAATCAAAAGTTTCACCGGCTGTGATGCTGTAGGAATCAGACTTCTGAATGATAAAGGCAATATCCCATACGAAGCGTATACTGGTTTCAGCAAGAGTTTCTATGAAACTGAAAGCCCTTTATCAATCGGGTCTGATAAGTGCATGTGTGTCAATGTCATCAAACAAGAAACTGATCCAACGCTCCCATTCTATACAGAAGGAGGGTCCTTTTATATAAATGGTACGAGCCATTTTTTGGCTACTATTTCGGCGGAGGAAAAGGGAGAGACCCGAAATATGTGCAACAAAGTCGGATATGAATCTGTTTCGTTGATTCCAATTCGCCTAAAAGGCATGATTTATGGTCTTATCCACGTGGCCGATAAACTGGAAAACAAGACGCCTTTGGCGATAGTAACAACATTGGAAGAGATATCACAACATGTTGCAGCAGCCATCATAAAGGTTTCCGCGGAGGAGCGGATTCGGAAATCTTTACAAGAAAAAGAAACGCTTCTTAGAGAAATCCACCATCGCGTCAAAAATAATTTGCAGATTATTCATAGCCTGCTCGACTTACAATCCGATCAATTAGAAAATCACGAGGCGAGCAAAGCTATTCAAAACAGCCAAAGTCGCATAAAGTTGATGGCACTTATCCATGAACAATTGTACCAATCCGATGAACTCTCAAAGATCAATTTTGCTGGATATATTAAGAGTCTGATAGCTGATTTGCTCCGCTCTTTCGGAGCAGATCCGGGCCTCATTAAGCTGAACGTTCATCCAGAAAATGTTTATTTGAGTATTGACCAGGCTATTCCATGCGGGTTGATTATTAATGAATTGGTTTCAAATTCTATCAAGCATGCTTTCCCCGAGGGAAGAGGGCGCAAAATTGACATCGGACTTATCGCTATTAAAGATAGCCTTACCTTACGTATTGAGGATAATGGTATAGGTTTCCCAAAAGATAAGGATCCTAAATTTGCAAAGTCTTTAGGTCTTCGGCTGGTCTATTTATTAACGCAGCAGCTTGAAGGCTCTATCATGCTGCATAGAAGCGGCGGTACAGCATTTGAAATAACATTTCCAAAACAACTATAAATACATTTCCAGGAAACAGAAAGATGACTGAAAATACTAATATTATGATCGTAGAAGATGAGAGCATCGAAGCAATGAGTATACAGAATAGACTGGAAAAACTAGGATATTCAATATCTATTATCGTATCATCTGGCTGGAAGGCAATTCAAGAAACCAAACGAACTAAGCCCGATGCAATATTGATGAATATTAAGCTCAAAGGGGAGATGGATGGGATAGAAGCAGCTGCACGAATCACAGAAATTATAGATATTCCGATAATTTTTATAACAGCTTACGCTGACAAACCTACGTTGGCTCGCGCCAGAGATATAGGACCTTTTGGCTATTTAATAAAACCGATTGATACAACGGAACTGCAGGCCACTATTGAGATGGCTATTTATAAACATAAGATGGAAAGTATGCTAAAAGAAAGTGAGGAGCGGTTTCGGGCATTCGCAGATTACACCTATGATTGGGAGTATTGGATAGCGCCTGATGGCAGCCTAATCTATATTTCGCCATCATGCGAGCGCATTTCCCGTTATAAGACTACCGAATTCCTGGAAGACCCGGCGTTGCTCGAGAAAATCGTCCATCTTGAAGACAGACAGCTGTTTTCCCGACACCTTCGGGAAGGATCGGAGAAAGACATGCCGCTTTCTATTGAATTCCGCATAACTACTAAAGGCGGTGAGATTCGCTGGATCGGCCATGTCTGTCAATTAGTGCGCAATGGAAAGGGATACAATCTCGGCAGACGTGTCAGCAACCGTGATATCACCGAAAGAAAAAAGGCAGAAGAGTTGCGTGAAAAGCTAATAATCGACCTACAGGATGCCGCAAATAAGATCAAAACCCTAAGCGGTTATCTGCCTATTTGTTCATCATGCAAAAAAATACGAAATGAGAATGGATGTTGGAGTGAACTCGAGGTTTTTATTAGCAATCATTCAGATGCGGAATTCAGTCATTCTCTATGCGAAGACTGCGCCAAAAAGCTATACCCTGATTTTCATAAAGACTCAAACAAGGATGATGATTAGGCTGTGTTTCTTGGCCTTGATTTCCCCTTGAAGATCTTATAGTCATTAAAGTCAGGAGGACAAGGCGGTTAGCCTGCCGGAATCTATTTACGCTGGAACCACAGGCCGCCAAGGCGGACTGCCCTGCTAATCTTGCCAACGGTTATATCCAGCCCTATTTCGCATGGGGGCGACGCCCTTTAACATTTCAGAAATCATATTTGCCGAAACACCAGTTGCGTTTCGCTTTGCGGTAATAACCCATAGCAAGCTGAGGGACACCCGCCCGGTTTCCAAACGGAGTTGGAAACCAGGGACATTTCTAACTCACGGCAAATAACGCCGTGATAATCAGTGACAATATGGCAAATATAATTGGAAATATATATTCAAAATAAATAATTATTAGTTTAAAAACTGACTTATTATAATTTCTAATTATGCTGGCATAGACTATTTCAAGGTTTTTTAATTTTATATAGAAATCCTCGCATTCAAGAAATTTTGATATAATACCAGTGTTAAAAATACTCGAAGTTTTTTTTGCGATGGCGATTTCTTCTTCAAAAAAGGTTTGATAGGATATTAGTTTATTGTTCTTATTTTCAAAAGCCCCTCGTATATTTTTTATATATTGATTAAACTTTCCTTTCAATTTAGTTCTATACTCAGTTGGTTCTATTGAAAAGGAACTCGAAAAAGCAGATGTTAATTCGCCAATAATTCTCTCGATTACGTCATAGGCAAGTTTCTGTGCAATATTGTATCTATCATTACATAACCACATAATGATACGTTTATTATGCATATAGTTATTATAATCATTAAATGTATGAAATATGAATATTAAGAAAAAATACAGATTTATTGCAATAAGCATTACTATAATACTATTTGGATTCTGAACATATTCAGTAGATATTATCCCGAATATATTTATTTTTCTGGGAATAATGCCTAAATACCAAATAGATAGATTTATTAAGCAAAATATAAGTAACAATTTTTTATTCTTTCTTGTATGGCTACTTATGAAATCGTTTAACGGCTTTGAGGAATATTCTTCAATTTGCTTAATTATATCAGTTAATCTTTCAAATGCTAAGTTCCGCGCAATAACTGTCATAAATTCCTCTTCATAATAATGCTCCTGATCGCAATATTATGATAAAAATACTCGTTCTTACTAGAGCACAAATGGTCATACTGCGGCCTCATCTAAACCCCTTTCCTCAAGCTCAAGCAAAATATACCACTTACACTATAAAATGTCAAGATTTTTAAACTTAAAATGCTAAATACCATGGCGATATCAAAAACTTTGGCGGCCATCGGGTAATAATCCCTCCGCAAACCCTATATTGTGGGCGGCATACGTCCCCGTGTGCCTCTATTGCAATGAGAAGTTTAGGGGCAGACCGGTCCGCCCAGGGCGGATGCCGCGCACATCATAATGGTATTAAACCGCCCCCCTCTATTCCGGTTGACCTTCAAAATTAAAATCATATATTACCCAAAATAGATTTGATGGTTTTAGTCAGGAGCCACGGCTCCTGACCTACCGACTTATAGGCTGAGATAGATCAGGAGGATGTTTTAATGGCTATAAAATTAGACGGCCAGAGCCTTACCATAGAAGATGTTGAAAAAGTGGCCCGTTATAACGAAAAAGTCGAGATGGCGCCGGAAGCCCTGAAACGGATTAAGAAATGCCGGGCGATGCTGGATAAGAAAATCGAAGCTAAAGAGATCATGTATGGCGTTAATACCGGCATCGGCGAATTTTCAGAAATAGTCCTAAGCGACGAGCAGGTCAAGCAGTTTCAGAGGTATTTGATTTATAACCACTCGGCGGGTATCGGCAAACCCGCTCCTGTCGAGCATGTGCGGGCGGCCATGCTGACCCGAATCAACGTCCACTGTCATGGCAACTCCGGCTGCCGTCCCGAAATAACCCAGACCCTTGTTGACCTGCTCAATAAAGGAGTAACTCCGGTAGTCTGTGAAAAAGGCAGTGTCGGCGCTTGCGGCGATTTAGCCCCGATGAGTCAGATTGCGCTTTTGATGATGGGCGAAGGCGAGGCGTTCTACAATGGCGACAGACTCCCATCGGCTGAGGCTATGAAAAAAGCCGGCATCCCGGTTCCGGGTCTTCACGCCCGTGACGGTTTAGCTACCATCAATGGTTCAAACCTTTTAGCCGGTATGGGCTGTCTCGAGCTTTTAGACGCTGAACGGTTGATTGCCCAGGCTGAAATCGCCTGCGCCATGACTCTTGAATCCCTGATGGCAAATATGAAACCGTACGACGAGAGGCTTCATAAAATGCGCGGCTTCAATGGCGCTGTTACTTCAGCAAACAATATAAAAAAAATGATAGATGGTTCTGATCTGGCGACAGGCAAATTAAAAGTCAAGGTTCAGGATGCCTACTCGATGCGCTCCACTCCTCAGGTAATCGGCGCCGCTCGCGATCATCTTGCCTATGCCCGAAAGCAGTTTGAAATCGAGATTAACGGCGTCGGCGATAATCCTATCTTTCTGCCTGATGAAAATACTGTTCTGACAGGCGCCAATTTCCAGGGGACACCGATCAGCCTGCCGCTGGATATGGTCGGCGCTTCGATTGCCATGATATGCGTTTTATCCGAACGCCGCCTTAATCGCTTATTGAACCCTGCCTTGAGTGTCGGCCTGCCCGCATTTTTGACCAAGGGGGCGGGTATGTTTTCAGGCCATATGTTAAGCCAGTACACTGCCGGCATGCTTATCACCGAACAGCGCATTCTATCGACGCCATCATGCATTCAGTCGATTCCCGCTGCCGCCGACCAGGAGGACTTTGTCAGCATGGGGATGAACGGGGCGCTGAAAACAGCGCAAATTCTGGAAAACGCATGCGGCACAATCGGCATCGAACTTATTGCCGCGGCTCAGGCGCTCGATTTCCGCGAGTTTAATTTTGGCAAAGGAACGATAGCCGCCCATACCGCTGTTCGCCGGGTTGTCGATCATCTGGATGTCGACCGCCCATTATTCAACGACCATAATAATATGGCTGAAGCGGTTAAACAGTATGAAATTATGCAGGCTGTTGAAAAGGAAATAGGACCGCTGGGAAGTTCATGGTAACAAAGGAGCTTAAAGGCATCTGCTTTGTTTTATTAAAATCCTCTAATCCCGTTATTAGATCCGGGAACATTTCAATTAAAAATCAGATTATTATTTTAATATGGTTGAACGCTACATTTTAGAAATCTGGAATGTTCTGCTGGATCTGGGATTCCCGCTTCTTCTGGGAATTGTGATCGCCGGGGCAGTTCATGTGATTCTACCGCCTGGATTTGTTCATCGCAATTTTGGCAAGCGTGGCCTGAAAAGCGTTATAAAAGCCACGATGATAGGTGTACCGATGCCTTTATGCTCATGCGGCGTGATTCCAACAGCCATTGGTCTTAAACAGGATGGCGCTTCTGATGGCGCCTCCACCAGCTTTTTAATCAGCACTCCTCAGACAGGAGTCGACTCGATTTTAGTAAGCGCCGCATTCTTAGGCTGGCCGTTTGCAATTTTCAAACTGGCGGCGGCGTTTATCACCGGGATTATTGGCGGCACAGCGGTTGATTTAATCGATAAATATCAAGACGTAAAAAATCAGCCGGATAAAATAACCGAGCAGTTGCAGAATTATAGCTCAAAATTCAAAGAGGCGTTCAAATTCGGCGTCTTTGAACTGTTCGGGATGATTTATCGCTGGATAATAGTCGGCATATTTTTGGCCGCCCTCATTTCACTATTAGTACCTACCGGTTATCTTTCAACCATAAGCTGGATCGGCGGCTTAGGCGGCCTATTTCTAATGCTTCTGATCTCGTTGCCCTTATATGTCTGCGCCACTGCATCTGTGCCTGTTGCGGCATCACTTATCGCCGCGGGCATGCCTGTCGGAACGGCTATGGTTCTTTTAATGGCTGGACCCGCCTCAAACATCGCCACGGTCGGAGCGATATTCCGGGCTTTTCGCGGCAGAGTTCTGACCATCTATTTGGCAACAGTAGCAGTGTTCAGCATATTCTTCGGCTGGCTTTTCGACTTTATGATAAGCCCCGGCCAGCCTCTGGCAATGCACTATCATCAGAATGGCAGTTGGTTTGCTGTCACCTCTGCAATCATATTACTTGGCCTATTTGCTTATATTATTATTCATGACCTGAAAGCAAAATTTGCCTTGAAATCAGCGCGTTCTATGGAAGAAGCAATGGGCATAAGATTAAATGTTAAAGGTATGACCTGCCAGCATTGCGCAATGAATGTTACAAAAGCATTAGAAAGCGTTGATGGGGTTGAAACGGTGAAAGTTTCTGTCGATGACGGTTTGGCTGTTGTTAGTGGTATAGCAGATGCTAATATGCTTATTGAATCAGTTAAGAAAGCAGGCTATGATGCGGCAGTATCAGAATAACGTCATTTCTTCCAGAATGCAGGCATAACCAGCGCCATTACAGTAAAGAGTTCAAGACGTCCCAGTATCATGCAAAAGCTCAAGAATAGTTTACCTATATCAGGAATAAAAGCATAATTTTCAATCGAGCCGACTCTGCCCAAGCCGGGTCCGATATTCGCCAGGCAGGCAATGACTGATGAAAATGCAGTAACAATATCAAGACCAAGCGCCGCCATAAAAACAGAACCGACCGCAAAGGCTAAAACAAATAAAATAAAGAAACCGGCAATCGATTTCGCAGTGGAATCAGGAATGGGATTTTCGCCGATTTTTACCGCTACTACAGCCTTCGGATGAACCGCTTTATACAGTTCGGCTCGAATAATCTTTAATAATACTAAAATGCGGGATATTTTCATGCCGCCGGCAGTCGAACCGGCACAGCCGCCGATAAACATCAATATGACCAAAATCAATCGGGCAAACGAAGGGTAAACATCAAAATTATCTGTACCATAACCGGTAGTGGTGCTGATTGCTATTGTCTGAAACAAACCCTTCCGGAAAGCCACAAGCAAATTGCCATGAATAGGTATTATAGCAAACGTCAGGATTATGGTTGAAACCACTATGATTGTTAGATAAGCCCTGAATTCATAGTCTTTAAAGATTCCGGTCGAATCTCCCCTGACGATTCGGTAATAAAGATAGAAATTGACGCCCGCGGATAACATGAAGAAACAGACGGCATAATCGATTGCAGGATTATTAAAACCCCCGA
The DNA here is from genome assembly GCA_965603725.1 of uncultured bacterium. Classification (GTDB taxonomy): domain Bacteria; phylum Zixibacteria; class MSB-5A5; order UBA10806; family 4484-95; genus JAGGSN01. The sequence continues at coordinate 6,020 of CBFDEC010000033.1, read as the reverse complement.
TTGATGCGGTAATCGTTGAAAAGCCGCCGGTCGACATGGTAGTAAAACTATGGCATATTGCATTATATAATGACATGCCCAACAGTTTTAGAACCGCCACTTCGGCCAAAGTAATCCCCAGGTAAATTTTCCACAATATCGATGATGTTTCTTTAAGTTTTGGCCGGAAACTTTCCGTGATAGGCCCAGGAACCTCTGATTTAAAAAGGTGTTTGGCTCCTCCGCCAAGACGGGGCAGGATGGCAATAAACAGGACTATGATCCCCATTCCGCCCAGCCATTGAGTCAACGAGCGCCAGTATAACAGCGCCCTTGACTGGTCCTCTATAATTACAATAGCGGTTGAACCGGTGGTCGTGAGACCGGAAACGGTCTCAAAGAAGGCGCTGCAAAAAGAGCTGAAGGTCTTCTCAAATATAAAAGGCAAGGCCCCGAATACGCCCGCTAAAACCCAGCTAAACGCGGTTATCACCAGCGCTTCTTTCAGGTAAATATCACCCCGGCTCTTAACGCCGATTAAGATCAATACTAAACCAAAAAATGCCGTGATACCGACTGAATACAAGAACGAAATAACAGCCTGCTGATCATTATCTAAAAACGCCCATATCAATGAGGTCGACATGGCCGCCGACATTACGATCAGCAATAAGCCAATCAATCTACAGCTGTAGCGAATGTTCATTATTTTGACCTGAAAAGATTTTCCACTTTAGGTCGGACTTCCGGAGTAGTAAATACGATCACTTTATCTCCAGCCATTATTTCATCATTGCCCGTAGGAATTATTACCCCTCTTTTTCCAGCTATTGCGCCAATAATAGCTTCTTTAGGAAAACGAAGATTTTTCAGCGCCTTCCCAACAACTTTTGAACCTTCAGGAGCCGCAAACTCCAGTATTTCTCCCTTGTCGAGTTCAATATCAGACACCGAAACCACTTCGCCCGAACGCACATATTTTAGAATCTGGTTAGCGGCAAAACGTCGCGGCGATATTGTAGCATCCAGGCCGAGATGTTTATAAACCGACAGATAGTCAGGTCTGTGAACAATAGCGATAATTTTTTTACTGCCGAGTTCCTTTGCTAAAAGACCGGACATCAGGTTAACCTCATCACGCTTCGAGGCTGTCACAAAGACATCCACTTCACCTATTTTTTCCTGTTTTAAAAGCTCTATATCAGTTCCATCGCCATTGATTATCAGGGTTTTGCTCAATTTTTCAGACAGCATTTCACATCTGTCTTTTCTCCACTCGATCAGGATAACCGATATTTTCATCCCCTCCAGCAATTTTGCTACTGCATAGCCGATTTCCCCTCCACCTAAGACCGCCACCTTTCTAGCTTCCGTCTTTTGACGGTCGCTGAAAAATTCCGCTTCTTTTTCGATGACGCCGCTTTTACCCATAACAAATATCTTATCATTTTCTTCAAGAATAGTATTACCGGATGGAATAATCAGCTCCTGGCCGCGAATGATAGCGGCAATTAAAAGATCGTCAGGCGTATCGAGGTCTTTTAAGGGCACACCGGTAACGCCGGCCTTTTTCTTTTGTATAACCTGCATCATCTCAACCTGGCCATTGGCAAAATCTGCAATAAATATTGCCCCCATTGTCCCTACCAACTTGCTTATCTCGATCGCTGAAAGAATCTCCGGTGAAATGACCAGATCGATACCGAACAACCCCTGATACGATCCGCGGTTATCGGGCAGATACTCTCCAGAATCGACCCGGGCGATGGCTTTTTTAGTGCCCATGTTCTTGGCGATAAGCGAGGTCAGTATATTCACTTCATCGAGGTTGGTTACAGAGATTAACAGGTCTGTATTTTTAATGTCAGCCTCATTCATAACTTTGATAGAACCGGCCTGACCAACGACCGAACGAACATCAAGCCTATCCTTAACTGCCGCTACGACATCAGGATTTGAGTCGATCACAGTTACATTATGGTCCTCTTTCGAGAGAACCGAGGCGATATGTTTGCCTACCTCGCCTAAGCCGATTACGACAATATTCATAAGAACACTCCTAAAAAAACGAATCGGTCATTTCTTAACGATCTTGATGACCGATCCTGCGACTGAATTTAAATTATCCAGTTTTTATGTCAAGATGAATTTTTCTATAATATAAAATTTGCTTGATTTTTGTATCAATAATTTTAAATTAAGTTATGGAAAATTTATGGGCGCCCTGGCGAGCAGCGTACATATTGGGTCCAAAAGAAAAAGAATGTATATTTTGCAGCCGTCTTAAACAAAAAAAAGATCGAGAAAATCTCATCCTGTACAGGGGTAAGAAATCCTTTATTATTATGAACCGATATCCCTATAACAGCGGGCATCTGATGGTCGCTCCTTACTCGCATAAAGCCTGTTTGGAAGAATTGACAAAAGGCGAATATACCGAAATGTTCGAGCTTCTAACTCTCAGTTCCAGGCTCCTTACTACAGCAATGCCTGCCGACGGTTTAAACATCGGCATCAACCTGGGTGAGGCGGCCGGTTCCAGCATTCGCGACCATTTACATATTCATATCGTTCCCAGATTTATGGGAGACACAAATTTTATGCCGGCAATAGGTTTTACAAAAATTCAGTCCTTTGATTTGTATCAGATATACGATGCTTTAAAAAAGAATCTTAAAAAGCTTTTAAAGAAGTGAAAATACCCAAGAAAAAAGAGCTTTCAGAACTTCAGAAGAAATATCGAACTGATAAGAAAATCGGCGAGGTTTATGGTGTGCCTGGACGGCTTGTTGCATATTGGCGTTCGAAAAAGAATATCGGGTCATATAATCTACCCAAATATTCTCGTGAAAAAATCATGGACCTCTGGGATCGCTTTGGAGACGACCGTTTGGCCGGAATTGAACTGGGTATATCGGGTCCTGGCTTCAGACGATGGCGTTTACAGTATGGAATCAAACATAAGCCAGCCCAGTTGAAAATGGAACAGCTCGAGCTGGATTTTGCCGATCTCCCCAGTAAAACTAAATCCTCGCGTAAAGAAACATTCATCAGGAAGATGTTAGCCCGCAAATCCGGACTGAAAGCCGTTGAGGAAGGCGAAACAGTTACGGTTGAACCCGATTTAGCAATTGCCGTCGATAATGCCGGTCCGGCTATTGATCAGTTCTATAATTTGGGCAATAAAAAAGTAATCGACCAATCAAAGATCGCAGTAATTTTGAATCACCTGCAGATTCCCCAGCTCCACACTTTAGCAGATGAGCATAAAAAAATCCGGGAATTTGCAAAGAAACAAAATATCACGAAATTCTATGATATCGGTTGGGGTATATCACACCAGGTGATGCTCGATGAAGGTTTGATTCTGCCCGGGCAAATGGCGGTCGGGACCGATCACTATACCGCAGTCTACGGTTGTATAGGCGTATTTTCAACAAGCATTGACCCTCAAGAAATGGCAAAGGTATGGGCTACCGGTAAAACTCAATTTACAACGCCGGAAACAATCAAGGTTGTTATAAATGGTCGTCCCGGCGCCGGCGTTTTCACCAGTGATATAATTTTTAATCTTTCCCGTGAAATAAATAAATATGCCTCCTATAATAAGGCATTCGAGTTTTACGGGCAGGCTGTTGTGAATATGACTGCAGCCCAGCGAATTACCCTCACCAGTTTTGCTATCGATGCAGGAGCTAAATTAGCGATTATTCCTTTTGATGAAATAACTCAACGATATTTGAAAAAAATTACCAAGGCAAAATATAAACCTATCACTGCCGATATAGATGCTTTCTATGAAAATGAAATCGAGTTTGATGTCTCTTACCTTACTCCACAGGTAGTATGTTATAACAATTATAAGGAAATCAAGCCGGTGGAAGAAATGGCCGGTAAGAAAATTGATCATGTAGTCCTTGGCGGTTGTACCAATGGCCGCCTGGAGGACCTCGAGATTGCAGCCTCGATACTGAGGGGGCGACGAATACATCGCAATACACGAATGTTCGTGGTGCCGGCTTCACGTAAAATCTACCTGAAAGCGATAGATAAGGGTTATATCAGTACGCTGATTGAATCTGGCTGCCTGGCGCTTCACCCGAGCCATTGCTCCTGCTTAAGCGCCAATAACAGTATGCTGGCCGATGGTGAGAGGGCGTTGACCACATCCTGCAGAAAATCAATTAATAGCATCAAGCAAAACTATTCAGAAACCTATATCGCTTCTCCGGCAACCGTTGCGGCATCGGCGCTCGAGGGCGCCATTACCGATCCCAGAAAGTACCTTCTTTAAAGCGTATAATATGAAAAAATAAAGGCGTCGCATTAAACGATCTTTCATTTTTATAGAATCTATTTCTTTTAATTCCCCTGTTGCTTTCTACTTGGCCGGCTAATATATTGCTCCGGTTTTTAAAGATTAGTTTTACAACTTCGGAGGAATAAATGATAAAAAGAACTAAACGTGATTTTGTGGCTATAAAAGATTTCTCAGAATCTGAAATAAGAGAAACTATTAAACTGGCAATAGATTTAAAAAAGAAAAAACAAAAGCTTGACGTTTTAGCCGGCAAGACTGTCGGCTGTATTTTTCATAAAGCCTCTCTCCGCACCCGGATTTCGTTTGAGGTCGGCATATACGAACTCGGCGGCAATTCGCTGTATATCACTGAAAAAGAGATCGAGCTGGGTAAACGCGAATCGATTTATGACGCCGCTAAAGTACTGTCGCGTTACCTGGCTATGATAGTGATTCGGACATTTTCTCACAGCGACGTCGAGCGGCTTGCCGAACACGCCGATATACCTGTAATCAACGGCCTGACCGACCTTCTGCACCCCTGCCAGATCATGTCGGATATGCAGACTATTACCGAGCATAAGGGCAAAATCGACAACCTGAAAATCGCTTATTTGGGCGACGGCAATAATGTCGCCAACAGTTGGCTCAAGGCTGCCGTCAGGATGCCGATGGAACTGCGAATCGGCGCTCATAAGGATACACCGCCGGATGCCGCAATTCTGGAAGAAGCCAAAAAAGCTGGAAAATCAAAAATAATCGTAACTGACAATCCAGATGAGGCTGTGGCCAATGCCGATGTAATCTACACCGATGTTTGGGCTTCAATGGGACAGAAGCATCTCCAGGATGAAAAAGAGAATCTTCTTCAGGCTTTCCAGGTAAATTCAAGGCTATTAAATAAAGCAAACCCCGAGGCGATTGTCATGCATTGCCTGCCGGCTAACCGTGGAAGGGAAATCACCGATGAGGTAATGGACGGACCGCAATCGGTGGTATTCGACCAGGCTGAAAACCGCCTTCACATGCAAAAAGCAATCATGATAAAGCTGGCGCGGGAAAGCTTTTAGAATTTAGTGGGTTGTCGAAACCGCAGGAGGTTTCGACCTACAATTCTCACAGTTTTAAAGGTTTGAATTATTAAAAATCATTTTTAACATTTTTTCGTTAAAATTTTTTTCGTCATTAAATCCCTCTAGTAAATTCCTATCACTTATAATTTTAAGAATTGATCTTCTTAATATTTCGTCCAATTTTAATGCTACATCTTTCAATCTTTCAAACGATGATTTTTCTATATTGCCATGTAAAGTTACTGATCTAATATTATATGCCTTTTTTAAAAGCTTATATGTCTCCACTCTTTTAGCTGGGTCTTCCTCAATAAAAAACGCAACTCTTTCAGCAAGTTGATGACTTAATTCCTTATCACTCTTTAAAAACAATGATTCAAAGCAAGTCATATATTCAGCAATTTTTAATGGTAAATAATCTGAAGATCTGATACCTTGAAAATAAAATAACGCTCTTGAAACCCTATTAGTTTTCCTGTCCGGTTTAGTTTTACTAAAATCACCGCCAAAAGCATTCTGTTCAGGTAGATTAATGAACATATCCATGAATTTAGCCAATGCTTTGAGTTCGCGGACAGTAAATATATCTTTGCGATTATTATCGTCTTTGAGACTAGTGTCATGTCAACATAATAATAATGGGTATTTCATTGACTTCCGTAGTTGTT
>CBFDEC010000032.1:0-37982 GCA_965603725.1 uncultured bacterium | reverse complement strand
CTCAGTCGGTAGAGCACGTCCTTGGTAAGGACGAGGTCACCGGTTCAATCCCGGTCGTGGGCTAAATAATTTGTGATACACTGTCGTTTTATTTTGAGTGCAAATTGACGGCAGGTTATGTAAATGTAAAAATGATGGCAGGAGATTGAAGACCGATGGCCAAGGAGAAATTTAAGCGCACGAAGCCGCATGTTAATGTCGGGACGATAGGTCATGTAGATCATGGCAAGACGACATTAACGGCCGCCATAACGATGATATTAGGTCGTAAGGGTCAGGCGAAGGTACGGGATTTTGATTCGATTGATAATGCGCCGGAGGAGAAGGAGCGCGGCATAACGATAGCGACGGCCCATGTGGAGTATGAGACGGATAAGCGTCATTATGCGCATGTGGATTGTCCGGGTCATGCTGATTATGTCAAGAACATGATAACGGGAGCGGCGCAGATGGATGGAGCGATACTGGTGGTGAGCGCCTCGGACGGTCCGATGCCCCAGACACGGGAGCACATATTGTTGGCTCGTCAGGTTGGAGTTCCGTACATAATAGTATACTTAAACAAGGTAGATCAGGTTGATGATCCGGAGCTATTGGATTTGGTTGAGCTTGAGGTTCGCGATTTATTGAGTCAGTATGAGTTTCCTGGTGATGACATCCCGATCATTCGTGGTTGTGCTTTGGAGGCGATGACGAAAGGTGCGGATGAGAGTGTGCCGTTTGACGATCCGGCTTTTGGCAGCGTTCATGAGTTAATGGCTGCGGTTGACGATTACATACCGGAGCCGGAGCGTGATGTTGACCTGCCATTTTTGATGCCGATTGAGGATGTATTTTCGATAACGGGTCGGGGCACGGTTGGCACGGGTCGAGTAGAGCGCGGCAAGATCAAGGTTGGCGATCCGGTTGAGCGTGTGGGTATAAAGGAGACTCGGAAGACGGTATGTACGGGGGTGGAGATGTTTCGCAAGATGATGGATTATGGTCAGGCGGGCGACAACATTGGATTGCTTCTTCGCGGCATAGAGAAGGACGAGTTGGAGCGTGGGATGGTGATAGCGGCTCCGAGCAGCATAACGCCGCACACGAAGTTTAAGGGCGAGGTATATATATTGACGAAAGAGGAGGGGGGTCGTCACACGCCGTTTTTCACCGGTTATCGGCCGCAGTTTTATTTTCGGACGACTGACGTGACGGGCACGCTGAAGCTTCCGGAGGGGGTGGAGATGGTTATGCCGGGAGATAATGTCACGGTAGAGGGGGAGCTAATCACGCCGATAGCGATGGAGAAGGAGCTTCGTTTCGCCATCCGTGAGGGCGGTCGGACTGTCGGCGCCGGCGTCATAAGCGAAATAATAGAGTAGAGGCAAAAATGGCTAAGGACAAAAGACGGCCAATTGTAATACTTGCCTGTAATGACTGTAAGAGCAGGAACTACAATACTACCAAAAATAAAAGGAAACATCCTGAACGGGTTGAATTTAAAAAGTACTGCCCTGTTTGTGACAAGCATGTTATGCATAAGGAGACCAGGTAAGCGTTTGGGACAGTAGCTCTAACTGGTAGAGCGCCGGTCTCCAAAACCGGATGTTGGAGGTTCGAGTCCTCCCTGTCCCGTATGGAGATATTATGATAAAAAAAACAATCAAATTTTTTAATGAAGTTAAACAGGAGTTATCCAAAGTAGCCTGGCCATCGAAAATTGAACTCCGTGATTCAACAATAGTGGTAGTAATACTATCGCTGATTCTATCTATATTTATCGGATTTGTTGATTACGGTCTCACCAGAGCCACGGCTTTTATATTCAGGTAATTATTATGGCTAAGAGATGGTATGTGGCTCATACATATTCGGGTCACGAATACAAAGCCAAGAAATATCTTGAGAGCGCTATTGAGGCAAACGGTCTGAGCGATATATTCGGCGATATCCTGGTGCCCACAGAAGAGATCGTTGAGATGAAGCAGGGTAAACGCTCGACATCTGTCAAGAAGTTTTTACCCAGCTATATCCTGGTTGAAATGGAGTTGAATAAGGACACTCAAAACCTTGTCACCTCGACTCCCGGGATAACGAATTTCGTGGGAGCGTCAGGTAAGCCTGTCCCGCTGCGTAAAAATGAAGTAACCAGGATAATGCAGCAAATCGACCGTTCGAAAAACCGCGATGTCCTCGATATCCCGTATAAGATAGGCGAGGCGGTTAAGGTGGTTGACGGTCCGTTCTCGGATTTTGCGGGTACAGTCAGCGAGGTTAATTCTGAACGCAGGAAATTGAAAGTAATGGTGTCAATTTTTGGCCGGCCAACTCCGGTCGAACTGGATTATCTCCAGGTAAAATCTTTGTGAGTGAATAAGGAGCTGATGTGGCTAAGAAAGTAATAGGGATTGTTAAGCTTCAAATTCCAGCGGGCAACGCCACCCCTGCGCCTCCAGTGGGTCCTGCTTTGGGTCAGGCCGGCATAAACATCATGGAATTCTGCAAAGCATTCAATGCCCGAACTCAATCGCAGGCGGGGCTGATTATACCGGTTGTTATAACTATTTATGCCGATAAGTCGTTTACCTTTATTACCAAGACGCCGCCGGCGGCGGTACTGTTAAAAAAGGCCGCCAAGTTGGAAAAGGGATCGGGGGAGCCCAATAAAAATAAAGTCGGTACTGTTAACAAAGCTCAGGTTCGCGAAATAGCACAGCTTAAAATGGTTGATCTTAACGCCGGGTCTGTAGAGATGGCCGAAAGAATGATTGAAGGAACCGCCAGAAGTATGGGGATTAAGGTAGAAGGATAGGATTATACTTAGGAGCAGCCGCTCTTAGAATATATTTACTGTTAATAATAATTAGTGACGAAGGTCGTTACGGGGAGACCAGGGAGAAAAATTGAAAAGAGGAAAAAGATACAAGGAAGCTGTGACGAAAGCGGAAAAAGGCAAGGTTAATACCCTGACCGAGGCCTTTAGTATTGTCCGCCAGACCGCAACTGCCAAGTTTGATGAAACTGTTGAGGTCGCCTGCCGATTGGGAGTAGATCCCAGGAAGGCGGATCAGATGGTCAGGGGAACTGTGCTTTTGCCCCATGGCACCGGCAAAAAGATACGGGTGCTGGTCCTGACGAAGGGTGAAAAGACGTCTGAAGCCAAAGCCGCAGGCGCTGATATGGTTGGCGCTGACGACTATATCGAAAAGATTAAAGGCGGCTGGGCTGATGTGGATGCTATCGTTGCAACGCCGGACATGATGAGCGGTATCGGCCGTCTGGGGAAGATATTGGGACCAAAGGGCCTTATGCCCAACCCCAAAGCCGGTACGGTGACTCAGGATATCGCAAAAGCGGTTAAGGACTTGAAAGCCGGTAAAATTGAATATCGAGTCGATAAAACCGGCAATATCCACTGCGGTATCGGAAAACTATCGTTTGCCGATGAACAGTTGATTGAAAATGCGAAAACGTTTTTTGGGGCAATTGTGAGAGCCCGACCAACCAGCGCAAAAGGTACATATATGAAAAATGCCTCTGTCTGTTCAACGATGGGGCCGGGCGTTAAATTGGATACACAAGAAATTTTGACTTTAGGCAAGTAAGGTTGATATGCCGACTAAAGAAAAAGAAAAACAGATAGAGCTTCTTAAAGAGAAGTTTGCAAAAGCCAACAGTATCATTGTAACCGATCATACCGGAATAAATGTTATCGATCTTACTATATTGAGACGAGACCTGAAAAATAGTAATTCAGAGTTCAGGGTTGCTAAGAATACGCTGTTGAATCTGGCTGCGAAAGAATCCGGTTTAGAGGAAATATCTGATACTTTTATGGGCCCCACTTCAATGGTGTTCGGTTTTGATGATCCCTCGGTTCCGGCCAGGATCATCAACGAGTTTAGTAAGAAAACTGAAAAACCTAAAATTAAAGCCTATATTCTTGATAACCAGATTCTGGGTATTGATGATTATATGAAAATTGCCCAGTTACCGCCCAAGGAACAGGTGCTGGCAATATTGGTCGCGGCGGTTGAGGGACCGATTACAAATTTTGTGATGACTTGCGACGGTGTAATCAGGAACTTCATCGGGCTTTTAGACGATTTGGCTGAAAAGAGGAAATAACGGTTTACAGCAAAATGGCGATGCTTCTGGCCGATGAAAATGCCGCCGTTTTCAGCGGTCCGTCAGGGTAGCCGTAAACTTAAAATCGGCGGATTAAAGAAACCTTTTTAAAAAGATTGAGTTAACAGTAGAGGTTAGGAATGAGCGATAAAATTGAACAAGCATTTGAGATTATTAAAGGGATGACCGTAATTGAGTTGTCCGATCTTTCGAAAAAAATGCAGGATGAATTTGGCGTTACCGCAACAGTGGCCATCGCTCCTGCGGCTGCCGGTCCTGCGGCAGGTGAAACCGCCGAGGAGGAACAAACAGAGTTTAATGTTGTGCTTGAGGCGATTGGCGACAAAAAGATTCAGGTTATCAAAGCGGTGCGGGAACTCACCAGCCTTGGCTTAAAAGAAGCTAAAGAACTGGTTGACAGCGCCCCAAGCAATGTTAAGGAAGGCGTACCGAAAGAAGAAGCAGAAGCGGCTAAGGCCAAACTCGAAGAAGCTGGCGCTTCAGTGCAGATTAAATAAATTTTAATTTTTACATCCCTGGAGGAAGTTCGTGAGTTCAAAGAACAGAAACGAACGTATTTCTTTTTCAAAACTTGAAGCGGCTCTGGCGCCGCCGCACCTGTTGGCGGTTCAGACCGAATCATTTGAAGATTTTTTGCAGGCCCGGGTTGATCCGGCTAAAAGAAAAAACCAGGGCCTGCAGGCAGTTTTTCAGCAAATGTTCCCCATTACGGACGTTCACGAAATTTATTCTTTAGAGTTCGTGTGCTATACTATTGAAGTCCCTCGCTATTCTATAATTGAATGTCAGGAACGAAATATGAGTTATGGCGCTCCTCTGAAGGCGACGCTTCGCCTGGTTGTCCGTGAGGGGGAAGGTGAAGACGCCAAGGTAAAAGACATTATCGAACAGGATGTGTTTTTGGGGGAACTTCCCCTGATGACCGAGAAAGGCACCTTTATAATTAACGGCGCCGAGAGGGTCGTTGTCAGTCAGCTTCACCGGTCTCCGGGTGTGTTTTTTGATGAAACAATACATCCCAACGGTAAGAAACTTTATTCAGCCAGAATCATTCCTTATCGGGGCTCCTGGGTGGAATTTACTCTTGATGTTAACGATATAATGTTTGTCCATATCGATTCACGCCGGAAACTAACTGCCACCACGTTGCTGAGGGCTATCGCCTTATCAACCGATGAAGATCTTATTAGAACATTCTGCAAAGTCGTCGAAGAATCATTCTCAACGAAAAAAGCGCCCCAATTGATCGACCGGTTTACGGCCTCCCCGATAGTCGATTCCTCTACCGGCGAGGTAGTTATAGAAGCCGGTGAATTAATTACAGAAGCCGATGTTGCCAAGCTCACAGACCTGAAAATCTCGAAAATCAAACTGGTAGATATCGATTTATCAAGAGAAGCCCCGATTATTATTAACACGATCGTTAAAGATAAAAAGGATAAAATCCGCAATGAAGAGGGCGCCTTACAGCGGTTGTATTCTTTAATTCGTCCCGGGAATGCTGCCTCTCTTGATCTGGCTAAGGGTCTTCTGGAAAAGATGTTTTTTAATCCCAAACGATATGACCTGGGCGAGGTCGGGCGCTATATGATAAACCAGAGGCTTAACCAGGATATTCCGGTTGAACAGGCTGTGCTTGATAAAATAGATTTCATTTCTATAGTCAAATATCTCATTGACCTTCGCAACGGGATAGGCGATATAGATGACATTGATCATCTCGGCAATCGGCGTTCAAGATCTGTCGGGGAGCTTCTTAGCAACCAGTTCTCGGTTGGCCTGTCGCGAATGGCGAGAACGATCAAAGAACGGATGAGCTTAAGAAGAGACGATACTCCCACACCGCATGAGCTGGTTAATGCCCGGACGGTATCATCGGTTATAGATACGTTTTTCGGTTCTTCCCAGCTTTCCCAGTTTATGGATCAGACTAATCCTTTAGCCGAGCTTACTCACAAGCGAAGGTTATCAGCGCTGGGTCCCGGCGGTTTAACCAGGGAGCGGGCAGGCTTCAAAGTTCGCGACGTACACCATACACATTATGGTCGGATGTGTCCTATTGAAACTCCTGAGGGACCTAATATCGGACTGATTACCTCCCTGGCTTCTTATGCCCGAATTAACAAGTATGGTTTTCTAGAAACTCCTTATCGGAAGGCTGCAAAAGGAAAAGTAACTGATGAAATCGAATATCTAACTGCCGATGTTGAAGACCGTTTTATAGTTGCCCAGGCTAACGAGCCATTAGAAAAAAATGGAAAATTTGTTAATAAGATTATAACAGCGCGTTCACGCGGCGACCTTATTCAGGTTTCTCCTTCAGAGATTGCTTACATGGATGTTGCGCCTACTCAGCTTGTTTCGGTGGCCGCCTCGTTGATTCCATTTTTGGAGCATGACGATGCCAACAGGGCTTTAATGGGATCAAATATGCAGCGCCAGGCGGTTCCTCTTTTAGAAACTGACGCGCCTATTATAGGCACAGGCCTTGAAAAAACAGCGGCAGTCGATTCTTTCGCTGCGATTACCGCTAAAAGGGCGGGAATAATCGAATTTGCTGCGGTAAATCAGATTGTTATTAAGCCTGCGCTCAGAGATAAAAGCAAAGCGCTGGATGTTGTGGAATACGATCAGTACCATTTAATTAAATATGCTCGCTCAAACCAGGATACCTGTATTAGTTATAAACCGATCGTCAAGGTCGGCCAGAAAGTTGCAGCCGGCCAGATTATAGCCGATGGACCGGCAACCAGTAATGGCGAATTAGCGCTGGGAAAGAATGTCCTGGTAGGTTTTATGCCATGGCGCGGCTACAATTTTGAGGATGCCATTATAGTCTCCGAAAGGCTGATCACCGATGATGTTTTCACCTCAATCCACATCGAAGAATTTGAACTTCAGGTCCGTGATACTAAAAGAGGCGCTGAAGAAATCACCCGTGAAATTCCGAATGTTTCAGAGGAAGCCCTGGTAAATCTCGATGAAACCGGTATTGTCAGAGTCGGCGCCGAGGTGGAAGCCGGTGATATTTTAGTTGGAAAAGTTACTCCTAAGGGTGAAACCGAGCTTTCCCCGGAAGAGAGATTATTACGGGCTATTTTTGGCGAGAAAGCTGGCGATGTTAGAGACGCATCGCTAAAAGCTCCCCCGGGAATGAAAGGTATTTTAATTGATAATAAACTGTTCTCTCGCAAAAGCCGTTCTTCAGACGAGGCTAAAAAACGCGAACGGAAAGAAATATCCAGAATAAAACGGAATTATGCCAAACAGATTGACTACATTATAAAATCACGCAATAAAAAAATCGGCGAACTTTTAGCCAAACAGACATCTCGGTCCATAAAAAACGATAATGGTGAGGTAGTTATTAAAGCCGGTACGAAAATAAAAGATAATACGTTTGAGGAAATAAAAAGCCACAGCATAATTGCTGATAATGGCTTTGTTGCCGATGAGAATTTGAATAAAGCGGCCAGGAAACTGTGTGATCAAGCTATAAAATTAATAAGCAATAAGGAATCCCAGCTGGAAATCGAGATTGAAAAAATCGTTCGTGGAACTGAACTTCCGCCCGGAGTTGTACAACTGGTCAAAGTGAAAATTGCAACCAAAAGACATCTGTCAGTAGGCGATAAGATGGCCGGACGCCATGGAAACAAGGGCGTTATTGCGAAGATCGTTCCGGTTGAGGATATGCCATATCTTCTTGACGGAACGCCGTTGGATATTCTTTTAAACCCGCTGGGCGTACCATCTCGTATGAACGTAGGACAGTTGCTTGAGACGCATCTCGGCTGGGCTGCCCAGAAATTAGGGATATCGGTTGCTACTCCTGTTTTTGACGGCGTTTCGCTGAAGGAAATTAAAGGCTACCTCAAAAAGGCGGGATTGCCTGAATCCGGCAAATCTGTCGTTTTTGATGGCTTAACCGGTGCACCGTTTGATAAAGAAATCACCGTTGGCTACATTTACATGATGAAGCTGTCTCATTTAGTTGATGATAAGATACATGCTCGTTCTATCGGCCCCTACTCGCTTGTAACTCAACAGCCTCTTGGCGGTAAGGCTCAGTTTGGCGGTCAGAGGTTCGGTGAAATGGAGGTCTGGGCTTTAGAGGCTTATGGCGCCGCCCATGTTTTACAGGAAATGCTCACTGTAAAATCTGATGACGTAGCCGGTAGATCACGCATATACGAGGCAATCGTGAAGGGTGAAAACCCGCCAGAACCCGGTATACCGGAATCATTTAATGTACTGGTTAAGGAGCTTCAAGCGCTTGGGCTGGACGTTGAATTAATAGAGAAGGAATAAATTTAGGTAGTTTTTAAAGCGTTTGCACAGGAGACTTTAGGTGATCGATCCTTTTACTAAAAATCAAAAGAAGCCCTCGGATTTTATCGGAATGAAAGTCCAGATGGCTTCCCCTGAAATTATCAGGAATTGGTCTTATGGCGAGGTTACCAAACCTGAGACCATTAATTATCGATCTTTTAAGCCGGAACGAGAGGGGCTTTTCTGTGAAAGAATATTTGGTCCGGTAAAGGACTGGGAGTGCAACTGCGGCAAATATAAGCGTATCCGGTTTAGAGGCATCGTGTGTGACCGGTGCGGCGTTGAAGTTACCCAGTCAAAGGTCCGGCGTGAGAGAATGGGGCATATCGTGCTTGCTGTTCCAGTCACTCATATCTGGTATACTCATTCCTTGCCTACTCGTTGCGGCTACCTTCTGGACATGTCGGTAAAGCAGCTCGAACGGATAATTTATTACCAGTCGTATGTTGTTATTGACCCTGGCGACACATCATTAAAGTACAAGGAAATAATTTCCGAGGAGGAATGTTTCGAGCTTGAAGAAGCCGGAAAAGAATTTGACGCCCGTATGGGAGCTGAGGCGGTCAGGGAACTGCTCAGAGGTTTGGATATTGAGGAACTGGCTGTTTCGCTTCGAGCTCAGGTTAAGGTTGAGACCTCTGTACAGCGGAAAAAAGACACTCTTAAACGGCTCAGAGTTATCGAGGCGTTCCGGCAATCTCAAAACAAGCCGGAATGGATAGTTCTGGAAGTGATACCGGTAATTCCACCGGATTTACGGCCTCTCGTGCCGCTTGAAGGCGGCCGATTTGCCACTTCCGATCTGAATGACCTTTACCGGCGTGTGATTAACCGTAATAATCGCTTGAAAAAGCTGATTGAGATTAAGGCTCCGGAAGTAATCTTGAGGAACGAAAAGCGGATGCTCCAGGAGGCTGTTGACGCCCTGCTGGATAACGGCCGTCGCAGCCGTTCAGTCCGCGGCGACTCCAAGCGACCGTTGAAATCACTTTCCGATCTATTAAAAGGTAAACAAGGCAGATTCCGTCAAAACCTGCTGGGTAAAAGAGTTGATTATTCCGGGCGTTCTGTAATCGTGGTAGGACCGGAATTAAAGCTCCATCAGTGCGGCCTGCCCAAGAGCATGGCGCTTGAGTTATTTAAGCCCTTTATCATTCACAAACTTGAGGAAAAAGGCTATGTCCAGACCGTGAAATCGGCTAAAAGACTAGTCGAGCGGGAACGCCCCGAGGTCTGGGATATTTTGGAAGAGATTATCCGTGATCATCCAATCATGTTAAATCGTGCGCCCACATTGCACCTTCTTGGCATTCAGGCGTTCTATCCGGTGCTGGTTGAGGGCAAGGCGATAAGGCTTCATCCGCTTGTATGCGCCGCTTTTAACGCTGATTTTGATGGCGACCAGATGGCTGTGCATATTCCGCTTTCGTTTGAAGCGCAATTAGAAGCTCGGATTTTAATGTTGTCGGTTAATAATCTATTGCTGCCGTCATCAGGAAAACCGATTGCTGTACCTTCCCAGGATATTGTTTTAGGGTGTTATTATCTTACTAATACTCGCCGCAATATGAAAGGCGAGGGTAAAATATTTAGCTGCCCTGATGAAGTCATCTTGGCTCATTCTCTGGACCAGATTGATCTTCACGCCCTGATAAAGGTCAGGATTGAAAGCCTGGGGCAGGTTCAAGTTATAGAGACTACACCGGGACGGATAATCTTTAATGAAATTATTCCGGAGGAATTAGGATTCTATAATGATATTGCCAATAAAGGTAATTTGGAAAGCCTGGTTGCCCGGTCGTATAATACATTGGGTGTAGCACAAACAGCCGCCTTTCTTGACAGGCTTAAAAAAATCGGTTTTGAATATGCTACGCTGGGCGGCGTTACTATTGGTATCGATGATTTAGTAGTGCCCGAACAGAAAGAAACTCTCGTTAAAAAGGCTTATAAGGAAATAAACGCTATTACCAGAATGCATAAAAATGGCGCCATTACGAATGGCGAACGTTACAACAAGGTCATTGATACCTGGACCAGGACAACATCTGAGGTAACCGATGCAATGATCGAAAACCTGGGCTCCTTGGACGAGGGATTTAATCCTGTTTATATGATGTCTATATCCGGGGCCAGGGGCTCAACGGACCAGGTTCGACAACTTGCCGGTATGCGTGGTTTGATGGCCAAACCGCAGAAGAAAATGATTGGTCAGATAGGTGAAATCATTGAAACCCCGATTATCGCTAATTTCCGTGATGGATTAACTGTGCAGGAGTACTTTGTTTCGACACACGGCGCTCGGAAAGGTCTGGCCGACACAGCGTTAAAAACCGCTGACGCTGGTTATCTAACCCGCAGGTTGGTGGATGTCGCCCAGGATGTCATAATCACTGAGGATGATTGTAATACAATCCTCGGTCTGAATGTTTCAGCCTTGAAAGAAGGCGAGGAAGTTATCGAATCTCTGGCTGATCGTATTCTTGGACGGGTTATACTCGAGGATGTTATCCATCCGATAACCGACGAAGTTCTGGCTGAAACTGACGAGATGATTTCGGAAGAGGTTGCTAAGCAGATAGAAGATTCAGGAGTAGAAACGGTATATATCAGATCAGTGCTGACCTGCGAATCTCGTCGCGGTGTCTGCGCCAGGTGTTATGGTTCCAACCTGGCTTCTGGTAATCTGGTGGAGATCGGGGAGGCTGTCGGTGTAGTCGCCGCCCAGTCAATCGGCGAACCGGGAACCCAGCTTACGCTGAGAACCTTCCATATCGGCGGCACGGCTGCAGTGATTACCGAACAATCAAAAATAGAGGCCCGTTCTGATGGCAAGATTGTTATGAAGAATGTCCGAGCCGTTTCCAGAAAAGAACAGGATTGTTATATCGTTTTATCGCCTAATGGGGAAATAAGGATCGTTGATGAAAAAGACCGTACTCATCAAAGATTTTCAGTTCCATATGGAGCGTTATTAAAGGTCAAGGACAATCAAGATATAACAAAAAATACAATAGTTTTTGAATGGGATCCTCATACAAATTATATTCTTACTGATAAGGAGGGCACGGTAGAATTTGTCGATATTATTGAGAATGTTACTTTCAGGGAAGAGCTGGATGAATCTACCGGTCTGTCGGCCAGGGTAATTGTCGAACAAAAGGATAAATCCCGAAGGCCGCAAATTATGATAATCAATGACAAAGGTAAGCGTATTGCCAATTATGTTATTCCTACTATGGCGAACCTGACTGTTAAAGATGGTGAGAAGGTTAAAGCCGGCGATCCTCTGGTTAAGATTCCCCGTGAAACATACAAAACCAAGGATATAACAGGCGGTTTGCCCAGGGTTGCAGAGCTTTTCGAGGCCAGACATCCTAAAGAGCCTGCCATCGTGACTGAAATTGATGGGATAATTGAGTATGGAAAAATAATCAGGGGCAATCAGCAGTTACTGGTAACAACCGAAAATGAAGAAGTACTTGAATATTTAATACCCCACGGCAAACACATGAGAGTTCACAACAGTGATAAGGTGGAATCCGGCAACAGGTTGTGTGAAGGGCCCATAGACCCGCATGATATCTTAAAGATTAAAGGACCCAACGATGTCCAGGAATATCTTGTTAATGAGATTCAAGAGGTTTACCGTCTCCAGGGTGTGAAAATAAACGATAAGCATATTGAGGTAATCGTCCGACAAATGCTTCAGAAGGTTAAAGTAGAGGAGGTTGGCGACACTAATTTCCTTGAGGGTGACCAGATTGACAGGTTCCGTTTCAATGATGAGAACCAGCGAGTAATTTCTGAAGGCGGCGAACCGGCTACTTTCACGCCAATATTAATGGGAATAACAAAAGCCGCGCTGTCTACTGAAAGCTTTATTTCGGCAGCCTCATTCCAGGAAACTACCCGGGTTCTTACAGAGGCGGCAATCAATGGCAAACGGGATAATCTTCTTGGTTTGAAAGAGAACGTCATCATCGGACACCTTATCCCGGCGGGTACAGGACTTGATGGATACCGTCAAATTGAAATAATTGAGGATGAAAAAACGAATGAAATTGAAAAAGAAACGGAAAGAATAAGTTAAAAAGCGCTTGACATTAATATTAAAAAGTTTATATTAATGTTTTATTTTTGATTAATGGAGGTTTGATTGCCGACAATAAGTCAGTTAACAAGGAAGCCGAGAAAGAGAATTCTGACAAAGCCGACTACTCCGGCATTAAAGGGGAGTCCTCAAAAACGCGGGGTTTGCACCAGAGTATATACATCGACGCCGAAAAAGCCGAATTCTGCGCTTCGTAAAGTCGCTCGTGTAAGACTGACTAACGGAATAGAGGTAACCGCTTATATACCGGGTGAGGGTCATAACCTTCAGGAACATTCTATCGTTCTTATTCGCGGCGGCCGTGTAAAGGATTTGCCGGGTGTTCGTTATCATATAATAAGAGGCACTCTTGACACGGCCGGAGTTAGCGACCGCAAAAACAGCCGTTCTAAATACGGCGTTAAGAAGCCAAAGAACTAGATAAGGTATTGAGGTAAAAAGTGCCAAGAAAGTGTGCGCCGCCAAAAAGAGAAAAGATGCCTGATCCCCGTTATAACCTTAATTTGGTTTCGCAGTTTGTCAACTGCCTGATGGAACGGGGTAAGAAGCAGGTTGCAGAAAAGATATTTTATAATGCTATGGATGTCATTCAGAAGAAAACCGATCAAGCGCCTCTGGATGTTTTTCATAAAGCATTAAATAACGTTAAACCATTATTAGAGGTAAAGTCCCGCCGGGTTGGTGGCGCTAATTACCAGGTGCCGGTCGAGGTCAGGCCGGACCGCAGAGTCGCTCTGGCTATCAGATGGCTCATTACTTACGCTACCGGACGGCCCGAGAAGACAATGGCTGATAAACTCGCCAATGAGATCCTCGCCGCTTCCCGAAATGAGGGCAGCACAATTAAGAAGAAAGAGGATACTCATAAAATGGCCGAGGCTAATAAAGCATTTGCTCATTTTCGCTGGTAAGTGGGACAAGGATGTATTTGTATTTAGACGATTCGTTTTTCATAGGAAACTGAAATACCGGAGTTAATACCGCTGCCATGTGGTAGCCCGGTGCATAATGTTTCCGCACTTGGTTAAACAGCAGTGGTTTTTTTATGTCAATGAACCTGGAAAAGACAAGAAATATTGGGATCATGGCCCATATCGACGCCGGAAAAACAACAACAACCGAGCGTATTCTTTATTATGCCGGCCGGACTCACCGTATTGGCGAGGTTGATGATGGTGCAGCGGTGATGGACTGGATGGATCTCGAAAAGGAACGCGGCATTACTATTACGTCGGCGGCCACCACGGTGTATTGGAACGATCATCGCATCAATATCATAGACACTCCCGGTCATGTCGATTTTACTGTCGAGGTCGAAAGGTCTCTCAGAATTCTTGATGGGGCAATCGCTCTGTTCTGTTCCGTTGGCGGTGTCGAGCCTCAATCGGAAACGGTCTGGCGTCAGGCCGATAAATACGGAGTTCCACGGATTGCATATATAAATAAAATGGATCGCATCGGCGCCGACTTTTTTGGCGCTGTTAATATGATGAGGGAGAGACTGGGCGCTAATGCCGTTCCCGTCCAGATTCCTATTGGCGCGGGAGATATGTTCACCGGCATTATTGATCTTATTGAAATGAAATCCCGGACTTTCGATGAAGAATCGCTTGGAGTTGACTATTTTGACGCGGATATCCCGGATTCACTATTGCCATTAGCTCAAAAAACTCGCGAAGAACTTCTGGAAAACCTCTCCGATTATGACGACACCCTGCTGAGCAAATTTATCAATAATGAACCAATAGAAGTTGACGAAATAAAAAAAGCCCTGAGACGGGCGACATTAGACCTGAAGGTATTTCCGGTATTGTGCGGCTCATCGTTTAGAAATAAAGGCGTACAGAAGTTGCTCGATGTTGTAGTCGACTGTTTGCCGTCCCCTATGGATTTGCCGCCGGTGTCCGGAATAGATCCAGAGACAAACAAAAAGCTGCAGAGAAAACCATCCGAAAACGAACCCTTTTCCGGTCTGATTTTTAAAATCATAGTCGATCCCTATGTAGGAAAACTGACCTATTTCCGTGTTTATTCCGGCAAGCTGCCGGCCGGCTCAACGGTACTTAATGCGGCCACCGGCAAAAACGAAAGAATTTCAAGATTGCTTCTGATGCATGCCAACAAGAAAAACGATGTTCGGGAAGCCTGTGCCGGCGATATCGTAGCCGGGATCGGCTTTAAAAATACCTCTACGGGCGATACTATTTGCGATAAGAGCCAGCCGATTATTCTTGAACAGATGATATTCCCCGAGCCGGTTATTTCTATAGCCATTGAACCTAAAACAAAAGCCGACCAGGAAAAGCTGGCAAATTCGTTGTCGCGTTTAGCCGAAGAAGATCCGACTTTTCAGGTTAGACAGGATGAAGAAACCGGGCAGACAATTATTTCCGGTATGGGTGAACTCCATCTGGAGATTTTAAAAGATCGGATGGTTAGAGAATTTAAGGTTTCAGCAAATGTCGGCAAACCCCAGGTTGCCTATAAAGAGACTATTACTACAACCGTTGAATGTGAAGGGCGGTTTATTAAGCAGACAGGCGGAAGAGGGCAATATGGTCATGTTAAATTAAGGCTTGAACCGATAAAACAGGGCTCTCAATTTACATTTGTCAATGAAATAACCGGAGGAGCCATACCCCATGAATTTATTCCGTCTATAGAGCGCGGTGTCAAGGAATCGCTTGATAATGGCGTAATCGCCGGTTACCCGACCGTTGATATTAAGGCGGTATTAACGGGCGGCAGTTATCATGATGTCGATTCGTCGGAACTTGCCTTTAGAATTGCAGGATCGATAGCCTTTCAGGATGGTCTCAGAAAGGCTAATCCAGCGCTTTTAGAGCCGATTATGGATGTTGAAGTGGTTGTACCTGAGGAGTATCTTGGCGAGATCATCGGAGATCTGCAGGCAAGACGTGGTAAGATCGAGGGGATTGCACAAAGACCCGATGCCAAGGTTGTTGCCAGCGAAGCGCCATTGTCTGAGATGTTTGGTTATGCGACCAAACTTCGCTCGCTTTCACAGGGAAGAGCAGTTTATTCAATGCAGTTCTCACACTATGCCAGAATGTCGCAGCAGGTGAGCAATAAAATTGTTCAGAAGGTAAAAGGTTTTGTTTTTCAATCATAAATGTCTGCGTAATTTGAAAAAGGAAGATGAAAAATAATAGTTAAGGAGAGGACCGATGGCCAAGGAGAAATTTAAGCGCACGAAGCCGCATGTTAATGTCGGGACGATAGGTCATGTAGATCATGGCAAGACGACATTAACGGCCGCCATAACGATGATATTAGGTCGTAAGGGTCAGGCGAAGGTACGGGATTTTGATTCGATTGATAATGCGCCGGAGGAGAAGGAGCGCGGCATAACGATAGCGACGGCCCATGTGGAGTATGAGACGGATAAGCGTCATTATGCGCATGTGGATTGTCCGGGTCATGCTGATTATGTCAAGAACATGATAACGGGAGCGGCGCAGATGGATGGAGCGATACTGGTGGTGAGCGCCTCGGACGGTCCGATGCCCCAGACACGGGAGCACATATTGTTGGCTCGTCAGGTTGGAGTTCCGTACATAATAGTATACTTAAACAAGGTAGATCAGGTTGATGATCCGGAGCTATTGGATTTGGTTGAGCTTGAGGTTCGCGATTTATTGAGTCAGTATGAGTTTCCTGGTGATGACATCCCGATCATTCGTGGTTGTGCTTTGGAGGCGATGACGAAAGGTGCGGATGAGAGTGTGCCGTTTGACGATCCGGCTTTTGGCAGCGTTCATGAGTTAATGGCTGCGGTTGACGATTACATACCGGAGCCGGAGCGTGATGTTGACCTGCCATTTTTGATGCCGATTGAGGATGTATTTTCGATAACGGGTCGGGGCACGGTTGGCACGGGTCGAGTAGAGCGCGGCAAGATCAAGGTTGGCGATCCGGTTGAGCGTGTGGGTATAAAGGAGACTCGGAAGACGGTATGTACGGGGGTGGAGATGTTTCGCAAGATGATGGATTATGGTCAGGCGGGCGACAACATTGGATTGCTTCTTCGCGGCATAGAGAAGGACGAGTTGGAGCGTGGGATGGTGATAGCGGCTCCGAGCAGCATAACGCCGCACACGAAGTTTAAGGGCGAGGTATATATATTGACGAAAGAGGAGGGGGGTCGTCACACGCCGTTTTTCACCGGTTATCGGCCGCAGTTTTATTTTCGGACGACTGACGTGACGGGCACGCTGAAGCTTCCGGAGGGGGTGGAGATGGTTATGCCGGGAGATAATGTCACGGTAGAGGGGGAGCTAATCACGCCGATAGCGATGGAGAAGGAGCTTCGTTTCGCCATCCGTGAGGGCGGTCGGACTGTCGGCGCCGGCGTCATAAGCGAAATAATAGAGTAGAGGTTATGGAAACTCAAAGTCAAAAGATAAGGATAAGACTCAAGGCGTATGATCATGTTGCCCTCGACCGTTCGACTATGGAAATAGTCGAAACAGTTAATCGTACAGGGGCGAGAATCGCCGGACCGGTACCCTTGCCAACGAAGAGAACAGTCTATACTGTTTTACGTTCTCCTCATGTCGACAAGAAGTCGCGTGAACAGTTTGAGACCAGGATTCATAAGAGGCTGATCGATATTTACGATTCCAACCCTCAAACGGTTGATTCACTTATGAGGTTGGATTTGCCGGCTGGTGTGGATGTTGAGATAAAAGTTTAAGGATAATGCGTCAAGATGAATATGTTATTTGGCTTAAAAATAGGAATGACCCGGGTATTTGATGAAGTCGGCAATATGGTGCCTGTGACTGTAATCAAGGCTGAACCTCAGTTTGTTATCGGGGCCAAAACAAAAGATAAAGATGGCTATGATGCCTTAAGGGTCGGTTTCAGAAATGTTCGCAAGAAACTTGTTAATAAGCCTGATGCCGGGCAATTTAAGGGGGCCGGGATCGATCCCTGTCGCTATATCCGTGAGATTAAGGTTGAATCGGGTGATGAATATAAGATCGGCGATAAAATAGAAGTCGATTTGTTTAAAGCCGGCGAAAAGGTACATGTGACGGGAATTTCTAAAGGTCTTGGTTTTCAAGGTACTGTTCGTCGTCATGGTTTCAAAGGCGGGCCCAAATCACATGGCCAATCGGACAGGTTGCGGGCTCCGGGATCGATAGGTCAATCGTCTTATCCTTCACGGGTGTGGAAGGGTATGAAGATGTCCGGCCATATGGGGAACGAGCAGGTTACTGTGAAAAATCTTTTGATTAATTCTGTAGAGCCTGAACATAATCTAATCCTGGTTCGCGGCGCTGTTCCCGGTAAACCGGGCGGGCTTTTAAAAATTATTAAAGCGTAGGTGATGGCGATGGCTGAGGCAAAAGTATTCGATATTCAGGGCAATAGCAAAGAAAGCAAGCAATTGGATGGTCCCCTTTTCAATTCTGATGTCAAGCCGCACCTGCTGCATGAGTATATCGTAGGTTACCGGCGGAACCAGCGGCAGGGGACCGCCTCGACTAAAACCAGAACAATGGTTCGAGGCGGCGGTCGTAAACCGTGGCGACAGAAAGGAACCGGTCGATCAAGAGCAGGTTCGAATACATCGCCCCTATGGGTCGGCGGCGGTATAGTCTGGGGACCTCACCCCAAGGATTATTACCGATCCCTTCCTAAGAAGTTGAAAAAAGCAGCTTTAAAATCGGCGTTTTCATATAAGGCCGCTGAAGAGCGTATTAGAATTGTTGATTTGCCCGAGCTTGAAAAACCGAAAACTAAAACAATCGCCGACTTTCTAATGGGGCAGGATATTTATCTCAAGCGGGTTTTATTACTTTACGAAGGCAAGATCGATAATTTGGAAAAATCATGTCAGAATATAAAGTGGCTCGAAATAAAACGTTCTATCTTAGTAAACCCGTTCGATCTTATACGGGCTGATTATGTTCTTATTACTCCCGACGCCTTGCAGAAGATCGAGGAGGTGTTAGGCAATTGAAAACGGTAAACAATATTATCAAGCAGGCAGTTGTTTCTGAAAAGGGAGCTGTCTTAAAGGAAAAAGAAAATCGATATATCTTTAAGGTTCATCCTGATGCCAATAAGATTGAAATTAAAAAGGCTATTGAAAAGACTTTCGATGTGAAGGTATTGGATGTTAAAACCATTAACATGAAAGGCAAAACCAAGCGGTTGGGTCGGTTCGAAGGTAAGCGCTCGTCCTGGAAAAAAGCTATTGTCAGGATAAAAGAGGGCGATACCATTGATATTTTTGAAAGCGTATGAGGCTGATAAATGGGCATGAAGAAATTTAAACCAACAACACCCAGTCGACGTTTCATGACGGTTTCTGATTTTTCGGATATTACTCATAGTTATCCTGAGAAAAGTTTACTCAAACCTTTAAAGAAATCGGGTGGACGAGGCAATAGCGGGCGAATTAGCTGTCGACACAAAGGCGGAGGTCATAAAAGGCATTATCGCCTGATCGATTTTAAGCGCAGTAAAGGCGGCGTTCCAGCCAGGGTCGCTTCAATTGAATACGATCCCAACCGATCGGCCAGAATCGCTTTGCTGTATTATGCTGACGGTCAGAAAAGCTATATCATTGCACCATTGGGCCTGAAAGTGGATGATGTCGTTAAAACTACAGATGAACTTGATATTAAGGTAGGCAACTATCTTCCCTTATCAGTAATTCCGCTGGGCACCGGCATTCATAATATTGAATTAAAATCCGGTAAGGGGGCTCAGATGGCGCGCTCTGCAGGAGCCATGGCAACGCTTCTGGCCAAAGAGGGTAATTATGCTCATATTCGCCTGCCCTCCGGAGAAGTCAGGTTGGTTCATTTAAAGTGTCGCGCGGCTATCGGCCAGGTTAGCAATATAGATCATGAAAATATAAACCTTGGCAAAGCCGGTCGTTCGCGCTGGCTCGGCATACGGCCGTCTGTTAGAGGCGTGGCCATGAATCCGGTTGATCATCCGATGGGTGGCGGCGAGGGTCGTTCATCGGGCGGCCGGCATCCGTGCAGCCCCTGGGGACAAATCGCCAAAGGTTTAAAAACGCGAAGAAAGAAACAGTCGGATAAAATGATTATAAAGAAACGGGGAAAATAAAGTCCTTATGAACTTTGCAGGAGGTTATTGATGGCCAGGTCTTTAAAGAAAGGGCCGTATTTGGATCCAAACCTGACGAAAAAAATTCAGGCCTTAAATGAAAGCAATGAGAAGCGTGTGATAAAAACCTGGGCGCGCCGTTCAACAATCCCGCCTGAATTTGTGGGACATACATTGGCGATACATAATGGAAATAAGTTTATCCCTGTTTATATTACTGAAAACATGGTTGGTCATAAACTCGGTGAATTTGCTCCAACCCGGATATTCAGGGGGCATTCGGGCAAGCTCAGCGAGCGTTCGACCACATTAAAATAGATTGTGATTTTATGGAAGCAAAAGCAACTTTAAAATATATCAGGATGTCGCCGCGAAAAATTCGTCGGGTAGCCGCCTTGATAAAAGGTCGGGGATATGTTGATGCCAAAGGTATTTTGACTTTTACCCCAAAGGCTGCCAGTCAGATTCTTCTGGCTGCCATGAAATCAGCGGCAGCTAATGCAATATCACGGGAGGGTTCAGCCAAGATTAAGGTTGAAAATCTCTATGTTAAAGACATTCGAATCGATGGCGGTCCGATTTTAAAAAGAATCAGGCCGATGGCGATGGGAAGGGCGTATAGAATTCGTAAAAGGTCCTCCCATGTTAATATTGTTCTGGCTGAAAAAGAACCATCAACACAAAGTCCGGGCAAGGAGGCTTAGTGGGACAGAAAACACATCCATACGGGTTAAGGCTTGGAATAGTTAAGCCCTGGAAATCTCGTTGGTTTGCCACAAATAATTTCGCTGATTTACTTCACGAGGATTTGCTTATCAGGCGCTATACTTTCAAACGCTTAGAACATGCCGGCATTTCAGATATCCAGATTTTAAGAGCGCCGAAGAAAGTGTCTATTGATATTTATACAGCCAAGCCAGGGATTGTAATCGGTCGAAAAGGCGCTGAGGTCGATAAGCTTAAAGAAGAACTGCAGATGTTGTCCGACAAAGAAATACTGCTTAATATCATTGAAGTAAAAAAACCCGAACTCTCGGCAGCCCTGGTAGCTCAGTCTATAGCATTGCAGCTTGAAGGCAGAGTTTCTTTCCGTCGAGCTATGAAAAAAGCAGTTGCGGCCGCCATGAAAAGCGGCGCTGAGGGAATAAAGGTCATGTGTGGCGGTCGGCTTGGCGGCGCTGAGATCGCTCGCAGCGAGAAATATCATCGCGGAAGAGTTCCTCTTCATACTTTAAGAGCCGACATCGACTATGCCTCGGTTACCGCCAATACAACTTATGGCTGTATCGGAGTGAAAGTATGGATCTGTAGCGGCGAAATCATTGAAAAGGATAAGCTGAATGCCAGGCTTCTTGGTGAATTTGGCGCTGAAAAAGAGGATAAAGCCGCTGAATCTCGTCGTAAACCGAAAAGGAGACGGCCAGGTGTCGGTGAAGGTAGACGTCGCCCATATGCCGGGGGCAAGAAACCGTCAGCTAAAGCCCTCGATAAATCCAAAAGATACCGAAAAGAAGAGGCAAAAACCGAATCAAAACAAAAATATAAACCCTCCGCTAAACCCGGCGCCGCTGACAAGGAAAAACCGGATCATAAATCAAAAGTAAAGCGAGCTCCTAAAGCTTCCGGAGATACCCAGAAAAGTACAAAGACGCCGAAAAAATCTGATAAAATTGGTGAATCTGGCAAGGAGAAGAATTAGCCATGCTTTCCCCGAAGAGAGTAAAATTCAGGAAACAGCAGCGTGGCAGGCGAAAAGGAAAAGCCTACCGCGGCAGCAACATAGATTTTGGCGAATATGGCTTGAAAGCGCTTGAACCGGCCTGGATTACCAATAGACAGATTGAAGCGGCCAGGGTCGCCCTGACCCGTCATATTAAAAGAGGCGGCAAGGTCTGGATCAGGATATTTCCTGATAAGCCGGTGACGTTCAAGCCAGCTGAAACCAGAATGGGCAAGGGTAAAGGCTCTCCGGAATACTGGGTAGCTGTTGTTAAACCCGGCCGGATAATGTTCGAGCTTGAGGGCGTTACCGAAAATGCCGCCCGGGAGGCTATGCGGCTGGCGGCCGCCAAATTGCCAATAAGAACCAAGTTTGTTTCACGTAAGGATATCGTAAAGGATTAATGATGAAAGCCCAGGAGCTAAGAGACCTCACCATTGAAGAAATCCTTCAGAAGAAGGAAGACGTCAGAAAAGAAATCTTTAACTTAAGGATAAGGCAGGCAACTCGCCAGATAGATAATCCATTGAAATTACGTGAACTCAGACGTGATTTCGCCAGGATTAATACAATCATAAGAGAACATGAATCTAATATAAGACCTTTAGCCAAAAGTCCAACCGAGGTTAAAGACAGGCAGGCTGATGATGAGAAATAAACGCAAAGTTAGAACAGGGACTGTCGCATCAACCAAAATGAATAAAACTATTGTGGTGGCTATTGAAAGGACTTTGAAACATCCACAATACGGAAAAATTATCAAAAGGGTCTCTAAGGTTTACGCCCATGATGAGGAAAACCAGGCGGCTGTGGGCGATACCGTTATGGTTATGGAAACGAAGCCAATTTCTAAGACGAAAAGATGGCGGCTGACAAAGATATTGGAAAAAGCTAAGTAGCAGGCGGTGAAATGTTATGATTCAGGAATATTCCAAATTAACGATATGCGATAACTCCGGCGCTAAGGTTGCCATGTGTTTTCGTGTTCTCGGCGGTACCCGTCATCGCTATGCCAGGATTGGCGACATCGTTGTTGTCACAGTCAAGGATGCTATCCCCGGCGGGGCAGTTAAAAAGAGTGAAGTCTGCAGAGCGGTAGTTGTTCGTACCAGAAAAGAGACCCGCCGCAAGGATGGTTCTTATATCAGGTTTTCTGATAATGCCGCGGTGATTATCAACGAACAGGGTGAGCCGCGGGGGACCAGAATATTTGGCCCGGTGGCCAGGGAACTTCGTGAAAAACAGTATATGAAAATTATTTCCCTGGCGCCTGAGGTGCTGTAACCAGGATAATCCAGGCGAGAGGCTGTTATGAAGATTAGAAAAGGCGATACAGTAAAAGTTATTTCTGGCGATAGCGGCGGGAAGATAGGCAAAGTGCTGAAAACTTTCCCGGATACCAGAAGAATCATTATTGAGGGTGTAAATCTTATTAAACGTCACTCTAGACCAAGCCAGAAAAACCGTAAGGGCGGGATCATAGAAAAGGAAGGCAGCATTTCAGTGACTAACGTCATGTTATACGATTTACGAACAAACGTTCCCACTCGTGTTGGTTACAGGTATTTAAGAGATGGCACCAAGGTTCGGATTAATAAAAAATCAGGGGAGATAATAGAGTAGATATGGCCAGATTAAAAGAAAAATATTTTAATAAGATCAGGCCCGAGCTTAAAAAAAAGCTTGATTACGGTAATATAAACCAGGTTCCGAAACTGATCAAAATAGTGGTCAATTCCGGTGTTGGCGATGCTATCGCCGAACACAAGAAGCTCGAATCGGTATCCAGTGAATTAATGATTATTACCGGTCAGAAACCCGTCATTCGCAGGGCTAAAAAATCGATATCGAATTTTAAACTTCGTGCCGGAATGCCAATCGGGGTTTCTGTTACATTGCGACGCGAAAGAATGTATGAGTTCATGGACCGCCTTGTTAACATTGCCATGCCCCGTATACGGGATTTCCGCGGGGTTCCGTCAAAGTCATTCGATGGCCGCGGTAATTACACTTTCGGTATAACCGAGCAGATTATATTTCCTGAAATTGATTACGATAAAGTGGAGAAGATCCGGGGTATGAACGTGACAATTGTCACTTCTGCCAAAACGGATTCTGAAGGATATGAATTGTTAAGATCAATGGGAATGCCATTTAAAAAACAGTAGAGGAGTTGGAGTGGCCAAAAAATGTAAAATTGCCGCTAGCTTGAAAAAACCGAAATTTAAAGTTCGTCAGAGTAATCGTTGTAAAAGATGCGGCCGCCCACGAGCATATATGAGGCGCTTCGGTTTGTGCAGAATATGTTTCAGAGAACTGGCCCTGGCCGGCGAGATTCCCGGCGTTACCAAGGCAAGCTGGTAGTAGGAGATTTTGGTTATGACTATGACAGATCCAATCGCCGATCTGCTGACCCGTATAAGAAATGCCAGCAAGGCATCGATACGACGTCTGGAAGTTCCGGCATCAAAGATGAAAAAGAGAATCGCCGAAATACTCCTGGAGAATAATTTTATTCGCTCGGTCGATTATATTGAAGATGACATTCAGGGTATTTTAAGAATCCGCCTTAAATACACTCCTGAAGGCGCCAGTGTTATTAAAGGCATCAAAAGAATTTCCAGGCCTGGCTTGAGGGCTTATAGCGCCAAAAAAGACCTATATAAAGGGTCAAGAAAGCCGGGTATGATTATATTGTCAACATCTTCCGGAATAATGACAGAAAAAGAAGCCATCCATAAGGGGATTGGCGGCGAAGCATTGTTCAGAATTTGGTAGGAGGACTTTAGGTTTGTCACGAATAGGTAAAATGCCAATAAGTATCCCCAAAGGGGTCAAGATTACCCGGGTTGATAATGTGGTTACAGTTGAGGGACCTAAAGGTAAACTATCTGAATTAATACACCACTCAATCCAGACCGAAATGACAGAAACCGAAGTTATCGTCAAAAGGCCTTCTGATATAAAATATTACAGGTCCCTTCATGGGTTGAGTCGCGCTTTAATCGCTAATATGGTTACAGGTGTGACTGAAGGTTTCAAACGTAATCTGGAAATAATCGGTGTCGGCTATCGCGCAGAAAAGATCGGCAAGGGTGCAACTTTCCATTTGGGATATTCTCATCCAATTACCATAATACCTCCCGATGAGATAAAAATCGAACTCGATGGCGCTAACAAAGTCGAGGTTTCGGGTATCAACAAGCAGATTGTTGGTCAGGTGGCGGCGGAAATCAGGTCGTTCAGACCTCCCGAACCGTATAAGGGTAAAGGAATTAAGTACGCTGACGAGCAAATTAGAAGAAAAGCTGGAAAAACGGTAGGCGCATAATTATGGCAAATTTAGAAAAAGCAAAAGATAAAGCCAGGATTAGACGAAAACTTCGCTCTAAGAAAAAACTGTTTGGTGTTGCTCAACGGCCACGGCTGACCGTTTATAAGTCATTAAAACATATTTACGCTCAAATAGTGGACGATCAGGCTCAAACAAGTATTACCGGAGTTTCATCTCTCACAAAAGAATTAATCGAATTGAAAATGTCTAAAATGGAGATGGCCGTTAAGGTTGGCGAGTTGATCGCTGCCAGGGCTAAAGACAAAGGTATAGAAGGTGTCGTTTTTGACAGATCGGGCTATCTTTATCATGGTCGGGTTAAGGCTCTCGCTGAGAGCGCCCGTAAAAGTGGATTGAAGTTTTAATATCAAACGGAGAGGTTTCTTTGGCACGTTTTAATGAAATAGAGACTGAATTTGAAGAGAAGGTTGTCAATGTGAATCGTGTTGCCAAGGTGGTCAAAGGCGGTCGGCGTTTTAATTTCACTGCTTTGGTTGCCACTGGTGATAAGAAGGGCCGGGTCGGGATTGGTCACGGCAAAGCTTCTGAGGTTGCAGAGGCAATTCGTAAAGCCTGTGACGTTGCACGCAAGAACTTAGTTGTGATTAAAATACATGATGGCACTATTTCACATGAGGTTGTTGGACGGTGTGGCGCCGCCAGGGTCCTTTTGAAACCGGCATCTCCCGGAACAGGCGTCATCGCCGGCGGACCTGTCCGAGCTGTGCTCGTATCTGCCGGCATCCAGGATGTCCTGACGAAATCTCTTGGCACATCAAATCCTTACAATGTCGTTAAGGCTACAATGGACGGTCTTATGCAGCTAAAAGAAATTGAAGGGTTGATCAAAGCTCGGGAAGAAACAGGAAAAACCGATGGCCAATCCAATTAAAATTCAGCAGGTAAAGGGAGTGGCAGGAACGTCACAGCGCCAGAGACGGGTATTGCGCGCATTGGGTCTTCGCCGACGCGAGCAAATAGTCGTTCATTATAATACTCCCCAGATTATGGGTATGGTTAAGAAAGTATCTCATCTGGTAAAGGTATTGGAAGGGTAATTATGGATCTTTCAAGTTTAAAACCTGTACCGGGCTCAAAGAGGAATCGAAAGAGACTCGGACGCGGACCGGGTTCCGGAATCGGTTCTCAGTGCGGCAAAGGTCATAAAGGCCAGAAATCAAGATCCGGCTATAAGAGCAGAGCCTGGCATGAGGGCGGCCAGATGCCGATAAACCGCCGTTTGCCAAAAAGAGGCTTTACAAATATTTTCGGAACCGTCTATCAGGTCGTCAACCTTGGTTCTTTAGCCAGGCTAAGCCAGGATGTGATTGATAAAGATGTCCTGCTCTCAAACAGACTCATCCGCAGCAAGAGAATTCCTTTCAAGGTGCTTGGTAATGGCGATATAACTAAACCGTTGACTATAAAAGCCCACGCCTTTTCCAGGTCGGCTCTTGAAAAGATCGAGAAAGCGGGCGGTAAAGTCGAGGTATTAAAGTGATAGAGAGCTTTAAAAATATATTTAAGATACACGAACTCCGTCAGCGGCTGCTGTTTACATTTGCTATTTTAGTAGTTTACAGAATCGGCGGACATATTCCTACTCCTGGTATCGATTCGAAAGCGCTGGGTGAGTTTTTTGCGCAGGCTTCGGGATCTTTATTCGGTATGTATGATATGTTTGTCGGCGGCGCTTTCAGTAAAGCCACAATTTTCTCTCTTGGCATAATGCCTTACATTTCGGCTTCGATTATATTTCAACTTCTGGGCGCGGTAATTCCCTATTTCCAAAAGCTCCAGAAGGAAGGCGAGGAAGGCCGTCGCAAGATTACTCAGTATACACGTTATGGCACGGTGCTGATCGCTTCCCTGCAGGCTATGGGAACGGCAGTGTTCCTTGAATCGATCACGACTGCATCCGGCGCTTCTGTGGTGCCCTATCCAGGAATTGGATTTAAGCTTTTGACAATGCTGACATTCACCAGCGGCACGATATTTATCATGTGGCTGGGTGAAAAAATCACAGAAAAAGGCATCGGCAACGGCATATCCCTGATAATTTTCATCGGTATTATCGCCCGGTTCCCGCAGGGTGTGATGGATGAAGCGCGCATGGTGCTTGGCGGTCAGCGATCGATTATAACCGAGCTGATAATACTTGCTTTTATGATAGCTATTATTGCTTCGATTGTGTCGGTTACCAGGGCTCAGCGCAAGGTTCCGGTGCAGTATGCCAAGCGGGTTGTGGGTCGGAAAGTCTATGGCGGCATGAGCACTCACATTCCATTATCAGTCAATACTGCCGGCGTTATCCCTATTATATTTGCCCAGTCGATTATGTTTGCTCCCTCAACGCTCACTTCATTTTTCCCGAACTCCGAGGTTATGCAGACTGTGGCTTCATGGTTTAACCCTGGTGCCTTCCTTTATTCGATTGTCTATGGTATGATGATAATATTTTTCGCATATTTCTATACGGCTATTGTATTTAACCCGATTGATCTGGCTGATAACATGAAGAAACAGGGCGGATTTATTCCCGGTGTAAGACCGGGTCAGAAAACCGCGGAGTATATCGACTTTATCCTCACTCGTATTACTTTGCCCGGCGCATTTTTCTTCGCCATTATTGCGATAATGCCCTATCTGTTGATTCAGAGAATGAATGTTACTTTCTATTTTGGCGGTACCGGCCTGCTGATTGTTGTTGGTGTGGCGTTAGATACTCTTCAGCAGATCGAATCACACCTGTTAATGAGACATTATGATGGGTTTATGAAAAAAGGCAGAATGAAAGGCAGGTATGGTTGATGCGTTTGGTGTTTTTGGGATCTCCAGGATCAGGAAAGGGAACTCAGGCAAAGATATTGGCCGAGAAGAAAAATCTCAGCCATATATCAACCGGCGATGTACTAAGAAATGCCATTAAAAGCGGGACTGATTTGGGCAAGAAAGCAAAAGTTTTCATGAATGCCGGTGGTCTGGTGCCGGATGAAATTATTCTCGGTATGATAAAAGAAATATTGCAAAAGAATAGCAAAGGATTTATATTAGATGGTTTTCCAAGGACTGCCGCCCAGGCTGAAGGACTGGAAAAAATGATGGCTGAGCTCGGGTTAAAACTCGATGCCACTATAAATTTAGCGGTGTCCGATGAAGAGACGTTAAAAAGGTTAACCGGCAGGTTTTTCTGTGAAAAGTGCGGTTCTGATTTCAATGTAAATACACGTCCGCCGAAAACCAGAGGTATATGCGACAAATGCGGCGGCAAACTGCTGCAGCGTGATGATGACAAAACTGAAGTGATTTCCAATAGGCTTAAGGTCTACCGGGAAAAAACAAAACCGGTCGAGGATTTTTATCGCTCCCTTAGTTTACTGAAAGATGTTGACGGGGCTCAGAGTTTTGATGATGTTGCGGCTGCTATTGTAAGGGTGGTTGGCTGAACATATGATAGTTTACAAGTCGCTCAAAGAGATTGAAAAGATCAGAGCGGCTGGTGCGATTGTGGCAAAAACGTTAAAGTTGCTCTTTGAAAATATAAGACCTGGTATTACCACCGCCGAACTGGACAGACTGGCTGACGAATTCATTCGTTCACAGGGCGCTATACCATCTTTCAAGGATTACAACGGTTATCCAGCCAGCATCTGTATATCAATCGACCACGAGGTTGTTCATGGTATTCCTGGTAAGAAAACTCTGAAAGATAATCAGGTTGTCGGAATCGATGTTGGAGTTTACAAAAACGGTTATCATGGAGATTCAGCCTGGACAATCCCGGTCGGCAAAATTGATGACGGCATCAGAAAGCATCTTAAGGTTGGTCAGGAATGCTTATGGCGAGGAATTGAAAAGGCGCGAGTGGGCAACCGTATCGGAGATATCGGTCAGGCTATTCAGTTACATGCTGAAAAAAATGGTTTCTCTGTGGTGCGGGACCTGGTTGGTCACGGGGTTGGCAGGGAGCTTCATGAGGAACCGCAGGTGCCTCATTATGGGAAGGCTGACACCGGGCTTTTATTAAAGCCTGGTCTGGTGATTGCCATAGAACCGATGATTAATGAAGGTGTGTACCAGGTCAGAATGCTTGACGATAACTGGACGATAGTAACTGCCGATGGCAAACGATCGGTCCATTTCGAACATACGGTCGCCATTTTAGAAGACGGCTCGGAGATTTTAACAAAGTAGATGAGGTCAGATGGCCAAGGAAGATGTAATAGAGGTTGAGGGAAAGGTGATTGAGCCTTTACCGAATGCCATGTTCAGGGTGGAGCTTGACAATGGGCACCAGGTGCTTGCCCATATATCCGGCAAGATGAGGATGCATTTTATTAAAATCCTGCCTGGCGATAAGGTCACCCTTGAACTTTCACCCTATGATTTAAACCGTGGCCGCATAACCTACAGACATAAATAAAGGATCAAGGAGCTACCCGTGAAAGTACGCTCATCTGTGAAAGTTCGTTGTGAAAAGTGTAAGATTATCAGGCGCAAAGGCGTGGTCAGAGTGATCTGCTCTAATCCCAAACATAAACAGCGCCAGGGTTAAAAAGGAGGATCTGATTGGCTCGTATTGCAGGAGTTGATTTACCACGTAATAAAAGGATTGAAGCCGCTTTAACCTATATATACGGCATTGGTCATTCCGCTGCCAGAAAGATTATAGAAATAAGCAGGGTCGATCCTGATATACGGGTTAACAACCTTACTGATGAACAGGTCGCCAGTTTGCGAAATGTTATAGAACAGGACTATAAAGTCGAGGGCGCTTTAAGGACTGAATACAATATGAATATCAAGCGCCTCATAGATATAGGATCTTATCGCGGTCTCAGACATCGCCGGGGTTTGCCAGTACGCGGTCAGCGAACAAAGACAAATGCTCGAACTCGAAAAGGCCGTAAGAAGACAATCGGCAGGAAAAAGAAATCTTAATTATAGACGGAGGAAAATTTGGCTGAACCTTCCAAAAGGAAAAAGACCAAAAAGAAAGCAAAGAGAGTCGATTCAAACGGAATCGTTCATATAAAAGCTTCCTTTAATAATACCATTATTACTATTACAGATACAAAGGGCAATGTAATATCCTGGTCGACTGCGGGAAAGGCTGGTTTTAAAGGATCAAAAAAATCTACTCCCTTTGCCGCTCAAGTTGCTGCCCAGGCAACAGCCAGAGAAGCTATGGATTTGGGTTTAAGAAAAGTTGAAGTGTGGGTTAAAGGACCCGGTTCGGGCAGAGAAGCGACCATTCGGTCTATTCAGGCTGCCGGCCTTGAAATTACAACTATCAAAGACGTGACTCCGATACCGCATAACGGTTGCCGTCCCCCCAAAAAGAGAAGGGTTTGAGGTATGGCAAGGTATCGAGATGCAAATTGTAAACTCTGTCGAAGAGAAAGTATGAAACTATTTTTAAAAGGCAGCCGTTGTTCCTCTGAAAAGTGCGCGTTCGATCGTCGCGGCTATGCCCCGGGTCAGCATGGCCAGAAAGGACGCCGCAAAGGCTCTGAATACGGACTTCAACTTCGCGAAAAGCAAAAAGTGCGCCGTATCTATGGCGTGCTTGAGAAGCAGTTCCGTAATTATTTTAAAAAAGCAGCAAAGAAAAAGGGAATTACCGGCGAAATCCTTCTGCAAATGCTGGAGTGCCGTCTGGACAATCTTGTATACAGGTTTGGTTTTGCCTCATCACGTAAAGCCGCCCGTCAGCTTGTCAGGCATAACCATATTACAGTCGACGGCAGTAGAGTGAATATACCCTCGTATGGGGTAAAAACCGACAGTGTTGTAGGTGTCAGGGAGAAAAGCCGTAACCTTGACATAATTCATCAAGCATTAAAAGAAGCGGGGAAAGGTGTTGATCTCGATTGGATCAAGCTGGATAAGGTGAAAATGGAGGGCCAGCTTGTTGAAATACCCACCCGCACGCAAATTCCTGTATTAGTACAGGAGCAGATGATAATAGAGTTATACTCTAAGTAGTCTACTTTTTATTTGAAGTTTGGAGGCAAGCTGTCAATGAAATGGAAAAGCATTCAGATGCCCAAGGAATTGGTGATAGACGAAGCCGTTACTAATGAAAATTACGGCCGGTTTGTGATTGAACCCTTAGAACGCGGTTTCGGACAAACTCTCGGAAATACAATGAGAAGAGTCTTATTGTCCTCTATTCAAGGAGCGGCGTTCACATCAATCAGGATAAATGGTATTTTACATGAGTTTGCCACCATTCCCGGCGTTTATGAGGACCTTACTGATATTGTTTTAAATGTAAAAAGAACCCATTTGAAACTTATCGGTGATGCGCCTAAGACCGTTATTCTTGAGGCGAAAACAAAAGGTGATTATTCGGCTGGCGATTTTGAGCATGATGCCGAGCTGGAAATTTTAAATCCCGATCAGCATATTGTTACCCTGACTGAGGACGTCATGTTCAGAATGGAGCTTGAGGTTGAAAGCGGTCGCGGTTTTATTATCGCTGAACTGAATAAGCATCCTGATTCTCCAGCCGGTACAATTCCACTTGATGCCCAGTTTTCACCCATCCTCAAAGTCAACTTCGAGGTGGAGAATACAAGAGTGGGACAGCGCACAGATTACGACCGGTTGATAATGCACGTCTGGACAAATGCCGCCATAACCCCCGAAGAGTCGTTATCGTTTTCGGCTAAACTGATAAAAGATCATCTCGATGTATTTGGACAAGCAGAACAGGAAATGGAAATTGATGAAGAGGAAAAGATTGATGAGGAAGTGCTTCGCATTCGCAACTTGCTGAATATGCGTGTTGATGAATTGGAACTCTCGGTTCGCTCCTCCAACTGCCTTCATGCGGCGAATATCGTAACTCTCGAAGACCTGATCCGTAAGACCGAAAGCGAAATGCTGCGTTACCGCAATTTTGGAAGAAAATCCCTTAACGAATTAAACAACATCTTAAGCGAGCTTGGATTATCGTTTGGCATGGATGTTGATAAATACAAAGAGGAAAAACCTGATAAGGCCTGATTATGCGTCATAGAAAATCGATTCGAAAACTGGGTGTGAATGCCGCCCACCGTAAAGCCATGATGTCTAATATGGCGACATCTCTTATTGACCATGGTCAGATAAAAACCACTGTGGCCCGTGCCCGGGCATTAACGCCCGTTGTTTCACGACTGATAACTCTTGCTAAAAGGGGCGATGTCCATTCCCGTCGTATGGCCGCCGCTACCATTAAAGATAATAAAATATTAGTGAAATTGTTTAATGAAATTGCTCCGGAATTCAACGATAGAAACGGCGGTTATGCAAGAATCATTAAATCGGGATTCAGAAAAGGGGATGGCGCTTCAATGGCCATTGTTGAACTTCTTGTCGAAAAGAAAGTTAAAGAGGAAAAAGGCAAAAAGGATAAGAAAGACAAGTCAGACAAGAAAAAAGAAAAATAATCTGCAAATAAAATTTCTGGGATTTGGCAATATTGCTAAATTTGGTCGGGTGATTAGCCTGACCTTTTTATTTCGATGCCTAATTAGCAGGCTGAGTTATATCTTTACTTCAAACGTATATGCTGCTAAAATCAAAGCCATGATAAAAATTAAGAGGATTTGCTTGATTATTCTTGATTCCTGTGGCGTCGGTGAGTTGCCTGATGCCGCCGATTATGGCGATACCGGTTCGAATACAATCGGTAATTGCGCTGAATCTGTTGGCGGTTTGGCTATGCCCAACATGGCCGAGCTTGGATTGGGCAATATTATCCTTATTAAAGGAGTTCCGCCCGTTGATATGCCGTCGGCGTACTATGGTAAGATGGCTGAACAATCGGTCGGTAAGGATTCTACAATAGGCCATTGGGAACTGGCTGGCATTATAAGCGAAACGCCTTTCCCTGTTTTCCCTGATGGTTTTCCCGATGAAGTTATTGATAAATTCATACAATTAACCGGACGAAACATACTGGGCAATATTGCCGCTTCAGGGACAGAAATCATCGCCAGGCTTGGCATAAAACATCAACAAACCGGCGATCTTATCGTTTACACATCCGCTGATTCCGTTTTTCAGGTTGCCGCTCATACTGATATTGTCCCGCTAAAT
The DNA here is from genome assembly GCA_965603725.1 of uncultured bacterium. Classification (GTDB taxonomy): domain Bacteria; phylum Zixibacteria; class MSB-5A5; order UBA10806; family 4484-95; genus JAGGSN01. The sequence goes on along the minus strand of CBFDEC010000032.1, from coordinate 5,147 downwards.
GAGCTTTACCACTATTGCGAGTTGGCCCGTGGAATGCTTACAGGCGAGCAGGCAGTCTCACGGGTAATTGCTCGTCCGTTTACCGGCAAGCCAGGTCAATTTGTTCGCACACCTGACAGAAAAGACTTTTCGCTGGAACCTCCGGCAGCCACTTTGCTTGACAGGCTTTCCCTGGCAGGTTATGATGTCATGACTGTGGGAAAGGTTGATTACCTTTTTGCGGGAAAAGGAATAACGCGGGTCAATCATACCCTGTCGAACAAGCATGGAATTGAGACTGTAATCAAGTTGCTATCAGAGGACTTTAACGGGCTGATGTTTGTTAACCTTGTTGATTTTGATATGCTCTGGGGCCATAGAAACGATGCGGAAGGTTTTGCAGAAGGTCTAGAGTATTTCGACGGCAAATTACCGGCTATTATTTCAAGTTTGAAAAATAATGACCTGCTGGTTATCACTGCCGATCATGGTTGCGACCCGACAACGCCATCGACAGATCATTCCCGCGAATATGTTCCCTTGCTGGTATATTCGCCATCTTTCAGCGAATCCGGAGGGAATCTGGGCGTACGCGGTTCATTTGCCGATTTAGCCTCCACTGTTGCCGAGCTGTTTGAAATAGAGACATTTAAAGATAGTAAAAGTTTTGCTAAGGAATTAATATGAATGATAAAGAATTAATTTCAATTGCCAGAGAAGCCCAGCAAAATGCTTACGCTGTCTATTCGCAATTTAAGGTTGGCGCGGCGTTGTTGGCTGCTGATGGTCAAGTTTATACAGGCGTTAATGTCGAAAACAGTTCCTATGGTCTGACAATATGCGCGGAGAGAAACGCTGTCTGTAATGCCGTTGCTTGCGGTAATAGGAATTTTGATAAGCTGGCGATTTATTCAAGCTGTTCGCCGCCGGCAATGCCCTGCGGAGCCTGCCGTCAGGTGTTGTTCGAGTTCGCACCCAGCCTGCAGATAATCTGTGCCAATGACAGCAATGAAATCAAAAGGTTCATGTTGAACCAACTTCTGCCCGATGGCTTCAAACTGAAGGACCTGTAATATGGAGTTAGCTAAGTATATAGACCATACTCTGCTTAAACCGTTCAGCACAGGCGAGCAGGTGAAAACATTATGCCGGGAAGCGATAGAGTATGGTTTTGCCTCAGTCTGTGTTTATCCTCCATATGTTGCAATTTGTAAGAACATATTAAGTGAACAAAATATCGCTGTTTGCACAGTTGTTGGTTTTCCGTTTGGCGCTAATATGACCTCGGTTAAAGCTTTTGAGACCGAACTGGCGATCAATGAGGGAGCTGATGAGATCGACGTGGTCATGAATATAGGCGCTTTCAAGGAAAAAAATTTTGAATATGTTATAAATGATATAAAAAAAGTAAAAAATATTTGCGGTAAGCATATTTTGAAAGTGATTATTGAGACCGCTTATCTTGACGATGGGGAAAAGGTCGGCGCTTGCAGCATATGTCGTGATGCCGGCGCTGATTTTGTTAAGACCTCGACTGGCTTTGCACCATCCGGAGCGACAGTGGCGGATGTGAAGCTCCTTAAAAAAACTGCGGGTGATTCGTTGAAAATAAAGGCGGCCGGCGGTATCAAAACCCGAGCTTTCGCAGAAGAGTTGATAGCCGCCGGAGCCGACCGGCTGGGTACATCATCATCGATAACAATAGTCAAAAGCTAATTATGAATCCGGTTGAGATTATCATATCAAAACGCGATGGGAAGGAACTTTCAGGAGAAGAGATAAAATATTTTATAGAAGGCTACACCTCTGGCAATATCCCCGATTACCAGATGTCGGCTTTTTTAATGGCTGTTTACCATAAATCAATGACTGCCGATGAGACCGCCGCCCTGACGACAGCCATGTTGGAATCCGGTGAAAAGATTGTTTTCGATTCTCAGGATAAAAAGTATATAGACAAACATTCATCGGGCGGTATTGGCGATAAAGTTTCTATTATCCTGGCTCCGCTTATGGTGGCTTGCGGTTTAAAAGTGCCGATGTTATCCGGTCGGGGATTAGGGCACACCGGCGGAACTCTGGATAAGCTGGAGTCGATTCCCGGTTTCAGGACAGACCTTTCGATGGAGGAATTCAAGACTGGCGTTGATTCGATCGGCTGTGCTATTACCGGCCAGACTCCGCAAATAGCCCCCGCTGACCGAAAGATGTATGCCTTGCGTGATGTTACCGGAGCTGTTGAGTCGGTTCCCTTGATTTGCGGCTCGATTCTTTCGAAAAAATTTGCGGCCGGTCCCAACTCGATTGTTTTTGATATTAAATGCGGCAACGGCGCCTTTATGAAGACAATCGAGCAGGCAAAACAGCTTGGCCGGAGCCTTTTTGATATTTGCCGGGCTATGAATAAAGGAGCGGCATATCTGATTACGGATATGAATCAGCCTCTGGGCAAAGCCGCAGGCAACGCCCTTGAGATCGATGAATCTTCAGCCGCCCTGAGGGGGAAGGGTCCGGATGATCTTATGCAGGTGGTTTTTAGTCTTGGCGAATGCATGCTGAGATTGGGAGAGATTGCTGAGAAAGAAAAAGCAATTCAACTTCAGAAAGAGAAGATAGCGGATGGTTCCGCCTATGAAAAATTCATGAAAATGACAGCTTACCAGGGAGGGGATACCGCCTGTCTGGAAAAGAATAAACCTCTTAAACCTGCGCGCAAGGTAATCTCCGTGAAATCAAATAAAGCTGGATACATAAGATCGATCGACACTTACAGGCTTGGCCGTCTGATAATCGAAATGGGCGGCGGCAGAACAACAGTCGGCCAGCCAATAGACCATTCGGTGGGATTTATTATTCATAAAAATATTGCTGATAAAGTGGATGAAAATGATATCTTGATGGATATTTATTCCAATGCAAAGCTGTCTGATGAGTATCTTGCGGAAGCATTTTATAGCTGTTTTGAGATTGTGGACCAAGATGTACAGCCACCGGAGCTTATAAAATTGAAATACAGGGGAACTGGATAGCTCCAGCAGTTCTTGTTAAACTCACCAGTTGCGTGGGATTGGTTTTCAAACCATCTTTCAAACAAGCATTAGGCAGATTTAAGAATAGAATTTAGGGATTATATCTATATGCCTTTATTCCAATTTCAAATCCAGTCAAGAATAGATAGTCATTATAATAAAATATATCAATGCCAAAATCTGCGTGATGCTCTTCGGCTGTTGGTTCTGCACATATCGCATGAAGAGGAGATGTTGAGTTGGAGACATCAATTACCTCAAATCTAAATATCCAGTCAACAACATAAGCATAGCCATCATTAACATATACACTCCCTGCATAACTACTAGGAATATTAATACTGCCAAAGGCTTCGGGATTGGATGGGCTTGTGACTCCTAAAATCTGAAGACCTGAATATCCTCCCTGAATACTAAAACTTAAATAAGCAAGATTGTTTAAGACAAATACTGATTGGACATCTCCGGCTAGATTATAAGTGCCCACCAAGGAAGGCGTTATTGGGTTAGAAACATCAAATATTTTTAATCCCCCTTCCGCGCAGGTGATATAGGCATAATTATTATTAATAAAAATGTCAATAGCTGGTGCATTAACATTATACTCGCGGACAATTACTGGATTATTTAAATCGGAAACATTAATAATTTGAAGTGTGGAATCATAGGATTCAGTCACAAATGCATAGCCCTCTGAAACATAAACGCTATAGGCATAGCCTGGTGTATGAATGCTTGAATAGGGCTGGGGACTTGCGGGATTAGTAATATCTAATATATGCAGGCTAGAAATTCCATCCATAATGCCAAAAGTTATAAAAGCAATAGACCCTAAGATAAATATATCATTTGGTTGACCTAAAGCGCCATAACTCCCAGTCCAAGAGATATTAGCTGGATTTGAAACATTATATATTTTCACAACATCATTTAAAAGATCGGCAACATAAGCGTAATTGTCCGAAATAAAAATGCTACCCGTTTGCGGTTCATAAACGCCACCAACGAATTCAAGAGAACCCGAACCTGTAGTAAATTGCCATACGTCGCCATTCGTGGATAATCCCCATCGATCATATGCAATGATTTGCCAGAAATAAGTTGTAAAAGATTCAAGATTAGAAAGGGAATATGAATTGTTAACTTGCGAATGCGAAATCCTTGTTGTAGGCGGGTTATTAGTGTCTAAGTATATATCATATCTTAGAGTATCGTCATAATCAGGATCAGAACAATTCCATCCTAAAGTGTAGCTTGCCGGGGGTATTCCCGTAAATTCATGATAAGGTTGGGGGTTTGATGGTTCATTAGGCGCCTCATTATATACAGCCACTGCCATAATATCATCAGAATAGGATGAAAAACCATCAATATTGCCGGCTCGTACTCGATAATAATAGGTCGTCAATCTTGTTAAGTCAATATCTGTAAACATAGTAACATTGGCCCCTACTTGGGCAATCTCGGTAAATGTTTGATTGTTCTCTATTGATCGTTCAATATAAAAGTAATCCTCATTAACTGAATTATCATTCCAAGCAATGGATATTGATGAATCAGTTGATGAAGTAATAATCAAATCTGATGGTGCTTGTAGAATTTCTTCAGGTCCATCTATATCATCTGATTTATCCCCACATGAAGCTAAAATAATTATTCCTATTAGTATGATAAATGTTATTTTTGTCAACATATTTCCTCCTTATCTAATTAATTAATCTCCCTGTTTCGCGTTATGATTAAGAGTTCAATGTTATTCTAAAGCCCTTAATAAAGTAACCAACTTGTGGCAACATAATGCAAGTAAATTGAATGTCAAGTGTTTTTATGTTATAAATATGTCTAATATTTTCGTCAATATAAAGCTGTTCAAAATTCTTTAAATAATATATGTATATTATTTGGCGTGGAGTTAAGAATTAATTACAAAATGTTTGGAAACTTATAAAAAAGTAGCATAACTTTCTTTGTTAAATTTAAATTCTAACCCAAAAGAAGAAAGATTACGCTGATATCAATTTATGACATAACTGCCTCAGTATTAGGCCAGAAATCCCCCCTTGCCACCATGAATTTCACTCCCTAAAACCGCTTCTTTCGCTTGTTTTCTTCAATTTTAAACCTGCCCTCTTTTTCACG
>CBFDEC010000031.1:0-38240 GCA_965603725.1 uncultured bacterium | reverse complement strand
AAGAAAGGTTACGCTACTTTTTTATAAATTTCCACACCTTTTGTAATTAACTCATTATTTTATGTGGATAGATAACAAGAGAAATCTTGAGTTTTATATTATTGAAACCATTAGAAAAATTGATAAGCTTGATAATTATATAAATGAATTACTGAGCAAACACTATCCAACTGGAACGCCTAGCTCCTTTTTGCTACTTATTAAAAAATCGGCAACATTCATTAAAAGCGATATAGTCAAAATTCTTACTATTATACAGAATTTTTCCGAAGGGTATGAAATTATTCATTATCATAGGCAGATACTGGGCTTAGAAGAAATGATAAAGATGCTTTGGAGTCATTTGAAATTTGTGGATGGCGCCCAAACCCATAAAGTTCCTTGGAGCATAGTTCCCAGTATTGAGAAGTTATTACAAGATATAACAAATGACCCTGGTAAAAAAATATTATTTCGACCTCAATGGAATTATAATTTTAGTGTGCAGCCACAAGATATTATTGGTCACTACAAGAGAATTTTTATTGATCGTTTAACTAAGCTAGATTTTGGCCATACTGCAGAAGAAATTGAGGAAAAAATATTTAAGAGAATAAAAGAAAGAGAAAATTATGAAAATGACAGTGACTGGATTGGAAGATCATTATATATTTTTTCGTTTCCAGGCATAGATAAACGCAATATAATAATGCATTGCATTATTGGCCATGAAATGGGGCATCTTATATTAGATGAGCTATTAAAAAATGAATATTTTAATGTCAGGTCCGAACAGTTAAAAAAATATATTATTCCTGTCTGGCGTAAATACCATAAGGATGAATATAGTCTTGATCTTTTTGATCAAAATCAGATGAAAGATGTAAGCCCAATTTCAATGAAATATATTATGGCGACATTTATGAATTTCATGAATGAAGCTCGATTAATTTGGAAGAAGGGATTAAAGGAACTTGCGTCAGATTATATTGGTGTTTTATTATTTGGTCCTAGTTTTTTATTTTCGTTATATTTTTTTGGTGTGAAACAAAATATAGATGATATCCCCAAAAAAGAAACTAATTATTATCCGTCAAGACGCTTAAGACTAAGATTAGTATATAATTATCTTGTTGAAAAAGGTTTTTTATATTCCTCTAAAATACCATTACAATTAAGAAGCAATTTTGATAATTTTATCAAATCTATTAAAAATACAGTATACAATAAGTCTGATGAAAAGAATATAAATGAGGATGATATATGCTCTATTGTTTATAATAAATTAATATTCCCGCAACTTAAAGAATTAAAAACCTCTATAGACGGCAAAATTAACGATTATGTTTTAACTGAAGAAATATTATTCAAAAATATTGATAAAATAATCGAAAGAATAGAAAATCAAATACCGCCCAATGCCATAGAAAATGCAATTGATGACCATGAATTGTGTACAATACCCCTAATTTTAAATTCCAGCTGGATATATAATATATGTTATACCGGCAATGTTTTAGTTAATGGAAAAATAAATGAAGATATTCTACATTTTAAAGACCTATTAGATAGGATAACGTTAAAGGGAATTGAATTTTCATTTATCGAGGGTGAATATAACAATTACCTTAATTAGAAAAAATGACAGTACTAAAAGAATCAGAAATTAAAGCTCGGATTAATGAGCCAAACATTAAAAAGCGCCTAATAATAACACCATTATTAGATGCGAAAGAGGTTATTGAAAGTTCATCAGTTGATTTACGTTTAGGAACTGAATTTATTTTATTAAGAAGAAGAATAGTTGGTTGTCTGGATATTAACAAACAAAATGAAATTAAACGAGACATTCACTCTTACCAGGAAAGAATCAGAATTAATGTTTGGGGAAGATTTACCATTCATCCAGGCCAATTGATATTAGGCTCTAATTTGGAATATCTTTCTTTTCCAGAAGATCTAATGGCGTACGTTGTTGGCAAATCTACATGGGGGCGCACAGGCTTGGTTATTGCGACTGCTACAAAGATTGACCCGGGTTTTAAAGGTTCTATTACTCTGGAGATAATTAATTTGGGCGAAGTGCCAATTGTTTTATACCCTGGAATACCTATCGCGCAGCTAGTAATTCATACTGCAAAGGGTGAAGGAATTTATAATGGTTCTTATCTCAATCCTACTGGTCCTCAATTCCCCAAACTTAGGAAAACATCAAGAAATTGGCAATTTTGGTTATCAAAGGCAAGGTAGGTCAGGAGCCGTGGCTCCTGACGAGTAGCTATTTCAACAGCACCAGCTTTTCAGTGACGCTTATTCCATCTGATACCATGTTGGCAAAGTATATCCCCGACGGCAGGCCATTGGCATTCCATACGATTGAATAGCTGCCCCCTGCATAATGGGCATCAGACAAGACCTCAACCAAACGGCCGGTTATATCATAAATGGAGATTTTAGCATGTGCTTGGTGTTCAAGCGAAAATGAGATTGTGGTTTGAGCGTTGAAGGGATTGGGGTAGCAGTATAGACTGGCTATGCGTTCGGGCAATATGCTTTCCTCAATATCCATAAGCTGGCTATTAGGTTCTCCATAGCTAGGGGAACCGTTCTCGAAAGTATAAGAGGTCTCATCGTTATAACCCATGAAATCAAGCCAGTTGTTCCAATCAACATTGCCATCAGGAAAACGCATAAACGAGATATTCTCGCCATGATTTGTCGACCAGCCAACCTGATCCACAACCGAATAAACCTCATCATAGCCATTATAGACAAGATACAGCATATCTATTGACGGATTAAAATCGAAAAATTCCGGATATTGAACATCATCGATGACAAAGAATTCATACGGTTCAACTGTAAGTCCTGATGGGAAATCATAAATTGAGTTTCCGATCATAAGCAGATCATCGGTACATACCGGTAAGCTACTCGCATTATATAGTTCGATGTAGTTTGGAATACCATTTGTGGTATTGTTCACGCAAATTTCATTTATTATCAGATAGGATAAACCCCACATATTGTGTGCAATAAGGTCATGGCCCCATTCTCCCGGTGTGGGAGTCATACAAAAATCATAACCTAATTCGTAATTATACAGCGTGTCAGGTCCAACAGAATAGACACCGCTAACTATGCTCACTCCGCCAGGCGGGGCGCCTGCTTTGCCGCTGAAAGTGCCATAACCGATTGATGTTTCCCAGGAATTATCAACAGAGAATATTATGGAGTCGCCCTCAGGATTTAAAGTAAAACCGGTCGTATTGTTTGAGTCGAAAAGGATAATATTATCCTGGTTGGGGTTTGCCGACAGGATTATCGCTTCACATTCGGTTGTTCTGATTGTATCCCCTATAAGCTCCTCGGGTGGATAATAAAATACTTCTATCCACGGAGGATCTGTCGAAAACTCCAGGATTAACGGCATCGGTAAAGGGTTGGCTGCACTGAATTGAAAAGCCAACCCTATCAAAACCATTGTCATCAAATTTTTTGTAATTAAACTTTTCATAATACATTACCTCCATTAAAGCATAAAAATTAACACTATTTCCAGAAAATCTTCATATCCTGTGACGGCATGAAATTTTCCCGCTCACATTTGTAAATAATATTCCCATTTTCCGTATAGGCAGTATCAGCCTCCGGCCAGATTTCAACACCGGCAAAAGTTTCGGGCGCTATGAAATAGTAGGTTGCCTTTTCCAGCGGTTTTTTCCAGGCAGCAGTGGAGGTTATAATATAAACCGCCCGTTTAGCCCTAATTTTCTGACTGTAATCAAGGTGCCAGACTGTTGTCTTATCAGCTTTAAGAGGTATTCGAAAACGAATGCCGCTGAAATTAGGCAGGTTTTTGTATGACAGCTTGTTTCTCTTGCCATCTTCTAATAAATAAGCCTTGATGACATGAGGGTATAACGTCAGACTGTCCGTATAAAATGGAAACAGTACAGGGAAATCGAATTCTTTTGAGGTATTACTGCGGAAATAATACACTCCTTCCACATGCGCTATGCTGTCAGATACTTGAAGGGTTATTTCCTCCATAAAAAAATCTACAGTAGACTTGTCAGAATCAGGCAAATCCGGTAAGTTGTCCTGTGAAAACAAGATACCCTGAAAAGCGATTAACAAGAGCGCCTGGATTACAATAGAAAATTTCATATAGCCTATTGCCAATAGTTAAACTTATTCAACCTGCATATAATTAAACCTGTAATAATTGCTATGTCAAGCAAAAAAAGCAGTTTTTTCAGGTTATTTTGCTCAACCCGGCAAATAAACATAGATTAATAAGATCAGGCTTATGCCGATAATAAAATTGATATGTTTAAGATTCCAGCAGGTATAACATCATCGGTTAAAACCGGTAACAAGAAATTTATATTACAAACTGAATTTATTTCGACGACCTGCAAAAAGTCGGACTCCGAGCAATTATCAGAAGCGCATGGCAAGATTATAACCACTGTTGCAATTGAAGGTCAAGTTGTTCACAAAGTTGATAAGGTTTACAGCACACCGCTGGAGACTGAGGAGGATTTTTTACAGGCGGAAAACGCCGTAAAAAATCAGCACCTGTCAGTAGCCAGGAAAGTCGCTTCAAAGCCAAAAGAATTTCTCAATTTAATCACCCAAATAGATATCACTGCTGAAGATAAACTAAGACTCATTTCCGGGGTTGCCGATGTAATAAAAATCGATTTTTCCGGATCGAATGAAGAAACAGACCTGCCATTTACACAGAGCCCGTTACTTAAAAATATTCATTTGCTGCGCGACCTCGTGATATCAATATCCCAAAACACCCGTGTGAAAAAACTTAAAAAGGTGGTGGGCGCAATTGGCAATGAGAAGTTCATGCTCACAGGTTTCGGCGGCAGTACATATTATTTGAATCTAAAAAGTGACGCCGATGTTGCCGGGGTAATTAAAGAACTGGAGAATATTAGAACCAGATGAATAGGATATTGGCTAATATCAGGGCAATTAGGGGAGTAATCGGCGCTATTGTTGTTGATAAAAACCGCGCTCTTACTTATGAATTGTTGCCTGCCTCATTTACAACCGAGAACATTAAAAATATCGCTCTTTCCCTTTTACACCTGGGACGGTCAATGGACAGGAATATGTCGATAGATTTTTTCTTCGAGAACGGATTGGCTCGTCTCTACAACAAAGACAAGCAGATAATCTTAATTCTCGGCCAGCCGGATCTTGATTTTAATATGCTTGGCGTTGTCTGCCGGGAGGCTGTCCCCGCTATAAGCCGCAAACTTGGCCACGGACAGCTGGCGCTTTCAGATACCGGATCCGAGTCTAGTACTGTTGGACCGGAATTCCTGCTTAAAGCTATAAATATTATTTCAACCAACTGTATTGATAAAATTGGCGCTTATATGGTTACGAAATACCTTCGTTTAGCCAAAGATGAACTGACAAGAACCTATCCGGTTTTAACCGGTATATCAGTTGATAATAATGGCGTCGCTTCTTTTATCAAAGGTGTGTTTGTCAAATCGGACCAGGATGCGCTTACAGCGTTTGCCCACTGGTCCAACCTGTTCCTGTCGTATTGTGCAAAAGCAACCAACAAGCTGAAACCAGCCGACATAATGGAGCTTACCATTGAAATTAAAGATAAACTGAACCTGTCGGGTTTTTACCAGCTTTATGCCGATGTAGGGGTTTAAATTTATAGTTATCAGATCCCCAGCAGCTTGCATATTGCAATTAGCTTCCTAAATCAAATTATATAATTCTTCTAATGGCATAACCGGGCACGTTTCACATGTGAAAGTACCGAGAGAACTTATCATCGTTGACAGTTCAAAAGCCGCCTCAAGATCGGGAACTTCAGTTATAAAGAGATAATCATACTGTCCCAACATCGCGTATGCGTTTAATATCTTGGCCTCTTTGGCTTTGAATATGTTGCTGACGTCGATAAATCTCTGTTTAAGCTCCTTGATATTCTTTCTACCTTCTAATGTGCCTTTGGCAATTAACGCAAACTTGGGCATCGTTTTCTCCTTTGGGAATATTTTTATTTCTTTATATATTTACTTAATCGTTTCCTGTAGATATTTAATAAACTGCTTTATGTTATGTCAAGAAATAACTGAGGCGGGATTTCCCTGAAAAAATTTCGAAATATAACCTGTATATAAAAATCATCACTGGCATCGGCAAACCGCCGAAGTCGGAGAGCTAACCCGCATTATTCACAAATCTTAACATGTGCTGGCATCCGCCATAGGCGGACTTCTGCCAGAACTGCCGGAAGTAACTTCCGACAGCACAAAAAAAGTTTGCAGCGAAACGTGAACCGACAGTCTTATGCCAGCTGGCTGAACTTGCGTATCCCCCACTCGAGAGCGAATGATAGAATTATTACCAGCAGAATATATATGTTGCCGGTCAGACGGTGTTCGGTGAAGATATCGGATTTTTTTATATTCAGCTTCAGGTCTTTCGAAAACTGATTGAAATTATCCGGGGTATAACTTTTCCCGCTGGTTACAGCGGCGATCTGCTCCATCAGGGCGAAATTAGCCGAGGGATTTTCCATTTCAAGGCTGAACGATTCCACTGTAAAACTGCCTTTTTTTTCGGCCAGTGTGTCATTGTTGATAACGGCATAAGCGTCATAGTCGTACTTGCCGGCTGCGGGCGAGCCGAACACGCCATCATATCGACCGGGTTGTCTGCCTGTTAGTTGGAGTTCCCGCTGAGCGCCGGACGAATCGGCAATCACCACCTCAATCCGTACTCCGCTCAGGAGATTGTAGTTGTCATCAAATATCATTGCGGCAAAGCTCACCGGTTCACCCAGCTTATACACGGTTTTATCAGGCGATAGGTTAAATCTTTCGAGGTCCTCACGAACCACCAGCCAGCGAACGAGGTTGCCCCAGAATTTTTCTATACGTCTAACATCAGGATTGCTCGAACCCGGTCTGAAATACCTTGGCCACCACGGATAGCCTGTCATAGCGGCAATCTTGCCCCGTTCAAACAGTCCACCCGTCAAAACAGGCCGGTGATTTCCCGTATCATCGACAACATCAAGAAAAACAATCGCCTTACTGTCAACGTCCAGACCTGTAATGATAGCCTTAAGCGGAGGAAGTTCTTCCCAGTTTAAACCCTCGATATCCATAATCGCTCGAACTCTGGCCTGTTTCCCGGGAGCGGGGAAAAATTCTCCATCGGCAACCGCGGTGTTTGAACCGGATTTAACCGGCAGAAGCTTGTCCCAACCACCGGATCGAAACATCCTGTTATTATTGCCGGCGATGTACAGAAAACCCGTTCCCGACTTGATTGCCGCCTTCATGTTATTTAGCTGAGCCCCGATTGCTCTGGAATTTAAATCAACGGCTATAACGAGTTCAATTTCTTTCCAGGCCTCAAAGGAAGCCGGCAGTTCATTAGCATAGAAACCGCCTTTACGCTGGGCAACTGCAGTTGACAGCTCAAAATGCCGATCTCCTTCTAAAACCTTTTTAAGGTAGGTAAACTCCCAGTTAAGCGAGGAGGATAATAGTAATATGTTTATTTTATCTTTAAGAAGTTTGATGCTGAAATTCCGGACATTGTTATCCTCATAGGTTTCGTCGTCAAACCTCGAAACAATAGCTTTGAGATTTTTCACACCTGCATCAGCTATTAAAAGCTTGAACTCAGCGGTCGTATATGCGGCATCCGCAGGAAACGCAACTTGCCGGGAGCCCAGTACTCTCTGGCCATCCCGGATTTCCAATTGACCGGTTTTGCCCTGGTAACCGTTAGCCCCGATTTCAACCTTTATTTGAAACTCGGTATTGGTATATCCGACAGGTGGATAATCGACTTCCGAGATAAAAATATCCTTACGACTGATACTGCTTCCGGTAACCAATGAGTAAACCGGCAGGCTGATCGTTGAGGCGGCTTTAAGTGGGTCTAAACCGATATTATTAGCGCCATCAGTAATAAATAGTAAAGCGCCATGCTCTTCATTATCATTAATTGAGGACATGAAAGCGCGGGCAATATCCGTGGCCTGTCCAACAAACGCAGTTGAATCAGGGAAATCATTTAGCTCTATCAATGTATCGGCAAAGCCGTAAAAACTTGCCGGAATATTCGATGGTTTATGCTGATTGTAAGCGTCCCTGGCTGTTTTATACCTTTCACCATCTTCCTCTTTGAAATTCATGCTCGATGAAATATCGACAAAAATCCCGATTCGGGAACCGGTTACTTTTTCAGAAAACACTGTCAGCAACGGCTCAATCAGCAATATTGCAATCAGGAAAATACCCAGACTGCGCAGGACTAAAAGCAGATACTTTTTAAAAGAAGAGATTTGAGGAGCAGCTCCAGAATAGCTCCACCAGGAAATTACCAGAGAAACTATCCCCAGAATAATATAGATTATGTTTCCGCTCTGAAAGTTTAAAGAGAAAATATCACTCATAACAATAACCAGTTAAAAGTATTCTACTTTGGGAAATAAACTTTGTTCTATTTTTCACGGGTGATTGCAAACTCGGCAAGTTCTATCAGGTTTTCTTTAAAATCGAGTCCTTTAATATCGGTAACTGCGGCTTTGGCGCGTTCACTATATTTTCGAGCCTTTTGATTGGCATAGTCGATTCCACCTGTATCTCTAACGAACTCTACAACCTGTTCGAATTCATCCGGTGTAAAACCCTCTTTATATAGTTTATGAATCTGATATTTGTAAGAGTTGCCGCCGTTTTGAAGGGTATATATCATCGGCAGAGTAACCCAGCCTTCCCGGATATCAGATCCGAGCTGTTTGCCTGTTTTTGAAGGTTCGCCTATTAAATCGAGCAGGTCATCGGTGATCTGGAAGGCAATGCCCAGATTTTCACCGAATTCACGCAAGGCTTTTATACTGGCTTCATCACCGCCATTACAAACAATGCCGGCCTCACAGGAACAGGCAAATAATGAGGCGGTTTTATCGGCCACAACTCTTAAATAGTCGCTTTCTTCAACATCCAGGTTGCCGGTTAAATTAACCTGATTCAACTCGCCGATTGAAACCCGCTGGGTGGCAATTGCAAAACTATCCAGAAGTTTATGCGATCCTGAATCGATCAGCAACTTAAAAGATTTTGCAAAAAGATAATCACCCATTAATACCGCTGTCAGGTTATTCCAGCGATAATTTACAGTTTCAATCCCGCGCCTGGTTGACGATTGATCGATAACATCATCATGCAGAAGCGTAGCCACATGAATTAGCTCAACTGCGACGGCAGCGTGAACTGCGCCGGTATTGACAGTATGACCGGCGGATAGGAAAATAAGACCGGGTCTTAACAGTTTGCCGGTTCGGGAAAACAAATGCTCGGTAATCTGAAGTATAAAACTGGAATCGGTCGACAGGGTCCTCTCTAACAGCGCTTCAAACTTCTGGATATTAGGGGCAATAGGCGATAAGATTTTCTCAATGTCCATACTCATAATAACCTGCTCGGATAATATCGATTAAGAACGTCAAAGTCAATGTAAAAGTCTTCAGAAGTTTCCCCGATTTTTTCCACATAACAATTTTGATCAAAACAAAAAACTAATTTAACAGGGCAGGCTTTCCAGCCTGCCTGCGGGACTGGAAAGTCCCGCCTGTTAGTGCGGAAGTTTCCCCGATTTTTCAAGAAACCATGATTTCCACTTCTTCGAAATATCAACTCGTTGATATAATTTATATTATAAAGATTCTATTCAGTTTTTCAGGGAAAGTCCTGAAAGGTCTTATCCCGCTAATACCGCTCCACCGTTAACGTTCAGGATTTCTCCGGTAATAAAGCTGGCGTAACTTGATGATATAAACAGGATTGGCCAGGCTATTTCTTCCGGCTTAGCCGCCCGCCCCAGCGGAATCGGCGACAGATACTTCGGCCCATCCTCAGAAATAATAGTCTCGTGACTCATATCGGTATCGACCCAACCCGGAGCAACACAATTGACCATAATATTATAACCAGCCAGTTCAGGAGCCAGCGATTTAGTCAGCGAAATTAAAGCGCCCTTAGAGGCCGCATAATGAGAATGAAACGCCTCACCGCGCTGACCGGCGGTTGAGGAGACAAAAACAATACTGCCTGACCTCTGCTTTTTCATATATGGGACTGCTGCTGAAGTACAATAGAAACAACCGTTAAGATTGCTGTTTAAAGTTTCAGCCAATTTCTCTTCGGTCATATCCTCAATTGCCGATTCTTTCCAGATACCGGCATTATTAACAAGTATATCAATACCGCCGAATTCCGATACAGTCCAATCCACCATCGATTTACATTGTCCGGCATCAGCAACGTCAGCTTTGAATATTCGCGCCGAACCATCGTCTATAGTAATCTGTTCAAGCACATCACGAGCTTTATTCTCGTTATCTTTGTAATTGATAACAACATTAGCGCCATGCCTGGCATAGAGTTTTGCTGTCGCTGCTCCGATTCCTCGTGACGCTCCGGTTACCAATACGGTTTTCCTAATAAAATCGAACATTAACGTTAAGTTTTATGAGTTGTTTTCTCAGCTAAAGCCCGATAATGAATATTTCAATTCAGATTAGACTGGCAGGGCTGTGCTAACCAGCCCTGCCCATAGTTTTCTTTACAGGTTCTCGATTAGATGAGTCGCATACTGAGAAGTTGAGACCTTGGTTGCTCCTTCCATTTGACGTTCAAGATCATATGTCACTGTTTTTTGCTTGATAGTCTTTTCTATGGCGCTTTCCACGCTCGTTGCCGCTTCTTTCCAGCCAAGATATCTGAGCATCATAACCGCAGAGAGTATCAATGAGCCGGGATTTACCATATCCTTATCGGCATACTTGGGAGCGGTTCCATGAGTGGCCTCGAACAACCCGACATAATCGCCGATATTTGCTCCGGGAGCCATGCCCAATCCCCCCACCTGGGCGGCGCAGGCGTCAGAGAGATAATCGCCGTTCAAGTTTGGAGTAGCTATAACATCATACTCATCCGAGCGAGTTAAAACCTGCTGGAACATCGAATCGGCAATCCGGTCTTTGATGATAATTTTTCCTTCAGGGCATTTGCCGTCGTATTTGTCCCAGAGCTCCTGTTCGGTGATAGTCTGAGTGGGAAATTCCTTAGCGGCGAGTTTATAGCCCCAATCACGGAAAGCGCCCTCGGTGAACTTCATGATATTGCCCTTATGGACAAGAGTAACCGACCGGCTGTTGCTATCGATTGCATAGTTGATTGCTTTACGGACAAGACGTTGAGTTCCTGTGACTGATATCGGTTTAATACCGATACCGGAATCGGAACGAATATTTTTCTTCATTTTTTTGTTTAGAAATTCGATTACCTTCTTAGCATCTTTAGTGCCTTTTTTCCATTCGATACCGGCGTAGACATCCTCGGTATTCTCACGGTAGATGATAACATTCATTTTATCCGGACGTTTAACCGGGGAGGGCACTCCCTCGAAATAACGGACGGGACGAACGCAGGCATAAAGCACGAGCATCTGGCGAAGAGAAACATTCAGCGAACGATAACCTCCGCCAACCGGAGTTGTAAGCGGACCCTTTAGAGCGACGATATAGTTCTTGATCGCTTTCAATGTATCGTCAGGCAACACCTCCCCATATCTTTCGTTGGCCGCCTCGCCCGCATATATGTCAAACCAGACTATTCTTTTTTTACCGGCATAGCTTTTTTCGACTGCCGCATCGACCACCCGGCGAGCGGCTTTCATGATGTCGCGGCCGATACCGTCGCCCTCAATTACCGGAATAATCGGGTTATCGGGAATACTCAACTTCTTATTGACTACTTTAATTTGTTTGCCGTCTGTGGGAGGCGTAATCTTTTTGAATTTTACCATCATTTCTCCTTCTTATTTTGAAATATTGTTTACTTTTAAATCGCCAAAACATGCTCTGGCTTTAATGAAGAGCTTAGCCGGGGAACTCTCAAAGCTGTCATCTTTATGTTTAACGTTCGGAAAAATACCGTCCGATTTTTTATCATTATACTTAACAGAACCGGCACAGCAGGTCAAATCAACCGATACCGGGAATTCATCAGGCACGGATATTTTCACATCGCCAAACAAAACTGAAACATCAACGTAATTATTGCCATCGTTAAGTTTTGTACCGGTAAGATCAATTATAATATCTCCGAAAAGCAGCGATTTGTTAATAGCGCCAACGCCCCCGGTTAAACCGGATACAACGATATCACCGGCAATACCGGAAATCCCGGCACATGAATTTTGGCCGCCTTTTTTATATCTGCCATGATAATAACCTTCTTTTCGTCTGAATATAATAAAAAGACCTATGGCGATTAGTATGAGCGGCCAGAATATCTCTGCCGCCTCCCAGAAATCAAAAAATCCGATGGTGTCAAATAGAAGAAACACACCCAGAAAGATTAATATTATTCCGAATACAGCTTTCTTTGAATGTTCTTTCATAATCAACAACCAAATATAACAGGATAAAATATTATAACTTGCATAACAAATCGATGCTAGTGTCCTGTCCCGTAAATCACTTAATAATAACTTGTCATTGCGGGCCCGTCTTAGGCGGACTCGCAATGACTGATTGTTGTAAAATTATCAATGAATCATTACACTAACAAAACTATTCGATTTTGATTCCTCCGTGCTTTTGAATATGCGCTACCAGGCCGCCATCATCAAGGATATTAACCATTGTTCTGGGAAGAGGAGAAAACGACAGCTCCTGTCCGTTAGTTTTATTCTTGATTATTCCAGCTTCAAGATCGATTTCCAGTTCATCGCCGGCGTTTATCTGATCGGTATCGCAGATTAATGCCGGCAAACCGACGTTAATAGCATTTCTGAAAAATATCCTGGCAAACGATTTTGCCAGAACCGCTCCCGTTCCCGCCAGCTTGATAATAGCCGGTGCATGTTCACGTGATGAACCCAGTCCGAAATTTTTACCGGCGACAACAAAATCGCCATCGGAAATACTGGAGGCAAACGACTCATCGGCGTCCTCGAGAACATGTTTCGCCAGTTCCGGAAGATCGGACCTCAGGTGAAAATACCTGCCCGGAGCAATATGGTCGGTGGATATATCATCACCAAACTTAAATACTTTTCCAGTTAACGCCATGGTTTAGCTCCTTCTCGTTTTAGGGGCAGTCGTACGGGCTTTTTTCTTTGCAGTTTTTTTTGCGGCCTTCTTTTTAACAGCCTTCTTTTTAACAGCTTTCTTTTTTACTGCTTTTTTCTTTGCCACAGGTTTCTTAACGGTTTTCTTTATCTTTATGGGTACATCTTCTGGTTTCTGGCCGGATAAAACATCCTTGATTGCTCTGGAGGCGTCTCTGGCCAGCGCTTTAATTGTTTTTTCAAGTTCGCTGGCGGCTTTTCTCGCCTGGGGTTCGTATTTTTTAATGACTTTTTTGGCTTTCTTCTCAACTACAACCGATGTCTCTTTAAATTTCGGACCGAGTTTTTTTGCGGTTTCAGAAGCGACATTTTCAAGCGAATCGACCGCCGCAGCAGCGGCCTTTTTTAATACCTCGGTATTGACTATAGACGGAAAAGACATCAAGGTCAGTTCCTTAGCATACTTGCGCGGGTCGGCAATGACTCCCTCGATAACAGTAGCCGCCAGCGTTGCCGGCGAGGCTAAATAGATTTCGCTGTTTGGGTTTCCCATCCGGCCTTTGAAATTACGGTTCATGGTGGTCAAAGATCGTTCGCCGTCTGCAGGAACGCCGCCATGCACGCCAACACATGGACCACAGCCGGGGGGCAAAAACGAAGCGCCGAACTCTGCCAGAATCCGGTAATACCCCAGATCGATTACCTGTTTTTCAACAAGCTTGGAGCCCGAAGCAGCAATGAACCTGATCCCGGGAGCGATTTTCTTGCCTTTTACTATACGAGCAACTACTTCCCAGTCCTCGAGACGAGAATTGGTGCAGGTGCCAAAGAATACCTGGTCAATAACTGTGCCGACCGCTTCGCTTATCTTCCGAGTATTATCGACAGCATGAGGGAACGAAACTGTCGGTTCGATTCGAGACACGTCGATTTCAATAACACGCTCATACTCGGCGTCAGGGTCAGCGCTGATGGGACGCCACTTCGAGCCGCGCCCCATCTTTTCAAGGTATTCTTTTGTAGTTTCATCGGAGGCAATCAAGCCGAGTTTGGCGCCGCTTTCGACAGCCATGTTGGAAAGTGTAAAACGCGAATCCATGCTCATGTTTTCGATTGTCGGTCCGCAGAATTCCAGCGCTTTATAGGTTGCGCCATCTGCGCCAATTAAACCGATCAGATAAAGAATCAGGTCTTTTGCAAAAACACCAACCGGGAACTCGCCTGTAACATAAATCTTATATGTCTCGGGCACTCGAAACCAGGTTTTGCCCAGGGCCATGCCAACTGCCACATCGGTTGATCCAAGACCGGTGGCAAACGCGCATAAAGCGCCGCCGGTGCAGGTGTGGCTGTCTGCGCCAATCAGAATATTGCCGGGGCAGACATATTGCTCATTTATAATAACATGACATATCCCCTTCCCAATATCGGACAGACGGGCGCCGGTTTTCTTAGCAAACTCACGCAGGAACGCATGATCGTTAGCAAGCTCCTTACGCGATGCGGGAGCGGAGTGGTCAAGGAAAAAGACCGACCTTTCCGGACTGGCCAGTTTATCAGTACCCAGCTTTTCAATCTGGCGAACTGTCAATGGACCGGTGCCATCCTGAGCCAGACAGATATCCACGTCGGCAACAACAATCTCACCAGCTTTAACATCACTGCCCGCGTGTTCGCTGATGATTTTTTCGGTTATGGTTTTACCCATATTGTCTCCCAATCGAAATTACTTTATTTAAATAATGCCAAAAACTTTAAATGTGTTTAGTAACCAAGCTCTCCGAGCACCTCTTTATATTTATTAGCTGAATTCTGCAAAGCTGTCTGGTCTTCATCGCTGAGTTTCAGCTCAAATATCTTTTCGACACCGCCGGCGCCCAGTACGGCAGGAACGCCTATATACTGACCCTTGATACCATAAGGACCGTCAACATAAGCGGATAGCGGCATGACACGCTTGCGGTCATTCAGTACCGAATCGACCATCTGGACAGTCGCGGCCGCCGGGGCATAATAGGCGGAACCAGTCTTCAACAGCTTGACAATTTCACCGCCTCCGACCCTGGTCCGCTGGGAGATCTCATCGATTTTTTCCTTGGAGATAAGCTCAGTTATCGGAATTCCGCTGACTGTAGTATATGAGGGCAGCGGCACCATGGTATCGCCATGACCGCCTAAGACCATCGCCTGAATATCGTTCATAGACACGCCAAGTTCCCAGGCAACGAATGTACGGAAACGCGTCGAATCGAGAATACCGGCCTGGCCGAACACCCGGTTAGTCTGGAAACCGGAAATTTTCCAGGCATGATAGGTCATGATATCCAGCGGGTTGGCTACCATCAGGATCATGGCGTCGGGAGCGTGTGTCTTGGCAACCTCGGCCATGCTTTTGATAATATTAGCGTTCTTATTAAGGAGGTCCTCACGGCTCATACCGGGCTTACGGGGTAAACCGGCTGTATGAACAATCAGATCGGTTCCTTCCATCGCCGCCATATCGTTCGAACCCTCAACCTTGCAGTCATATCCGACAATCGGGCCTGCCTGGGATAGATCGAGGCTCTTTCCCTGCGGCATATCTTCGATGATATCGATGACTGTGATATCACAGATATTTTTTTCGGCTAAATACACAGCGCAGCTTTCGCCGACATGTCCGGCGCCTACAATTGTTACTTTCTTCCTCACATCATACTCCTTTTTTAAAGTTTCATTACTGGTACGGTATATCCTGCATCATCCAAAACTGCTATTTTTGCATCCTTGCCAATTTCCTCAAGAGCGGTATTCAAAGCCTCCTTTATATTATTGAAAGGACTTAAATATAATCTTTTGATAGTGTCCTCGTCAAGAGCAGTTACATAGTAGACCCTAAATTTTTGCAATTGCCGGGCAGTTTTTATTAATTTGTGTATTCCGAATGAATCGTCGTTCATTCCCCGATCCAGAACCGAATCGGGTGTGGGATATTTATCTGCCAGTTTCACAAAATATTCGGAACCAACGCCCTCCTGACAGGCTCCTGCAGTTATCAGGACGCCGCCATCGGCAACCATTCTACCCCCGTGTTCTTGAGCCTTTTGCAATTGATAAAGGTTAGCGTCAAGAGGCGGTTCACAATTTGCAATGACTATATCATATTTTTCAGGCGCTTCAACCGTGTAAAATCGAGCAGCGCTTGAACATGCCTGTAAGAAAGCTTGGTGAAGACTGCCGACAAAAAGATCGACAATTTCACCATTACGGTTGGTAACGCAATGGATAGTAAGGATCGTTTTATCACTAATCAGCTTTAAGCCTTCTTCGAGGTCTCGATGCAGCGGATTGTCATTGAGATTTAAGGCGCACGATTTTAGATCTTTGGCGAACCGGTGATTTGCCTGGATTGTATCAAAACCAGCCAGTCCGGGAATAAGCGATTTGCGCCCGCCGGTAAAACCGGCAAAAAAATGAGGTTCGACTGAATTTATTGTGAAAATCAAATCCGCATCAATAACTTTCTTATTCAGAAAAATAGGCGTTCCATAACCTGTGTCCCCAAAATTAACCAGGGTGGATTTGTTATAGCAGTCATGAATATGAAGTCTTGACCTGATTTGTTCAAGCCTGTCGCCGAATATCTTTTTCAGCTCATTATCAGTAGGCTTGCGGTGGGAGCCGGTGGCTATGATAAAATCCCCATTTTTAAGATAATCCCAGACAATCGATAGCAATTGTTCGGTGGGCGTCCGGCGGTAACCATCATTAACAACCGTTAAGACGTTCGAGCTGCCAAAAAGCTTTTTATAACTTTCAAGACTTTTGAGGATTTTTCCTCTGATTTCATCCTGGCTCAAAGGAGGCGGGAAAGTACAACAAAAACGGTCGACAGAAGTTACCGGCAGACAGAGCTCATCGGTGTCAAATTCTGATATTTGTCCGCCAAATGGGATCGTTATTCTCATCAGCTAAAGAAAAAACTAATTTCCTGCTCGGCATTCTGCGGAGAATCCGAAGCATGCACAGAATTTTTTGTCAGGCTCACTGCCAGATCATGTCTGATAGTACCGGCGGCGGCTTTTTGGGGATCCGTTGCTCCGATGAGCTCACGGACTTTTGCTGCTGTATCGCCCTCAGATTTTAAAACCATTACAACAATCGGTCCCGATGACATAAACTTGCAAAGCTCATCAACAAACGGTTTGCCTTTATGGACTGCATAGAATTTACTGGCCTCATTGTAATTCAGCCTGACCATTTTCAAAGCCGCTATAATAAACCTGGCTTTTTCAAGCCTGGAAATAATCTCGCCTATCAGGTTTCGTTCAACCGCATCCGGTTTTATTATTAATAATGATTGACCCATTTATTATGTCTCCCCTTTTAAAGCCTTCTTCCCCATCTCGAAGCCGAGTTTGCAGGCTTTCTCATTTTTTGATTCGGTTCCCTTGGGAGCCCGATTCAGGACCGCATTCAAAAACGATTCCTGTTTACAGATGCCCGATATTGTCACCAGCGCCGCTGCGGAAATGACGTTAGCAACTAAAGTCGTCCCGATTTCTTCACGGGCAGTTCTGGTAAATGGAAGACTATAAATTTTCGAGTATGGCGGCAGTTGCCTGACAATTTCTGAATCTACGATTAAAATACCATTGGTTTTAAGATGCGTGTAATATTTATCCGCGGCCTCCTGGGTTAAAGCCAGAAGCAGATCAAGTTCCGATGTTTTTGGATAATAAATCTCATCCTCGGAGATAACCAGGTCCGAACGCGAGGTGCCTCCACGAGCTTCGGGACCATAGCTTTGTGTTTGAGCGACATTTTTGCCCTCATAAACTCCGACCGCTTCAGCAATCATCACACCGGCAAGCACCAATCCCTGGCCGCCGGAGCCGGACAATCTCATTTCAAACCTGTCTTCAACCTGCTTTTTTTTCATCGTCTCACCATAATCCATGATTAATTAAATACTAACGGTCATTTAAGATCCCTAAACTTCTTTGCTATTCTCCTCAACTTTTTCAGCCTCGTCGGTCTTCTTTTGAGGTGGATTACACTTATCTATTATCTTCTGGTATTGTTCGAGATACCCCGGCCTGTCAATATTATGCAGCATGCCGATTACCTGTTTCCCCTCAAGCTGTTCAGGCGTCATTTTCTTTGCCTTAGATATCGGAACAGCGGTATCTTTCATGGCCTGGATCATCCTGACAGCCGAACCCTCACGGTTTAACCGCCCATACTGAGTCTGGCAGTTCGAGAGAGCTTCGACCATTGATAGGCCTTTTTTATCCAGCGCTTTTTCAATCAAATTAGACATCGGCATGGCATGATAAACTGTACTCCTGGCTACAAAGGAGGCTCCGGAACTGATAGCCAGATCACAGGCATCGAACGGCGGTTCAACAGTTAGATAGGGCGCCGTGGATGCCTTTTTACCGAATGGTGTCGTTGGCGAATACTGGCCGCCGGTCATACCGTAAATATAGTTATTAACCAGAATAACTGTCATATCGATATTCCGACGGCAGGCGTGGATGAAATGATTGCCGCCGATTGCTAAAAGATCGCCGTCGCCTGATATGACCACTACTTTCATTTTTGGATTGGCCAGTTTGACCCCTGTGGCAAAGGGGATTGCCCGGCCATGAGTGGTGTGCAGGGTATTAAAGTCGACATATGCCGGTATACGCGCGGTGCAGCCGATGCCGGAAACGAGGGCAATTTCATCCTTAGGGATTTGCAGCCGGTCAACCGCCCGGATAAAAGCTCCCAGCACAATTCCGATGCCGCAGCCGGGACACCAGACATTTGGAAAATGCATTCTTGGCCTCAGATAATGATGAGTTATATCGGACTTCTGCATTTTCAATGTTCCTCTTTGATCTTTTGAAGAATCTGCTCCGGCGTTATTAATTCCCCATCATACCTGTTTAAGCCGACGATTTTTGTATGACTTTGGCAAATCCTTTCAACCTCGTATATTATCTGGCCCTGGTTCAGTTCAGCCACCACAACTAAATCCGCTTTTTTCAATCTTGGCTTCAGTTGTTCGTCAGGGAATGGCCAGAGCGTAACAGGCTGGAAAAGCCCGGCTTTAAATCGTTTTTTACGAGCCAGCCTTACCGCCTGCCTGGCAGCCATAGCCACTGAACCGTAAGCAATAATCATCACCCCGGCATCATCAAGCTGAAACTCCTTAACCTGTACTATGTCGTCTTTATGACGTTCGATTTTCTTTTTCAGTTTATCAAGTTTCCTGGTGATCTCAACATTATCCGAGGTAGGAAATCCGAATTCATCATGAGTGAGTCCTGTTAAATGAAACCGGTAACCCTGCCCAAAATTAGCCATCGGCGATGTGTAATCCGCTGTTATCTGAAAATGCTTATACCATTCAGGCGGAACATTTGGCCGGGGACGTTCAACTTTCTCGATAGAAGACGGGTCGGGCAGAGTGACCTTTTCTCTCATATGGCCGATCACTTCATCGGATAAAATTATAACCGGCGTACGATATCTTTCGGCAAGATTAAAGGCTTGAATTGTTATATCGAAACAGTCTCGAACTGATGTCGGACATAATACAATCGGGTAGAAATCGCCATGTGAGCCCCAGTTGGCCTGCATCACATCAGCCTGCCCGACCTTGGTTGGCAGGCCTGTCGATGGTCCGGCGCGCATAACATTGATTATTACGCAGGGCACCTCGGCCATGCAGGCATAACCGATGTTTTCCTGCATAAGCGAAAACCCCGGTCCGGAGGTAGCAGTCATCGACTTTGAACCGGCGATAGAGGCGCCGATTACCGCCGATATCGAGGCGATCTCGTCCTCCATCTGGATGAAGTTGCCGCCGAGCTTAGGCAACTCCAGGGCCATTACTTCGGCGATTTCTGTAGATGGCGTAATCGGATATCCCGCAAAAAATAAGCAGCCGGCGGCTATAGCGCCAAGGGCGCAGGCCTGGTTGCCCTGAACTAAAATTGGACCTGATGTATCAACCATAATCTTTTCATTTCTCGTTAGAGGTTATGGCAAAATCAGGGCAGTGAACCCAGCATATAGCGCATTGAGTGCAGTCCAGGCCACGGGCAATAACGGGATAGCCGTCTCTATCGGTATCAAACACTTTCTGAGGACAGAGTTCTACACAGATGCCGCAGGCTTTACACCATTTTTTATATATAACAACTGGGTCGGGTCTTTGTTTATAGGGTTTCTTGGTTGTCGTCTTTTCAGCCATTATTATCTTTTTCTTCCTGTTTTCTTTCTGGCTGTTTTCTTTTTGACAACTTTTCGTTTTGCAGTTTTCTTCACCGCTTTTTTCCCGGCTGTTTTTTTCTTTGCCTTTTTAACAGCTTTCTTTTTAGCGGCTTTCTTAGCTGCTTTTTTCTTTGCCATTTTCTTTTTCGGTTTAGCTACGGCTTTTTTCTTAGCTTTCTTTTTTCTGTAATCGGCAAGTTTCTCCGCCATTAAACCGGCAATTTGCGAGGGAATTTCGGCAACGGGGATACCGACTGCATTCAGCGCCTTGATTTTGTCGGCAGCCAGTCCGGATGAACCGGAGATGATAGCGCCGGCATGCCCCATCCGTTTACCTGGAGGAGCAGTCTGCCCGGCTATGAAAGCCACTACCGGCTTCGTTACATTTTTCTTTATATACTCAGCCGCCATCTCCTCATCAGAACCGCCGATTTCACCGATTAAAACAATCCCCTCGGTCTGAGGGTCGTTCTCAAACGCTTCCAGGCAATCTATAAAATTGGTGCCGATAATCGGGTCGCCGCCGATGCCAAGAGTGGTCGATTGCCCCAAGCCGTTTTGCGTGAGATTGTAAACGACTTCGTAGGTCAACGTTCCGGAACGCGAAACAACGCCGACAGCGCCTTTTTTGAAAATCTGTGCCGGCAGGATGCCCACCTTCGACGCGCCTGGCGATATCAAGCCGGGACAGTTGGGTCCGATTAATCTAACGCCCTTCATCTTGAGGTAGCTGTATAAGCCTATCATATCCATAGTCGGGACGCCTTCGGTGATGCATACAATCAAAGATACACCCGATTTGGCCGCCTCATATATGGCATCAACCGCAAAAGGCGGAGGCACTAAGATCATCGAAGTATTGGCTTTGGTCTTTTTGACCGCCTCGGCCATAGTATCAAAAATGGGAACCCCATGAATCTCGGCGCCGCCTTTCCCCGGAGTAACGCCGCCAACAACTTTTGAACCGTAGACCAACATCTGACGGGCATGAAACGAACCGTCGCGACCGGTTATGCCCTGGATAATTATCCTGGTGTTTTTATCAACAAAAATTGCCATAACGCCTCTTCTCTTTATCGCAATTGCAAAAGATTATTTTTCACTTTAAACATTGATTTCTTGAACTAAGCCAACTGATAAAACGTTGCATTTTTATCAGGCTACCGGAGCGACCTCTTTTATGGCCATTTTGACCACCTCATCCATGGAATTAGTAGCCGGCAACTGGAGTTTTTCAAGAATTTCTTTGGCTTTATCTTCATTGGTGCCCGTAAGACGAACCACAATTTGTACACGCGGCTCGAGCTTTTCCAGCGCCGCGACTATACCGTTGGCAACATCGTCACACCGGGTAATACCGCCAAAGATATTGAACAGCACCACTCCAACATCAGGGTCTCTAAGAATAATCCGTAAAGCCGCTATTACTTTCTCCGGAGATGACGAGCCGCCGATATCCAAAAAGTTTGCCGGTTCGCCGCCAAAGTGCTTCACCAGGTCCATCGTGGCCATTGCCAGACCGGCGCCATTGACACAACAGCCGATATTGCCGTTAAGCTTCACAAAAGACAGGTCGTTGCGTTTCGCCTCGATTTCATCAGGGTCTTCGGCATCGAGATCTCTTAAATTTTCGAAATCAGGATGCTTGAAAAGCCCGTTGTCATCAAGATTGATTTTGGCATCGAGGGCAATGAGGTCGTCATCATTATCCAGTACCAGCGGATTGATCTCAGACAGAGAGGCGTCACTATGAACAAATGAATTGTACAGCTTTTTGATAATGCCCGCCGCCTTTCGGGCGATTTTGATATCGGGATAGATAAATCGGGCAAGCTGAAGAGCTTCATACTGATGCAGTCCCAAAAGCGGGTCAACAGCCAGCTTCATGATTTTTTCCGGAGTTTCAGCGGCCACCTGTTCGATATCGATACCGCCTGCAGGTGAAACCATAATCACGTTTTTCTTGGTTGTTCTGTCAACAATAACGCCGACATAAGCCTCATGCTTGATTTCGACTGCCTCGGTAACAAGTATCTTTTTGACAATTAATCCTTTGATATTCATACCCAGAATTGCCTGAGCGGCTTCGAAAGCATCATCCGGTTCGGCGCAATACTTGATACCGCCGGCTTTTCCTCGTCCGCCAACATGGACCTGGGCTTTGATCATCACCGGTTTTTGATAACGTACTGCAACTTCACGTGCATCCGCCGGATTGGATACCACCTCACCTTTGGGAATCGGCAAGCCATATTTGCCGAAAATTTCTTTTGCCTGGTACTCGTGTATTTTCATATTTCCTCCCTATAGGCTGGCTAATTAAGTGAAAAAATTCTCAAATGTCAAGCGACCTTTTATCTAAAAAATCAGCGGTTAATCTCAATAATTTTTCTTTTGTATTATACTCGGGTTCATCAAGAACCTGGTCTAACAAAAATGATAAAACCTCACCGATAACCGGCCCTTCCGCTAGGTTGAATTTATCTTTTATATCAGTACCGTTTACAGCTAAGTCTTTAAGCCCGAACACGCTGCGACCGGAAAGCTCAGTCTCGACTTTCCGCCTGAAATCATCGATGCTGTCGGTATCCTGTCCCATACCCTGGGCAATTGTGTCGGCCTTTCTTAAGGATATCAAATCAAAGATAAGGTCTGTGCCCACCCGGTTTATCAAACGACGGACGCCTTTATCGCCGGCCTTTTCGCTGAACATGTGCTTATCAATAAGTGTATTAACCTGCTTTATTATTTCATTTGAATAACGCAGTCGTTTTAATGCTTTTTCGGTTATTTCCCGGCTGAGTTTGTCATGGCCATAAAATGTTGCACCATCCTCAACAGGTTGTTTGGTTGCCGGCTTGCCGATATCATGGAATAGGGCGGCCAATCTGATCTTCAGATATTGCGGTGCGGCATCTACTGTTCGAATGCTGTGTTCAAATACATCCCAGCGATGATAGCCGCCGGGCTGGGAAACTCCGACGGTATTGGCAAGCTCGGGCAGGATATATTTTAATAGACCGGTCTGTTTCATCAACCTGAAACCGGCGGATGGTTTTTCAGCTCGCTCGAGTAATTTATTCAATTCCTCGGTTATTCGTTCTGTAGATACAGTCTCAATAAGATCAGCGTATTGCCGCATAGCCGCGAAAGTATTTTCCTCAATAGAAAGGTCGAACCTGGCGGCAAACTGAACGCCGCGGATCATACGCAGCGGATCATCGGTGAAGCTTGATTCGGAGACCATTCTTAATATTCTGTTTTCCATGTCCGTTTTTCCATTATAGGGATCGATCAGAGCGCCAGCGGGAAATTCCCTGGCCATGGCATTGATTGTAAAATCCCGCCGGCTAAGATCATCCTCTATAGGAATATTATGGTCGAAATCGACTTCGAAATCACGATGACCTGTTCCGGTTGAAAGTTCTTTTCGGGGAAGCGATATATCGTAGGTAGATTCTGATTTGAAGGGCTTGAACTTTATCACTCCAAAAAACTGACCGACAAGATTTATGGCGCCGAATCGACATAAAATACTTTTCAGATCGTCAATAGGAACTCCACACACCAGGTAGTCAACATCCTTGAGGTCGGAAATCCCCAGAAGCCGATCTCTGACAGGACCGCCAACTGCATAGATTTTTCCGCCCCTGCTTTTTATAATTTCAGCCAGACTTTCTAATAGACCCAATTGCTCCTCGTTATGTTTCTTAATCGAAAAGGACAGCTCTATCAGTGTATGATTGTTGTTCCGGCATTCCCGTTAACCGCCTCATAAGCTTTCTCAATGGAGCTTATAATCACTTTTTTACCTCCGGCTTTCAGGAATTCGATAGCGGCTTCGATTTTGGGTCCCATACTGCCGGGCGGAAAATGCCCGTCGGCCAAATACTGTTCAGCTTCCGCAAGAGTTAACCGGTCGAGATTTTTTTGCGTGGGTTTGCTGTAATCTAAAGCAATTTTTTCAATCGAGGTTAATATTATCAGCAACTGGGCTTCGATATCGCGAGCCATTACCGCCGCCGCCCGATCTTTATCTATAACCGCGTCAATACCCTTTAATGCGCCTTGATGTTTGATAACCGGAATCCCGCCGCCGCCAGCAGCGATTACTATAACGCCGGCATTAACAAGGTGTTTGATAACTTCTTTTTCGACGATATATTGAGGTTTCGGCGATGCGATAACGCGTCGAAGTCTATTATCACCCGGAAACTGTTTCATTATCCAGCCGAACTCGTTCTGAAGCGACCGGGCCTTTTCTGAATTATAAAACTGGCCGATAAACTTAGTCGGATTTTTAAAATCGTCATCGTTTTCATCCACCATCACCTGGGTAATAACAGTTGCAGCGCCTTTTTTTATACCAAGTGTCTCAAGCTTATTTCTGAGCACCTGCTCGATCATATATCCCATTCCCCCCTGCAGGTCGGCAACACATATATATAATGGGAGTTCGGGAGCTTTGCCCCGAGCCAGCTCAACCCGCAATACAGCGTTACCTACCTGGGGACCGTTGCCATGAGTCAACGCTAAGTTGTAGCCATCTTCGATTAGCTTAACAACGCCCTCCAGACTGATCTTAGTATTTATAAATTGGTTAGGTATTGTATCCTCACGATCTTTCCGGGTAATTGCATTACCGCCCAGGGCTATCACTGCTATTTTTTTCTTCATCTTCACGTATCACCGCCAGTTTATATAATCAACTGTATTATCCACTAAGCCTCATCACAAAAAACAATATTAATAAACTAAACGCAAAAAACAAAGCCTTAAATTATCAAAACGAGGCAATATTTTTCTATGTATTTTTGTTAACTTAGCAGACCAAATAATTCCATTTTTTGCTTGACATACAAATCAGAATTCTTAACTTTATGGATGAAAGCCCATCATGCAAGCCGCGCTGAGGGGTTACGCGTTTTTTCGGCGCTTGATTTTATTGACAAAGGAATCTGCATGTAACGTATTTTCTGATGATGTCATAGTGTAAGCTGGCTTCATAGCTTTATATGCAAAGCATCGTCAGAAGTTTGAATTTCTAGGAAGGCTGCAGTTGTAATCTGAACTTACATTTATGATTAAGCCTTAAGAAAATTACTCGTGTAAGGGTATTCCTCTTTAGGGAAGACCTATCTGCCAGAGCGAGTAACAGATTTAGATGTTGTAGTATTACTCTCAAGCTGGCTGAGTTTTGCAGCCAAGACAGGTAACCGGGATGCAGGAAAGCTCAAATTACAATGACCCGATTTTAAGGTTTCTCGTGAATTTTCTGTGCGCCGGCAGTTCTGCTTTATTTTTATCAATTATAAACCAATATCCTGAATTCTGGTTTATATCGATGTTTGCCCTGGTGCCTTTCTTATGGCGGGTGATAAAGGAAACTTTGTCCGGTTCAGTTTTGCTGAGCATTATACTTGCCAGTTGCTATATCTTTATTGCTTACTCACATGAAATCGCAGTATATCCCTCAACATTTCTTTTCAAGTTTATCTGTATAAACTTTATCGTATCTGTCTTTGGCGTAGCGGTTAACCGGATTAACAGGTATTTGGGCTTTAATCCTATTTTCATTGCCATCTTATGGCTGCCGCTTGAGTATGGCCTCACACATTATGCCGGCTTTGAGACTATCTTCGCTTTCACCCAAAGCGGTTCGGGGTTTGTGCTCAGGCTGGCTTCGCTGTTTGGTTTTTTGATAGTCTCGTTCTGCATTATTCTTATCAATTCACTCATCCTGATGCTTTTTGAGCATGCTTATTCGAAAGGCTGTTCGAACAGCAAGTTTAGATTTTCCAAAGAGAAATTATACTATCTGTGTTCTGGGAATATTTTGCCTCTTAAAAACTGGTATTATGTTCTCAATCCACGCGCCCCGCCGCTTTATTTTCTCAGGTTGAATTTTAATTAAAACTTTCAATTTTACTCAACTTCATAAAATAAGTTGAGTAGTAATTTGGAGAAATAAATGTATAAAAAAATATTAATACTAACAATTGGTTTGGTTTTCATCTTGACTTCTGGAGCTATGGCTTTTGAAAAGCAAAAAGCCATAAAGATAGAGGGCGCTGAGCCTCTTGGGCCGCCTTTGGCCACAGACGCCTGCACCATGGCAAAGACTGATGGTACAATTCTTTCATTTTTTAGTGGTTTTTCTGCGGGAGATGATAATGTAACCTTTTTTGACCCAGCTTTGGAGTGTGCAGCAACTCCAACATATCCATTTGAAATTGAATCAATCACCTTTACGCTATATAGTTTTCAAGTTGGTGATCCCCCGGTTGATGCAGTTTGGCCGGTCGATGTGGATTTCGTAGTTTACGACATGGCTGACCCGCAGGATTTCTGTGCGGGTCCCGGCGTTGAACTCTGCCGCGAAACTTTCACCTGTGATCAGACTACATTTGAGTATCCTGGTACTGGTATGATAACATTCTCCAGTCCATGCTGTGTAAATGGCCCGGTGTTTGTTGGTCTTGAATATACGGGATCGACATTACCTCCTTATCCCTCAATATTATACGATACTCAGACTGCAACTACGTGCGATAACTGGTTTTATTACTCGCCTTTAAGTTCTTGGTATGAATGGTATAGTTTTTGGTCCCCCCCTCCCCCGGGTTATCCAATCTTCTATGTAGATGGCGAGACCAATTCTCCTAATTGTGAAGAAGAACCTGAGTGGCCAAATCACAAGATGCATTTCCCACAGCTGCCAGATGAGGAAGGCTGGGACGTGTATGGGTCTTTCTTTGGTGACTTATCCGATAACAAAGTCCTGGCAGATGACTGGCAGTGCTCGGATAGCGGCTGGGTTAAGGACATCCACTTCTGGGGCTCATGGAAGAGCGACCTCGAGGGCATCATTGATAGCTTCGCCGTGGCCATCGCTCTGAATATCCCGGACAATCCGGATTATCCCGATGACTTCAGCATGCCGGGCACAACGGTATGGGAACGCATGATAAGTAACTTCACCGTTACTCCATTCGATCCTCCTACCGAGGAAGGGTGGTATGATCCAAACACTGGCGAAGTTTTATACGGAGACCATACTCATTATTACCGGTACGATATTTATCTTGATGAAGATGATTGGTTCCACCAGGTACAGGATTCCATCTACTGGTTGAGCGTTGTCGCCATGGTTCACCAAGTTGATCCGCCTGAGCCCCAGCCGAAGTGGGGCTGGAAGAACACGCGTGATCACTTCATGGATGATGCAGTGTATGCCCACTGGATGAATCTGCAATGGGCACCCATAATCGAACCGCCAAGACAGAATAATTTTAACGTCATGTTTGGACCGGAGGGATTTCCCATAGAATGGTATGCAACAAATTTCTACGGTGAAGGATGGTATGAATACGATTACTGGTGGAATATCTGGTTCTACGATAATCCATTTGTTTATCAGCCTAAAAAGTTCTCTATCTACTTCGAGAATATCCCGATCGCAGGGGGTAATCCCTCTCTCGAGTTTGCCATAAACTGGTCGACCGATGCTTGGTTTGAGCAGGGAGAACCCGGCAGGCCGCCTTTGCCCGAGGATGAAAACGAGCAGCTCTATATAGGGCGTTTGATCTTCCCTGTGACTATAGGCGAACCTTTCGTACTTCAGGACTACATGCTTCCGATTCCTTACAACCCGGAGTGGATATCCATCGATTTTGTGGGAACCGACGTACAGATCGTTAATGGTGTGATTACCCATGAATGTGTGGGGACCTCACTCGACCTGGCATTTGTCATTACCGGCGAGGCCGAGGAAGAAGTGCCTGTATACGA
The DNA here is from genome assembly GCA_965603725.1 of uncultured bacterium. Lineage (GTDB taxonomy): Bacteria > Zixibacteria > MSB-5A5 > UBA10806 > 4484-95 > JAGGSN01. The sequence goes on along the minus strand of CBFDEC010000031.1, from coordinate 10,067 downwards.
CCTGTGGGAAACTCCGGAAGACCACAACACATTTGTAGATTTCGGCTGTGCACCAATACCGGCTGATTTCTTTGGGCCCGGTTCGGACCCCTTTGATGGGATTATTACTCTCAAGGGCGAACCCTTGCCGAATTCTTCACCTGACGATTTAGGTCCCACTGATACTATAGTCAAACGCAGCAGGGCCGCATCATTCCCGGTTTGTCCCTCTTCGGATGGCCCAATAGAAACAGAAATAGTGGCTCTGAATCTGGTGAGTACTATGCCTATCACGGTAACTGGCTCTATAGAAGATCCCGAGGAATGGGATGTCAGGGTATGCCTGTCAGAAGTTGAACCTCAGCCTTTAGGAGTCACCAACTTTAACCGGGTCTGTCAGGAAGGCGGCACGTTCACAGCCAATCTTTCTGTAATACCGAAGTTCATATTTACCCGCATATCCGACGGTCAACAAGTCTTCCTTGATGCCGGTGCAATGGGATTGCAATTTCCACTCGAAATCACAGACGGGCATTGGCAGTTTATTGATTCTTTCTTCGATGTATATGTATCACCACCCGAAGGTGTACTGGTAAGTAATTGCGATGACGTTCTGGACATAATGATTGGCCCGAGCGCCGTTGATTTAATACCCGGACTTCAGGCAATTCCATGCGTCAATTGCGTCGATCCAGCGACGGATCATATAATTCCGATAACGTCGTTAATCGATGCTACGGGACTTGCTTGTGCGCAACTGGACGTCTGGCCGCCGCATGATACCGGTGAACCAATCCCGACTCTCTCCGAGTGGGGTATGATAATCTTAGCGCTGCTGCTGTTGGCCGCCGGCACGATAGCCATCGTTCGCAGACGCAGAACGGCTTATTCCAGACAGATGTAATTGACTTTTTGTGGTGTCAGGTCTAAGACCTGACGCCACCTGAAAAACAGGAGAGATGTAATGAGTCAACCGCCTATTTTCATAGCCTCTGTATTCTTTAAGGTGGTTGCCTGGGCGCTTATCGTTGCGGTTGTCGTTCTGGTTGGCATTATCATTATTTTCGGTCATGTTACAACACTTGACCTTTGCGGTACCCTGATAAGCGCGGTGATTGTCGCTTATATTGTGCACCTGTGGATTTACTACAGCAGGGGCGAGGAAGAATAGGTAAAGTTTCTACGGCAGGGGCGTTCAATTGAACGCCTTTGCTTTTTAAATCTGTTTATAAAAATATTATTTTGCCTGAACTTCGGGGCTGGCCTTGCTCTGAATTCTCTTTGTGAACATGTTGTGCCATTTATAATAATAAAAAAGCCCCGCCCATATTATTATCGGAATCAACTGGCCATCGAGACGAGCCAGGGCTCTTTTCGAAAAGAAAAACGTTTTGCGAAAAAGAGTTGAATAATACGGCTCGCCGCTGCCCCACCGCATATATTGCGCGTAGAAATCAAAGACATAAATAACAAGCCTTAAAATCTGAAGCGGATATAATATAATCAAACCAAGCGCCAGTATTTTTATTCGCAGTCTATAATTTATCCGGGGCACGGCTAATATCAAAGCCACCAGAAAGGCAGTATTATAAGTATATTTATCATACCCGGTAACTCGCGGTTTGCCATCCGGGGATGGCGCATAGTTGATTATAATATACTTATCTTTAGCGGTAATAGACTTTGTAAAGTTATCCCTGTCTAATAGTAATATTACTTTTTCGCCGCAAAACGTATACACTTTGTTGGCGACTGGAGTGGTATAAAGCCATAACAGGTAGGCTAACAAAAAAAACAGCGGAAACCGTATAAAAAAGAGCGACCGGTTAGATAGTTTTTTTGCTCTCGATTTTACGAGACCAAAAATCCCAGATAAAGACCGCCCAGAGGATGATGATCGGTTGCCAGATAAAAACATGTATATCCTCAAATATATCAGGATAATGCTGCCCGAGATAGAACAGGCTGATTACCCGTACAAGATTTAAGATAAATATGGCCGCAACCCCGGCAAGCGCTCCATACAGCCTGTGTATGATTTTTGTAGGGTATGCGATTACTCCGGAAATCAATATAGCCGTTGCATAAATACCATTACAGCCGTCAACAACATTAATGCTGAATTTCGAGGTTGAAAGTATATTGACATTTACATGGGAACCGGCGCCAAATAGATTCATCAGCAGGCCCGAGCAATGGGCGACAATTGAAGTAAAGGGAACCACCACCGACCGATGAACAAATGGAATATGAAAGGCGATAACAAATAGAATTATCATAGCCCCAAAACTTAAGTAGAGCCTGACCAGCGATTTTATGACGGGAGTTTTAAATTTGAACCTGGGTAATTTCATCGTATTAGACTACAAATCGGTTTTCTCCAGAACAGCTTTTTTTGTATTCGCATAATCGATAGGTACAATAATAAATTATGATAGCCGACACAATAAAAATATTCTTAAAGTTGAATTACTTACTGTTGTTTTTCCGGCTCGACATGCACGATGACATCGATTACTCTGCTGTCATGATTTTTTATCATATATTTGATACCGGCGGCAATTTCATGTCCCTTTTTGACTGATATATCAGGGTCCACCTCTATATGGACCTCCATATGTATAGCATCGCCGATGTATCTCATTTTTAAGCTGTGAGGGTTTTTTACTCCCTCGGTTTGACGGATCAAATCGAGTGTTTTATTTACATAACTGGGTGGCGGCGCTGTATCGATTATTTTTTTATAGCCTTTAATAGTAATTTCGGCGCCGACTTTCAAAATCAATATTGAAACCAGCAAGCCGGCGATAGTATCCATAACAGCCAGCCGGGGTGATATCTGGGTAAAAATGAGGCCGATAAGCACGGCCACCGATGAGAATGCATCCGAACGATGATGCCAGGCATTAGCCAGGATCACGCTGCTGTTGTTCTTTACAGCGACAGCTTTAGTCCATTGATACAACCATTCCTTGGATAAAATCGATAATAACGCGGCAATGATTGTCATTGCTGCGGGCTGGCTGAAATCCTTTAACCATATCGCCAAAACCGCATCATAGGCTAATTTCACGGCAACGATTATTAATAAAATCCCCAGAATCATCTCGGTCATTGTTTCAATCTTTTTATGACCGTAGTGATGGTTTTTATCTGCCGGCCTGCCTCCATAGTGAATTCCCAGGATAACCACAATATCGGTGACAAGGTCTGAAACGGAATGGACTGCATCGGCTACTAAAGCGCGGCTATTGCCAGCAATGCCGATAACCATTTTGATAACCGCCAGCAGGATATTTACCACTCCCCCGACTATAGTGACTTTTATCCCGGCAGACATCTTATTAGCTGTGGTACTAACATCGGCCATGATAAAAATTTATCACAACATTGTTTTTATGTAAATAGATTTGATTTTTTATTTTACTGGCTTATATTTAAAATATGTCCGATAAATTTATGTCGAAAGATAATCGTCAGGACCGCAAGGGTCTTGACCTATGATTCTACAATGTAGAGTTAGTATCAAGGAGGCTAACAAATGACAGTAAAATATCAAATATTTGTAAGTTCTACGTATAACGATTTAATAAAAGAACGAGAGCAAGTAATAAAAGCAATTCTTGAGATGGGACATTTTCCTGTAGGGATGGAAATGTTCAGCGCTGCAGATGAAGAACAATGGAAATTAATAACAAATCAGATTGATCAAACAGATTATTACGTTGTAATAATTGCACACAGATATGGTTCAGTAGTTGATGGTTTAAGTTATACAGAAAAAGAATATGATTATGCTGTTGAGAAAGGTGTACCTGTACTTGGGTTTATAATAGATGATTCAGCTTCCTGGCCAACAGATAGAGTAGATCAAGATCCAAAGAAATTAGACGCGCTTAATAATTTCAAAGATAAGGCTAAGAAAAAACCAGTTAGCTTTTGGTCATCTGCAGAAGAACTTTATGGCCAATGTTCAATTGCTTTAATGAAGCAATTTACAACAAATCCACGAATTGGATGGGTAAAAGCTTCAAAAGTTGTGGGTACAGATGTTATGGTTGAGCTTTCCCGTTTGAGCAATGAAAATGCAGTACTCAGAAAAACCCTCGAAGAAGCTTTGCAGAAAAAAGAGAAAGAAACTACCGAAAGGCGGAAAGAAATAGTAAATACTCTAAAACAAAATAAAATCCAGGTTAAAATTATGTATGAACATCTTAGTAAATGGAGCGACCCAATAGAATCAACACTTTTTGGATTGTTTTTAATACTTGCACCAGAATTAGCTATTGAAAAGTCAACAGAGAATGCTGCTAAGTTGTTTGGATTCATGTTAAAAGACGCAAATTTACGAATTAGAGAAAGTTGGCCAGTTCCTTCAAACACATTTAGGTTCTGGCTTTCCGATCTCATGATATTGGAATTAATAACACCATCAAATCGTAAACATTCAGTAAGAGATAAAAGAGAATATTGGACATTAACAGAAGAAGGGCATGAAATATATAAATTAATACGTTATCAAAATCTTGAAATGGCGCATAAGATAAATGAGGATTTAAAACTCGAAAAAAAGCAAAAAAATGCTAAAACAACTACAAGAAAAAAAGGTGTAAAAAAGTATGCTAAGAAAAAAGCTGTAATAAGGAAAAGAGTTAAGAAAAAGAAATAGATATTTTACTTCTTGTTACCAAACTCTGTTTGGTAACACAATGACAATCGAAACTCTGTTTCGAGTAAGATTTCACCGGTAAGGCATCATTTTGAATAATTGAATGATTATTCAAAATGTTGAAACAGAGTTTCAAGAATCAGCACGTTCCCAAACAGAGTTTGGGAACGAGATGGGGGTCTTGACCTACTCATATAAGCAAATAAATTTGATTATTAGTTACACATTGTTATATTAGTTATATGTCCGATAAACTGCTACTCAAAGAGGATTATCGTCTGGCGAAATGCTGCAGTCCTGATCCGGACAGCGAGATTGTTGGCTTTCTCAAAATCGATTCGCCGGTTATATCGGTGCATAAAGCCGGCTGTATCAACCTTGCTAAAGTTGACGCCAACCGACTCGTCAGCCTGACCTGGAAGGAAATTACCGAAGATGAGGCCAAGCCGGATATCGCATCAGACCCGGATTTTCAGAAACTGGATGACGCCGATTTCAAAATACTGAAACATCACCGGATGATGGGCAACGACTATGGAGCAGTAGTGGCAAAGATGACTCAAATTCCGCGGGCAACCGTGTTCGAACGTCATAAGAAACTTCGCGACCTAAGACTGTTAAAACGGGTCGAACCAATGATGATTCAATACCGAAAGAATATCGTCAGGAACAAGTGGATAAAACATCGCAACCATACTTATTATGAAATCACCCAAAAAGGCATAGAATTTTTAACATACAAAAACCAACAGCATAAGAGCGGCTGATGATTATCAGATTTATAATAATAGCAGTTATTGTCATTTTGATATTCTCCGCAATCCGCAAATTCATATTCGGTTCGATAAAAAGGAAACTTTACGCACGTATGGAAAAGCGGTTTGTCGGGCAAAAAATTATCTTAACGGCATTGAATGCCAATTTCTTTGGCCAGCAGTCAAAAGGCGGTATGCAGGTCCGGGGCAACGGCGCCCTGGTATTAACCGAGATCGAACTATGGTTTGGTTTAGCGGCCCCGGAAAGAGAGATATCAATATCGTTAAGTCAGATTAAAAAGGTGGAACTTAAAAGAAGCCATCTGGGCAAAACGGTATTCCGCCCCCTGCTGTATGTGGAATTTTCATCCCCGACCGGCAGCGATTCAATCGCCTGGGCTGTACAGAATCCCGTTAAGTGGAAAGATGCAATAGAGAGGATTTTGCAGAGAAGCTAACAACATCCCTTCTTGTTACCAAACTCTGTTTCGAGTAAAATCAGTACGTTCCCAAACAGAGTTTGGGAACGAGATGACCCGCCATAGGCGGATTCTTCTGCCAGGACTGTCGGAAGTAACTTCCGACAGCACAATACATCAGCAGAAACGTATTAATATTTATTGCTATTGAGTCAGCTGCAGCGAATTACAGCATGTATATATTACACTATCTTTTTGGATTCCTCCCATAAAACATCCATCTCCTCGAGAGTGGATTCAGCGGGAGTCTTGCCCATCTCGGAAAGCTTGTTCTCGATATATTGAAAACGTTTTATAAACTTAGCGTTGGTATCGTTGAGCGCCTCCTCGGCCCGCAGTCCCAGGTGACGGCTTAAATTGACCAGAGAAAACAGCAGGTCGCCCAGCTCGTGGTACATTGCCCGATTATCGTTTTTACAGAACGCTTCCTCGAATTCGGCGACCTCCTCCTTGATTTTGGCCACTACCTCTTTCGCCTCTTTCAACTCAAAACCGAGGCGGCCGACTTTTTCCTGGATGCGGTAAGCTTTCAACAGCGCGGGCAGAGACTTAGGAACGCCTTCTAATACCGAGTAATCTTTATTATTGTCCTGTTTAATTACCTCCCAGCGGTCTATTACCTCGGATGTCGTCAGTTCAACCTGATTCTCGAATACATGCGGATGACGTTTTATCAGTTTATCGGCAATCTTCCAGCATACATCTTCGATGTTAAATTCGCCTCTTTCATCAGCCATCTGCGCATGAAGCACGATATGCAGCAGCAGGTCGCCCAACTCTTCGGCAAGCTTCTCAGGAGTTCCGTTATCGATAGCATCGAGGACCTCATATGTTTCCTCGATAAGATACGGTTTTAAAGATTCATGATCCTGAGCTTTATCCCACGGACAGCCATCCGGCCCACGCAGGCGAGCCATAATCTCGATCAATCGTTTGAATTGTTCCATGATGTTAATGTATCTGATCGAGATGTTCTTGTCAAGCTGGCCATCAGGATAGGGCGGGATTCCCCGGACCCTGTTAACCAGCATTATTCACAGATCTTGGCATGTGCTTTTTCTGCCAGAGCTGTCGGAAGTAACCTCCGACAGCACAAAAACACTCTGTATTTTTAATGGATTCCTGATATTATTTCTATCATATTATTAGCCAAAGGATTAAAAGCTGATTTTTAATGATAAAATAGATCTTATTAATAATTCGGGTTAAAAGAGTATAAAATCAATAGTAATATAAACAGCCCCAACTTTCTAGCCCTGCAGGCTTTGGCGGCTTTTCCACGATTTGCTTATTTCTCTTTTACCATTCCTCCCGCAAGCTAAAAGGTCATCTGACTCAAATGGGGGGTACCTTTTCCCTTCCGTTTTCCAAAACTAATAAATATTGACTTGCAAAATATATATGGTTGTTTTATAAATGACTCTCAGAACGATATAAGAATAAATATTAACCTTGTCGAAATAAGGATAGTTAAAGGATAGCAAAATGAGTAACCAATTACGCTTTAATATCGCTGATAAACGTCTTCGCTATTACGGCTCCAAGAAAAGCTGCATTATGAGTAATAACCAGCTCATCGAGTTTAACCACCGTCACGCAACCGTCCTTGCCAACTATGATTTATCCCTTATAGAAGGTAATACAGTTACGCTTTGCGATAGAATTAACAACCAATCGAACCTGGGAGCGCTCCGCAACCGTCAGCTTCGGGAATCAGCCATATTATCGGCGGCGCTATCTGCAGCTGCCGTTGGTCTTCATGGCCGAGGCAGCCTGAACCAGGCGCCCAAGGATGATATCACGAAAGGCCTGATTGACGAGCTGAAAAGAGCCAATGACAGGACCTCGGCGCACATAATGGCTGAAGTATTGCAGACCACTGCCGAAATGCTGCCGGTTGGCGAAGAAGTGTTGATTAAATCCACTATCACCGAGGGTGTGCGGGTTAAGCCGGGTAAAGAGGCGGGCGGCAACCCGACTATTGCAGTCAGTGCGCTTTTCGGCAAAAAAGAGCACACCGGCCAGTATGGACTATCGATGCCCCAAAATGTAACTTTACTGTCGATGGGCAATGATGTTATAGATGGCACCACCAAGTCGGTTAAAGGGATTCATTCCAGCTTAACGGCAATGTTTCTCACTGAATCAGATGTAAAAAGACATTTGCCCGATATATACGTTCAACGCTGGATGAGCGGCGCCTATTTCGAGGAGTTCAATCCCCGCGAGGCCGACCTGTTGGATGCCGCAAATATCATTGCAAATTCGTATGGCCATTCTGGGCCAGAAAAACTGGGTGCCTTCTTCCTCGACAGGAAAAGACATTATCCGGCAATGGACATACTGAATAAAAATAAAATCGCTACTCCGTTTGATAAGGATGGCGATCTATTTCCGGCATTGGTTTTAGGATTTGAGGATATCAAGTTTTCTGATGGCCGGCGGCTTGACGCTATGATCGGCGAGATCGGCGGCTCGGCAGAATGGGCGGTTGGGGTGTTGCCGTTAGTCTGGCGAGGCGGTCAGTCTATCGGGATGCTCACCAGTCAGTCATCGCTTACCCGAAAAGACTTAAGCCCGGAAGAATTGTGGAATGGACGGCTTCATTATACTGAGGAAGAGTTTATGCTGATTCAGGATGCCCGTTTTGAGCAGAAACCGTATTTTGCGATCAAAGATATCATGGAAGACCCGTTCGCCGGTGGAATCAGTACTTTTGGAATCATCACCGATAACTACTACCTGCCGTTTATGAAAGGGGTCAAAGCCGATAGTGATAAGAATACTGTCACTGTAGACACGCTGGTGATCAACTCTCTGGGCATTATGGAATGCTGGCAGCTAACGTTCAAATGCAATAAAGACCTCGATACTACAATCGATATGATAACCTCGCCTAAAGAAAAACTGACGGGTTTTTCCGGCAATGAGCTTGAAAGCATAATCGGGAAGATGCTTGATGATCCCCATTCTAACAAGCGGTTCAAGGTATTTTTCAACAACGAATATTATCCGGCGCTTATCCCTGTCAGAGATAAGATGGTTCTGTTGCCAAAGGCGGTCAATACGCTGATTGAGCGCGGCGCCTTAAACGAGAAAGACCGGGAAATCATAGAGATCACCCAGCGTCTGGCGTCGGAGTGGTTTATTGATATGTGAGTAAGGATTGGCTATCAGGGAACGCCTGGCGGCATAAAACAAAAGGGGTATTATGTGCGCTCCCAACAGATGTTCTAAATGCTTGTTGCCGGAATCAACACCCGGGATAACATTCGACAAAAATAATGTCTGCAGCTATTGCCACAGCTACCGTAAACCCACCTTGAAAGGTGAGACTGCCTTATTAACAGCCATTGAAAATTATGGTAAAAAAGGTTTGAAGTATGACTGCATAGTGAACATAAGCGGCGGAAGGGACAGCTCTTATACAATTTTAAAGATGGTCAAGGACTATAAACTGAATGTCCTGGCGGTGAACTATGAAAATCCGTTTACACATCCGGTGGCTAAACAGAATATAATCAACATTCAAAACAAACTTGGTGTAGAACTGATAAGTTTTTCCTTTAAACCTGGCTTTCATGAAAAGATATTAAAACTTAACCTTCAGACTTTATTAGCAAAACCTGATCCGGCAATGGTGCCGATGGTCTGCATATCCTGTAAACTGATATGGAAAAATATACTCGATATTGCCAGATCGTATCAGGTGAAATTAATTATGTCCGGAGGCAATCTTTATGAGCAAACAGCTTTCAAACGGGCTCTTTTAGGGGGAGATCAAAATCAGGATTTGAAAAGCTATTACTCTAAATACATTTTCGGTCTTGCCGGACGTGCTTTACATAACATAAGATTTCTCAGGCCGAAAACCCTAATTCCTACAATCAAGGGTTATCTGTACAGCAATCCCTATTCGCCAATGGTTCAAATCAAGGGACGTGATATTGCTAAGATCGATCTGTTCCATTATCTTCCCTGGGATGAGAAAGAGGTGGTTGGTCGTATACAAAATGAACTTGATTGGCAATATCCCGCTGATGGCGCTGGGAGTTGGCGTTTTGACTGTCTGATCGGTCATCTTAAGGATTATTTCTATATGAAAACACTTGGCCTTACCGAAAAGGATGATGAGTTAATTACAAAAGGTGTGGAAATTTATAAAAAAGTAGCGTAACCTTTCTT
>CBFDEC010000030.1:0-38332 GCA_965603725.1 uncultured bacterium | reverse complement strand
AGAAAGGTTACGCTACTTTTTTATAAATTTCCACACCTTTTGTAATTAACTCGTCCCAGAAGGTTGTCCTAATCTGTTATAATGAATATATTCAGTTTTTCCCCATTTAAGTGACAATTTTTTTAATTTATCTTCAGTAATCATCTTGCTTTTTAATATATGATTGAACAACTCATTTTTTAATAATTTTGTAAGTCTTAGATCCATTTATTTCTTCTTCCTAAACTCCCCATCCTTATAATCATTCAATCCTCTGTACTCGGCTCTTTATTGCTTACCGGTACCCCACCAAACTGGTGGGTTTAAAATTTCGTCCTGATATCTCAATCCTATATGCTACCCCAAATAGGCAGGAGTCGGGGACTCCTGCCCTACTCACTTAGTCGTCAGGTCAAGTCATACGACTCTTCGAGCGACCTGACGACACAAAAAATTTATTTGAATTTAATGATTTTATTGTTATCTGCATAATTTTTTAGGGGAAATAATTTTTTTCAAAGAAGTGGGAACTCCGATAATTTTAAATACTGCTGAAGCCCAAAATACTCCAACATACCATGGGGAAATAATTATTGCTAAGGCTATAGCAAGTAATATAGGAAAAACAGGATTTAATGTTTTTAAAGCAATTTCAATTATATCATCAAGTACTAGTAAAATGCCGCTTATAATCATCAACCAACTTATATCAAAGAAAAAGCCAAAAATAAATCCGAATAAGCCAGTTACTTCAAAAAGACCTTGAATAACAATTACAGTAATTGACATGATTGTGCTTCCTCCTCAAAGTTACCATTAAATATATTCTGTGGAGTCAAATCTCCGTTCTTGACCCCTGCTTAGACGTCAGGTTCCGAGACCTGATGTCACTCTGTAACACAACCTCCTTATACCAGCTACCCATTCCGTCGTTTCGTATAAATCGGGAACTTCTCGCACAACTGCCCGACATCATCCCGCACCTGGCGGATGACATCTGCATTGTCGAGGTTTTTGATAATCTTGCTGATGAAGCCGGCGATTTCGTGCATCTCATGAACGCCCATACCGCGAGTGGTCACCGCCGGCGTGCCGATACGGATACCAGAGGTCACAAAAGGCGGCTGAGGATCGAACGGAACGGTGTTTTTATTGACTGTAATGCCGGCCTGTTCGAGCGCCTCCTCGACCACTTTGCCGGTTATGCCTTGCTCAATGAAACTGACCAGCATCAGATGAGTATCGGTGCCGCCGCTGACAATATGGAACCCCTCGTTAACCAGGTCTTCAGCCAGCGTTTTGGCATTTTCGACAATCCGTTTCTGGTATTCATTGAACTCCGGCTGCATCGCCTCTTTGAACGCCACGGCTTTGGCGGCGATGATGTGCATAAGCGGCCCGCCCTGGATACCCGGCATGACCTCGCGGTTGATATCTTTGGCGTATTCTTTTTTGAACATTATCAGCCCGCCACGGGGACCGCGCAGGGTCTTATGAGTTGTGCTGGTAACGAAATCAGCGTAGGGGATAGGCGAGGGATGAAGGCCCGCCACAATCAAACCGGCGATATGAGCGATATCCGCCATCAGGTAAGCGCCGACAGCATCGGCTGCCTCCCGGAACTTCTTGAAGTCAAGAGTACGCGGGTAAGCGGAGGCTCCGGCTATAATGAGTTTCGGTTTGGCTTCCTTGGCAATGGCCATCAGCTCATCGTAATCAATTGTCTCGGTTTCCTTGTTCACATTGTAAGGGACTACATTATAGAGTTTGCCGGAGAAATTTATCGGGTGGCCGTGGGTCAGATGGCCGCCGTGAGACAGGTTCATCCCGAGCAGTGTATCGCCCGGTTTGAGCACTGCCATATAAACAGCCATATTAGCCTGCGAACCGGAGTGAGGCTGGACATTCGCGCGTTCACAGCCGAACAGCTTCATACATCGGCGGCGAGCGAGAATCTCCGCCTGATCAACATAAGTGCATCCGCCATAATAACGTTTGTTGGGATAACCTTCGGCGTACTTGTTTGTCATCACCGAACCAGCCGCTTCTAAAACCGCCTCGCTGACAAAGTTTTCCGAGGCGATAAGTTCAAGGCCGTCGTGCTGACGTCTTGCCTCGTTGCGTATTGCCTCATATATTTCGGGATCAATGTCTTTAAGCTGTGACATATAATTATCCTTGTTCGAATTTTTTTATTTTATCGACTCTTCTTGCATGCCGGCCGCCTTCGAATTGCGTATTTAAAAAAACATTTACAATATCGCTTATTTGATCTTCGGGAGTGAACATATCTGAAAGGACCAGCATATTGGCGTCGTTATGCGCCCGGGCTAACCTTGCCATCTCGACATTTATCGCCAATCCGGCACGAATCCCCCTGACCTTGTTAGCCGTCATCACCATGCCGTTGCCGCTGCCGCATATTATGATGCCATAATCGGTATCATGTTTGGCAACTGCCACGGCCGCTTGTATACCGAAATCGGGATAATCGGCGCTCTCCTCGGAATAAGCGCCGAAATCTATTGATTCAATTCCTTTAGAGGTCAGGAAACTTTTAACTGTTTCCTTATATTTAAAACCTCTATGGTCTGCGCCAAGTGAAATCTTCATTTTACGTAAGTCAGCCAGTTATATTTATCATCAAAACCTTCCTCAAAGATATTGAAGAAAGCTTTTTGAAGTTTTTCGGTAATCGGGCCGCGTTTCCCGGCGCCGATCTTTATGCCATCTATGGACGATATAGGAGTAATTTCGGCTGCTGAACCGGTAAAGAAAACCTCATCGACAATATACAGCGCCTCACGCGGTATGTTTTCCTCGATAACCTTAATACCCATATCTTTTGCCAGCTTGGTAACTGTGTTGCGGACGATACCTGGCAGTACAGAGGCGCTGAATGGCGGGGTAATCAGAACGCCGTTGCTGACAATAAAGATGTTTTCGCCTGAGCCCTCGGAAACATGACCGTTCACATCGAGAGCAATGCCTTCCACATAACCGTGGTTGATCGCTTCCAGCTTAATTAATTGTGAGTTCATGTAATTGGCGGTTGCTTTAGCCATAGTCGGCATTGTGTCCGGGGCATTTCGCCGCCACGAGCTGACACAGACCGGTACGCCTTTCTCGAGAGCCTCGGGTCCAAGATACTTACCCCAGGGCCAGACAGCTATGACCACATCAATCGGTATGCCGGTAGGATCGACGCCGAGGCTTTCATATCCGCGATAGACGATCGGTCGGATATAGCATTCCTCGAGCTTGTTGATTTTGATTGTCTCGATAATAGCATTATTGATTTCATCCTCAGTATAGGGAACTTCGATACGATATATTTTGCATGAATTAAAAAGCCTGTGAGTGTGTTCCTTTAAACGGAAAATAGCGGCGCCTTTCGGTGTCTTATAACATCGGGCGCCCTCAAAAAGCCCCGAACCGTAATGAATAACATGCGACAAAACATGAATTTTAGCATCATCCCAGCTTACATATTTGGCGTTCATCCAGATTTTTTCAGTTTTATTAAAAGGCATTATCCCTCCCGGATTATTAGTGGTTTTTAATTTATTTAATATAATAAAGACGGTTTAAAATAGGCAACTAAAATCGATAATTTTGAAAATGATGCATTTTGTGTACGATAGATTTAACAGTCTGGCCCTTCGTGCTTTAATGTGGCTGGTGTACGTCCTCGTACACCAGCTTTAATTGGCTGCCTTGCATGATGGCAGACGAGATGTCCGGCCATCCACAAATTATTGTTGAAATAATTTATAATTACAGTTAAATTTAATCGAGATGATGTTTAAGGATAGTTCGATGAAAAAGCATTACTGGCTTTGCCCGGTTCTGGTAACATTTATATTTCTGACAGCCTGCGGTCCGAAGCAATCTCCGGAGGAGCGTTTTCTTAATAACTTCCAGATTGGTTCTGAGGCCATGCTCAACGGGGATTACGAAAAAGCGCTGAAACACTTTTGGAAAGCGTTTGAAATCCAGAATAAGAATCCGAAGTTGTATCATCAGATGGCGATATGTTTCGAAAAACTTAATGAGCCGGACAGCGCCATAGTCTACTATGAGGGGGCAATAGTGTTCAATCCGAAAAATATCGAGGCTTACCAGCAAATTGCCAAAATATTCTATCACAAAGGCATGCTTCACGAGGCAATGACCTGGTATGACAGGGCCATGGAACTGGGTTATTTGAAACCGGAAAGCTATATCAGGCTGGCTGAAATTCGCTATAAATGGCGTGAGTATGACTGGGCTAAGAAATACTACGAATACGCTATTATTTCAGACTCGACTCGAGGCGACAGCTATTTCGGTCTGGGACAGGTATACCTTGCAGAAAAAGACACGGCCCTTGCCGAAAGCAATTTTCTCAAAGCCATAGATTACGGCTCACATGCTGAGGCAGCCTACATGTTGGGGCTAATATGTTATAAAAGACAGGACTATGATGAAGCGCTGAAATGGTTTGGCGCTTATCTTGAGCTTGAACCTGACGGTAACTATGCTGATAAAGCCAAAGAATACCGGATGACAATAAAAATTAAGCAAAAGTTTGGCGAGGATTGATTACTGTCAGATATTGGAGGCTTGTTACTGTGGTGTCGACCCTCTGATGTCGACACAATGGCTTGAAAAAAGAAAGCATCTTGTGACTGGTTTCCGTCCTTTAATGTTGCCCAAGAAAAAAAAGCCGCCGGGGGCTGAATATCCGGCGGCTTAATGATTTTATTATTGGCAAATATTCCAATCAACCAATATTACTCGGGCGGGGTTTCATCACAAAAATCTGGTGGGTCCCCACCTTGAGTGAAAAATTGTATAAGCCATGTAAGATCACCTCCAGTTACAACGCAATCGCCATTCGCATCTGCAGCTGAATATAACCACCTATGCCCGGGATAATACCAGCATGAAACAGGAGGAGGATCACCGCCATAGTATAGAAAATTCAGAAGATATGTATAGTCGCTTCCTTGGACAAAGCCATTATCATCAACATCACCAGGTACATATGAGCAAGAATATGCATCCGTCTCTTCATAAAATGCCACAGTATCCAAATCTGTTGTCTGGTTATATGTAAAGGTGACTGTAGTATCTTTGCGCCAGTCATATAGATCAAAGAAAACCACTTCATAGGTTTCTTGAAGACTGTCAACATATATGTTGTCAATATCAAAACAGCCATATTCATCAGTCCAATCGTATAGCGTGTTTGAAGCATCAATTTTTACGCTGACATAAGCGCTTTCGACTGCTGTACCGGAAGTATCGACGACTCTGCCTTCTAAAGAACTAAAAAGACTGTCAATGACGGTTAAGTAAGATATTGAAGGTAAATAATTATGCTTTGTAGCGCAAACTGAAAGAGAACCTGCACTGACTTCCGGGAAATCATCAAAAATGAGACAGCCATCGGAATCAGTAAAATCTCTGTAATATAATTCGTCAGATTCTATCAGGCACACATAAGAGCTTTCAACAGCGGCTGACTCTGAGTCTTCAACCCAGATAGTGCATTGCTTATGAGTGAAGAAAGTATCAGGAATGGTTACATACAGGCTTTCAGGCGTATCAGTCCAGATAGGCATCGCGGGTTCGCCCTGTAAATTAAATGCCCAATGTATTCTTTTTTCCGAGTTTCCCGAACTATCAGATAATGGCAAAGCATTTTTTGTGTCAGCAAGCACCTTGCCTATGTTATGGTTTGTCCTGTTCTCATCAAAGAATTGATTCCACCATACTGAATCAATTTCATCACCCCCCACGCTTACATATGATGTGTGGCCAACAAATGCTACTGAACCTACGGAGTCATTAAAAAAAGCCATACGCTCTGATATGTTTTCTGCGTGGGGTTTTAAGGTTGAGCAATTTGAGGGAGCTACTATAATACTTAGTTTATGGTAATTCTCTAAAGAATCAACATCGTATGGTGAAAAACCTATATGCCAACCGTGATTCATAACTCCCGAACCCAATACTGAAACAAAATTTCCAATGCTGTGATCTAAGTGGTTAACAAGATGTGCGCCCGAGTTTAAGGCAGTATAAAAGGAATCCCTGTGATCTCCTCCGTGACTATCGTAAACTTTTGTAAAATTAAATCGCTGAGGTATGCACTGCGATATGAGTGTTTCATTTAGCTGTTCGCCCCTGGTAGCGCCAATTGTATCGGGAATGGTTAGTCTCATTCCCAGTAATGTCATTTCTAAAATATAATCATCAAGCGGGGGATTTTTTTCGTATCTCATCACTCTCTCTACCGCACGTCTTACCTGGGCAGTATCTTTTACAGTATACCTTCCAACATAAACTTCATATTCCCAGTCATCGTTGTAATCGCCATAGTACTGGTCGCTATAGACGAAAACAGAATCTCCAAAGCCTCTATATCCTACAGGTATTATAAATTGATGCCCGCCCATTAAAAAATACTCTGTTCCCCAGTTTGTGTCGGCGAATATAACGAAGTTGCGGATTTTGACATAATTGTAATCGCCCGAAAAATTTGAGTAAATTGAATCGACAAGGATTATAGTATCTTTAAGACCTCTTTGATTATGCCAATTAGCAAGGGTGTCGAAATGTGCCCGAAGCGAATCAACTGTTATGATTACATGATCATAAGACCGATCTGTTTGGAAGGCAGCTACCAAATTTCGTGTTTGGGATGCTATACTGGGAATTATAATGTTAGTATTTGCAAATGGGGTATCAGATTGAGAAAAAAAACAAAAGATTATTAAAGTCAAAATGCTCAAAATAATTATTCTTAGTCCAGACTTATTGTTGCGCATTTTTGGACCTCCTTTGAAAATTAAAATATTGTATTGTTTGCTCGCTTTTTTCCTGATTTCCTGTTATTCATGAATTTTCTGTTGCCATAAACCCAAAAACATAGTCCTTTTCTTTATAGTAAGTTGGTATTGTTAATCTATCACCTCCTTGCTGGTAATACTAAAGAAATTCAGTAATTGTTGATTAGCAGACTTAAAAATTTCACTCCCTAAAATCCAAAGCACAATTCGTTGAATAACTAAACCCTATTTATAAGTTTATGGAAAATATATTTACGTGTCAAGTGAAAATTTGAAAAAGTTTCCCGATTTTTTTAAATAATAAGAGCTGTGGTCAGGTCACTTTGCCAGCAACTGAGAAAAATCTATAGTTTATATTATCTTGCGGCTGGTGTAAGTCCTCGTGCACCAGCATTAATTGGCTGCCTCCGCAATTATTCCGGGGTTGACAAGACTGATTACAGCCTTTATAATTAGTGTTCGTATCGGAATTGCGGTCAGTAAATCCGTCGTTCTGACGATAATACCTGTAACTTGCTGGATGTTTTCAGCTAACAGTTTCCGGTTAACGTTATATATGACAATTTTAGAGGATGAAAGCACAAAATGAGTATCAAACAGTCACAACACTACCCGTTTGCTGAAATCGAATCTAAATGGCAGAAGATCTGGAGCGAAAAGAGATTATATTATACGAATCTTAATGACACAGATAAAAAACTATATACCCTGGTGATGTTTCCTTATCCGTCCGGTGAAAAGATGCATATCGGGCAATGGTATAATTATGGTCCAACCGACACCTGGGCTCGTCTAAAGAAGATGCAGGGGTACAACGTGTTTTTTCCAATCGGCTATGATGCTTTCGGTCTGCCGGCTGAAAACTACGCCATCAAGCAAAAAATCAATCCTGCTGTATCCACAGAAAGGAATATTGAATATTTTCGCTCGCAGTTTATACAAATTGGTTCGATGATTGACTGGAACTCCGAGTTTGCCACCTCCGATCCGGAGTACTACAAATGGACGCAGTGGCTGTTCATAAAGCTTTTTGAGAGAGGTCTGGCATATCGCAAAAAGGCTCCTGTCAATTGGTGCCCTCAATGCAATACCGTGCTGGCTAATGAGCAGGTGCTTGACGGCCATTGCGAGCGCTGTGAATCCGAAGTTACAAAAAAAGATCTTACTCAATGGTTCTTTAAAATTACAGATTATGCCGACAAGCTGCTGGAGGGGCACGAGAAAATCGACTGGCAGGCGAAAACAATCACCATGCAGAAAAACTGGATCGGCCGCTCGGTGGGTACCGAAATCATCTTCACCGAGGAAAAAACAGGGGAGAGGCTGCCGGTTTTCACTACCCGCGCCGATACTCTTTTTGGCGTAACCTATATGGTTCTGGCTCCTGAACACCCATTGGTGGAAAAAATAACTACTGATGATAATATCCGGAAGGTTAACGAATACCAGGAGCGGGCTCGTAAAACCTCCGAAATAGATAGAATGTCGGTGGTACGTGAGAAAACCGGCGTATTTACCGGAGCTTATTGTATAAATCCAATCAATAACGAAAGGGTTCCGATCTGGATAGCCGATTATGTGCTGGTTTCCTATGGTACCGGAGCAGTCATGGCAGTTCCCGGTCATGACCAGAGGGACTGGGAATTTGCCTCGAAGTTCAAACTTCCTGTTAAGCCAGTCATAGCCCCAACAGGGAAAACCGAGATCGATTTGTCGGAACATGCTTATGAAGAATACGGGATTATGATAAATTCCGGTGAATTCAGCGATTTGTCCTCGGACAAAGGCATTAAAAGTGTAACCGTTAAGCTTGAACAATTGAATATGGGCAAAGGAACCGTAAACTACCGTCTGCGCGACTGGCTGATCTCCCGTCAGCGATACTGGGGAGCGCCGATACCGATAATCTTTTGTACCGATTGCGGCGAAGTCCCTGTGCCGGAAAACGAGCTTCCGGTCAGGCTGCCCGATATAGAAGATTTCAGCCCGACAGAAACCGGAGAATCGCCGCTGGCGCGCTGTAAAGACTTTGTCGACATTGCCTGCCCCAAATGCGGTAAAATGGGCAAAAGATCGACAGAAACGATGGATACATTCGTTGATTCCTCTTGGTATTTCTTGCGATACCCCGATCCGAATTACAGCGATGGCCCGTTTAATCCGGAAAAAGTTAAAAAATGGCTGCCGGTAGACTTTTATGTTGGCGGGGCAGAGCATGCGGTTACGCATCTTATATATGCAAGGTTTATTACAAAAGTTCTGCATGATTTAGGCTATATCGATTTTGACGAGCCATTTGTTAAAATGCGTCATCAGGGTATCATAACCAGCAAGGGAGCCAAGATATCCAAGTCTAAAGATAATATCATCAACCCTGATGAGTTTATCGAAAAATTTGGCTCCGATACGTTCAGGATTTATTTGATGTTTATGGGTTCCTATACGGGCGGCGGCGATTGGGATGATTCGGGAATAAATGGCGTGGCCAGGTTCTTGGGAAGAGTGTATCGTCTATTAGAGAAGCATCCTGATGATATCAGCACAGCCGTTAATATAACTTATGATAATATAGACAGTAACGACAATGAGTTAAAGTATTACTTGAGCCATACCATAAAAAAAGTGGGCGAGGATATCGATTCGCTCGATTTCAACACAGCAGTAGCAGCCATGATGGAATTTTTAAATTTGCTGTATAATCGATCTGAAAAAGGCGACAAATCCAAGCTTTTCCATTACTCATTGTTAATATATATTCAGCTTATAGCTCCGCTGGGACCGCATTTTGCAGAGGAATTCTGGTCACGTATAGGTAATGATAGCTCAATATTTGAAAGCAAGTGGCCGATTTTTGATCCAGAAGCTCTGATAACAGAGACTATTACTATGGTTGCTCAAATAAATGGTCGTCTAAGAGGTTCTTTTGAGGTTTCCAAAGACATCACTAAAGAGGAGTTCTTAGATATTATTAAGAAAGACGAGAAAGTTTCAAAACATATCGAGGGCAAATCAATTATTAAAGAGATATTCGTTGCTGGTAAATTGGCCAATATAGTAGTAAAATAGGGGATAGTATTTTAAATGAAAGAACTATGGGGATTTAATCCGGGGGAGAATAAGGATTAGATAGTTTTGGAAAAACGCCTTGAATAGAAAATGAAATCCGATTGCTTATGATACATAATATATCTTATAGGACGCAATAAATGCACCTTTAAACCATCCAGAATTGGCTCTCGGCCAGATCGGGTCGGATCGGAATAGTATCCACTGTTGGCCATCTTTCTACCTCATTATCTCCGTCAAAAACCCTGATCGTAACCGAGGACGTTTCGCCACCGATACCTTTTAATTTAAATCCCATTTCAAGTATTCTGTCAATATAATAATCAAGGAAATCAACTTTCCTGTTTGGGGAAGCCAGGCCGTTACGGAAAACAATCTCAAATCCCTTTGGTTTGGTGAATTGAAATTTTAGAGCAGCTGTTTTAATATTAGTTTCGATTGATGGATCGACTCGGATATAGACCTCCCCTCGTTTGCCGTAACCATAATAGATTGCTTTAAGGCGACGGTCCGCTTTATGCATGGTTGAACCGGCTTTCCGGCAATCAAAAAAGCCGGAGTTGGCCCATTCATAAAAATGAGTAATCCTGCCGTCGAGTTGCGGTTTAATAAAATCTATAGGCTCGATAAGATGGGCTCTTATATAATCTGTTCTAATGGGTTTGTGTAGGACAGCCGGAACATCGAGGCTGAGAAGCTTATAGACATTAATAAGATGTGACCGGTAAAGCTGATCAAAGCGGTCATTATCGGGGCTGCTGTGCTCATCGCCAAACCACCAGCACCAGTCTGATCCCTCAGCGATTAATAGCTCCTTTCTGGCGAGTTCAAACGATTCATCAGATATGTCGCTGTTGCGATTTTTGGATTGTTTAGAAATTTCAAACCGGGCATCATATAACAGATCCCAGGCTTTATTGTCCTCAGGATGGCCGATCCAGATGCCGAAGTCATGGTTAATCCAGCTTCCCGGATGAAGTTTTTTTAGTGTGCCTATTTGGTCAGCAGTAATTATAGCCTCTGAAAATGTCATAGTTGTTATCGAGGGATGTTCGGATAGTTTCTGATAGAGGTTTTTCAAAAAGGTATGACCGTCATTTTGGAAATACTCCCAGGCGTTCTCACCATCTAAAGCGACACAAACAGTTCCTTCAGGCCTATTCATCCGTTTAAGGTTATTATCGATAGCTTCTAATTTGGCTATAAAATCCTCGGCTGCTTCCACAGGATCGATACGGGAATAAACAAAGCCAATCAGATCTGATATAGCATGGTCTCTGAAAAAGATATGAACCTGTTTACCCTGCACCTTTACCTTGTAAGGACTATAGAGCTCCCCGCTATTGATTAAAGAATCGTCTCCCCTGCCTCTTATCCCTCTACCCAGGCTCATTGCCAGAATCTCTTCATCGGTGGCAATCCATTCAATACCGGCATCAGCCAACAGAGGAATAATCTGCTCTGACACCGATCCCTCAGAGGGCCACATCCCTTTTGGAGCATCGCCAAACCTGCTTTTAAAATAATCAACAGCCATATGAATATGAGTTATGGCATCCTCCGGATGGGCAAAGCGATTATCGGGCAGGGAAATCTGAGGCACCGACTGACGGGCAACGTCGGTATCGCATAGAAGCGGCAATATCGGATGAAAATAGGGGCTTGCTGACAGCTCAATCTGGCCTCTTTCAGCAACCTCTTTATATTTGGGAATGATTTTCCCCAGCACTTGTTGTTGAAACTTTAGAAGCTTTGATTTGTCATTCTCGGTGAAGTCTTTCTGTTTATTGCGAAGGTATTTAATTTCTTTATCATTGTAAAATATCGGATCGATCCAGGCAAGGTTTGACCATACCTGAAGATCGAGCCAATCCTGATCTGTGAAATTGCTGATACCGGCGGACTTCTGATTATATAACTGGGCGTATCTTTTATTTGGGGCAATCATTGTCTCATAATTGGATTTAAAAAATTCAGCGAGGATCGTGTTTTTTTTAGAATCATTTAATGAGGCGGCTTCTTTTTGTGAAAGCTCCAGGTGATCGTCGACAGCCTCTCCCCTGCCATATTCCTCGATTTGCTCTAAAAGCGACGGGACTAGATTGAAAGTCTGTTTTATCCCGGGAAACTCGTCGAGAATTGCCACCATGTCATAGTAATCTTTGGCGCCGTGAAGACGCACCCAAGGCATCTCATAACGACCCGTCACCAGGTTCTTATAAAATGGTTGATGCATATGCCAGAGGATGCAAAGTTTCAATTTATTTACCTGTCTGAAAAATTATTTGAATTATTTGTCTCTGCCTGAAACCGCTGCAATATTTCATTAACTCTAATTCTTAACTGAAACAGTCATATAAATACTTAAAATGATAAACTGTTTTTTGCAAGTTAATTCTTGAATAATTTATGTCAAGAGTCGGAAACTGCTGAAATAATTCTATCAACATTAAGCAAAAAAGTTCTACTCCCCTGGCAAATCCGTGAGGTAAACGGCATTTCATACAAATATCTGTGCAATACTCACGCTTATGCAATGGATTTATTTATTTTTTAATAGTTAAGCTGTTAATATACTCTGCAGTTATATCTTTTCCTTTTATGAAAAATCCAAGATGAGGAGAAGAATCCACCAATCCAGAACCGGCGCCAAAAAGAATAGGTGGAAATTGTTTAAGGACTTTCATCCATAAGTTTTCATCTAAAATAGTCTGCAAAACTTTGATAAAAGCGACGTCATGGGAGA
The DNA here is from genome assembly GCA_965603725.1 of uncultured bacterium. GTDB lineage: Bacteria > Zixibacteria > MSB-5A5 > UBA10806 > 4484-95 > JAGGSN01. The sequence continues at coordinate 25,702 of CBFDEC010000030.1, read as the reverse complement.
AATAAATGCCTTTATCAGACAGTCTTGGCCAAATTGTAGCAAGACAATCTCTTGCCGAATCAGGTAAATCAACATCCGTAAAGGCAAAAGAGATAGAACCGGGGAGATTATTTTCCTTCAATGTATCAATAAACCAGCCTTTGATAAAAGTGCATACAGATATTTCACCATATTTTTCTATTTTTGACTTAACCTGATCTAGTTCTGCAGCATATATTCCTTTTTTCCAGGAAAGATTTTTCGAATCATATCGAGCATGGAATTCTTTAATATACTCACCGTCAATTTCAGGCAATCCCTCAAAGCTATCAAAGACATACAATTTTCTACCCAGTATTTTTGTTATTATGGACAGCTTGGCTGTACTTCCACTATTATAACAGCCACACTCAATAACCGATCCATCCGCTTCCATCGATAACAGCGCTTCTGCCAGGAATAAACCATCAGTTGGGGATGATGCAGTAGTTATTGCCCTGTCAATAACTTCAAACCGTTCTATTATTGATTTGCGTGTCTTTTTATCCCACTGTGATTGCTCTCCATTTTGAATAAACTTTTCTTTCAAATAATGATAACCATCACTGCCGACACTTTTCCCCACATAAGCGATCAGTTGTCTAATCGGACCGGCTTTTTTGAAAATGGGAACAACAGCCGTATCAACAGACCTTTTAATTCGATTTTTTAAAAGATGTAGCCTCATTTCATTCTAATGGGTTTAAAGATTTTTGCCGGATTTATCCTTATATGACAATCTTCACTTTTTATCAACTTTATACTTAACCTCAGCCAGTTTTTTCTTAGCGTTGGAAAAATATGACGTTCTGGGATATTTATCAACAACCAGTTGATATGACATCACAGCATTTTCATATAGTCCGGCTTTATTGAAAGCCCTGCCTGCCGACATATAAAACTCGGGAGATTGAAGGTCATCATCTATTAATTCTGCGGCATTGAAATAATATTCTCCGGCTCCGGCAAAATCTGATTTTTTTTCAAGGCAATTGGCGACTCCCCCATATGCGCCGCCAAGCAGGATTATTGCTTTTCCATAGTTATTAATATACACATTGAAATAATACATGGCGCTGTCGCAGTTGTTCTGGTCATAATATGCCTTGCCAAGCATGTAGCAGGCACGGTCGGCTGTTTTGGTAGAACCATATTGTTCGACAATAGTCTTATAATCGTTGATGGCCAGAGTCGGCTGCCGCATGGCGCTGGCTATCTGGGCTTTTCCATATAGCTCTTCAGCCGCATACCCTTTCTGGGCGATAGAATAATTGATCAAATATATTATTAGACCGATTATAATAACAGAAACTACTCCGGCCATAAAATACTTTTTGTTATTCTGAACATATTCACTAATTTGAAAAGCAGTACTTACCAATTTGTCTTGTTTCATTTGACGTTTGGAAATTCTTTTTTCAGGACTCAATTCTACCTCCTTCTTTATAGTTAGAATCTATATTTATATCGCATGTTTTGCAAAATAATTTTAGCAATAATATTCTGCCAGAAAAAAATCTTGTAATATTAAACACAAATAATTAAAGGGGCGTCTGGTCAAACTCGACGCCCCTGAATTATTTACACGTTCTAAGTTATCGGACACTTAAACGATCGCCATTGTTTATTTCTTGATCACGGCTGAAATTCAAAAACCAACAGGCCATTCCATCTATCAGCCAGAAAGATATAATTGTCATTGGCAAAGCTGCCGGAAGCGCCGCCCGGGCTGTTGTAATGGCCGGCCAGAGTCGGAGCGGCTGGTGTAGAGATGTCAATTACCCGCAGACCACCGTTCCAGTAATCGGCGACATAGGCATAATTAGCGTCAGCATAAACATCCATGGCAAATCCAGGAGTATCATAGCCGCCAATAAGCGAGGGACTCGATAGGGTTGTGATATCGACAAGAACAAGACCGGCGTTGCCATAAGCTACATACGCAGTATTGCCGGATACAAATACTCCCCAGGCTGAGTCAGCCGGATCATGCAGGTAGTTTCCAACCAGGTCCGGATTCGAGGGATCAGAAACATCGATAACTTGAAGGCCCGAATCAGTATCGGCCACATAGGCATAATTACCGCTTACAAAAACATCGCGAGCTGTTCCTGCAGTAACAATAGCCGATTCATATGCAGGATTAGCCGGATCGGAAATATCAATGATTTGCAAACTGTCGCCCGAGGCTATAAATGCATCCGTTCCTGAAACACTTACAGCATAAAAAGCTAAACCTGAAGATCTATAGCTGCCAACTTCGGAAGATAAGAATAATGAGTCAGAAGGATCGGAAATATCAAGGATCGTTAAATCGGAATAATCATTATGACCGCTGCGACTAACAACAAAAGCTAAATCACCAGCAACATCAACATCATAAACATATTCAGGTATACTGTAAACGCCGATCTCAATCCCTGTTTTAAGAGTCAGAGAATCAACCCTGTTGCGGATAATCAATGTGTCTTTAAGCGTTATCGCTCGCAAACCATGATTATCATCAGCTACGAAAATATGGCAACTGTCAGCCGTTACATCTGAAACATAAATCTTGTTGGCGTTGTCCGTATCGTATGTCGCTTTATTATTGGTGTTTTCAATAACCGCCGAAAGCAGATAAAGATTACTGGTAGTAAAGCTCCAGACATCCCCCTCGATTTCATCTCCCCATAATGTATCATTTGTCACCGAATCAATTGCATGATACTCCCTGGCAATTACTTTCCAATAATAGGCGGTATTAAAAGCGAGATGACCCTCAAGGCTACGATAAACAGGATAAATATATTGAGCAAGACTTGAGACCAGAAGTTCAGGTGGATTGGTTGTACCAAAATAAAGGTCGTATGCTATATAATCATTCTCAGGATCCATACACTGCCATTCAAGTTCAATATACAACTCCTGCTCAACTGCTCCATCTGATGGATATGGTACCGATGGTTTTTCGGGAGGGTTGTTAACCGGCTCAACGGTATCTTTGTCATTACAACCCATCATCATCAATAATACCATCATTGTTAAAAAAATTGTTCGGGACCCTGCTAATTTCAGATTGTCCACAAGCATAATCAAATTCTTTAAATTCACGAAAGACCTCCTGCTTATCAATATCATCGCATACTTTTTATTATCAACCAAAAATCAGCCGGCATTAAATAACATGCCCAATCAAAAACGTTATGAATAATAATTATGTCTATGTAGGCAGTCAAGCGAATTTTTTATAAATATAGTATTACTTTTAAGTATCACTGGAAATGATATGACAATTCGACAGGAAAAGCTGTGGAAGTTAACCATTCTTTAAAACAATCTGAGGGCGCCTCTTGCAAAACCCCAGATGGCGTTTCGGGAACAATGCATTTCCCGAAACAGGGCTTATACACCTTATTGTTGTCCAATAGTATGCATGGATTAAGCTGCCGGAATCACGGCAGTAAGTCAGATGACTCATACGAGCCCTACGGCCCGTATGGGGTCTCCTAATAGTTTCCGCAGCGCCAAATGCAGACCTTTGCATCAACCTTTAATAAAGAAATATAAACAACCGGAAAACGCTTTATTTCCAGCCATAAAAGTCAAATTTTAGAAAAATAATATATCAAATTCTGCTATACTCATTTTTTATCTGAACGTAGCGTCTATTCTTATATCATGTTTATCCTGCCAGCTTAGTCATTTTCAACGACGACAGGAGAAGTAAAAAACAGTTTGTTCTTACCTATTTTTCTTTTTGTGACGGTTTTTCCGCAACCTCTTCTTACGTTTATGGGTTTTGATCTTGTGTCGCTTACGTTTTTTACCGCTTGGCATACAATTAAATTCTATTCGCTTCAGAATTCATCACCAGGCTTTTAAACTCGTTTGACGGTTTAAAAACCGGTATTTTTCTGTCGGGAACAGGTACCTCCTCTCCTGTTCTGGGGTTGCGAGCTTTACGAGCTTTACGCGGCTTGATCTTGAACGTGCCAAAACCCCGGATTTCAATATTCTTGCCAGCTTCCAGGCTTTTCTTAACAGCCTCCAGCAGACTATCGACTGCGGCTGCAACATCGGTTCTTGTCAAGCCAGTTTTTTCAGAAACCTGCTCAACCAGATCAGCCTTTGTCATACCTCTCCTCCTTTTTTATCTTAGTATCTCTTATTCAAGATATATTTGAGCATCCACTGCAACTATACTTTGCACAACCGCCGCAACTGTTGCCAGCGGATCCAATAAACCTCGATGATGTGACAAATCCGCATATCGAAAGTTTACGGTCCACATCTGCTGAACCACACGAGGGACATCTAACGTCATAGTCTCCTCTCACCAGGTCCTCAAATGGCTTACTGCATTGCCGGCAATCATATTCATATATCGGCATAAGCTAACTAAACTCAACTATTTATAGATATATTCCAACTTTGGCCAGGTTTGCTCCGGCACACTTAGATTTAACAATAAAGCCGCTTTTTCAAGGAAATAATCGAGAAGTCCACGACGACGTGGGTATTCTCTAACAATTTGCGGATCATCTCCAAGTCCTGTCATTTCACTTGCTAAAGCTATGGCATCCTCAAATCCACCCAGTTTATCTACTAACCCAAACTCAAGAGCTTGATTTCCAGTAAATATAGAACCATCAGCTAATTCCTCAATGCGATCGATTTCTAAATTACGCCCTTCAGAAACAGCCATAACAAATTGATTATATGTGTCATCAATCGCAGCCTGAAGCATTTCTCTTTCTTTTTGAGTCATCTCTCTTGAAATGTTGCCAACATCTTTTAAATCACCAGACTTGACAATCTCAAGATTTACCCCGATTTTATCCATTAATGCCTCAAATGTAAAATACGAAAATATAACGCCAATCGAACCGGTCAGCGATCCTGGGTTTGCCAATATTGTATCTGCGGCGGATGCAATATAATAACCTCCGGAGGCGGCAATTGAGGATATCGAAACGATAATATATGTACCTTCTTCCCGTACTTTCAAAACCTGATTGTAAATCTCTTGAACAGGCGCAACAGCGCCGCCCGGCGAATTAATCCTCAATACAATAGCCGGAATCGAACTGTCATCGCCATACTTTTTTAACTGGCGAACAAAATAATCCGAGCTTTCAATAACCTCGTTGATTTCAATGACGGCTATCTTATCCCCTGCCGGCATAAAAGATAATCCCCGATGTTTTGACAGTCCCCAGATAGAAACCCAGATCATAAAAAAGAACAACGCCACTACACCGGTAATGAATAACCCTACCAAAATGTTACGAGTTCGAATCATAATCGGAGTTGAATGTAAATTAAAGCCCTGCTAATGTCAAATCATTTCTTGGGTTACCAATTATAAATTTTTAATTTTTTTCCTCTTGGTATTTTTGAAGGATTAGAAATGTCATTCCAGGCAACAAGCTCCTGAATAGTAACGCCAAATATTCGGGCAATCTTGGTAAGAGTATCGCCTTTTTTTACTCTGTATATGGTAGGCTGTTTGTTTTTCATGCTTAAAGCATTACTTGAGCCTTTATGCGGAATCTTAAGTTTCATATTAGGATAGATAGTGTTAGTTTTTAATCTGTTATGCTTTTTCAGGGCGGCGATTGAAACTCCATATCGCTTGGCTATTCGAGATAATGAATCGCCTGGTTTTACAGTATGCACATTGCCGCCGATATCATCATTTCCGGTACCGCCCGGTATTTTAAGCTTTCTGCCGACATAAATCCTGTTTGATGACAGCCGGTTGACATTTTTCAGGCTCCTGACACTTACACCATGCGCCCGGGCAATTTCCCACAAAGTATCACCTCTTTTTACAGCATATGTGCCGGATCCATCAGGGACTATTCCTTTTCTACTTGATGACCAGGATTTTCCTTTGGCGGTAGGAATCATTAATGACTTGCCGGCGATGATTCTATAAGGCCGCCTAAGATCGTTGGCAGAAACAATTGACGACATCGATACGCCGTATTTTCTGGCAATCGTGGAAACAGTTTCCCCCCGTCTTATTTTATGTTTTACCCAATTTGTATTCTTCTCGGAGGGGATTTTATCATAGGCGGCTAAGAGGTTTCCTGATTTCCCTACGGGGATTCTCAGTTTGTAGTTTTTGTAGTTGGGTGGAGTAGCGCCTCTTATCAGTTCGGGATTTAAAAGCTCCAAATTGGCGACTGCAATTCCTGTTTTTGCAGAAATATTATTGAAAGTCATACACTTGGATACTTTGACAGTTTCCCATTCTATTGGTTCTTCGTACGATGGAAAAAAACCGTATTTATCAGGCTGTTTGGCAATTATAGTTGCCGCCATGAAAAGCGGTACGTAGTTTCGTGTCTGTTTCTTTAATCTGAGCTTCCAGAAGTCTTTGGTTTTATGTCTTTTGATCTCTTTTCTTACTCTCCCCTCGCCGCCGTTATATCCGGCCAGGGCTAATTCCCAGGAACCAAATTCATCATAGAGGTTTTTAAGATAGCGTGCGGCTGCCCGGGTGGACTTTTCAAAATCGCGTCTCTCATCATACCACCAGTTCCTTTTCATACCATACCTTTTGCCGGTTGAATATATAAACTGCCAGAAACCAACCGCCCTGGCATACGAGTAAGCATGAGCGTTAAACCCGGACTCGATTAAAGGCAAATAAACTAAATCATGAGGCACGCCTTCCTCCGCCAGTATCTTTTCCATTAACGGGATATATCGTCCTGAATGGCTAAGGTATTTTTCAAATGTGTTATGGGCCACCGTTTGCAGGTATGCTAAAGAATTCTCGACTTTTTCGTTTAAATAAATCGGCACATCATAGACGATAGAATCCCTGACATAATGATGGAACTCTCCGGATTCTTTCAGTCTCTTGAAATTTTTAATATCTGAAAACAGATCCCTGAAAGCGGCAGTCGAACCCTCAGAATACAGTACGCCAGACGTCATTAATGTCAGGCGATAGTCAGATTCGATTTCCTTAAGCAGAATCTCCATCCAGCGGGCTTCTGACTTAAATATATCAGGATCAAATTCCAGCTCGGACAACACAAGCAGAACTTCCTCAAAGGCGATCTGGGATGAATCCAGCAGATTTCTCTGGTAGAAAATTACACCATTGGTATAATATGTTTCAGCCTCATGCAAGGTAGCGCGGATTTCCTCACGCTGTCCTGAATCGTCTCCAAAATCATTATCAATCGATTTCGATTCTTCCGATGAATACCGGTCAAAATTATTCGAATCGGCATTCCTGGCGCCGGTTAGACGTCCCGAATCCGGTGTAGAACATCCTGCGATAAGAATCAAACAAAGTACAATTAAAAAGGTTTTATTCAAAACATCCTCACTTCTTTTGTTATAATCCGTTGCATATAAGATGATTGACAAAACATGTCAAGCCTTTTTCAAATATCTATCACAAATATTAATGACCTTTTCTGTAAAACCATCCAGGCTTGAATCAAACCAGCATATGCCGTTTACCTTACGAAACCAGGTAATCTGTCTTTTGGCATAATTGCGGTGATGTTGTTTCACTTTGTCGATTGCCTCCTGCCGGGTAATCATGTTATCAAAAAGGTAACTGATCATATGAGTATAACCGACCATTTTCTTTTTTCTCACGGTATCAAGGAAAGGTTTCAATTGCAGAACTTCCTGCTCAAAACCTTCATCAATCATATCATCGACACGTTTATTAATTCGATTATAAAGGATTTTCCTTTCAGGCAGCAAACCCAGCCATAATGGATTGCCAACGCTATTGTACTCACCTGTTTTTTGCATTTCTGAAATGGGTTTACCGGTAAGCTTATAAATCTCGAGCGCCCTGATGATACGGGTTGTATCCTGTTTATCTATTTTTTCAGCCGTTAAAGGATCAATTTCAGTCAGCATTCTATACAATGTTTCAGAGCCATTTTTACTGCTAATCGTTTCGAGTTTCTTACGATATTTATAATCCGGTTGCGGCGACTTAAATAATCCTTCGGCTAGAGCTTTAAGGTATAACCCTGTACCGCCAACGACCAGAGGTAGTTTTCCTCGGGCAGCGATATTCTCTATCAATTCTTTAGCCAGCTTGGCAAATTTGTAGGCTGAAAAGTTATCGTCAAGCTCTAAAAAATCTATGAGGTGATGTTTGATTCCGCGGCATTTCTCGGGTTTAGGTTTGGCGGTTCCAATTGTGGTATGCTTGAAAATCTGACGGGAATCAGCGTTGATAATTTCACCGTTATAACGCAGGGCTAACTCAACCCCTAAGCCGGTTTTGCCAGAGCAGGTGGGACCACAGATGATAATATATTTCATCGGCGTTTGAATATTTTATCCAGGTCGTCTCTGGAGATAGTTACTACTGTTGGACGGCCATGCGGACACTGGTAGGGTTCCTGGCATTCGAAAAGACGATTAAACAGCCCCTGCATCTGCTCCTGGGACAGTGTTTCGCCTGCTCTTATTGAGGCATGGCAGGCAACTGATGAAGCCAGCGCCATTATGGGATCCTCGCCAGTTGAGAGGTTGTCGGAAAAGCCATTAAGCAGGTTCCTGAAAATCTCCTCGATTGATGAACTTTCAAAATAGCCCGGTACACCTCTTATTATTACGGCTCTTTTGCCAAAAGGTTCGATCTCAAAGCCCAATCGTTCAATAAGCTTAACATGTTTTTCGAACACCGCCATATCTTCGGGATCAAGCTCGATTGTCAGGTCAAAAAGCAGACATTGAGAGGTGCCCGGTCTTTCACAGAGATTATCAAGCGCCGCCTCATAAAGAATCCTCTCATGCGCTGTATGCTGATCTATCATCCAGATTTTGCCGTCGCGAAAACCCATAATAAAAGTGTTGTATAACTGCCAGAACCTCTTCCCCCCTATATTGAGTTCCTGTTCGGCTTCAGGAGGAATCTGTTCCTCGAAGTTGTCCTCTGTTTTTCGATCAATTGCCGATGTGTTATTGTTATGGCTTGATTTAATCATGGTTTCAGGTTTGTGCCATACTGGCTGATGTGTATTTGCCTTTGAGGCGGTCATTTTCGGCATACTGTGGAAATCTTTCCCGCTCCTGGCTGCTGAATTTACGGAGAATAACGCCGGAACCTGTACCGCCTCCTCAACGAGCTTCTTTATCTGTGAATAAAGATATTTTTCATCGGCAAACCTGACCTCAGTTTTGGCGGGATGCACGTTAACATCAACAGCCGATCTATCAATATCGATAAAAATCGCCGCCATCGGAAAGAACCCTGAATCGAGAGTGTTGCCATAGCCGGAACGGACAGCATGCATCAATGAGACATCATAAACGGGACGGCCGTTGACAATCAGGTGTATCTGGTTGCGGTTGCCGCGGCTTATTTCGGGGCGGGTCACGAAGCCGGATATGATGAGTCCATTTTCAGTTGATTTGGAAATCTCTATCAGATGGTTGCCAACTTTGTTTCCCCATAGGCGTTTAAGCCTATCTATCAATTTATCATCAGCCGGATAATTGATTATTTCCTTATTGTCGGAAACCAGTTTCATGGCGTTTCGATAACGGCTGACAGCATATTTGCAGAAAACCGCCACCAGTTTTCGGGTTTCGCCGGTTTCTGATTTGAGGAATTTGCGACGGGCCGGGGTGTTGAAAAAGAGCTGCCGGACTGTTATCACCGTGCCTTTTCGTGGCGGCGCCGGTTCAAACAGAGTTTCCTTGCCGCCTTCAATCGTAATTCTCGTTCCCTCTTTTGCGCCCTCAACTGCGGTTGTCATATCAATCATTGAAACAGAGGCGATCGCTGGCAGAGCCTCTCCCCTGAATCCATAGCTTGATATGGCTTGCAGGTCTGATTCATCTTCAATCTTCGAGGTGGCGTGACGGGCAAACGCCAGGCGCACCTGGTCAGGCGGAATGCCGTAGCCGTCATCAACCAGCTTGATCAGGCGAGAGCCGCCGCGTTCGACTGTCAGATCAAGCGAGGCCGCTCTGGCATCAAGCGAGTTTTCAACCAGCTCTTTAATCACCGAGGCGGGGTTTTCGACCACCTCACCCGCGGCGATCTTATCGATCAAAATCTCGGAAAGCTTCCTTATCTCAGCCATTTTTACCGTCAAAATTAAAAAACAAAGAAGTAAATCTTACATGATTCATGGCTGAACTTTTTACTTTAAAATCAGGATTTTTTCAAGGATTATTTTTGGGGGAATTTCAAAGCGTCGGGAAGGGTCGTGCGACTCGTATGAGGTTCCCGAGGCCGCTATAAAATTATCGTGGCTGGCGTATGTCCATGTGCGCCGACTGAAAGGTTATTTTTTCTTCTTCCCTTTATTTTTAGCTTTGGCTTTAGCCTCTTTATTCGATGCTTTTTGCTTTTTTTCCTTCTTAATTTTCTTAATATCGTCGTTTATAAGTATGAAGTTTTTGCCTTTAGCTCTCATTTTAATGATCTCATCAGCGGAATAGCCGTGATATTCCGACATGAATTTCAAATTCACCAGGTTGACAATATCAATATCATCGAAGACGATTTCCTTCCACTTGTTTTTAGGCCTGTTTTTGAAATGCCCGAGGGCTTTTCCATAGGGAGGACCTTTTACTTCCTTAACCGGCACATAATATATCCCCGGTCCTAAACCGTAATGCAGGGTTATTTGCATCCAGGTCTTGCCCTCAAGACGCAGATCGATAATAGCCTGTGATGAGACATTCGCGCTTCTGGCAAGAAAGAAGATAACCGATAAATCCTCATCGGGAATTTTGCGTTTTTTGACTACCGCAATCTCTTTTTCGGGGGCTTTGTAATGATCACCGATGGCCAGGTAGAAACTCTTTATGCCCTCTTTATCGACTGACAGACCAATATCAACATCGGCCGGGGTGTTTACCGATATGATATGCGGTAACAGAAAAAACGATAGAATTATGGCTAACTTTGTTCGCATGCGTATTCTCCTTTATTGCGTGCAACTTTATTGATTATTTTTACAGCATATAGTTAAAAATATCAAGCTCATTATATATTTATCGGTATTATTATGCGTTCGGTTGAGGAATGTATTGATTGGCAGGTCAGGATTCCTGTGGCCTTGATGATTGTTTTTTCTTTTTGTCGGATTTATTAAAAAACTGCGTTCGCTTCGGAACCCGACCTGCTTGACTCTCACCTTAATAGGCGGCTCTTTCCGGAGCCGCTGCAGGGCTGGAAAGCCCTGCCTGTTAAGATCGGCAGGTCAAAACCACTGCGGTCTATACTGATTATTATCAAGATCATAAAGCTTTCGACTTACGCAGTCTATATGTTGCTTTCTACGCCCTCACAGCCCTCTCCCTCACAAACTCGGCAATCTCGGTCATTGCATTAATAGCGGCATCGACATGTGCTTCGGTGTTGAATGCGCCTATCGAGAAACGCACCATGCCATGCATTTCCACTGTGCCGAGTTGTTTATGTACCAGCGGGGCGCAGTGAAGGCCGGTTCGGGTAGCGATATTGTAGTCGCCATCGAGAAAAATCCCCACATCGCCGGCTTCCATGCCCTCGAGGTTTACCGAGACTGTCGAGAGGTGGTTGTCAAGGCTGTTACAGCAGTACATAGTGACACCCTCGATTTGTTTGAAACCATCAACCAGCTTGCGAGCGAGTTTTAGCTCATGGGCATAGATGTTGTCCATACCCTGCTGTTCGATATAATCCTGCCCGGCCCAGAGCGCGGCGACACCTACCATATTGGGTGTGCCATACTCCATCCGGTAAGGATACTCCTCGAGATGATACGGATATGCCGAACGCACGCCGGTACCGCCGCTTCTTGTCTGGGCGATGTCGACATGCTTTCGCACGCACATTCCGCCGATACCGGTCGATCCTAAAAGCGCCTTGTGGCCGGTGAACGCCAGCACATCGATGTTCATCTGTTTCATATTAATAGGAATAACACCGGCAGTCTGTGAAGAATCTATAGCGAAGGTCACTCCCATTTCCTGGCATACAGCGCCGATCTCAGCAACCGGCTGAATAGTACCTATCACATTCGAGCCGTGATTGACAATCACCAGCCTGGTATTCTTTTTAATCGCTTTTTTAATATCATCGGGTTCGACAAACCCCTGGCCGTTGAACGGCACATAGGTTGCTTCCACCCCGCCATCGCGGACGAGATGGTTTATTGGCCTGATGACCGAGTTGTGTTCGAGATTGGTAGTGACAACATGGTCGCCTGAACTTAACAACCCCTGAATGATCAGGTTTAAAGCATCGGTGGCGTTATAGCCGAAACATAATCTCTCGGGAAACTCCTCGTCGCCGCCAAAATATTTTGTCAGACGATTGCGCAGGTTCTCGAGAATGTTGCCGGCTTCAATCGCTTTATCGTAACCGCTTCGTCCCGGGTTAACTCCTGTTTGACGGTAGAACTCATCCATGAATTTATAAACATTATCCGGCTTGGGCCAGGCTGTGGCGGCGTTATCAAGATAGATTAAATTTTGCATTTGCAACTCCCGTTATATTAAGTCCTGCCTGATTGTAATGTTTTAATCCGACATGAAATGTTGTACATGTTAAATATCCGTTTTACATAATGAATATATGAATCAATAAAACGCAATAATCAAGGAAAACATTGACCGAATTGGAAAAAGGAAGGGATATAGCATCCCCCCAGACGGCCAGATGGCTCGTATGAGGTCGTATGACCTGTTGGTCTATGGGAGAAATGGCAAAAAGGAGATAAGCAGATGGTGGAAGGGCCGTCAAGGTCTGTAGGGCTGGAAAGTCGAAATGTCCGTAGGATCTTGGCGAAGCGTAGCGAATTCACAGCGGCGCCGGGAACCCCATACGGGCCGCATGGCCCTTCCCGATGCTTAACACTGGCAGGAATGGCTATTCAACTCGGATGAGGTTTCTGCCAGCTCTATTATTATTTTCTCAACAGCTATTTTTTATTTACACATTTTTAAAATCATATTATTATAGATATCGAATTATACAATGAATGCAAAGACCTTAATTGAACAAATGAACGCCTATTACAAAAAGCATGCGCCGTGGCATGATGAATGCATGAGTTACACCGGCAATGCTAAAATGGAAAAACTGCTTGCGCCGATAATTGAATGTTGCGAAGAGTATATAACCGGCAAAGAAGTCCTGGAGATTGCCTGCGGCACTGGCAACTGGACCCAGGTACTGGCCAAAAGAGCGCGGTCGGTTCTGGCAACAGATGTGAATGAAACAGTTTTGGAAATTGCCCGCAAAAAGAGTTTTTCAAATGACAAGGTTGCGTTTCAAGTCGCCGATGCGTATTCTCTCAATGCGGTTGACGGTATATTCAACGTCGCCTTTGCGGCGGATTGGTGGTCGCATATCCCGAAATCAGCGATTTCTATATTCCTCGAAAGCCTTCACGGCAAGCTTTGCCCAGGCGCCCGGGTTATCATTATTGACATGTCTTTTAGGGATATTTTCGCACAAGATTATTATTTGGATGAAGAAGGCAATGCGATTTACAAACGCCGCTTACCCAATGGGCAGGAATTTGAAGTAGTTAAGAACTTCCCTACCCCAAAAGAGCTTCTCGATATTTTTAACGGCATTGTGAATGATATAGAATACCGCGAGTTTGATTCCCTGAAGAGATGGATGCTGACCTATACGACCAAATGAAGGGATAGCAATTATAGATTGGAACGAAGTCAGGAGCACAGGGCTCCTGACTTGCTCTGTTGCTTTCTGTTTTGATAATTATTTCCCCTATCGCAGTTCTTCTTCAAGGATTCTGTAAAATTTATCCTTTGCCTGCCGTTCGATCCAGGGCCTATGCCCGCAATTCTTAAGCAGGATAAATCGAAAGCTCTCTATAATAGCAGACAGAGGCCTTTGGACTCCTTCAGCCGAATGAGGATCGTAGTCGCCATGGATCGCTATCACCGGACATTTGATATGTTTTCCGAGTTCCAGAAGTTTCCCGCTTCTTCTCAGTTGAGCGGCATCTTTCCACACGCTTTGAAAGATATCTCCCTTACTGCCAATTAAATCCGGTTCTTTGGATTCGTCTGTTATTGGATCATATTCATCGGTTTTTGAAGCTAAAACTCCGAGCCTCGCAAGCGACTTGTCTTTGTCTTCAGTTGCGGGGTCATTTAAAATCCTGATGATAGATTTGAATTCAGTTTTTTCCTCCTCATTGAGACGGCTTAACCTGGTTTCTTGAATTTCAACGGCATATTGCTCTTCAAAAGGACCGCTTCCAACGAGGATCAGTTTTTTTACGGTTGCAGGATAACTGGCAGCGAGTATAAAACTAAGCCAGGCTCCCCAGGAGAAGCCAATCAAGGTGACTGGAAGTTCTCCGTTCTCTTCCAGAACTGTTTTCAACTCTTCGATCTGTCCTTCAAGCGTTGCCGCTGTTTGAAGCGGTTCCAATATACCCCCGCCTGATGCGAGTTCGCGGGCGACCGAAGCCATCTCTCCTGCGACACCCGGACCGCCATGAATGACGGCTGTGTTAAAGGGCGCTTTGCCGTATGTTCTCAGGTTTTTCATAAACCTCCAGATCAGCCATCCATTACTAAGAGAGTCTATCAATTAGGAGTCAAGTTGTCTTGTGAGTCAGGATCTTAGCTACTGGTTATAATTTTCTACATAGCAAAAGACCTTTGCCAATCGGAATTGTTAAGGCATCAACTCTTTTATCATGCAATACCCTATCAACCATCGACCGCAATTCTTTTTTATGACTGATTACATTATCAGCTATTAAAATTCCCCCGGTCAAAAGATTAGGAATAACCAAGTCGTAGCATTCTGAATAAATCTCTTTTTCAGCATCTATAAAACAAAAAGCAATATTTGTATATTTTTCAATATGCTTAAGAGCATCATCCTCGATAAGAGTTATTATGTCTTCCACACGGGCTTGTTTAAAAGTTTCTCGCGCCAGTTTGGCTTTATCCTCAAGAATCTCGAATGTAATAATCTTGCATTTCTTCTCATTTGCCGCCAATGATAGCCAGAGGCTGGAATAGCCGCCGCTTGTTCCAATTTCAATAATATCACCCGGAGGTGCCAGAGTAGCCTGAAAGGCGATAAATTTTCCCGTTTCAGAGGGAATCTGGCGAAGACGTTCCCATCGTGATGTACAATTTACTCGATCTCTGGCATCAATTTCCTCGAGATATTGCATTCGATTCGATATATGTTCCGGTATTGCGTGCAACATTTCTTACCTTTTTATGATAGTTGATTCGCACATAATCTGCCGCTAACGTAATCAATTCTTATTTTATCAGAGATTGTTTTCTTAGTCAAGAAATATGTTTTGTAATGGGTGCGTAGATTGAGATTATAAAAACGGTCAAAGATATTGCGAAACATTTTCTTCGACTATATATTGCATATAAGAGGAGGAAATCATGGTAATAATTACAAAATGGATCGACAGGAAATTCGATTTCAATTTTCCGATTGGCGTGTTTCCATGGATTGTGGAGAGGCTGAGAGGCACCCCCGCAAGAATTGAGGAGCTTGTAAAAACGATACCGTTATCAGGTTTGACAAAAAAGCCCGATAGTAAATGGTCAATTCAGGAAAATATCGGACATCTTATAAAAGTAGAGGAGCTTCACAACAACAGGATTGATGATTTTCTGGCGAAAAAGGAAATCCTTATCCCTGCCGATATGGAAAACCGCCGCACGCACGATGCTGATTACAACAGCCAAAATATCGAATCAATCCTGAAATCGTTTAGAGTTGTTCGAATGAATTTCGTAAAACGGCTTGAGGAATTAGATGAGGATATCATAGCGCGATCATCTCATCACCCGAGATTGAATACACGCATGCGTCTGATAGATATGGCTTATTTCGCCGCCGAGCACGATGATTATCATCTGGCCGTTATCACACACCTATCACGAAAATTGTAACAGCAGGCGCAGAAGGACGGTTGCTAAACGAAAAAAGAATCATTACAGCAATCTAGGCAAATTTCACATACAAATCGCCGCTATTAATCAGTGGCCGGTGAATCATCCTGGCGGTCTGATGGCAGAGAAAAATGCATCTGCAATATAAGCCATTTTCCGTTGCGTTTTTCCAGTACGCCTGTCCAGCGGGAATTTATCCACTCCCATTTTCTGTCCTTATACTTGCCGCAATCATCCAGAAGACATGAGAACCAGGCGACATCGCCCGATCCCGACAGGTTGATTCTCAGGTCTTTTATCTCCGTTGTCGTTGCTACCAAAGCGTCATCCATAAATAATTCATCGATCATTTTCTTGAAAGCATCGAAACCTATCATGGTCGATTTCGAATCCGGGTGAAAGATAAAGAATGATGGATCATGCGCAACGGATCCCAGAAGCCTGTCTACATTTTTTTCGGGATAGGGCCACATGATGCAATCGTTGATCGCTTTTTCGACTGCGGCTTTTTCCATGTCAGAATCAACTTTTGAAGGCATACAAAACTCCAGTTTAAAAGGTTTTTGGTATATATACGCAATATTGAAAAGGAGGTTTCATGCCTTTGGGATGGAAATAGTAGGAGAGGTCTTCCCAAGACCTGCCAAATAATAGGCAGAAATCGGGCCTGTCCGCCGCTGGGGGGACTTCTGCCCTGCTTTGCAGAGGGATAAAAAAACCAGCGGGGCATGTCACAATGAGATCGGCGCTCCTCTGAAAGGATTTAAAGTCCCTAAGGCTTTGTCCTGACGCCCCGGCAATTAGATCTCAAACCGGTACTTGGACCCGTGCTCAATATCCCCGCTGGATATCCATAGGAAGTATAATTGTTTATTTTTAATATGCAAGAAAAATTTTTATTGACGGGTTCCGGAATACCACCCCCAAACAAATTTGAGGGCGGCACCTGCGTGTTACTTCTTCTTATACTTTTCTATAAATTCTACTCTTGAAATTCCACATTGACGAAGGATATTTAATAAAGTTCCGGTCGCTAACTCATTATGCAGAGGAACAATGGTTCGATACGTTTTATCAGATGTTTGTTTTTGAAGGGAAACGTGACTTCCTTTTTACCGCAACTTTGAGAATCCCTGTTTTTGTAAGAACTTAATTAGCTCTTTACCTGATACCGCGGGTAACTGAGTCATCCTTTAGAAATTAAAATTCTTCTAACAAGCGGTTTAGTTTTATATTTCGGAATTTGTTTATCACCAAAACTATCGATATATAAACTGATTGCTTCCCGAATATTTTTCTCGGCAGACTTTTGAGTTCTCCCCTGTGAGACAACATCAATTTCCATACAGCGGGCAACAATCCACTTATCTTCCTGGGTATAGATAACTGTAAATTTATTATTTTTCATACCATTAACAACCTCATTTTCATTATACCAGATTATTAAATTTAGTCAATAAAATATTTCGTGGCGGCAGACCTTCTGGTCTGCCCGTCTGTAAAGGGCACAGGAGGACGTGTGCCGCCCACAAAATCAGAACCCGACCAACGGCTACTACATAAACCTATCACGCATTGTCAAGAATGGATTGGATTTTGTCAACATCAGCCCCATTCCCGAAATCAAAGATCGTATCATTACCATTCTCGCCTCTAATGCTGTTTGGGTTCTCGGTAAAACATACTCCCTTAGTTTTGAGGAGGTCACGCACTTTGCTCGCTTGTGATTCCGGCATTATAATGTATGGTCCTGCATTACCATCAGTTTTAACTTCTATTCTTTTTCCCGTAGTTTTGTCGATCATTGTGTCTCCTATTTAATATTGTTTTTTTTTGTTGGCGTATAACCAGATAGTAGGTCAGGAGCACAGGGCTCCTGACCTACTATCTATGGTTAGGCCTCTATTTAGGTTGACCCAGGTCAGGCGACCTATCAACACGTAAAACAAAGTCGATTTTCAAAAGAGTCGTTTTAAAAATACTTTTCTTAAAAAGGTAGATCGTCATCCAATTCCTGATCAGTATTTGAGGTGATCTCGGTTAATTTTGCCTCAATTGTCTCTATGAACCTAATAGTACTTGAAACGTTATTAAATATTAATATGCTTTCATTGTAATTCAAAATTGGATTGTCATGCGCCAAACTCTGTTTATTCCTTACATCATTAAATGATTCCATTATAGAAATCGACATTTTCAGAATTCTCGCCGTCATATCCGTTTCTATCATTCTATTCTGCTTTAAATATTTCACATATTGGCCAAAAATACTATGCAATGGCTTATTCATATCATATTTGATATTGTGTTTTTCACACAGTTTTCTAATATATTTAACGACAAAGGTATGCAATCTATCAAGCCCAGTCTCTGGTTCATTTTTATTTATGCTTTCTCTTATAGATTTGACAAGTAATGAAAAGTCTCTGTCTTCAATATTCGATCGGATCGCATCAATATTTTCAACAGGGCTATCTTGTTTAAGTCTATTAGCTATTCTAAAGCATTTATCTAACAATGATTGAGCATCCTTATTCATTTCCTTGCCATTTATTGACCTTATAGCTTTCCAATATGCCATTATTTCAAAAATAAATTTCGCTACTGTAAGATTAGATTCTTTTTTCCAAAATGCTCGTAATCTATTTGCTTTTGACCCCGACCTATAGGAGTATTTCTCATCAAAAATATCAATACCAATATTTTCTAATAAAAACTCTTGAAAAGTCCTATCTGTAAAATTAAGTACATATCCACTTCCCATTTCAAGAATTTTTCAAGTTTTAATTTTTCAATACTAGTCAAATCTGACATAGAAAATCCTTATTACGTAATCATAACACACAACTTTATACCGAATCTTCATTTTAATATAATATTAGACTATACTTTAATTGGCAATAAGAACCTTCTTGTTTCTCGAAAAGTTTTGTATCTAAAAAGTTTGTAAGTCAGGAGATATGCGCTCCTGATACAATTCCCGCATCGTAAGGAACTCTTTCCTGACGATCTTAACAAAACACAAAATGTCGGGTGGCCTCACCCGATAGTCAGGAGCACAGGGCTCCTGACCTACTGTCTAATTGTCGAATTATTAGTTTCCGATGTTCTTTGCTGAGGTAACCCACTCCCGCTTGAGGCGGGAGTGGGGCACCCGCATTTTGGGCATTTACTCATTTTTTTTCTCCTTAATCAGCCTTTTTTTTACAGGTCAATGAATGTAGGGCAAAAGCCCCCAGCTTTTGCCAAGCTGTCGGCAGGTCTCGGGGAAACCTGCCCTACGAGCTGAACCGATAGATTGGAAATCTGCCGATTAAGGGGATTGTTTAAGCTGAAAGCTTGAACCCGCTCGATGGGTAGGTATCTTGGTTATATATAAAATCAAAGCTTTATAACGCTACTCTCAATCTGCAGGTTTTATCCCCCCCCAGGATGGATGATTCAAGCTTTACATTGATGGGTTTGTTTAAGGCTTGTTCAAACAGTTCTTTAACCCAACCAATAGAACAATAGCAGTAACTCTTTGGTATATCTCCTTCAAGTCCCTTTATATGATGGCAATAACATTTTGGGTAAACCATATAGACTTTATCGCCTTCCTTTTTAAGCATTGGCAGAGTTTTACTAAGCTTTTTTACAAAATCATCAATGCTTTTCGTATTCCTGGCTGCGTCTTTGGCTTTCTTGATGTAGTTCGGGCCTACGCAGGTACGACCTCGCTTCTCAAGTATTTTGGCAAGTTCCTTATCATCTATATATCCATCCACTTCATTCAATAGATCAATAAGCCATTGCGCTTTGCTTTTTTTGGGCATTCAATTACTCCATAATAATATAAGAATCAAATCAAAAAATCAATCTATATTGGCAGGTCTCGGGGACTGCTGCCTACATGGCCATTACTCCTCCTTATATCCTAATAGTGTCTTATCAATCGTCTCGATATGTTCCCTTTCGTGTTCTAAAAATCTTCTCAGCATCTTTCCCGCTGTCCATATCTCGTCTTTATGACTCGTATATTTTTCAGGAATGTTAACTCTATATCTGTCTTGCAGGTAAATATTCCTTATAATTCGTATAGCCAATCCCCTCATGATATCTAGCTTCTCAAAGATTTTTCCGGGAGGATATTCTTGAGGCACAGTATATAACTCTTTCCAATCTTTGAGCCGAGAAAGATACCACCAATCGCAGTTAGCAATATGGCTTAAGGTCTCTCTAATCGAGCGGACCTTCTTATCGGGCTTCCAATCCAAAACCTCATCCGATAATTTTATGGTCTTTGCCAAAAGTTCCTTGCGGTTATAACCCATCCATTTCAGCGCCTGTTTGATCTTCTTATCCGAGGGGGGAATTAGGTCAAAGGAGAATATTGCCGCTTTACTGCCGCTGATTCTGGGGCAGGTTCCCATGTGAATTTCGCAAATCTCAAGCTCTATCTTCCTTGGTCCTACCATATTTTCGCCATTTTTCTTCAGCCAAGAAATATGATCCCGAATCTTCTCGGGAAGTTTAGCCAAAGCCTTTTTTCTGTTATTCTCCATAGTGAAACAACCCAAAAGTTCAGGGACATGCGCCATGCACCAGCCCTGATTATCGATCTCTAAGTATATCTGGTAAACACTCATAAATACCTGGCGTCGTTAGAAACCCTTTCCTAGCGATATTGGTATGAAAATCAAAAGTCCCCGACTTTTGCCAAGTTGTCGGCAGGTCTCGGGGACTGCTGCCCTACGAGCTGCCCTTGACTTGAAAGACGGTATCTACTTTGCTAAACACATCACTTATCCAACAAATTTTCAATTAATTCCTCGGTAAAATCAATAGTTGTTTTTACATCATTAATATCAAATTCTTCCCACTGTGCATGTGTTGCCTTAGTACGAACAGCCGCTCCTACACGTGCTCTCTTTGCCTTTACTGGGCTAATAGTTTCATTCTTAACAAGACTATTTATTAAAGCATCAAGTTTAATATCTTTTTCTTCAATATTTTCATTACGACATATACTTCTTATTGAATCTTCAAAAACAACCCCAGAAATTACTCCTGCTTCCTTGTGCATATTATTCCGCCAATAAGACTTTGCATGATCCAAAAAATTATCAAATACAAAAGCTTGTGTTTTATTCTCTATTGAGGACAACAAACCGGAATCTATATCGCTAAGCAAGTTTTGCAATATTCCGCATACTTCCCCAACTGCATTATTTATACCATAACCATGTTCCTCTTTGCATATTTTGTCTACCCATAATCTATATGGATTATCTTTATTATTAATTATTAGATGGACAATATTTTGTGCTGATGCAAGCCATGCTTTACATTCTTGTTCATGATTGTTGCCCCTAATTTGACCGTGTTCATTACCTTGTTTTATTTGATTTCCAGATAATAATAATTCACTAAACTTGACTTTAATATTTTCTTTTATTTGCATGTTAGATCCTTTGTATTTTAATAGTCTATTTTAAATAATTATATACCCTTTAATTAAATATTTCAACCAAAAATCCCTCTCATTATAACATTTGTATTCTTGAATATGAAATCCATTAATAACTTTTTTTACCCTTCTTTGACAATATCATAGACAATCTTTGCTTTGTCAAGGTTTATCGACCCAAAAACCCCCATCATTTCCAATGAGGGTTTTCAAATTTAACCCGGCAGCGTCCTACTCTCCCATCCGCCTGTGGCGGACAGTACCATTCTGCTTATGGCGGATTGGGAGGCTTAACTTCCGTGCAAATAAGGATTCTATATTTCATCAAGATAAATGATTTAATACTGTCAGGAGCACAGGGCTCCTGACCTACTGTCTAATTGTCGAATTATTAGTTTCGGATGTTCTTTGCTGAGGTAACCCACTCCCGCTTGAGGCGGGAGTGGGGCACCCTGCTTCTGGTTTATAGAATGTGTGGAAACCGTAAAGGTTTCAACCTACTCTTTTGCTGTAAAGCCAAAGAAAATAATCAGGAATTACAAATAGAGAATATTAGTGTTTCTTGCTTTTATCATCCGTAACTTTTTATACGTAATAGAGGGGGTATTTTTGTCGTATTGCGCAAATTTGATAATCAGTTTATGATTTAATCAAGCAAATTAAATCAATTTCCTACATTGTTGAGTCATAATACGACTTTACAATATATAATTATAAATGAAAGGAGGCAAAATGATATATAATTTAGCGAAATAGACTTCAGTTTTCACAGTAAACGTTTATGTCTTGGAGGCAAACAATATGTATTTTAATATCGATGACTTAAAAAAAGAATTCCCATCGGCTCAAAGTATGGAAGATTATATCAAATTACTTGAAGAGAAAGAACCACTGGTAATTCTACGGGATTACGATGAACCTACAGAACCTCCCTGCATGAATGAGGGAATTGAAATCTTTGATTTCGATAAAAACCCTCAACCGATGGATGACATTAGTAGAGCTTTTGGCACAAAAGACAATATCCCGGGAATAAATGTTGTAAAAGCGATTAAAAGCGCATTAGGGCCAGGTAACTATTGTCTACATATCTCAGATGGAAGTTATACAGAGTATTCAATCTGGGAACTAAAAGAGTATATGAGAAACTTCGATAGTACTGATCTAAGGGTATGGATCGCGGAAGTATTCGATTGTGATGATTTCTCTCAGGTTCTTCAGGGAAATGTCAATGGTTTCTTCCCGGGGATAGCTTTTGGAACAATCTGGTATGGTCCAAGGAAACCGCCATGGTGGGGGCATTCGGTTAATATCTTTTATTCCTATACCGACAAAAAAGTCTATCTGGTTGAACCGCAAAGTGATAAATTCTACCTGTTTGATAAGAAAAACTGGGTGCCATGGATGGTAATTCTTTAGTGAGCAGTCAGTGTGTCAGAAGTTGCAGCTTCTGACACACCCAGCCTAACGAAAAATCAAATTAGTCATTCCCGATTCGATCGGAAATCCAGAAGAGATGGGGGCGCTACGAATCCAGCACAATAATATGCAGAAGTCTGGCCTGTTCGCCACTGGCGGGGACTTCT
Source organism: uncultured bacterium (assembly GCA_965603725.1). Taxonomy (GTDB): domain Bacteria; phylum Zixibacteria; class MSB-5A5; order UBA10806; family 4484-95; genus JAGGSN01. The sequence continues at coordinate 2,752 of CBFDEC010000030.1, read as the reverse complement.
GCCCTGCTTTGCTGAGGGATAAAAAAACCAGCGGAGCATGTCACAATGAGATCGGCGCTCCTCTGAAAGGATTTAAAGTCCCTAAGGCTTTGTCCTAACGCCCCGGCAATTAGATCTCAAACCGGTACTTGGACCCGTGCTCAATATCCCCACTGTATATCTATAGAAAGTATAATTGTTTATTTTTTAATATGCAAGAAAAATCTTTAGTAACCGGCAACAAAATAAAATGTGGTCTGGCAATCTTCGATACGTGGGATTCTCGTGGTTGGCGTACGTCCCTCATGCGCCAACATTATTCATGGCAGACGAGGACGTCCGCCATGCACAGAACATATGATAGGATAAATTATCAGGCAAGCATTTTCCTGTATTCTGAGGTAACCCACTCCCGCTTGAGGCGGGAGTGGGGCACCCGGGCCATGAGCGCTGATAAGGACTCGCTGGCCCGACCTTATTATTGGTTCAATTGTGCTGTGCCAGTAGAGAAGACATCTTTTATAAGTATCCTTCAAACATTCAGTTGCGGGGAGCTCATCTTTGTCCAGGGTGTAGTACTTCGGATCAAATCGAGGATGCCTTTTATCATGCGGATCCAGAGCTGGCGGCCGATTATCGTAACTTCTTCTCCAAGCAAAGACCTGATTATCTCTGGTATTGTCTATGGTAAAAACCAAAATCCAGAGCCTTCAGCCAAAAACCTGGTTGTCGGCACAAAGGAGGATTAAACCATTTAGAAAATTTGTGAATGCTAAAAGCGTTGAAAGAATTGTCTGCGGCATTGTGGCTTATGTACTGAATTACCGCATAATTGAAAATAATTATGTCTTTTTACACAATTAACTTGACGTAATCCAGGGAATATAATATATTGGCAAAGAGTTTGATATGGGCCCAAAGACCGGGTCACGGCCGGTAGCTGTGAAAATGAGACAAACCGGATCAGTTAGAGTAAGTTGGCCGTGCCCAAAAAACCAGGAGGTAAACATGTTATCAATCAAGAAGCGTTCAGGAAAACAGGCAGAGTTTGACAAGAAAAAGCTGGAGAAATCGATCAAAAATGCCGGTGCCAACGAGAAGACTGCTCTAAGTATTGCGGACGGAATTAAGCATCGCGAAGGACTAACCACTTCGGATATCCGTAAGAATGTCATCACAGAGCTCAAACGTCATGACCCGGAATCCGGCAAGCGTTTTGAAGGATTCAAGAAGCCGGCTCCCCCAAAGAAGTAACGCGCAAACAACGCTAATAGTCTGAGGGGAGTCCAGATTCCCCTCAGATTAACTCAACGCTGGCGGCGGGTTGATTGTCCCCTGGCGCAAAGAGAGAATTGAATTTTCTTATTGGGATCGGTCAGATCTGAAGTCTGGCACCCGATGAAAACTAAATAGTATTTTAACAATTATTAATTTGATTAACGATTTTGGGGTTGATAGCTTTTTTAGCCGTAGCAGCTTTTACCTGGTTAGCCCGGTATTTTCGCCATTAAATAAAAATCTACTAGATCACGGGCCAGGATGTAAATTATTAGTTTTGCCCTTTTTGATTAACAAAGGTCTTGTGAAAAATCCTATTAGATAGCCAACGAGCAGAGTTAAAATCAACAATACGATGCGCGACATGCCCATTTTCCAGAAAAAGAACCTAAATTCAACAACCTGCGTGTTTTGAAGAAGTATTATCAGCAAAAGCAGCGCCAGTATTATTATTATAATTGTATTGGGTTTCATTGCTTGACCTCCAGATTATCATTTCATGAAATATATACTCTGGCATTGTACAAAAACAGTATAATTTTCTGTTTCCTCATATCAAGACTATTTATTTTCCTCTCTCTTCTTGATATTCAATGTGACTGGCAATGTATATGCCATAAGATCGGTGTCAGCTCAAGAGCTTTTACCCATTACGGCTATCACCACACGCCGGTTTTTTGCCCGGCCTAGTTTAGTTGTATTATCCGCTATCGGTTGAAACTCACCGTATCCAACCGCGGCTAATCTTTTTGGCTTCGCTCTGGGTTTAGCCATTACATAGTGAAGAATGGTGTGGGCGCGTGCAGATGACAATTCCCAGTTTGATTTATACTTGCCCTCAAACTTCTTAGCAATAGGAATATTGTCTGTGTGGCCCTGAATTTGGACTTTGCGATCGGGGTATTTAGACAGCACTTTCCAAATCTCATCTATTGCTTTTTTTCCATCGGGCGTCAATTTAACGCTTCCAGTTGCGAAGAGTACTGCGTTTGGCAAAGTTATGGCGGTCATGCCCTCTTTTTCGGCAATCCAGACTTGCTCTTTTTGCTTCAGATCAGCAAGTTGCTTATTCAAATCCGCTGTCAGCTGATCAGATTTCTTTTGCTGGTCTGTTGCGGCAGATTCTTTTTCCGCCAATTGCTTTTTCAACTGCGCGATTTCCTGGTCTTTTTGGGCAATAAAGGTTTTGTTGCTGGCACAGCCCATTAGCAAGATAATCAATGATGCAAAACCAATAAATTTCTTCCAATCCATCATTTTCCTCCTTGATTAGGTTTATTTAATAGCCGGATAATAGTCTTTTATATTATAAGTCTATTTTAAATGACCTACGATGTCAATACTAAAATGGCACTTTTCTGAAAAAAACCAGTCTTTTGATATTTCCCAATTCCCCAATTCTTTGTGAGTTTCGTCCCTATGATTGTATCGTATTTCAAGCTAGTTCTGTCATGGCAAAAATCAAACTTGTTTTAGGCTCTATAGATTCCTAATC
>CBFDEC010000029.1:0-39214 GCA_965603725.1 uncultured bacterium | reverse complement strand
TCCTTTCGGCAAGATTCCCATTTCAAAATCCGTCGCTATCCCCTCTGATAGACCTTCATGGGTGTAATGAAATCATTTATAATATATCAGTACCCATGAATGGCTTATTTAACTGATATATTCGGGCCATATGTAAAATCATCTATTTAAACAGATATTAAAAACTGAAACAATATTTTTTTATTATAAAATTTGAACGATTATGCAGGGTGCCCCACTCCCGCCCAAAGCGGGAGTGGGTTACCTCATTATGGGCCAAATATTCAGTACCTATGAACGGCTTATTTTACTGATATATTCTGCATTATGTAAAATCACCTGTTTAGACAGATATTAAAAACTGAAACAATATTTTTTTATTATAAAATTTGAACGATTATGCTCCGATAAATCTTTTATATCAATATATCAAGTAAAAATTTGAACGGAATATCATGGTTATGATCGAGAGAAGAATATTTAAAAGAAGACGCTTAGCTAATTATCCGCCAGTATTCAATAAAGATGTTTATCAGATGATCGGACGAATGATAAACGCCTCCATAGAGGGCGCTATGATAAGCTGTGATGAGCCGGTCAGAGAAAATGCCGGCTTTATGTTAAAGTTGACCCTGCCCAAAGCAATTGATGGAAAGAATGATATTACTTTTGAGGCTAAGTGTATATGGAGCCGGGTTGATGAAGAAACCGGTTATTACAATGCCGGATTTCAATTGCTAAATATTTCGTCATCAAATAAAATAATAATCAAGCAGATGATTCAGGATTGCGGATACGATTATTATTAGTCAAACAATAACAGCCCTGCGCCTACGGATAACAGCAATGGTTCCTATAGCCAATATGAGCAAAGCCAGTATAATCATTCTCCAGTCGGAATAACCCTGCTGTTTATCACAGGCGTGTCGCAGTTCGGCCAGCCTGATGGTGGATTGTCAGGAACAGGAGGCCATGCAGGTTCGTAATCGGGACAGAACGTTAAAGCACCGCCAGCAACAAAGTAGCCTACCAGGGCAGTTACGTCGCCGCCGATTATCAGACAGTCGCCATTAATATCCGCGGAACACCAGAAACCGTCCAGCAGGCATGACTCTTGACCACCGCCGATGAAGTAACCGACTAAATAGGTAACATCGCCGCCGATTACCGTTGGCGGCCAGATACCTAAAGCCATGTTGACATCGCCAGGGAGGTAGGAGCAGGGGGGTGGTCCCTCGCTGTATTTTATGGTGGCATAGTCAAAGCCTGCAGTGCCATTACTTCCTCCAGTCACATAGACATTGCCCGAACCATCTACGGTTATGTCACAAGCCACATCACTGTCGTTTCCCGGTCCGTTGTATCTTCTCACCCAGGCAGTATCTCCATTGGGATAATACTTGATGGTGGCATAGTCATAGTCTGTCCCACTTCCGATGCTTTCTCCCGTCACATAGACATTGCCAGAATCATCTACGGCTATGGCATCCCAAGGCTGATCCCAGCCATTTCCCGGTCCGTTGTATCTTTTTACCCAGGCAGTATTTCCATTGGGTTCATACTTGATGGTCGCATAGTCTCCATTTGTCCCATCGCCGACACTTCCTCCCGTCACATAGACATTGCCCGAACCATCTACGGCTATGGCTAAAGCACAATCCGTGCCGTTTCCCGGTCCATTGTATCTTCTCATCCAGGCAGTATCTCCATTGGGATAATACTTGATGGTGGCATAGTCCCGGCTTGTCCCAATTCCGATGCTTCCTCCCGTCACATAGACATTGCCCAAACCATCTACCGCTATGTCATAGGCAATATCACCGCCATTTGCCTCGTTGTATATCCTCATCCAGACAGTATCTCCATTGGGATAATACTTGATGGTGGCATAGTCATAGTCTGTCCCAATTCCGATACTTTGTCCCGTCACATAGACATTGCCAGAATCATCTACCGCTATGGCAGAGGCCCTATCATAGCCATTTGCCTGGTTGTATCTTCTCACCCAGGCAGTATCTCCATTGGGATAATACTTGATGGTGGCATAGTCAAAGTCTGGCAGCGCACTTCCGATGCTTCCTCCCGTCACATAGACATTGCCCGAACCATCTACCGCTATGGCCTCAGCATAATCCCAGCCGTTTGCCGGTCCGTTGTATCTTCTTACCCAGGCAATATTTCCATTGGGTTCATACTTAATGGTCGCATAGTCTCGATTTGTCCCACTGCTTATACTCCATCCCGTCACATAGACATTGCTCGAACCATCTACGGCTATGTCATAAGCATAATCAGTGGAGTTTCCCGGTCCGTTGTATCTTCTCACCCAGGCCGTATCTCCTTCGGGTTCATACTTGATGGTGGCATAGTCATCGGCTGTTTCCCAACTGCCCCAACTAAATCCCGTCACATAGACATTGCCCGAACCATCTACGGCTATGGCATGCGCCAGATCATCATAATAGTCTCCCGGTCCACCTTTGTATCTTCTCACCCAGGCCGTATCAACCTGCGCCTGCGCCAGTTGCACTCCCCAAAACACCAACTCAAATACCAACACTATTATGCTTGCAAAACTCGTCCTTTTCATTTCTCACCTCATTTCTTTGTTTTCTTCATTTATTCCTTGATGCACAGCAAAACCTAGAATTTTTCAAGAATTTAATTTTCAAAGTCCCTTTTATCTCCTTGCTGCCTTGAAGCATGGAGTGATGACAAAAACCAGCAAAAAAGCTGACATGCCAATCAACAAAGCAATATCAACTCTTTTCATGGAAACCTCCTGTTTAAAAATGTTTGTAAATTTTCCAGCTAACCTTCTTTGAGGTTATGATAGTATTTTCAAGCGGGGGTAAATACAGCTTCCCCCACAGTTATTATATTGTTAAGATAGATTTTATTGTCGATTAGTCAATCAAAATCGTAAAGGAGCTCCCCGATTTTTACATGTGGCTGGTGTACGTCCTCATGCACCGGCTTTTTAGGTTATGATTAATATTATCGACTTAGATAAATAAAACTCCCGACCGGGAGCATATATCAGCTTCAGGAAAAGCTTGATGAGGGATTACAGCCGCCCGAAATCGAATCGCTTGAACAACTGGCAAAGGTTGAAAACAGCCTCGATACATCAGAACTGCCGCAACCGGGGCAGGTCGCCGATGAATCATCATTGGTGGATTTTAAAAGCTCAAACTTATTATCACACTTATTACATTTGTATTCGAATATTGGCATAAAATTCCTACTTCAGCGATAATACAAACCCCGCCAACCCGAAATATGACATTGTAATTTCAGGTTCGCATAGAAGCATGCATGGAGAACTCATACCGGTTGATACCTGGTTGACCAAAAAACCAACCGCAACTCCCAGTAAAGTCCCCAATATATATCGTTTGATATTTTTCTTCGTTTTTTTCGCTTTCTTCATTGCTACTCCGGGCTTATTAACTAAATCCGGTTTTTAAATGTTCCAGTTAAACAGTATCGATCCTAAACATTTTAACTTTAATTTAATAATAAACGATGCCAATTATATGTTTAAACAATGAAAGTCAAGTTATTATTTTAGGCATGAAAAAATATTTTTCAACCCGCCAACTCAGATTTTGTAACTTACGGCGGAACAATCGATTAGTCTGAACATAGCCTGCAAATCTTTGCCAATCCGGGTAAGATATTCTATGACCAGAGCATGTCCGATAAACCCGAGGTCCTTTTTGTTCGGACAGAAACACCGGTACGAAAAATATTCTCCGGGCACAGTATCTCCGCCTGTCCTCTTGCCCTTGTTATTCCGGTATAAATCAACTCACGAGTTACTACAGGGGAATCTCTATCGGGTAGAATAAGCAGGATTCTGTCATATTCGGAGCCCTGGCTTTTGTGAACAGTCATAGCAAAAGCAGTTTCATGATAGCCAAGCCGGGCAGGCGGAACCTTCCTCAATTTATTGTCCGAATCTATGAAAAAGGCGCGAAGCTCGTTATTCGATTCCCGGTCGGGCAAAATGACGCCTATATCGCCGTTGTACAATTTTAAATTATAATTGTTTTTAGTAATCATCACCGGACGGCCGCTGTACCATGACGAATCAGGCTTTATCAGGTTTTCGGACGACAGTGTCCGTTCGATAATTTTGTTTAAAGACATTACTCCATATGGCCCATCCCTCAACGCGCATAGAACTCTGAACCGATCGAGCATGTCGAGGGTTTTTACAGGATCGCTCTCCTGCAGGTAATTCATAAATCCCTGCAAGATTTCAGATTTTAAATCTTTCATTAAATTACCAGGCGCCGGCAGGGGCGACCATTTGATATCTGCATGCTCTTCACTTTTCAATGAATGGACTGCCTTATCCGCATCACCGTTGTTTATGCTCTGGCTGATGATTCCGATGCCGCTTCCAATGCCGAAACGGAAGTTTTTGCGAAGCTCGACGATACAGTCTGAAATTGCCGGAGATTTTGAATTCGGGCGTCCATCCTGAATTGTATCTCCGGTAATCTTTTTATATAATAGGCAGAAATTTTTTGAGAAAATATCAGATTGATTTTTACTGCAAATATCGCCAAGAACAGCGCCGGCTTCAACAGAAGCAAGCTGATCTTTGTCGCCAAGAAGAATCAACCGTGCCCGGGAGGAAACGGCTCCGACCAGCTTGGTCATTAAGGCCAGGTCGACCATGGAAGCCTCATCCACAACCACAACATCATAGGATAGCAGGTTATTGTCGTTGTATCGAAAATAAGGCGAATTCGGTACAGCCCGCAGAAGACGGTGGATAGTGGCGGCTTTCTCGGGGATTAAATCTTTCAACCGGTCGGAACATTCAAAGGTCATTTTGGAATCCCTTATCGATTGTTGCATGCGAACGCAGGCTTTTCCGGTAGGGGCGGTAAGAGCAATTTTCAGGGAATTGTCCTGTTTCAAAAGCAGAGCCAGTATCCGGGCCACTGTAGCCGTCTTTCCAGTACCGGGGCCACCGGTGATTATGCATAACTTTTTAACAACCGCTGTCAGCGCCGCTACTTTCTGCCAATCGACGGTTTCATTATTACCGCCAGGGAAAAATTGAGCAAAGCTCTCTTTAAGATACTGCAAATCTGTAGTCACAAAATCTTCCTCGGCGCGTTTTTTCAATAATAAGGCGAGTTTTGTTTCATATTCCCAGTAACGGTAAAGATACAATCGTGATCTATCATCGAGTATAAGCGGCTTGAAATCGCCGGGTCGTCCAACAACCGGGCTGGCTTTCAGCGCTTTAAGCCAGTCATCAAGATCGGGGCAAACCAGAGGCTCAAAATCGTCCTTGTTGTCAGTAACCGGCTTGCCCGCAACCGATTGCAAATCGAGACAGATGTGTTTCTTTTGGGTATAATTGCTGATAAGCGCGCCTGCCAAATAAATTTCTGGCTGATTATCCATATCAAGCCTGCTGATAAGTCCGGCAAAATGAATGTCGATCTCTGAAAAAAAGCTGCCCGATCTAAGCTTGTTTATCAAATCGCTATTCATTGTTTATCAGTCCAGGTTTAATAATTAAATTATCCGAGAGTTCGTTTATCAATTCCTCTGAAGGCAAATCATAGTATATGCCATAGTTTTTGCCGGTTGATGGGTCTATTCCGCGCAGAAACAGATAATATACCCCCCCGAAATGAGTTTTGTAATCATAACCGGGTTGCTTGAACGACAGGTACTTATTTAAAGCCACGGTATAAATATGATATTGAAGTAAATAATGGTTGTTTTTCATCACGTTAAAAAGCTTTTCAGGGCTGTAATCCTCAATCGTATAGCCGAGATGGTTTGATTTCCAATCGACAAGGTAATATTTATTATCATAAATGAAGACTAAATCCATGAAGCCTTTCATGAAACCTTTAACCGGCGAGAACTGCAATCGCTGAATTAACTCGGGAAAGTCGGAAGGAATATCAAGTATCCGGTGGTTGGCGAATATGCCGCTTATTTTTTCAGGAGTAATCGCACCTAACGGAAAATAAAATTCCAGCTCATTGAGCCTGTCGCTACCGTGTATATTTGACAGTGTAAAACTACCACCGTTGTGTTCTAGCGGAGCCGAAATTACCCTGTTTATCATATCGCAGACTGTGTCAGTCCACGAAAGCTCAAACCCGTATTTCTCCAGCTTGCCTGTCACGAGCTCGCTTAATGCAGGTTCAGCTTTTTGAGCAAAATCATAATGTTCGAATATCTCATGCAGTAACGTTCCGGTTTTTATTCCTCCAGGGAAAGCGAAAATATCAGATCTGTGGGTTTCTTTTATGAGTTCATCCGATCTGCCGGGTAAATCGCGATCAGGCAATTCTGCTGTATAGGGCAAACCTGATATCAGGTATGAGAAGCTAGCTACTTTCCAGCTGTGATCAATGGCTCCGGAGAATTCACGGCAACTTAAATTATTTTGATCGATTAATGGAGGTATATATTTCATACCGGAATCCCGGGGTAATTTTTCAAGCAGTAATGCTCTGTCGGCGTTGCTCTGGATTGTTTTTAACCGTGAGTAAAATTCCTTGTCGGTAATACCGTTAAAACCTGCTTCTAATTCTGTTAGCAAGTTGCTTGAGTCGTTATGCTCTGGCCGGACGAGCATATACGCCATTGCCGAGGTAGCCGCCTTGTTGAATCTTCCCCAGGCTAAATAACAGCGGCTTTTAGCCCGGGTGATTGCCACGTATAACAAGCGAAGGTTTTCAGCTAAGAGCTCTTTTTCGGCTGATACTTTATTATTGTTGTAATTATCAGAACCGAGGTCCAATGTAAGCTGAAAGTCGTTTTGCTCATCATGGAAGATATTGTTCCCGTCTTTTCTTAGCCTTGAATCGCCCCAGGTAAACGGGCAGAATACTATCGGATATTCCAGACCCTTGCTTTTGTGAATGGTGACTATCTTCACAGCATTCTCGTCGCTTTCTAAGCGGAGTTGATGTTCTTCGAGACGTTGAATGTTATTGTCATTCCGGTCTGACAGCCACTTTAACAGCCCGGTCATGTCCAGCTTTTCTTTGAACGATATGTTGTTTAGTGTCTCCGAGAGATGCAGAAGGTTTGTCAGGCGGCGTTCGCCATCGGGAAAAGCCAGCAGGCGGCTACGGACATTTTCGAGGGTTATCAAAAATCGAATCATCCTGAAAAAGCCGAACCTGTTCCAGAGATCATGGTAATAACTGAACTTATCATGCCATAATTCCCATTCTTTTTCATTCTCCGAGAGTTCAAATATCTTCTCACCGTTTAAACCTATAATATCAGTAGCCAGCGCCGCTTTTAACAGGCTTTCGCTGTCCGTTCTGACTATGCCGGTTAACAGCCTTTCCATTTCGGCGGCCTCATGAGACTCGAACAAATCAGCGTCGCTATACAGGACACTCGGGATATTCAGGGCGCTCAGGGCCTCTTTGACCGGATGAGCTTCCTTATTTGTTCTAACCAAGACGGCTATATCGCCGGCGATGAGGGGCTTTTCGCCTATGACTGCTTTGTTGTTTGCCGACAGATTAAGAAGCCTTGATGTTTCTGAGGCGATTGCCCTTGAAATTATTTTCTGGGCGTCTGGTTTTTTAATTAATCCATCCCTGGTAAGCCTTCGCTCTTCAAGTGAATCTGTATCGACAAACCATAGATAAAATGGCGGTTCTGAAGTACCGTTTATTATAAGATAAGCGCGGTCGTCTTTTTGCGCCGCCGTTGCCCTGATAAACGGGATTTCGGATGACACAAATGGTCTTTCCGTATATTCAAAAATGGCATTAACCGCCTTGATCAAAGCGGGTTCAGAACGCCAGTTGCTGGTAAGGGTTTGCCTGACATCCGCCTGTTTAATCGCTTTCAAATATGCATAAACATCGGCGCCCCGGAAGCTGTAAATCGCCTGTTTGGGATCGCCGATGAGAAAGAGAATATTTTCAGGACCGCCGAATATCTTATCGAAAATAAAATACTGAACCGGATCGGTGTCCTGAAACTCGTCTATTAAGGCGGCTTTATACTTGTTCCTGACTGCGCGGCAAAGCTCTGCGCCGCCGGTTTTTAAAAGAGCATAATACAGCTTATTCAATAAATCATCATAAAACTGGATGTTTTGTTTTTGCTTCCTTATCGCAAGTTCATCCTGAAGGTATTCAAATAGCTTTATTTCAAGTCCCAAACGCTTTTGCTCGAATGCTCCAAATAGTCCATCATAAACCGATTGCAATTCCTCACAGAGATCTAAAAACGGCAGGTTGAGGGGGTCGGCGTTTTTCTTAAGCGAGTTGTTTATTTCACTCGAAGTGAATTTGATGAACTTTTCAAACAATGGATCGGGGCTGTTAGAGCTCAGGTAATTTCTTATCTGAACCAGCCAGCCTGCGGCATTGCTCTTTTTATATTTCGCTCTGTTTAAACCTTCAAAGTTCAAGAAGATATCTTCAACAATACCGCTAACCGAAACCCACTCATGTCGCACATTTTCGAAAGCTGTTGTATACCTTTCTTCCAGTTGTTCTGTATCCGGGACAGCGGTCTGCGGGATTATATTGAGCGTTGGTTTTTCATGAAGCCTGCCGATGCGCTTCAGAAAGTAATCAGGATTAAGGTTTTTATTTCTGATATAATTGGCAAATATCGGGGAAACATTGCAAAAATAATTGCGCCAGAAATCATCGACAACTTCCAGTTTGAGGCCCGATAAATCATCGACCAGCTCAGTATCGAAAAGACTGCCGCTTTCAAAAGCGTTCTCCCGAAGAGTCCTCTGGCAGAAACCGTGTATGGTGGAGATGGCGGCTTCGTCGAAATTTCTCAGCGCCGTTTCCACTCGTCTGACGGCATCAACACGATCGGTACATTTTTCCACAAGGGTTTTCAATACCGGATCATCGCCATTGCCGGTTTTGATTATCTCAAGAGTCTGTTTAAGTTTTCCACGAATCCTGTCTTTTAACTCCTCGGTGGCGGCTTGTGTAAATGTCACTACCAGTATCTCGTTCACCAGCAGTTTCTTTTCCAGAATCAGCCTTATAAACAATCCTGAAATAGCATATGTCTTGCCGGTACCAGCGCTGGCTTCAATGAGATTTGTTCCCTTAAGGGGAGCGTTTATTAAATCGAACTCTACCATACTATGATTTTCTTATGCAAGATGTTTTAACATAGGTTCATAAACCTTTCTGGCGATACTCTTAAACTCATCGTCGAAAGGATCGATATTACCAAAGCAAAGTCTGAAATACTCATCCTCGCATTCACCTCTGCTAAAATCATCCTGCTGCCAGGCTTTTTCAACCCGGCTCATGGCGAAATCTTCTGTTTTGCTGTCGATTATATTTTTGGCATAAACATATGAAGACTCCGGGAAAAAAGGCGCCGGTTTCATCAAACCTGACCAGTAGATTTTTAGAAGCTGTCTGAGAATCGCTTCGCCGTCATCGACATGCTTGTATTCGCATATTTCATCGCTACCGATATATATGCTGTTATCCGGATACGAGGCAGGTTTTTGTATATTGAAAAGCAGATGATACAGCCAGGTTCTCAGCATGTCCTTGGGTTTAACTCTGGCCATTCTATATTGAATTAATCCATCCGGGAATATGCCCTCGATTCGGCCGGTAATCTTAAAACCGGAAATATTAAGGTCAACCTCCAACGGCTGATAAGCATCACTGCCGGTAAAGCCATTTATTCTATCAGCAAAATCATGAATGTTGTCTGCAATATCATCATATAAACATCGCCCCGGTGTGCCGTGCGGCAGAATTCCTTTAGCGCTGGTAACCGCATATTGATCTTTTATGTTTTCACCATTGAGCCGCTTATGAAGAAGGCTATCTTCAAGGCTGTATTTTTCCAGGCCTTTGATATCATAAGGCTCCCTGTCCTCAAGCGCGGTAGTATGGCGTTCAAGGTTTATTCCAAGGCGATGTTTGAGCAGATATTTCGAGGGATTTTTAAAGAAACTGTATAGTTGCTCAATGCCTATTTGCTTGTACTCATCATCGGGTTCAGGAAGACCTCCGGCTATAAAAGGCTCTGGTTCACTTCGGCTGCCTGTCATAATCCGGCTGGCCTGGCAATTTTCATAGGAGTAGCTGAACAATTTTCCATTATCTTCAAAATATCCGGGGCTGAAAGCCTGCAGGCGATGTCTTGTTGCTATATGGTCAAGGATATTTGCGTCGGGGAGTTTAAAGCCTTTTTCGATATAATCTAACAGTTCGCTGGTTACTACCGATGGCGGTATTATGCTGTTGTCATCAATGCTTTGTCCCACATAGCTGATATAGAACCTTTTCCGGGCCGAGAGTATAGCCTCGAGAAACAGGTAGCGGTCGTCATTTCTACGTGACCTGTCCCCACGTTTCGGGTCTTTAGCCATCAGGTCGAAACCAAGCGGCCGGGTCTGTCTCGGGTAGGTGTCATTGTTTAGGCCGATGATGCAGATAACTTTGAATGGGATGCTTCGCATCGGCAGCATGGCGCAGAATGAAACCGCCCCGGCAACAAAACCAAATCCAAAACCTTTATTTTCGAGTTCATCCCTGAGGTAAGACTTAATTACATCCAGGCTAATGCTTTCATTAAAACCCGATTCCCTTTCAAATTCTGCAAGTTTATTGCAGGCGTTGCGGATTACCTGCGCCTCCCGTTCGGCGTCATCGTCTGTTAAAATAAACCTGTCGCACAGAGAGTTTAAGGTATTTGCCCAGGCGCTTAAGGGTCGAGGTTTATCGAGAGAATTCACATGAGAAAAAAGCTGATCGGTAAATTCGGCAAATTTCCCCAGCGTTAATGTATCATCGCCCTCTATTTCATCATAGGGAAGAATTCCGTTAAACAGCTTTTCGTTATTGCCCGGCATGGCATAACCCAGCAGAAGCCTTTCCAGTCCCGCCTGCCAGGTGTTTTCGGGGTATGATGGCAAACTGAACTTATCCCGGTTGTTCTTGTCGATACCCCAGCGTATACGGGTTTTTATTACCCATTGATGAATGAGCTCGACCTCGTCCATTCCCAGCCCGAATTTTTGATGCACATAAGGCGACTCAAGCAATGACAACACCTCAGAAGCGTTAAACCTGCTCCCGCTCAAATTCAATATCGCCATGAACGAATCGATTACCGGACTTTCGCTGCTGAAACTGCGGTCAGCGATACTGTATGGAATATTTTGGGCGCCGCCCGATGACCTGTCGAAAACTGCCTGTATATAGGGCATGTACAATTCGATATCGGGAGTCATGACCAGGGTATCCCTGAGCATCAGTTCAGAGTCAGCCTCAAACATAGCCAGCAGGTTGTCATATAGAACCTCGATTTCTCTCATCGGACTGTGGCAGGAATGAACCTGTATTGAATAATCATCTTCTGACACCGTAACGATGTCATCAGGTTGTTTGCCTCTTTCCGTAAGATTTAATATGTCCGATTGGATAAAGGAAAGCATGTTGGCCGGTTCGGGTTCCTCGATAAAGCTGTTTTCCTCGACATCGAGTTCATTAATCAGCGAGAAGAAATCCCTGCCCAGGGTTCCCATCGAGGCTAAAAGCGAGTTGCCTTTTTCGAGATGAAGGCTGGATACTGACTGGGATTGCTTGATTTTTCGGCGGCTGATTTTATTCGTTTCCCAGTCGGATACGATATCTTCCCAGTATTCACGGCAGGGGTTCATAAGAAAGAGGTTTACCTCAATATGGAAAGACAGCGCATAAAAGATACTTATATGGAAAGGCGGTAAGGCGGATATACCAAAAACCGAAATCCTTTCGGGTAGACTCGATATTTTATAAGAGCTGTCTTTGACCCTTTCTAAGAATATTTCTCGCAATGCCGCCCGATGAGCAATCTCCTGATGGCCGACAACTTTTTGCCATAAAACCGCCTGCCAGTTGTCCGCTGTTTTTTTTGTCCAGCCAAGGATCATTTCGGGGCGGAATATCAGATATTGATCGAATGTGTCGGCGATACGCCAGGAAAGCTGATAAAGCTTCAAACCATCACTGTCTTCGTCAAGGTAAGATTTCAGGCTTTCAAATTCAGCTTTGTTCAATAGGGTTGGAAGCTGTTTCATAACCTTCCAGGTCAAAAAGTCCGGATCGAATCCGGTTTCATCCGGTAAATTATCGATAGACTCCCGGAATACCTGGCGCACAAAGTTATTTGGAAAGGGAAAACGACAGTTGGCGCATACACCGTGGCGCCGGGCAAGCTCCATTGAAATCCAGCGTTCCATTCCCTTGCTCTGGACAATGATTATCTCGCCGGCTAATGGCGAACATAGCGGCTGTGATGATATTTTACTCGCCAGTTTTTCAATGAGTATTTCCAGCCGGTTGCTGGTATACAGTTTCATGCCGGACATGCAATTCCTTTATAAAAAGTTTACCGCACTTGAAAAATTAAGCGATATGATTTTGGTTTGCAAGGTTAATTCAAGGAAACGTTGGGTTCGTTAATGAACTTAGACCGGATTATTCACAAATCTTAACATGTGCTTCTTCTGCCAGAACTGTCGGAAGTAACTTCCGACAGCACAACACGCTGTATTTTTAGCGGATTCCTGACATTATTTCTATCATATTATTATCCACGGACGTGTCTTGGGACAAAGGATTAAAAGCAAATTTTTGTGATAAAATAGATTTTATGAATAATTCGGGTTAGCCCGCCTATTGAAGCTGGACATGGCTTTGCTCGTTACTTAAGGTAGGTCATTTTGCCTTTGCCGGTTTTCGTTCCCGCTTTCAGCAGGTAGATATATATTCCACTGACAATTTCGTTTTTACCGGCAGGAGACCATCTGGCAGTGTTAATTCCTGTATGGCCATAACCTTCAGTTTTACAGACCAGTCTGCCCGTGATATCATAAATAGACAGTATGTAAGCGGAAGCCTGATCGAGGCCGAATTTTATCAAGGCGCTGCTGTTGAATGGGTTAGGGTAATTAGTGGTGGCAATAAAATTTGCCGGAACGGCAACACTGGTTTCAGCTATAAAGATTGGCTCAGGCGGTCCCCCTGATATCAAAAAGACCTCTCCGCCGGTATCGTCAACCATCCGGGTGCCGGCGATAACATCAGCATAACCATCGCCATTAACATCCCCGATGCCGCGAATTGAAAACGGTTCACAAGAAACATTGCATTGCCAGATTTGACTGCCGGCGGCTCCATCGATCATATAGACATTGCTGTTTAGGGAGCCAGCAACAACCTCGATTATGCTGTCACCGGTAATATCCTCGGTGAAATCTATCGTCCATACCTCATCACCGCAATCATATCGCCATATTTCCGAGCCATCGGCTCCCGATATTGCCAGCGTATAATTCGACCATGAAGCCACCAGGATATCTTCATAACCATCGTCATCGAGGTCGGGGCATGAAACGACTCTCATGATATAACTGTTCATCGGATATTGCCAGATCAGAGCGCCTTCTTCATCATCGCTGTAGCCGGACAAGGCGACCAGGCCGCTGCCCCAGGTGCCGACAATTATATCTTGAAAACCGTCATTGTTGATGTCAGCAATAATTGAAAGAGAATAAGCGTTGTTGCCAATATTATGGCTCCATATTAAATCTCCTGTATCTTCCGATGCTCCCGAAACACAGTAAACATGTTCGCCATAATCGATAGTGGAAAACACCGCATCATCAAAACCGTCACCGTTGACATCATCAATCGAGGCGACAGAACCAACGCCGTCATCGGCCGCACGAAGCCATAAACGTTCGCCGGTAGCGCCGTCCAAACAATATGCCCTGTTGGCGTCACTTCCCAAACCTGCCAAAACTTCCGGGATGCTGTCTCCATTGATATCGTTAATCTGGGCAACCGAATAAATCCACGCGCTTGGTCCGTTCTGATAAGTGTCATACGACCAGATAGTAGCGCCGCTTAAGCCGTCAATGGCAAAGATAGTCCGGCATTCCCAGGCGCCGGCGCGAACGATATCGCCATAGCCATCGCCATTTAAGTCGTCAACATAAGCTATGCACTGATCGCCAAAGCCGCCCGAATTTGAGGAACCGCCCTCGGGATGAACCGACCAAACAACGCCGGCAGAACCGCAGTTGGAACCGGAAAGGCAAACCAGCGGATCGCCGTCAACACCGCGAAAATAACCCTCAGCGACAACATCGGGTAATCCGTCATTGTTGTAATCTCCGGCGGCGGCCACACAAACAACGTTTTCTATATGCTGATACGACCAGATTATTTCGCCAGCCTCGAACGTTTGAATACCCGTAGCTGTCACTCTAAGTCTGAATATGAATTGCCCGAAATGACCGGTGTAATAAATATCATAAAAACTTAAATAATCCGTTTCAATTTCAGGAGAAAAGCAGGTTTCGACTGTTAAAGTATCGCCCGGATTAATAGTAATCCCCGAAATATTTTCGACATAGAACGGCGCCTGATAAAGGCAGGAATCGATTACCACAGGCCAGAAACCGATGTTAATAAACAGCATTTCACGCTGGTTTATCCCGCCTATAGAAATGTAGCCAAAATAAAGGGGGGATGGTTTAACTCGAAGCTGAGGCTGAGAAACCGCAACGCTGGTTAAAATAATCATAAATAAGCAAATTTTAATGACCTGCTTCATAAGCTCAATCTCAAAATTATGTCGATAAAATCACGCTCTATCACTACGGATCTTTTTATTTTAAAAGAATCATTTTTTTTACCGAGGAGTTATCCCGGGCTTTTAACCGATAGAGATAAACTCCCGAGACCACCAAATTGCCATTTATATCAGCGCCGTTCCAGATTATCGCATGCTGTCCGGCGGAAAGCCGTTGATTCAGCGGTCTGTCAACTAAAGCGCCGGTGATATCAAATATCTCGATTACGGTTATGGATTCATATGGGATTTCAAACACTATTCGGGTCGAGGCATTAAATGGATTAGGATGATTCTGGTATAGTTTCATACTGGCAGGCAGAATAATTTCAGCATGAATATCCGTTTGGTCATCAATGACGAAATCATAGATTTCAGAATACGGTCCCCAGCCATTTGCATTAGCCGCCCTGACTCGCCAGAAATACTGGCCGTTTTCAAGCGGTGATATGACCTCGTATTCGGAATCGACAAGGTTTGAATCCAGGATAACATACGATTCAAACAATGAGTCGGTCGAGACCTCGAGTAAAAACTGATCCGAATAGGCCGGTTCACTCCAGTCGAATGTCAGAGTGTCCGTTTCAAGAGTATCGGAGGCATAAGGATAGCAAAGTTCCGGAGCGGGCGGTCGCGGGTTGTACGGATACAAAAGAACATCAGTCTCCGTTGGGCCATCATTGCCAACATAAACGTTGTAAATTGTCTTGGTCCTGTATTCATCTTTTAAAAATCTCAATGTATATGAACCGGAAGCGAGTACACGGCGATAGCGGCCAAAATCGGGACGAGAAAGACGGGGATTTATATCATCGTTTATATGCTGAGTCACCTGAACCTCAGCCTCGATTGGCTCAAGCGTCACCGAATCCCTGATAACGCCGGTAATTCCGGGACCAAGGGCCCTTTCAAGAAGGTAATACTGGCCGGGAAGATGAGCCGCTACTATGCTGTCAACTAAAGCCGGATCCTGGATTGTGGTATCAGAAATCTCCACCGTAAAAGCGGCGGTTCCGAAATTGCCATAGAAATATGTCTTTAAATCGCCTTTGTTGACTAACGCCCGTCGGGCTGTATAGGTTACCGTGTTGGAATCATCGGGAATAGCCAGTATCAACGAGGCGAACGATTGGCAGATGGAATGCATCAGCGGTTCATCGGGAGACATCCCATGACCGCCCTGATAAGCGTACCAGTACCAGGGATAGTAAGCCACATTTGGTCTGCCATAGGTGGGGGAATGGTAATCAAGAGCGATCAGGGGACGGTATTTCCAGCCGAAATCCCTCATCGCCCGATTCTCCGATTCCGAGAATGGATAAAAGCCCTTGAACATCAGGCTTTCCGGAACATTGCTGTTTATTTCATCATCAATTTCCCAGCCGAAATCGTAGTTGCGGTTGTTATCGACACCGTCATGGTAATCGAAAATGTCGTTTGTATCGTTATCGCTTTTGTTCTTGCGCCATTCGAGATCGCCCTCCTCGACAACTATATGTCCCTCCGGATTTATAAAGGGGATCATAAATATCTCCAGGTTTCTGATAAAGCGTATGGCGTCCGGATCCATCTGGTTATAAAGATCGACTATATCCAATAGGAAATTAAACGCTACTTCCACACTTAAAACCTCGTCGGCATGCACCCCGCCGCAAAAGAATACAGCCGGTTCATCCTCATCAATTCCTGGATTATCAGATATTTTGACTCTCAACATCGGAATAGTGTCACGAGTCGAGTAGCCGAGCGTATCTAAGTATATTATATCAGGGTTTGCATCCCTTATCATGGTAAGTGTATCCACCACACCCTGATAGGTGTGGTATCGATCAGGCAGAACATCCTGAGCGAAACTTAACGACGAACTTAAAATTATAACCAGAGACGATAAAAACGCTATAATCCTCGACATTTTCACTCCTTATCATGTTTAAAAACAACTAAAACCTCAATATTTAAATATACAATAATATTAATAACGGTCAAGGCTAAAATGTTGCTGTAACTTCATATAATATAACTGAATATAAAATAAAGCGAAACAGCGCTTAAGATTTATTGAAATTCGAATTATTGCTTATATTTTGCGGTTCACAATTATATTATCTAATAACCTGACTTTGTTTACAATGGCCGCCATCGAAATTAGCGTCTTACCGCTGATAGTCCTTATCTCTGTTAGATCATCCCAGCGGTTGAAAGCGATGTATTCAATTTCTACTCCGGGAACTGTTTGAATAATACCGGTCATCTGAGTTTTTATTGCTTTGGCATTGGTTTCGCCTTCATCTATCAGCCTTTTGGCCAGCTTGAGCGAATCGTAAATCGCCTCAGCCTTTTTAAGATCTCTTTTGGATAAATAGGCGTGCCTTGATGATAAAGCAATACCGCTTTTCGTTCTTACAATCGGACATCGGACAATTTTCAAATCGAGGTTTAAATTTTTTACGACTTGCTTTATGACAGCCAGTTGCTGAGCGTCCTTTTGGCCAAAGTATGCCCTATGTGGTCTGACTATGTTAAAAAATTTCACGCATACTGTGGCAACGCCTCGCATATGGCCGGGACGAGCGGCTCCCTCGAGCCTGTCGGCGATAGAACCGGGTGTTACATAGGTCTGGAAATCAGCCGGATAAATACTGTCAAGCGATGGGTAAAATATCACATCCGCGCCGGCCTGCCGGGCTTTACTGTAATCTGATTTAAAAGATTTCGGATATCTGGCAAAATCTTCATTTGCACCGAACTGAGCGGGGTTGACAAAAATCGACACGACCGTGATATCGTTTTGTTTGACCGATTTTCGTATCAGCGACAAATGCCCCTCATGAAACGCGCCCATTGTCGGCACAAAACCGATTGATTTGCCCTTACAGCGCCAGCCCTCCGCCAGCCTCTGCATGGCTTTGGGGGATTTTATTATTTTGGGTTTGGGTTGCATATTTTCAAATGTCGAAACCGCAGGCCATCAAGGTCCTTCGGAGGTTTCGACCTACTCTCTTTTTGATTCTAAATAAAAAACCTTTCAATATTTCGCCATATTTTTCATTGTGGCTAAAAACCAAAGTAACCATAGCCACCAATAGTAACAGCAAATAGTTTAGTAGGTCGGGTTCCGACTGAAAGGAGAAACCCGACAATTCACTGTAAGCCGGGATACGAGTCATTTGCCGAGAAACCTGATATTACATTCAAACTTTATTCGCCATATTCTCCTTTCAAATCAGGCTTATCAATCACCCCCCAATCCCTACTATAATGACCTTTACCAAAATATTCCATCAAAGATGAATATTCATATTCAAATGGATCATTAAGCAAACCATGTTTTACAGGATTATAATGAATATAATCAATATGACGATTCAAATCATCCTGGTTTCTAATTATATGGTCCCAAAATCTGTTTTGCCAAACTTTACCAACATTATACTTATCTCGAAATCGGCGTGAAAATGTAATTTTAAATCTGTGCATAATACTTGAGATGTTTTCATTATTTATATGAATAATAATATGAAAATGATCAGGTAAAATAACCCAAGCCAGCGGATTAATCCTTTTCCAGCTTTCCCAGAAAAGTTTAATATCCTTAGTTAGAATATCATTTCTGTTATAAGTTACCGTAGTTATAAAATAATACGTGTCTTTAATATTAAATCTTCTGAGTGTTTTCATGATTCAGGTGTCGGGTTTCTCATCCGCTTTCAGCGGATTCGGAACCCGACCTACTTGAATGATTCCACTCCCCGGGAGAATTAACAAGTTATTCAGTAGGTCGGGTTCCGACCAATGGGAGAAACCCGACACCTCCTATTAGTAATTTTTATTAAACATATATACGTTAAATCTATTTTTTTATCAAAACATATTTCAATGTCAATGCAAACAGGCTGTGTCGGGTTTCTTGCTCACTTTGTTCGCGGCGGAATCCGACCTGCATTTTAAAATATCAAATTCAACCGGAAAAAATCACGGCATTCTATAAATCATGGAGTTTATATTCATGCCCGCCCCTATCGAGGCAAATACAACAACGTCGCCGCTTTTCGATTCGTAGTTTTTAATCTGTCCTTTAACAAGCATATCAAGAAGAATCGGTAAAGTTGCCACCGAGCTGTTTCCCAGCCGGGAAATAATCATCGGCATGACATAAAGCGGTACGTTTTTCTCGCCGTATAGCTTATAGATGCGTTTAAGTATCGCT
Organism: uncultured bacterium; assembly: GCA_965603725.1. Classification (GTDB taxonomy): domain Bacteria; phylum Zixibacteria; class MSB-5A5; order UBA10806; family 4484-95; genus JAGGSN01. The sequence goes on along the minus strand of CBFDEC010000029.1, from coordinate 20,382 downwards.
TCGTCCATCTTGGCGTTAGCCTGATGGATGAGAACTTTATCTACATCGGCAAGCGTCAGTCCGGCTTTGTCAAGGGCATCCTTGACGACCAGCGGGACAGTACTTATTGCATACTGATATAATTTATGGCCGTTCATCTTGAGATACAGGTTGTCATCCTGGCTGTCGGGGGCAAATGTTTTATCCATCCACAGCATGTAAGCATATTCAAGCGTATCAGACCGGGTGGAATGGGACAGTATCCCAACCTGATTTTTACTTGTTGTTGCTTCAAGTACGGTGGCGCCGGCGCCGTCGGCATATATCATACTGTCACGGTCATGCGGATCTGAAATTCGTGAGAGTGCTTCTGCTCCAATGACCAGCGCCCGTTTGGCATCACCCGATTTAATGAAATAGTCAGCCTGGATCATTGCCTGAAGCCAGCCGGGACAGCCAAAAGGAAGATCATAAGCTACCGTGTTTGGATTTTTAATCCGCAGTTTATGTTTCACCCTTGAGGCAAGGCTGGGGACAAAATCAGACCTCCTGTTATCAGCTTTAACATCGCCGAAATTATGGGCGACAATTATATAGTCGAAGCTTTCCTTATCGGCCTTAGAGGAATCCAGGGCGTTCTTTGCGGCTATAAAGGCAATGTCGGAAGTTACAAGGTCGTCAGTAATATATCTTCTTTCCGAAATCCCGGTTATTTCTTCAAGCTTGTCGATAATTTCCTGGTTTGTCCGGTCGAATTTTTTGCCGTCCGAATTGTAAAACTCATTCTGGAGAAAGTCTTTGTTAAATACTTTTTTTGTGGGGATATAGCAGCCGGTTCCGGTGATAATTGATCTAAAATTGCCGCTCATAGCTGTATTTTCGATAGTTGCCTTTTCATAGTTTGCTACTATGTTGAATTTTCTCTTTAATGTCAACACCTTTTAGCGTTATGGAGGATAATAATCGTTGCTCCATTTGGCCTTAAGCTTTTGTGCTGTATATCTTACAGCAATATTCTGACGCAGTCGACTCTCTCTACGAGCCATATGGCTGCAGTCGACTGCTTTCTTTCTGCAGATCATTGTGTCGACCTCAGAGGGTCGACGCCACAGAAAAACGCCAACAACGGTCGAGTGGGTGGTCGGCTTGCCTGCAACAATATATCTTATGGGCAAGAACCAATGGGCGAGGTTCATTTGTTGATATGTCAGTCATCGTTGAATCGTGGCCAGCAGGTCGGACACGATTTCATTGCGCACCTGTTTGCCGGCGTTGGCAAACGCTTTGCGGCCGGCCTTATCGTAATTCAGGTCGATACCTTTTATATTATGCAGCGACCGCTTATAAAGCTCACTGCCGCTTAGATTATCGTACACAAAAATAGAAACATCCACAAAAGATGAATACATGCCGCCCATTATTTCAGAGCCCTGTCTCGAATGAGCTTTTATTGTGATATTGTAATCGGCCTCCGGCTTGTTGTCCACGAAACTGAATCCGTTCTCGGAAAGCTCCTTTTTCAATTCCGGCTCGATTGACAAAACATCCAGCTTGCCGGCAAAATGGGTTTCGGTTGAACTGATATAGGCGGTAATCCCCGAAACATTCAACTCGATTTGTGTACCCGGCAATGGGAAGCCGTTGACGATCCCCCGGACGATCGGTAAGGCGTCGCTCAGGCTTATTATACCGTTGATATCCAGCGTCACTTCCACCATCTGTATCTGATCGACAGCTTTGATCTTGGAGACCCGGCATTTGCCTTTACCATGGTCATCGGTCAACACTTTATCGACCAAATCACCGGAACCCCGGGTGAACGAAAAAACCAGGGGCAGATTTGAAATACCAATATCACCGCTCGGGCTTTTATAAGTTGCGTTAACCTCAAGCGGACCGGCCAATGGCTGACCTATTTTTGCCGATACTTTGCCGCTGACAGGTTTTAATTCGATTCGGCTTAACAGATTTTGAATAGAGGAATAGATTTCGTTGAACAGGTAGATTTTCGATCCGTTATAGGTCGTTTCCAGCGATTCGCCGATATAATTTTCAAGCGGCTTTAACGACTGGAAATAAAACTGCAGGGCTTGCTCGATGTTATTCTGATTTTCGCCGGCCTTGGCTTTGGTGAATAAATCCAGGGAGAGGTTAATCGCCCGGGTCTGCTTTTCCTGTTTCATCTCGGCATACAGCGTTTTATTCAGCCTGTAGTAAACCCAGAAGCTGCTGTGATCCTCCCAGGTGTCGACCAACTCAAACCCTTCGAGTTCCGCTTTGGTCGTGGCGCTTATGTGACGTTTGAACTCATTCTCAATCATGCCCGAGCTTTCAATAACAGTTTGATCAATCGTGCCGGTAATCTCGACAGTAATCTGGGCGGCCAGGTTATTTAAAGCGGCGTCTTTGGCCATCTGGATATAATCCACATCATGGCGTTTTTGAACCATGGCGATGCCGATATAGTAAAGCCCGCTGGTTGGATGCTTTTGTACCCACTCCGGAGAATCCTGGTTTGACGGGGAGCCTTGTTTCGCCAGAACAGACTTTTTCCCGCCGCCGAAAAATAGAAACATACTTAAAGCACAAAAAAAGATGAGCAAATATTTTAGTCGATAGCAACTCATTATTAACCTCCGGATTATTTATCTCCCTGAAAAATACACATACAATTCTGGTATTCTTTTTATCAAAAAATGTTGCGACAATCAAGAAATATTTCTCTGGGAATTACAAAAGGGATTCCCGTATAAAAAAACAAGCCGGTTACATCCAGGCAGCCGGCTTGAATTATCACAGTTGAAAATATCTTGTCAAACGTTAGTATTTAGAAAACAATGCCGGTCGTGAAACCAATGAATGAAAGAGTTTCTCCCTCAACACCCAGGTCGTCATCTTTTCCATAATTGAAAATAAATCTCGTCAAACCCTGGAAAATAATATTCATATTTCCAGCAGGTATTTCGAGTCCGCCACCAGCCGCAATTCCAATATTGTTGCCGTCATATTTACCTTCTACATCCTCTATGGCTGGGTCATTAAAGAATATTTTAAATTCATCATGGGTAAAGTTGAAAGTTCCCATACCAAAAAGAAAGAGCTGGAAGCTTGAAGTCACAGGCGTTAAATATGGTCGAACTCCCAGACCGAGTTCTATGATTCTTGCGCTGCCTTCTATCTCAACGCCGTAATCTCTGAGATCAACTCCATATTCTTGTTCAAGTTCATCGAAGAGCTTACCATCATTAAAAGTGAAGAATTCAAACGCACCGCCAAAGCTGACTCCAAACTGAGGGTGAGGAAATATGACATATTGGCCATGTGCGCTAAGTCCCACTTTGTAATAATCCTTAAAGGCATCAGGCGCCAGCGGTACGGCGAAACCGCCAAAAAGCTCTAACTGTGACTGCCTTTCAAAGGCAAAGGCCTGGCTGGACAGCAACAAAAGCAAGCAAGCCGTCGTTAAAATTAAACTCCGTTTCATAACAGCATCCCTCCTCTAATTATATTAAGGTTTTTATCAATCATCAAAATTAAAATATCTGCAACAATCATCGACTTTTTTATTCAGTTAATTAGCTACTTGGTCTGGGCCTTATCGCCCACCCGGGGCGAACCTTTTAAATGTTCAATAATTTTAACAATCGAATAACCGTCAAACACTTCAGTGACCTGCACGCCGCATATCTGGTCTTTTTGTATATCGATAGTATCGCCGCTAACCGGGTGGATTACCGGTTCTCCCTCGCGGTAGACATGGCATTTCATATTTTTCTTTAAACCATTACCGGCGGCAATATCGACCCAGATATCGCCGGCATCAGATTTAATTACCAGGCCGTCTATAATCGGCATGTCGGAATTAATTTTCCGGGCCAAATCATTAATCATCTTCGATAAATTCAAAAGAGCATAATCCTTACTGAAAGCATCCCTGGAGGTGAGAATATTGGCGGTTTCGGTATCGACAAGCCGGGCGTCTATTGATACCTGGTTGCCGCAGGTGATGCTTCCCAGAACCACCACATCGACGCCGGCAGTTTTGCCGACCTCGACCGCGGTCGACTGGTCGATGATGCCGGACAAATTGAGTTTGTGTTCTTGCAGTATCTTTTCAAGCTGTGATCTTTCTATAACCAGGAACCGGTTTAGGTGATGCAGTTCGGTAATCAGTTTATCCATCAGGTCAATATCGCCAAGATCCCGACCAACTCCTTTGGTCTCGAAAGGCAGCACCGCTATACTGAGTCTGTCGCCAATGAGCTGGAACTCCTGTTTAACAGGTTTCTTTTTTTTGACTTTAACAGAATCTTTAATTAGAGGCTTATAAGTCGCAACGGGCTGATCATCGCCGGAAAGCTTACTGTTAACAAAGCCAAGGTATTCCTTCGCCTTTTTTGAAGAGCTTTGACGCAGTGAAATCGATAGTTCCTCCCGGGCATTTTCCATATCACCAAGGTTGTAGAAACAGACCCCTGTTTCCCGGTGTGGAAAATATTCTGTACGCATAACGCCGACGCGTTTTTTGCTGTCATCCTGGGGTTCGATCTTAATGGCTTCCTGAAACTTTGCAATGGCAGATTCCCAGCTTCCTTGTTTCATATCATTACAGCCAGCCTTATAAAGCTCGTACCAGTACGGTCCGGCAAAGGCAATCTGTGAACTTAAGCATAGAATAATTCCGGCGAGAATAAAAACCCTCGGATATATTTTAATCAACCTCATCGTGCCTCCAGTAATCTTAAGCCAGTATAAAAATTAATTATATCCAGCAACCCTGTATTGCGTTAATCATCAGCGCTTTGTTACAAGTGTCATAGTCAACCATAAAAAACCACAACCTATTACAATATTAAAATCAAGCCTGAACGAAACTTGCGTTGTTGTTATTCAAATTTCAATAATTCCTATTTGTTTACGGCAACTTACACAGAATATTGCTTCATGCCGCTAAGCCGCAAAGGACGCCGTCAAAGGCGTCCTTTTATTATTTTGACAATCAGTCAAAATGCTTTACGTTTCTTCAGAGCTACTGTATCGGCACAATTTCCACTCGACGGTTTTTCTGTCTACCCTCTGGAGTCTCGTTGGTATCGATAAAGAATTTTTCATCCTCGCCATATCCTCTGGCAACCATCCGATCTGCGTCAATCTCTTTAGAGACGAGATATTCCTTAATCGCCTCGGCTCTTTTCTGGGAGAGCTTAAGGTTGCTTCGCGATGAGCCCATAGCATCGGTATAGCCGTTAATTTCAATTTTAACATCGCTGAAGATTTTAAGCCGCATAGCGATATCATCCAGAATTACTTTAGCCTCTTCATCGGGTTCTACCGAGCCGGGAGCATACTTAATATTCAGGATTAACTTTTCGGTGATTGGCTGGGCCGTCGGGCAGCCGAATTCATCAACCAGAACGCCCTCGCCGGTGTCCGGGCATTTATCCAGGCCGTCCGGGACACCATCGCTGTCGGTATCAAGCGCTACTCCGAGACTGTCCACCAATGCGCCTGCCGGTGTGTCGAGCTGCTGGTCCTTGAAATCCGGCACTCCGTCTTTGTCTTCATCAAGAGGACAGCCATAAATGTCGACAGCAACGCCCAACGGCGTGTCCGGGCATATGTCAATGCCATCGGGGACGTTGTCCATATCGGAATCGAGCGGACAACCGGAAATATCTACGAATGCACCCTTTGGCGTTTCAGGACATAAATCAAGGCCATCGTAAACGCCATCACCATCAGAATCAAGCGGACAGCCGAATTCATCAACGATGGCTCCCAGCGGTGTATCCATACACTGATCGAATTTATCTTTGATGCCGTCCTTATCAGTATCCTTGGCTCCGCCTATGAAATAGGTGAGCCCGATGCTGGGTTCTAAAACCGCTAAAAAAGGCCGGGTGGCAGCGTCATCCATATTGACATTTTCCAGGCTGGCAGGCAAGGCGGTCTGTTCATCAAAATTGTTAGACAGATTTGTCAAAAGGTAAGAAAAGCGGCCGCTGATATCGAATGTAAAACTCTCGCCTATCCAGAAGTTGATACCGACGCCAACCTTGGCATTTAAATCGGTAGAGGATGCTTCGCCGCCGGCAGGTTCGAGATTTTCATATTTTGCCATATCTATACTCAGTCCGCCCAGAAGATATGGCTGAATATTGCTTTCTGCTATAAAATAATATTGACCGCTCAAACAAATGGGAATCATCTTCAACTTTGTGGAGGCGTTGTCCGATTTGTTCAATTTAAACGACTGGTCGTCAGCGGCAAGCGTGTCATCGTAAGTATACCAGTATCCAATTGTGAGCCCGATTACAATATTGTCGGTAAAACCGTATTTAAAGTCAAGGTTAGTGCCAAGACCCATCATAAAGGGTTCATTTGAAGCATTAGCGCCGGAATAATTGTCGCCTTTGATCATTGGCGAAAAGACCGGCCCTCTGAGCCCAACCCCCATTCTTTCTTTCCATTCAACCGCCTCTGAAAACGAGGCTAAAATTAAAACAAACACCAGGGTTGCGATAACCACTTTTTTCATACTCCCTCCTCCTATTACATTAAGCTATTGATATTTACATTAAGCTGTTCAATCTCAACCGCTCCTGCCCGATATTTAAGCCATAAATTCAAAACAGGCAAGCGATTTAATTTAATAATTCGGGCAGTTTAGACATATCTTAATATTCCATCCCAATTTCATGGAACATTTATTAACATATTAATTAATCCTGTTGATTTCAGGGTAATGGCCAGCCGCTTTTTTTAGGTCCAGTTGAGCCATGATATATTCATACCTGAGCTTCAATAAATCCAATTCTGCCTGTGAAAGCCTGTTTTCGATTTCCAGAATTTCAATCATTGTTAAATCGCCGATGTTTAACCTTGTTTTAGCAATTGTCATCGATTTCTGCGCTACATCAAGCGCCTGGATGCCGACGTCGATTCTTGAAAGGCAATTTTCCAGGACAAGTTGAAGGTTTTTTACCTGATTATGTATATCCTTTTTTAAATCATCAACCAGGTAGCCGCATGATTTGATATGGTAATCCTGTTTAGCAATTTCGCTTCGACGGGAGAAACCGTCGAACAGAAGCCAGCCGAAATTAAGCCCGAATGAATAACTGCCCTCGATTTTATCCACATCCGGCTGATAGTTGTTGCGCCAATCGTAATTCCCGAAAGCGGATAGTGTTGGGAACCAGGCGCTTTTGCTGACTTTTCGAGCCAGTTGCGCCATCTGGACCGTTAAGGCGGCCTCCTGATAATCCTCCCGGTCGTCATGCATATCCTTCAGATCGGAAATTTCCGGAATCTGCAGGTCGTTATCATATAAATTGCCGGATAGCTTCGGCAGTTGATCTATCGAGATATCCAGGAACCTGGCCAGGTTAAGTTTTGCTGTCTGAACATTATTTGACATTTCCAATAATTTAAACCTGTATGTCTCAAGACGCAGCTGCGTTTGCAGAAGGTCGAATTCGGATATTAAGTCTTGCTGAAAGCGGCTTTCGACAAGCCGATATATTTGTTCGAACCTGTCTTTTTCAGCCTGTACCAGTGTCAGTCTTTCATCAGCATAAATGGCGGTAAAGTAAGTCCTGACAACAAAATCAAACAGCCTTTTCTTAGACCGCGTTAATTGCAATTCCGATCTGCGGCTTTCGACTCTGGCAATCTTCATTCCTGCCGGCCGTCGCCCGAAAGTGTATAACTCGTAATTAAGCCCGAGACTTGTGTAAAACGGGTTGTCTGAACCTATTTTAATATCGTGGGTTAATCCCGGTCCGACAGGTATGGTAAACTCGCTGACCTTCGACAGATGGTAATAGCTTCCGGTGAGAGCCAGTTTGGGCATATAGGAAGCTCTGGCCTGGTTGATACCTGATTCGGCGGCTCGTATATTTGCCCGGGCCGCCATTAGTTTTTTATCTGCAGAAAAAGCCAGCGCTACAGCTTCTTCAAGGCTCAAACTATCATTTTTTACCTGGGCTGTAATATGACCGGCTGTTAACAGCAATATAATAAATAAAACGAAAATTGTAATGGTTGAGATTTTTCGAGGTTTAAACATCATCGGCATTGCAGAAATATTGTTGTAAATTTTGGTAGACGCATGGTCTACCCCTGCTGTTTCTATTCGTCAGATTTGATTATATGATAAAATATGAATCAACATCAAGAGATTTCAATAAAATCGCTGCGATTTGAGCTGGTCGAGATATATTTAATCGGCACGTTGATTTCTTTTTCGATAAACCCGATATAATTTTTGGCCTCTATGGGGAGCCTGTTAAAATCGGTGATGCCGGCGATCGATTTCAGCCAGCCTTTCATAGTGTGATATACCGGTTCGGCCTTCTCCATGAAGCCAGCAAACAACAGCGGGAAATCATAGATTTTATCATTGATGCGATGCCCGATGCAGATTTTAATTTCATCCAGGTCGTCTAAGACATCAAGCTTGGTAATAACTATGCCGCCAACTCCCGACATGAAAGCCGTTCGCCTGACAATGGCCAGATCGAGCCAGCCGCAACGGCGCGGCCGCCCTGTAGTGGCGCCATACTCGCCGCCCCTTTCACGTATTCGCTCACCCGTTGCATTATCTAGCTCGGTTGGGAAGGGACCGTTGCCCACACGGGTTGTATAGGCTTTTACCACTCCCAGGACTTCCCCCTGCATACCCGGCGGCATTCCAAGACCGCTGAACAGGCCGCCGATGGTTGTGTTAGAGGAGGTCACGTAAGGGTATGTGCCAAGCCCGATATCCAGGAGAGACCCCTGGGCGCCCTCGAATAATATCCGTTTGTTCTGTGATGACGCCTGCCGCAGTTCTGAGGTGACATCAGTCAGCATACTTTTTATTTTTGCGGTATACGGTTTAAGATAGTCGATCAGGAACTGGGGGTCTGAAAGGGTTTTATCCTCTATGACCGCTAATCGGAGCTTTTTTTTCTCGATAAAATTATTTACTCTTTCTGTTAGTTTATCATCATCGGCAAGATCGCCGGCGGTTATGCCGATCCGGTCGGCCTTGTCGGCATAGGCCGGGCCGATGCCCCGTAAGGTGGTATTAATCGATCTGGATTTGTTTAACTCTTCAGTATATTTTTCAATCGCCTTATGCTGGGGCAAAACAAGGTGAGCGGTATGATCGATGAAAAGCCGTCCGTCGCAATCGAGCCCCTTGGATTGTAAATCATCCAGCTCCTTGAATAGCCCGGCCGGATCGACTACCATGCCGCCGCCCATATAGCAGGTCACGCCGGGATGAACCATACCGGAGGGCAGAAGGTGGAGGATAAACTTGCCGCGGTCATTAATCACAGTATGACCGGCGTTGGCGCCGCCGCAGAAACGGGCGACTATATCGACATCGCCGGTAAAACAATCGACGACTTTCCCCTTACCTTCATCGCCCCATTGTAATCCAAGAATCGTAATATTGCCTGTTTTCATCTTATCAACATCTCCATGATTATTTTTCTAATTTCAACGATACCCTGACCCTTTAATGCAGAAAAAAATATCAACTGCCCGGGATCGCATTCGAGATCGTCGAGGGCCTTCTTATATATCTCCGGTCGGGCTTTTGATTTTAATTTATCAGATTTTGACAACACCCACAATACTTTTAAATTATTATTAGTTTTTTGCTGAATGTAATCGATATATTCAACAAGCGCCCGGTCAATATCCATCAAACCCCGGCGGCAATCGATTATATGTATTATGCCTTTGAGTTTTGTTGAGTTCTGCAGGTACGATTCGATCAGCGCCCCCCAGGTCTCTCTTTCTTTTTTGGATATTTTAGCGTATCCGAAACCGGGCAAATCGACAAAATAATATTTATGATCGATTTCGAAATAGTTCAGCGCTCGGGTTTTGCCGGGCGTTTTCGATACCTGGGCGAGCTTCTTGCGGTTGAGGACCCGGTTAATCAACGTTGACTTGCCGACATTGGACCTGCCGGCAAAGGCGATTTCCGGATAGCCTGTTCTGGGTATATCCGATGCCTTGTAAAACGAGGCTATGTATTCAGCGTTATTAAACTGCATAAGAAACGACCTCTATCGGGCCTGCTAACCCGCATTATTAACAAATCTTAGCATGTGCTTCTTCTGCCAGAGCTGTCGGAAGTAACTTCCGACAGCACAAATGTATTCAGCGTTATTAAACTGCATAAAAAATGGCCTTTGTCAGGCCGGATTTATTATTTAATATTTTAATTAACACTACGCTCGTTTTCTTTTCTGTTTGAAAACATATTCTGGTTTCTCTCCGGCTGTGATGAATTCTCTGGTGATAGTACATTTTTTAAGGTTGTGTATTGAGGGCGTCTCGAACATCATATCCATCATGGCTGACTCGAGTATCGATCTCAAGGCCCGGGCTCCGGTGCCATGTTTTTCCGCCGCCTCGACCACAGCATCCAAAGCTTCATCCTCAAACTCGAGCTCAATTCCCTCAAGTTTGAAATAATAGCGATACTGCTTTACCAGGGCATTTTTCGGTTCAGTTAATATTGTTTTGAGAGCGTCTTTATCAAGCTCACTGAGGGAACAGACTACCGGCAGACGGCCAATTATTTCGGGTATCAGGCCATACTGCAGGAGGTCTTCATCCTCGACTTTCGCTAATAATTCGCCGGTTTTTTTATTAATTGCCATGCTTTCGGCTTTAAACCCGACAACTTTTCGTCCCAATCGCCGGGCGATGATTTTCTCCAGGCCATCGAAGGCGCCGCCGCAAATGAAGAGAATATTCCGGGTGTCGATCTTGATAAGGTCCTGCTCCGGATGTTTCCGTCCCCCTTTAGGAGGCACAGCGGCGACCGTACCCTCGAGAATTTTCAGCAGACCCTGTTGTACGCCTTCACCGGAAACATCACGAGTAATAGAGGGGTTGCCGCTTTTACGGGCGATTTTGTCGATTTCATCGATATAGATAATTCCCATCTGGGCGGCCTTAACATTGTAGTTAGCCGCCTGGAGAAGCCTCACCAGTATGTTCTCGACATCCTCACCGACATAACCGGCTTCAGTCAAAACCGTGGCATCGGCGATTGTAAACGGCACCTGGAGCATTTTGGCGAGCGTCTGGGCTAAAAGGGTTTTACCGGTTCCGGTTGGTCCGGCCAGCAGGATATTGGCTTTTTCGAGCTCGACCCCATCTTCAGGAGAGCCGGGATTTAAAATCCTCTTGTAATGGTTGTAGACAGCTACCGAAAGCGTGCGTTTTGCTTTTTCCTGGCCGATTACATAGCTATCGAGAAAAATCTTAATCACTTTTGGAACAGGGACATCAAAATGTCCCTCGCTCCATATTTTTTTATTTAGAAGATCGTGGCAGACCTTAACGCAATCGGCGCAAATAGAGGCGTCAGGAGCGTTGATAAGCTCGATTCCCGAGTCAGTTGGACAGCCACAGAAACTACAGAATTCGTTGCCGGAACGTCTTTTTGAATAATTACTTCTCTTTTTAGTCATCAGCGGTTAGAATTATTTCGGTTTGCGTTCAAACACCTCATCAACAAGCCCATACGCCTTGGCATCCTCAGCCGACATGAAAAAATCCCTATCGGTATCCTTAACAATAGTATCGAGCGGTTGTCCGGTATGTTTGGCAAATATCCCATTAAGCTGTTTTTTCGTGTTCACAATTTCTTTGGCATGAATTTCAATATCAGATGCCTGGCCTTTGAAACCGCCCCAGGGCTGATGGATTAACACCCGGGAATTTTTCAAAGCGGCTCTTTTACTTTTAGTACCGCAACATAATAAAAGCGCGCCCATGGAGGCTGCCATCCCGACACAGGTTGTGTTGACATCAGCTTTAATGAACTGAATCGTGTCATATATAGCCAGACCAGCAGTTACCGAGCCGCCGGGACTGTTGATATATAAAAATATGTCTTTTTCGGGATCCTCCGCCTCTAAAAATAAAAGCTGGGCGACTATCAGGTTGGCGATATTGTCATCGATAGGAGCTCCTATAAATACAATTCGGTCTTTTAACAAGCGTGAATAAATATCATAAGCGCGTTCACCACGACCGGTTTGTTCGACGACCATAGGGATTAATGTTTGCATTTTTAATTCATCAGCCATATCATCTCCTTGCTATGCAGTAATTTTTGAGTTTTCTTTAATAAAATCAAGAACTTTCTTCTCCAGCAATGTATCGTCAATTTCCTCGAATTTGCCTGCCTTGCCCAGGGTTTCCCGAGCGGTTTTTTCAGACATGTTGTAAATCCTGGCAAATTTCTTTACCCATTCGGTTCGATCTTCCTCGCTGACTTTGATATTATCCTTATCGGCTATCCTATGATAGATATACTGCCACCGAATGATATCCTCGCCAACCTGGCGATAACTCTGCCTCAATTGAAATTCATCGACATTGTCATACTGTTTCTTGAAATCTTCAGTTACAGATTGTAAATATTTTTCAATAATTGATTCGGGAACCTCGAACCGGTTATTTTCGACTATCTTTTTAATAATTTCGCCTTTTAAAACATCATCAGCATCATTATTGGCTTTCAGGACCAGGTTTTCCTTCAATGTCTTCTTTAGCTCCTCGATATTTTCAAGGTGGGCGTGGTTTTTGGCAAATTCATCATCAAGTGATGGTAATTCTTTTTCTTTGACCTCTTTAATTATGGTCAGATACTTTATTTCGTTACCTGCCAATCGATTGTCAAAATAATCATCGGGATATTTAACCTCGATTTCTTTCATTTCACCGATACCCATACCGCGAAGATTCTCTTTGAATTCTTTTAAGACCTGCTCTGATGACAAATCTATTGCGACACTTTCCAGTTTGTCTTCCTTAAGCTTGTCGAGTTTGTCATATTTTTTTATCAGATCGACAATAACGAGGTCATCATCATGGCATTTCCGTTCAACCGGCGTAAACTCGGCATATCTGTATTGAAGATGTTTTAATGCTTCATTAACATTAGCCTCAGTGACCTCTTTTACTTTTCGTTCGAATTTGTGTCCGGTATACTTCTGTAAATTTATTTCCGGTTGGACCTCGACCTGGGCTTTGAACGAAAGCGGCTGACCTTCCTCATACTTGACATCAGAAAGCTCCGGAAAACCTAATGGCAATAGTTCTTCCTTTTGAATAGCTTCGTCGAATGCCATAGGGACTAATGCTTCAAGCACATCCGCCTTGATATTATCATGAAACCTGCCTTTGACCATATCTATAGGGGCTTTTCCGGGACGGAAACCGGGGATTTTTGCTTTTAACCGATACTGATGGAGCTGATTTTTATATTCAGCTTCAACATCCTCCACCGGTATTTCAATCTCGAAAATCCTTTTACAATTAGGTTCGGCTTTTACAGTAACTTTCAACAATCCTCCTTGTTAGACAATCATGTCCCAAGACACGTCCGTGCTTTTGGCTTAATCAGTCCCTTAAGAGCATGCATCTTTTTTATACACTTAGGCAAAAGCTCTCCGCAAGATTATTTTTTATATTTAACTGCGAAAGGGGGGATTTGAACCCCCACCCCTTGCGGGACTGGATCCTAAGTCCAGCGCGTCTGCCGGTTCCGCCACTTTCGCTCTCTCTAATTTCTTCTGTATCAAAGGCATGCATTTTCAGCCATCTTTCTATTTGACCCTACTGCTTCACGCATTCTGTGCCCCTCGAAGTAGTAGTCGATGTACCAGATGCCAGCTCTTTTGTAAATGCCCATTAATTTCCTCTCAATTCAAAGCTTTAATTTACTGAATTTGATGTCATAGTCAAGATTTTAGATGCCCCGTCGTCTTTTCCTCAACCGAAATTCCCGGGGATGGACTTTACTTTTGTCAATCCATTCCTGAACATCTTTCATATCAAACATCACCTTTCTCCTCATCTTCACAAATGGAATCTCGCGTTTCTGCGATACCCGGGTATCTATGGTAAATATGCTCAAGCTCAGATACGCCGCTAATTCCTTCTTAGTCAGAAATGCTTTTGGTGGATCAGGTGAATTCATTAACTACATTCTCCTTATGCCATAAAATTCCTGCATAGTTTCACCTCCCGGCCGCTTGAAACCAGTCCCCGTTAGTATAAATTGATGGGCCAAGTTGCTGAAAACATGGTTTTCTATGGGAGCAGACAGCGAGGATCTGCCCGGAAACGGCTTCAGGAGAATTGGAGACGCCAAAAGGCCTTCGTTTTGATTTTCTAATATGGTATAATATGTCGGTAGTTATCAATATGCCGACGAATTGTGATAACAGAATCAAGATTATGAAACAATGTACCTTAAACAATCGTATTTGATATTATGAAGCCGTGATGACGACTCTAGCCGGAGGTTTCCATCCATATCAGGATTTTGCCACCGTTATCGGTTTTGCTTGTGGTGTTCCTAAGTTCCATATCTCCCATTTGTGCCAGTGATATTCATCGGGCAGTCGAGAATGGTGATCTTCAATTAGTCTTAACTCTGATTGACAACATGACCGAGTCGTTGAATGCACAGGATGAAAATGGAAGAACGCCACTGAATCTGGCCACCAAACAGGGGTTTAGTGAGATCGCTGATTCTCTAATTGGTCTACGCGCGGATATCAATTTGACGGATAAAGAAAATAGATCGCCCCTGCATCATGCGGCCGCTAACGGCAATCTGCGCATTACGAGACTATTGATTGAACATGGAACTACGACAATAAACGATACTTCGCTGACTCAGTATGGTGGTTTCGTTGGAGGGTGGACACCGCTTCATGAAGCTTGTTTAAATGGCCATCCGGATGTAGTTAAACTCCTGCTTGATTATGGCGCTTATATTGAGGCAAGAGACGGCATTAAGCGAACCCCATTGATTCTTACTGTTGAAAGCAAAAACCTGAAGGTGGCAGAAATTCTTATTGATCGCGGCGCAGACATCAATGCAGCTGCAATCAGGGGTTATACGGCATTACTCTGGGGAGCCCGGAACCAGTTCCGTGAATATGTTGATTTACTGATCTCACACAAAGTTCATATCGAAGAGGATGCTCTACGTCGAGCTTTCCATATGGCGGTTGAAACTGGTATGACAGGGCTTTACGACTATGTGGTAGAACTGGGGTGTGATGTAGCGGAGACGATACAACGTGATCCATGGCTCATCTTTCCTGCATCAGCAAGTGGCTCTGTCCAAATCGTAGAATCATTGATTGAATACGGAATTGATCCTGAACAGGCCGACAAGGATGGATATAGGGCAATTCATGG
The DNA here is from genome assembly GCA_965603725.1 of uncultured bacterium. GTDB lineage: Bacteria > Zixibacteria > MSB-5A5 > UBA10806 > 4484-95 > JAGGSN01. The sequence continues at coordinate 5,160 of CBFDEC010000029.1, read as the reverse complement.
TGCGGCGCTTGGAGGGCACACAGGAGTTGTAAAGTACCTCATTGAACTGGGAGTGGACAAGAACGCACGCAATATGAAGGGAGAATCCGCTTTCAATCTGGCCTCATTGAAAGGTTTCAGCGAAGTAGCTGACGAACTCAGGATGAATGGTGTCGACACCTCCCCGCCAATGTTTCCGATTCTGGAGGGGCCGTATATGGGGCAAAATCCACCGGGTGATCTGCCGGAGATGTTTCTACCCGGTATTGTGTCGGGAAGTGATCGAGCGCACTCGTCAATTGCATTTTCACCTGACGCACTTGAAGCTTACTGGACAGAAATGATTCCCCCTGAAGGAAGAGTGGCTTTCACGAAAGTGGTAGACAATAAATGGACCTACCCTGTATCCGCAGCGATTGACCGTGATCCGTCGTTTTCCCCGGATGGGAATCGGCTCTACTTTATAAAGACCCGTCCCTTCAAAGAGGGGGAGATACCGGGAGGTGACCCTGACGTCAAAGAGGAATATTGGTATATTCAGAGAACTGATACAGGTTGGTCAGAGCCAATCTCGGTTGGAGAGGAAGTCAACACAATCGGAGTGCACTGGCCATGCTCTGTGGATAAGGATGGAAATTTGTATTTCTCTGAATTCTCGGATAACATGTACTGCTCTCAGTATCTCAATGCCAGATATCAGACGCCGATTCACTTAACAGAGGCGTTCAACAATGCGACACTAGTCGGGCGGAGTCCTTTCATCTCACCGGATGGGGACCATTTGCTGTTTTCCGCAAATGACGATCTGAACATCAGCTTCAGAAAGAAAGATGGAAACTGGACCAACAGGATTAGTCTCGGGGATTCTATCAATGCGTCACACGAGAATGGCTCCCCCCGGGTGACTTTCGATGGTAAATACATGTTCTTTGTGAGTGCGGGACAGGGCAGACCCTGGGGCATCTACTGGGTCTCCACTGACTTCATCGGTCGGCTGAAGGCAGAGCATCTATTGGACCAGTAGGTGATGCACAAGGCAATCGTGCGGGAGGACACGAACCTGCTAAACAATCTGCTGAAGTCGATGCTGAAGGATTGGCAATACCCGAATCCAAATCACTGTAATATTGGTCCGCTTGTTTGAGGTGTTCCCGAAATGAGGACGAGAACCGTTGTTCAGCTCCGTCGCGCGGTACTTGATGAAATTATTCAGCTCTCCAATTGAAAGTCGTGCGTTTTGGGGTCGTCATATCTGGGCTCGTGGCTATTTTGTAGCCAGTTCGGGTAATGTTACTGATGAAGTAATAATGAAGTATATCGAAGAACAAAGTAACGAACCTCCTGATGGAGACTTCAAGATTGACGATGATCTTTAGTCGGCTTGCAGCCGAACCTAAAAGCTACCGCCTTCAGGCGGTAGTAGTTTACTTGGGTTTATCTTGGATTAATTGTAAGTCTTGGATTGATGGATTTCAGATACGGCACATCTTTCAACCGCCACCTGGTATACTTTTCAGCCGTTGTTTACACTTAATATTTCGTTAAAAACGACGATTAATTATATAACTTATTGAATAGACAAACCGAATTAAATAATAGCGCGGGTATTGGTGTTGGAACAACTGAAAAACAGATGTTGGCTGTTCAATAAAAAACAATAAATATGACGGTTTACCATCATGCACCTTTTAACTTGTCAACTTTTATGAAATGGGGATCGATTGAGTTATTTCCAGGATGAAAATAACGGGGTGGACGGAGAAATTTTCAACTGACAAAACGGTTGCTAAGGAATATGTTAATGCTGAAATATCTAGTACAAAATATAAAATACAGGATCATGGTTATTGCATTTCTTTTAGCTGTCTCCTGCTTTCTCACCTACTATTTTCATAATGTCCATGGAATCGGCACAGTTTTCAGCCACTTTTTTTACATACCGATTATCCTGGCCTCCATCTGGTGGAAAAGAAAAGGTTTGCTGATTGCATTATTTTTGGCGGCAATACTTATATTCAGCCATATTTTCCTTAGAGAGGATGTAGCAACTGCCAATGATTTTTTTCGGTCAATACTGCTAATAGTTATTGCCTGCGTGGTTGCTTTTTTAAGTGAACGGATTGCTAAAACAGAAAAAAAGCTGCAAAAGACAAGCGCTTATCTGGAAAAGCTGTTTAATTACGCCAATGCACCTATCATTGTTTGGAGCCCGGATTTAAAGATAACTCGTTTCAACCATGCATTCGAACGACTTACAGGATTTAAAGCAAATAAGGTCATTGGCAACAAACTACAGTTGCTTTTTCCCAAGGCTAATTATAATGATTCGCTAAAAAAAATCATTCATACATTGAATGGGGAATATTGGGAAACAGTTGAAATTCCTATACTTGATAAAAGCGGACAGACGCGGCTAGTGATATGGAATTCGGCAAATATTTATTCTGAAGACGGTTTAACCCATATAGCGACTATCGCCCAGGGCATGGATATCACCGAGCGCAAACAGGCGGAGAAGGCGCTACTTCAAGCTAAAGAAGAACTGGAAGACCGGGTCATAGAACGTACTAGAGAACTTTCTGGGATTAATAAAAGTCTTAATAAGGAAATTGAGGAACGCAAACAGGCTGAGGAATTTGCAAAATCCTCCGAAAGACGTTGGTGTGATTCATTTAATTCTCTTGAAGATGTCATGCTGATAATCGACAAAGATTATAATATTATAAATATAAATAATATCGGCCTGACTCTTCTTGGAAAGAGCCGTGAAGAAGCAATAGGACAGAAATGTTACAAAACGGTTTATAATGGGGATAAACCGGGGAAATTCTGTCCTATCATTCAGGCGCTGAAAACGAAAAAGGTGGAATCGATTGAGTGTTATATAGGCTGTTTTGATAAGCACTTCTCAATAAAAGTAAGTCCTATATTCGACGAGAATGGTGAAATAACGAAATTCGTGAATCTGATGATGGATATTACCGAAAAAAAGGATACCGAATTGGAATTGAAAAAATCTGAAAAGCTATATCGTGAAACAATCAACCATCTGCCCTTACATCTGGCGGTAACCAATCAAGAGGGGAAATATCTGGTCTGGAATAAATATTCCGAGAAGATGCTCGGATATAAAGCCATCGAAGTGTTGGAGAAAATAACTCTGAATGATATAATGATTGATAATTACAGAGCCGAAGAAATATATTCGGAAGCTCTGCAAAAAGGCTTTTTTGATAAAAATATCAAATTAAAAAATAAAAATGGAAATACTCTTTCAACACATCTCAGGGTAATTCCCTTATTTGATCAGGATCATTTATTCACGGGTTTTATTGGAATGGCAGAAGACTTGACTTTATTGGAAAACAGCAAGAAAAGAATAGCCAGCCTATCAGAAGAACTTGTTCAAAGCCAAGAAAATGAAAGAAGACGACTTAGCGCCGAATTGCACGATGAGGCAAGTTCGGTGATTGTATCACTAAAATACTATGCCAATATCATTAAAAAACTGTTATCTCAAAAAAAGTACAAAGAAACATCTCATTATCTTGATCTGACAGTTGATACCTATAATAAGCTGGCTTCCGAACTAAGAAGACTCTGCTATAACCTCTATCCTGCAAATATCAATCAAACGGGCGTCTTATATGCTTTGAATGATTATATTGAAAAAATCAAAATGTATTCTAACCTAAAGATAAATTATACTGTCTCCAGTTCAGTCGAAGATACCAATGTAGTAATTAAAACGACGCTGTACCGGATTATTCAAGAGGCAATTACAAATGTTATACGTCATTCAAATGCAAAAAAAGTATCAATAGCTCTTGTCAAGAAAGATAACCAGCTGAAATTGAAAATTTTCGATAACGGTGATGGATTTGATTTAAATACTGTCGATGAAAATAAATACGGGTTGAGAAATATTCGGGACAGAGTTGAAGAGTTGAATGGAAATGTAATAATTCAAACGAGCGAAGGAAACGGCACATCATTAAAAATTGAAATACCTGATGCATAGGGGTTTGCTATGAAAAAAAATATCAACGTTGTTTTGGTCGATGATCACCCATTAATTGTAATGGGATCAGAACATTATATTAACCTTGAGGATGATATAAATGTTGTCGGCAAAGCCACCAATGGCAATGACGCCATCGAAATTGTAAACTCAAAGGATGTGGATGTTTTATTAATGGACATCTCTATGCCGGGATTAAATGGACTCGATGCCGCAGAAATAATTAAAGACTCTCATCCGGACGTTAAAATTGTATTAATTACCATGTACAAAAACGCTGACTATATTTCCAGGGCTAAAGAAATTGGCGTTGAAGGATACGTTATCAAAGAAGACGCGCCAGATGTTATAATAAATGTCATTCGAACGGTCTATAACGGTTTCATTAATTACAGGGTTGGAAGTTCTTATATAATGACAAATACACCAACCGCCATATTGAATCTAACAATGAGAGAAACTGAAGTGTTGAGATTAATATCTCTGGGAAAAACTGCTAATGAAATTTCTGATGAACTTATCATATCTCCCAAAACTGTAAATCAACATCGTTATAATATTAAGAAAAAATTAAAAATAAGGTCAACCGCCGGTTTTGTCAGGATTGCAATTCAAAATAATCTGATAGACATTAATACTAAAGTGTAATACAGATAAAGTTTAAGATTTTCCTCATAGTTAATTATCATTATATTCATAGGTATAAAATCCTACTACTAATAGAAATATAACTCAATCAAGTAAATCAAACTCTCATAACATGTTTCATTGCATAGTGTTGCAGCGATACACCTATAGGTATCTTTAGTTGAATAACCTGGGCAATATACCGATTTACAATTTAAATTCTATCAAGAAATAATGAATGCCAACAATGTAATAAAAACTTTTGAAAGGAGGACTTATGAACAAACTCAAGCCATTGTGCTTGGTGGCGGCATACGTGATATATCTGATAATAGGTTTATCCGATGCAAGAGCCCAGGGATTTTCATCGATATTGGAAAAGCTTGACAAGCTCGAGTTAGAAATTAACAATCTTGAACAGCGGATTAATGAGGGTTCCCAAGACAGTCGGGATATTTCCGGTCTTGAGAGCCGTCTAAATGGCCTTGAAAAGCAGGTGTCGAGCGTTGCCGCAAGTAAGCCGGATATATCTG
>CBFDEC010000028.1:0-40598 GCA_965603725.1 uncultured bacterium | reverse complement strand
ATGAAATGGGTGAATATACGATTTCCGGTCTTATCCCTGAAACATACGACGTGTCTTTCTCCCATGATGATTACATCGATACAATTGTAATTGATGTGGTGGTCGGTTCAGGCGAGGAAGTGACGGTAGATGTTGAAATGGAGCCGGACACTGGCGGCTATGCCTATCTCCCTGGCGATGTCAACATGGCCTTGGGTATCTGGCCTCCAACGGTTATCGGCGGCGATGTTACCTATCTCGTCGGTTACTTTATAGGTGGCGGTCAAGCGTCATGTATGCTGGATGGTTTCTGGTGTTCAGCTGACATTAACGGCGACTGCACCATCATCGGTGGCGACGTAACTGCTTTAGTGGGTTACTTTGTCGCTGGCGGCTCTTTAGTGCCATGCCCCGATTATCCGTCGGTCTGGCCTCCTCTTCCTGATACTGCTCCTGATGGCTGGCCAAATTGCGATCCACCAGTATTGAGTAAAGATAATCAGATAATTCCAACAGAAGCTGGTGAATAAATCGATAGAGTTGCGGTCATTTACTACACTTATCTGGGCGGGCGTCCTATTGGATTCTCGGATCCTTTAGGGCGCCCCAATTTAAAATGTTGCATTCGAGGAGATTGAATGAAGTAATGTTAACCGAAAAACAGAAAAAATATACTAATATTAAATTAATTTTATTAATCGTATTGGTTAAATTTTGCTTGACAAATTCAATATTCTTTATAATAATGTTGTAGTATTTTAATGAGTATTAACAACAACAATTGGAGAAAGAGTGAGCGATTTGATTATTCTGAAGAGATTTAAAGAGTTAGGGATAAGTGCCTATGAAGCCAAAAGCTATCTATCTCTTCTAGAAAAGGATACATTAACTGTAACTGAAGTTTCAAGAATTGCGGAAATTCCGCGTACAAATGCCTATGAGGCACTTGAAAAGCTGTTGACCAGGGGATTATGTATATCAAGACCCGGAAAAACAAAGCGTTACAGCGCTTCAGATCCTGCTTTCCTTCAAGAGAAACTCAGTGCAAATCTCAATAAGGCCTTAAAAACTGAACTTGAACATCTGAATGAAGATAAAAATAAAATCCTGGCTATTAAGAAGACTGCCCAAGTGAATTTGTCAGATCTGGTTAAGGAATTAAAACCGCTCTACAAAAACAGCCGAACCAATACAAATCCTCTTGATTATATTGAAGTAATCAAAGATCCTCATCAAATTCATAATAGAGTTATGAAATTATTTTCACAAGCCAAGGAAGAAATCTTAGTTTTTACTAAACCCCCTTTTACCGGTCCTCAAGAAAAACTGGAAGAACAGCATGATAAAGAGATTAAAAACCTGGCTATAAGAAAAAACCTTATTTGGAAGAGTATTTATGAAATTCCCGAGAATGTAGAAGAGAAAAGATGGACTTTGGAATCAATAGAAAGGACTGTTAAAGCTGGCGAACAAGCGAAAGTATTGGAAGAGTTGCCAATGAAAATGATCATCTGTGACTCAAGAATAGTAGTTTATGCTTTGGAAGATCCTGTTTCCAAAGAGATTTCTCTCACCACGCAAATTATTGAACACAGGTCGCTGGCAAAAAGCTTAAGGATACTTTTCGAGACATTATGGGAAAAAGCTAAAGACTATCATATTTTAAAAGATTAAGGAGATATTGTTTACTGCGGGTAAAAAAGCGGGCCGCCAAGCTTGCAGACTTGACGACCCCCTAAAAAAGGTTCCTTGTGTCACCAAACTAACAGAACCACAAGCCTAAATTTAAACATTATTAATGAGGTATATCAAGAAAAAAATATAAGTTTTAGCAAGCAGGATAAAGGGATTTTGAGCTATATTTGAAGGTCTTATGACAAGAAATATAATTATAAAATATCAATCAAAAAGTACCAACAGTCTAAATTTATCAATTTTCATTGCCTTGATGTTTATTTTAATTCCCTGTTTTATTTATGGCCAGACAGCAGAGGATGGTGACACTCTCTGGACCAGAACCTATGGCGGGGAATTATATGATGCAGCATTCTCTGTTCAGCAGATATCTGATGGCGGCTATATAATTTGCGGTTTTACCGAATCTTTCAATTTAGATGAACGGGCCGTCTGGCTGGTTAAGGCAGATTCCAATGGAGACACCTTATGGACACGTATTTATATGAAGGGCTGTACTTATTCCTGTCAACAAACAGCTGATGGCGGTTATATTCTTGCTGGGTATACAATGACCGGTATTTGCAGTGATGCCTTGCTGTTAAAGACCAATGAAGAGGGCAATATTCTCTGGATTAGCATTTATGGAAGCCCTAATAATGTTGATGGCATTAACTCTGTTCAACAGACATCTGACGGCGGATATATTGCTGCCGGTTGGACAGTGTTGCCCGGCACTCGCAACAGTGATATCTGGCTGTTAAAAACTAATCCTCATGGCGATACGCTCTGGACACGTATCTACGGAGGAGACATCAACGAGCACGCCCATTCTGTCCAACAGACATCTGACGGCGGGTACATCGTTACCGGCTGGACAAAGTCATTTGGCGCAGGTTGGAGTGATGTTTGGCTGTTGAAACTCGATGAGATGGGCGACACTATCTGGACGCGTACCTATGGCAGGCAATACGTTGACGGCGGCAATTCCGTCTGTCAGACTTCTGATGGCGGGTATGTTATTGCCGGCTATTGCGAACTGCTTAATCATTTTAACGAGGATATCTGGATTTTAAAGACAGATGAGCAAGGCGACATCCTTTGGACACGTACTTATGGCGGGGATGGCAATGAGCGCGCCGAATCTATCCTGCAAACCATTGACGGTGGATATATTGTTGCCGGCTGGACTAAATCATTCGGGACAAGTGACGAGGATCTTTGGCTGTTGAAAACCGATGAACAAGGCGATACCCTCTGGACGCGTATCTATGGCGGGAGTGATAACGATGGCGGTGCTTGTATCAACAAAAGCACTGACGGCGGGTATGTTATTGTTGGTTATACTAGATCTTTCGGCGCAGGCTCACAAGATATGTGGTTATTGAAAATTGACGCTACTACCGGTTTTGACGAATTGCCTAAACCTAAGGAATTTGTGCTTGATCAGAACTATCCCAATCCATTCAACGCCGAAACTATTATCCGATATCATCTACCTGAAGCTTCTAATGTAACTCTTGAAATATACGATCTTCTTGGCCATAAGGTCGAAGCGCCTATCAACAAGAAGCAGCAATCGGGTTATCATCAAGTAAACTGGAATGGAAATGATGTCTCCTCTGGGGTCTATTTTTACAGGATCAGGGCTGGCGTATATAATGATACAAAGATGATGCTGTTAATAAAATGATATTTTTCGTTGGTATGATTACTTTAAGGAAGTTGTTTATGATAAATCCTTAAACCCGACATTAAAATCATGGCTTTAGTTATTTTTGATTGAAGTTGATAATCTGTATGCAATAACATTCAGGGAAATAAGTAATCAATAAAAAAATAAAATCTTTTTCAAGGAGTTAAGTATGAACAGACCACACAGTATAATTGTAGCTTTAGCTCTATTAGCAATGTTTGGCATCGTTAATCTGGCAATTGGCAACACCGCTTATACGGACGATAGTATCCATCCTGTTATCACTGACTTACAGGATTTCATCGGCAGCGAGAGTTTTGATGCCGGTCTGGGCGAGTTTGCCAGCTATGTGGTATCCGGCGAAGATTGGATCTGGATCGATTCTGATGGAAATCCTCCCGGCTGTGCTTTTTTCGATGCTTATCAGGGCAATCAGGATGCCTATCTTGTTTCCAATGGCAGTTATATCGTTCCGGATACTGATGGAGTAACCTTTAAATTTGATCAAAAGGATTTTTTTGAAGCTTATTATGAGCTGCATGAATTGTTAATCACCGACAACTTTACAGGCGATCCCAACACCACTGCCTGGACAAGGCTATACGAAGGAGTCGCCGGCACTTCATGGGAAACGATTTATACTAACCTGGAAGCTTATCGAGGCATCGGGGTTTCATTCGCCTTCCATTATGTTGGCAATTACGCCGATCAATGGAAGGTAGATAATATCGACATTGTCTTTCTGGACAACTTTACCGGCAGCGAGACTTTTGACGCTGACCTGGGCCAGTTTGCGAACTATTCTGTTGAAGGCAGAGATTGGATCTGGATAGATATATATGGCAATCCCTCAGGCAGCGCTTATTTTGACGAACACCAAGGCGATCATGACGCTTATCTTGTTTCCGACGGCATTTTCATCGTCCCCGATATAGATGGCATCTGTTTGAACTTCGATCAGCACGATGATTATTATGACAATATCCGCTACGAGCTTCATGAAGTATTGCTTACCGAAGCGTTTACGGGCGATCCTACTACCACTAACTGGACTGTTCTATATGAAGGCGATGCCACCTGTTTCGGTTGGGAAAGAATTCGTATCAACCTAGAGGCCTATCGAGATATCGGTGTGACATTTGCCTTTCATTATGTTGGCGACTTCTTGGGCGACAGGTGGGTGATTGATAACGTCATCGTTTCGGTTCCGGATTATGTAGTCGAGTGTCCACCAGGGGGCATTGATGAGGGCGAGCCTGATTGCGGTCCGGGCTACATCGATCAGTACAACTGCGGCTGCAGCAACGAAAACAACCCTATTTTCCAACCCATCAATAACGGAGATACGATATGCGGCGCTTCAGGAATGTATGTCACCAATAATTACCTTTACTGTGATACCGACTGGTTTGAATTTACTCCGAACAGAACCGGCGTTTTTAACTTTGGCGCGGTAGGTGAGTTTCCAATACGATTTTATGTATATGATGCTGGTTCTGGAGATTGTTCTGATGAAACATTTTTGGCTAGTTCCCGCGCTACTCCAGAGGACACTGCCAGACTGTCGATAACCCTTTATGCCGGCGTTAGTTACTGGTTTTGTATTTTTCCGACTTCTATCGATAGTGATTATATGTGTTCAGTCAACTACGTTGCCTGGTTAGTTGGCGACCCTGCCTGTGATCATGATGTTCTGCCGATAAATTATGTATCACCTAACGTTGTTGGGCAGGTTAATAATCCAATAACTCCCACGGTCACTTTTAAAAACAGAGGCACTGTAACCGAGACCTTTGATGTCCGCCTTATTATTGAACATAATGGCAATGAAGTATACAACGAGACAGAGATTGTATACAATTTGCAATTTAACCAAGAAGTGGATGTTATTTTCCTTGATTTTATTCCAGATGAGGAAGGGACATTCACGTTTTCCGCCATTTCCGAGCTTGGGAGCGATGAGAATCCGGCCAATGATGTTCTCGACCGCGATCATCAAGCTTACTTGGAGGTTGTTGCTCTCGATTTTGAATATGTTGGCTTTTTTGAATCCAGTCTTGACTGGGAATGGGGCGTTCCTTCGATTGGCCCCAGGCCTCACTCCGGCGAAAAACTCTGGGCTACTAAATTACACGATAACTACAGTTGTGGATTATGGATGGTCTCCTCTTTGTTTACCCCGACATTCAACTTGCATGAAAATTCGATATTAGGATTCTGGCACTGGTACAGCACCGAATCCGATGTTGACGGGGGCAACATTAAGATTTCCTCCGATGGCGGAGTTAATTGGGATCTTATTTATCCTGATGGTAGTTATGACAACATCTGTCAATGGTATGGCGGTTTGCGATGGGAACCGTTCTTCTCCGGACATCATAGAGAGTGGCGCTATGTCACATTTGATCTGTCAGATTATGCCGGTGAGTCAGTCGACCTACGTATTGATTTTGGCGTTGATGGCTCAATATCTTATCCTGGTTGGTATATTGACGATTTCGCCATTATAAATGGCAGTACAGCTCATCCCTGTTGGATTTCAGGCGTTGTTTCGGGCAACTCGTCTGGCGTCCCAATCGAAGGGGCTGTCGTTCAATGCTGCAATGCTTCGGATACAACTGGTCCTGATGGCGTGTATATTTTAGAAGTATATCAAGGGATTTATCCCGTTACCGCATTCGCTGAATATTACAATCCGATGACTTTTCCAGATGTGGTTGTAGAAGAGGATGATACCACATATCTGGATTTTGCCTTGCTCGCCCCTTCATTGGAAATTAATGACGATCCCATTAATGTCCAGATGCGTCCGAATGAGATTGAGACGATAGAGAGAGGGATTACCAACACTGGCGATGGCGTACTCGAATTTAGATTTGAAGTTGATTACCTTAATCAGGCTATCAATGCTCATAAACAGCCAAATAGTAATAAACCACCAATTAATCGGTCCGATGTAGAGGTCAATAAAATATTGGAAACCATCCCTTATGACGCCCCGTCGATTGTTGCTCTAAATGAGAGTTCAGGTGGGGAGCCGCCGATGACTTTGGATCTTGGCGATGAGGTTTTCTTTTTGGACGCCGAACATGTAACCGGTGATTACCAGCTTCTGGGCGTGGTATTCGCACTGGACCACTTCTGGGTTTCCGGCGGCAATTCCGGTCAATATCCAAACTACCTCTATAAGATCAACCGTGAGGGTCTATTAGTCGGCACGTTTGATCAAGAAACACCCGCCGGCTGGGGCTGGTTCGACTTAGCCTGGGATGGCCGGTATATCTATGGCGTTGACCATTCTTATACTATCAGCATGTTCGATCCTGATTCAGGCAGAGTGGTTGGTACAATCCCCAATCCATCGGATGCTGCATGTATCGCAATTGCTTATGATCCAACAGCCGATCATTTCTGGGGCGTCAAATGGTGGGGTAGCGACATCATCGAGTTTGATCGCAATGGAGTTATCTACGGTCAATATCCACAGGCGCCGCTGTATGGCATCGCCGGCATAGCCTGGGATAACATATCTATAGATGGTCCCTGGCTGTGGGCTTATTCACAGGAGGAGCCTGATGCGTTTATCACTATGGCCCAGTTCGATCCGATCAATCATTGCTGGACAGGTCTCCAATTTTCAGCCGTTGAGCACAGCCCCCCAGGAGAATTGGGCGACGTGGCAGGAGGCCTTGAATTCACTACCGAATGGGACAACCGCCGCGGGCTGCTTGTTTGTCTTACTCAAGGCTTATCCGACTGGATAGGTATATACGAGATTACGAACTGGCTGTCGATCAACCCATCCTTCGGCACTATCAATCCCGGCGAAACCCAGTCTATCCAGATTCGACTCGATATGACCAATATAGACGATACGATTAATGTTCTTGAAGCTGAAGTGGATTTATTATCCAATTCGGCCGACAATCCCTCGATAGATGTCCACGTTGATCTTCAGGTTGGAATTGAGGGTGAAGAAGGGCTTCTGCCGTCTACGTACAATTTAGAGCAGAATTATCCCAATCCTTTTAATTCCAGGACGATAATCGACTTTGCTTTACCTAAAACAGCTGATGTCGATCTGAGTGTGTATAATTTGCTCGGCCAGAGAGTTGCGACTCTGGTTTCAGGCAAGATGATAGCGGGCTACCATCGGGTTAACTGGGACGCGCGCTCGATATCGTCAGGGATATATTTCATTAAAATCAAGGCAGAAGATTACACTAAGACAAAGAAAATGTTGCTTTTAAAATGAGTATTGATTTTTTAGCGGAGGTATGGAGATTTGCAACGGTTAATTTACAGCCAATTTAAATTAATAGTTCTCCGGGCTATTGTGTTTTTTTTCACTCCCTGTATCTTGTTCGCCCAACTGCCGGGCGACACTATTTGGACCAGGCTGTATGGTGGAAGCAGCAGAGATGGCGGTAAGTCTGTTGAGCAGACTGCCGATGGCGGTTTTATTGTCGCCGGACATACTGAATCCTTTGGCGCTGGACAAACTGACTTCTTCGCAGTTAAGACTGATGCAGAAGGCGATACTATCTGGACACGCGCCTATGGAGGCAGCGACTGGGACTGCTGCCTGTCCTGTCAACAGACTTTTGATGGCGGTTACATATTTGCTGGAGGCACCATGTCGTTTGGTGTACTCATGGAAGTCTTTCTGGTGAAAACTGATGCTGAAGGTGATACATTGTGGACACGCACTATTGGCGGGGGCGGCTATGACTGTGCTTATGACATTAAACAGACAATAGAAGGAGGATATGTTATCACCGGCAATTATGATTCCCCGGGTGGCTACAGCAATGATGTTTACATAGTCAAGACTGATGCCAACGGTGATACTCTCTGGACAAGAACCTATGGTTATGGGAGCAACAGCGTTGAAATTGGCCGATCTATTCAACAAACTGACGACTTAGGATATATCGTTGCCGGCTATACAGCTCCCTATGGCGCTCAGCTCGTAAATGTTTGGCTGTTAAAGACAGATGCCAATGGAGATACTCTGTGGACTAAGCAATATGGTGGTCCAGACTGGGATGGCGCTTTTTCTGTTCAGCAGACCACTGATGATGGGTATATCATTACCGGCTTTACAAAGTCTTTTGGCAATGAATATGACATCTGGCTTTTGAAAACAGACTCCAATGGAGACACACTCTGGACAGGCATATATGGCGGGGATGGCTGGGAGGTCGGCAATTTTGTTCAACAGACCAGAGATGGCGGATATATCGTTGCTGGTTTTTCTGAGTCCATTGACGTAGGCGACGAATCTGTTTTACTGGTTAAAACCGATGCTAATGGCGATACTCTCTGGATGCGTATGTATGGGGGACACGGGTATGATGCAGCTCTTTCAGTTCGACAAACCTCGGAAGGCAACTATATCGTTGCCGGCTATTACGGGTTCTATAGTCCTCTTTTGGGCGAGATTTATCTGATGAAGATAAAAGGTAATGAACTCCCCGTCTATCCTTATTTGCCCGGCGACGTCAACATGGCCTTAGGTATCTGGCCGCCGCAATGTATAGGCGGCGATGTTACCTATCTCGTTGGTTACTTCATTGGCGGCGGTCAGGCGTCATGCAACCTGGATGGTTTCTGGGCATCTGCCGATATTAATGGCGACTGTACCATCATCGGTGGTGACGTAACTGCTTTGGTAGGCTACTTTGTTGCTGGCGGCAGTTTAGAGCCCTGCCCCGATTATGAGCCGCTCTGGCCTCCTCTTCCTGATGAAGCTCCTGCTGGCTGGCCGAACTGTGAGACACCTGTAATAAACAGCAGGGTTATTCCGACTGGTTCGGTTAAATAGAAACAGAATCAAACAGCAACTCAAGGCGGTCTTCATTGGCCGCCTTTTTCTTTCCCCACGCGTCAACAATACGATAATATGAAAAGGCCGCTGCGGGGGAGCGTGTTGATACAAACGGGATAGTCTGGATATTTTAAGATAAAAAGGCAGTCGCCAGATCCCATTCTTTGATATTCTTCTGTGATCATCATACGCCATAAAAAGTATTCTGGTTTATCGGTGTATTTCTCAAGCATAATAAACCCGACAGGAGTATCGTCGGCATATATCGCCCTGAACCATGCCATTGGTTCAAAATATGCCTGCGCTATAGAGATGGCATTCGGTGCGACAAACTTGTCTTGAGATTCGGAGACCTTCAGACTGCATATAGTCCTGACGGTTTCAGCGGTGATTTCTTTTAGGCTGACTTTCGATTCGCGGGTAATTTTTGTATTATTGACAGTCATTTGTTTCCCTTGGTTATTAACAAATCAAATCTTTACCCTATTGCCGCCGGAAGAATATAATTATTCATAATCTCTAAAGCCTGTGAATATGCGAAGCTCCTCTCATAATTACCACTTAAATATACAACAATCATATCCAATTGTTCTATAACAAACATATACTGTCCGCCATAGCCTAAAGCATAAACGGTTTCTATAGCAGACCCGCTGATATTATATTGCCGGTGCCACCATTGATAGCCATAACCTTGATTGCCGGCAAACGCGACATGTTTTGTCGTTGACTCGCTTATCCAATCAGGAGGGATTACCTGGGTATCATTCCAGATGCCACTGTTCAAATATACATAACCGATTTTTGCGAGATCGCGTGGTTTGAGATGCAATCCGCCCGCCGTTCCCCCTGTACACGGGTTTCCCTGTGGATCTCTAAACCAGCTAAAATCAGAAATATCCAATTTGCTCAATAGAAATGCCACGGCGAACGAATCAGCTTCAATGCCAGAGGAGTTTGCGATTATCTTCGCGAGGAGGTTAGATGTTCCAGTATTATATTCAAAATACTCACCCGGAGGATATGCCATCGGTCTCTGTAGAACAAATTGGAGCCAATCGTTTGAGCTTGTCATCTGCCGATGAGAGTTTTGCGGATCAGGATATGGAATAGCTAACTCCTCCCAATCGATCCCCGACCGCATAGTCAAAAGATCGGCTATTGTGATTTCATCCTTCTGGTTTGACCAATCGATATTGACATATTCAGATAAGTATTCAGGTATGCTATCCAAAGCATTGCCTATAATATTCTTTTCAATGGCTATCCCTATCAGACCGGAGCTTACACTTTTAGTGATAGAATACAGCCGATGCAGATCATCAATGTCATATCCGTTATAATATTCTTCAAAAACTAGATAGCCGTTTCTAATTATCAATACAGAATGCACGTTGCTGTAATAATTGTCTGCTATTTTATTATGTAAATCTTCGATAATGATCTCGTCTATTCCCTGCTTGGCTAAGAAGGATACGGGCCACCCGTCTGTAATTTGTTTGGGCGGAGATACAAAATCATCGCTGGAATTATCTCTACAACTGATAATATTTAAAGAAAGAAATAGTACCACTGAGAAAATAGTTTTGAAATTAATTATCTGCTTTTTTAATCTAATGCGCATAATTTCTCTATTACTGGCTCTGCTTAAAATTTCTCACACTTTGGATATACAATTTACCCTGAATTATATTCCGTATATTTTACGTTAATTTCTTTAGTCGTTTGGGTACTGTTGGTATTCATAATTCCCAGAGTCGGAGTTTTAGCGGCAGGCCAACTTGTATCCGTTCCCCGTGTTGCCGAGATCAAGGGACAACGCGACGCATACGCAAAAGATAAATGGGGCAAATATTACGTTGAAATGGAAGAACGATGGAGAGAACGTGGAGCAGGGAATAATTGTGGTGGAGGTGACCCGCATGAGGATGAGAAAACGTGGGCTATGATTCAGGAAGAAGACACAAAACGCAAAGGAGTTGAGAACGAGATTAACGCTCATGATATGAAACTTCGAGATGATCTCCGACAACGAAAAGCATCACGGGAAAGAGTTGCTAATACGCTTACTCGTTTCTCGCCAGTATCGGCATATCAATTGGCATCGATGACAATTGCCGGGACAGAAACATCGATGAAATCACGCTATGAAGATTCGATGAATGCTTACCGGACTCAGTTTGTTGATTATGTTAGCGATCAGGAAACAAAAGCCGGTCCCGGGGCTGGGCATATTATGATTACCATGTCCTCTGAAACCGGTTTTTCCTTAAGCACAGGCGAAGATCAAAGTTCGCTTGATATCAGCGGGTTGCCTCGCTATACTGCGCCTATCCTGAGCTTCGCTGATAGTGCAGCGCCGGCGATTATCGATTTTGGCTTGCTTATACTTTATATTTTAGCAGCTTTCGCCGGCTCATTCATTTCATTTTTAAGATGTGACATAAAGTGAAAAATTTGCTCATCCGTGACTGTTTAAATAATATTCTGTATTTCGTTTAAGCCTACCGTGCCATGTTAGAAGTTGAACTAAGAGATTACTTTCCATCCCGCATCAACAATACGATAATATAAAAAGCCGCTCGGGGGAGTGTGTCATATGTGGATTTGGAATGTCTTATACATTTTCAATTGACCGCCACGCCACGGCGTGGTTAGTTTTAAACCCAGGTGGCACATCTTTCGACCGCCATTTGGTACACTTTTCAGCTGGCGTTTACAACTGCTGCGAGTCCTGCAACATTGAAGGTAATCTTATTAATCTCTATCGAGAACGAACTAACTTTTAACTTAAATGTGGCTTAAAATCCTTGCTTATAAAGAGAGTATTTAATAATATTAAGCTAATGGTTTATAGGATGCCTTTAGCATGTAAGGAAATATAAACTGGGTTAATAACTTTGCTATAAAGGAAGAATAAGTTAAACATGATTCAAGACATCGAGCAGATTGAGTATCGGTGGGGGGATGCTGAAAAGCGGAATGAAATCATCTGACCTACCTATAAAAGTGTGGCGGGGGGCGAAAATTCCAAGAGATGTTAGAAGAGCCATCAATAAAGAAAACCTGCTTAATCTGGGCGGTGTTTATGGAGATAGGAATGTAGGTATTCCGGTGGAATATGATCATTTGAAGATCATACTCACAGATGATATTGTAGGGATTAAATTCTTCAATAGGGGCATAACATTATTTGTGACAGATGATGAAAAAGCCAAAAGCATCCATCGATTACTATGCAGGCTGATGTAATCAGAACTTGTATGTTAATATAGCCACCTTTAGATGATGGAGAATAAGACTGTTTCTAAATCTTATAAATGGCAATTCAAGGCGCGTTTTCGCCGTGGGATTTATGGCTGGAGGGGAACCGCCCTGGCATCTAAGAGACTGAAAGAAGCAGTTTCTGAAATTAAAAAGGTGCGAAGATCGGATCCTGTTTTAGCTGGGGAAGGTTGTGTTGGCCTTATGGAGAGACTATGGCCTGCTTTGGATTATATAGATACTTCATCAGGCACACTTGGTAATGCTGTTTATCGGACACTTGAAATGTTAACTCCAATTCTTATCGAGGCACCTGCCGATAAAAAAACTCGGAGGATATGGCTTGAGCGTCTCTACGAGGCTGTTGCAAATAATGGTGTTGGGTATTTGGATCAGGTCGAGGATTGCTGGGGTGAAGTCTGCGGTTTCCCTAATTTGGTCAATGAATGGGCTGATGAACTGCTGCCGCTGTTAAGAGATACTTGGCTAAGCCAGCAGCCAGGTCAGTATATTATTGGTACGGCTATTTGCTTATCATGCCTACTTGAAGCTAAACGTTATGATGAGTTAAAAGAACTCTTGTCTTTTCGCACCTTTAGTTTCTGGTCTTATGACATGTTTTGGGCAGAGGCATTAAAACGTCAAGGTAAAATTGATGAAGCTATCGCTTATGCTGAATCAAGAATGAATTATGGCCATAATGAGCATAGCATTCTGGAGTTCTGTGAGCAGGCATTGTTGAAGGCTGGCCGAAATGACGAAGCTTATGATCGATATGGTCTTTCCATAAGACATGGTTGGACATACCTTTCACAGTATAAATCCATTGTGAAAAAACATCCTGAACGGAATCCAAGGCAAATCCTGCTGGATATTATTAATCGTACAGAAAATAAGGCTTCCTGGTTTGCATCAGCCCGTCAAGCAGAATTTTTAGATATCGCAAAGGACTGCGCTTTATCAGGTCTCATTGAACCCGAAACATTGATTCGCGCCGCTCGTGACACAACCGATAGTGAACCGGAATTTGCTGCAGTTATTGCACTTCGAGCCATCGACCTATTGCTTCAAGGATACGGCTATGAGACGACCACATCCGATACAATTAGTGCTTTTAAGCATCTTATGAAAGCAACAAAAAATCTCAGGTCTATCACATGGGCGATATTTGAACTTAAAAGACTCATTAACCGTGAACCACCTAATTATGATAAAGTATCTCAAAAAGTTTTGATTAATTTTCTTAATAAACATGTGGCAGAAGTAAACTGAGATTATGAATACCTCATCGGCTTTCGGATATGTGTTTTTTAGCAGGATATTGGTTTCATGAGGGTAATGGAATCCGTGAAGAATGACCAAAAATAGAGTGAAGATTTTTTATGTAAAACGTGTGATGAGAAATATTTATGTCTGATTTCAATAAGCATCATAAGAGAATAGCCAAAATACTGGGCGGCGTTGATGAGCTTCAAGTTACTTATAACACCCTAAGAAAGTACATTGAATATCTCAATCAGAATATTTCTTTACCCTGTAATTTAACAGGAATTGAAGATTTTAGTTGGGAAGAGTTTTATATCTTAGGTCCCGGGGATGAGGAAGAGTATGAACATCTGAAGAAAACCAGAGCTTCATATACGGATACTTTTGAATTACTCTGTCATGTTGATGAAATAGATGAACATTATGGTATTCTAGCCAGTGTTAAACGTATATCTGACAATAAAAAGTTTATTATACCTTTGGAAGAATTGAAGGCTACAGATAAGCATTCAAATAATTATCGATTATTTCATGATTATTCAGTATGGTTTGTAAATTATCATTAGGGAAAAAATAATAAATAAGACAGTGAAGGGTAGTCTGGATATTTATGTTGTTGAATAACTCTACAGACCAGGGACTTATAACATATGGATTTTAAATCAAACAGGCCTCAAGGATTTTTGGGGAAAGGGGATAGATATCTTCCAGGAATTATCAGAGAACTTAAACGCCATCTCGTTAAGTCACAGCGGCTGTTGCAGCACGACACGCTGCACCTGTCAAGCAGTGAATGGTTGGAACTGGCAAGTGTATTGGTGGAATTTGCTGAAGATATCCATAATGATATAGGCATTTGGAAAGGCCTTGAAACTTACAACCTCCAATATTTTGAGACTCCTCACCCAGTAACACTTTCTCAAAATATAGATACAGAAGCCAATGGAATCAATAGGTCTCGTATTCATCATTTGTTGTGGGTATTGTATCCCGTGTTCAAACCGGGGCTTATAATCTCACCAACACATAAAGACTTATTCCAGCTATCAGAATTGATTTCAGATTTTTTAACAGAAGAATTCGAAACGATGCCCAGGGATTCAGGTGTAAAAAAGTTTTTGGACCAACCTAATCAGTTTGGTTGGGATATAAAAAGCAAACTGCTGTGGCTGGGGCAACATTCTTATCTTTTTCGCAATATCTTTAAGAACTATTTAAAGGACCTGAGAAAAAAACCCGAAATTTCAGATATTGACGACTTTGTTTGTCAGGATTCTACGATTTGGTCTGGACTCGGAATTGTTGATATCCTGTCAGCAACATTAAAGATCAATGAACAACAACGTGAAGATTTACGAAGCTGGAACGAGAGACATCTGGCTTATTACAAGGTAATATCCGTAAACAGCTCATTGATAGAGGCAAAAAACCTTATAAGTGATAAAGCTTACTATATTAGAATTCCGCAAGGTATACCCCAATTCGAACCTCAAATTATCATTCTGGGAAGCTTAGTACCTTGGGGTGGAGAATGGTATTGGTCCGGTGTGCAACATATTTTTGACGAATTACAAGAACAAGACATTCAGGAATTGATAGCTGATTTTCTTAAAAAAGCACCAAAAATTGTTTATCGTTATTGCGATCAGTTAGCTCAAAAAGCCATGAATTTCGCCAAAAATATTCATGAAGAATTTGTGAAATATCATGGTGACAATTTAGCTGTTTATACCGATGGATTGGCTATGGCAGCTGACATGCAAAGGCAATATAGATTACAATATGAATCGGTACCTGAAGAGATAATTTATAATGTACTTAAAAATCATAAGCTAAAAAACCCATGGCCTAATATGTCATTTCCACCAGAATTATTAGAAAACGAAAATGGGATTGGGGTTTTTTGTAACCCCAATGAAGGCTATGAAATCATGCCAGGATTTAATACTATTATTAAAGGGTTAAAAAAAAGGGGCGTTAACCTTACGGAAGATGAAGCTGACAGTATTATCAGGCTCATTCATTCTGATGTAATAAGCCCGCAGTTCGTTAGAAAGCTGGTTGGAATATATGGCGATGAATCTATTGCTGAAGTATTCTTAATAAAAGAAATTAATGATCAGTCTTATCTTGATTACTTGCTAAGACGGTATAAAGGGCAATTCTATAAAAACCGATATCCAGACTTTTCGTTTCATTAATTACTTAAGGTTGCGAGATTACCAAAAAGAATCATAGTATTTAGAAAATATCCCATATAATGAGTGTAAACGGCGGTTGAAAAGTGTACCAGGTAATATACAAAAGGGCGCTTCGAAAAACACCCTTTTGTCAACAATCTGGAAGGGAGCCCATAAGACTCCCTTCAATGTTCAGTTTTTTTAGGTAAAAACCAGGAGCTTCATCAGGCTATCTTCACACTTAGTTTAGTGATACAACCAGTTTGAAGCCTTATCTTGAGTTTTTACCGGGATTAATGAGTTTCCAGTTTCTTTCACCTCTGATTGGAATTTAATTAAGGGTATTGTCATTTCATTTTCTATTATCGTCCCCTCCTCTACTGAAAGAACCGGACCTGCCGGCGGAGTCTGCGGGCAATATGTGGGCGGAGGGATATCAGCGCCGAGGAAATACTGAACCATATAGGTAATATCGGAACCTATAAATAAGCAATCGCCATTAGCATCTGCGGCCGAATAATGCCAATCGCCGGTTGAATCGTTCCAGCAGCTATCGGGAGGAACATTGCCAATGCCGATAAAGAAATTTACTCCGTATGTGACATCACTGCCGATTACCCTGCCATCTCCATTTATATCGCCCGGCACAAAAACACAACCGCCCATATACCAGGGATCGTAATCGACATAGTTGGACACCTGATCGCCCTGACCAAGCGGGTTGGTTAAACCGGTCTTAGGGCAGACCTCCGGATGATAGGGACCAGTATTATGACCCCAGTCATTCCCTTCTGCATTAACGACGACAGTGTCAACTGTATTAGCGGTATTAATCAGGTTGTTGATGCCATATGAGCTGTTTCCGGATATTTCGCTGTTGTTTATGGTGATATCGTATTCGCTGTCGCCTAATCCCTGGGCTTCATCCTCAATAAGTATTCCTGCAGCATTAGTGATGATTATATCGTTGTCGAAAACCGAATGGATTTCGCCATCACCGTTAGTATAGAAATAAACTCCGATATCACCGTTGGAATCTATGATATTTCCGGAAAAGTCAAGAATAACAGATGAGCCAGCAGATCTATCCTCATCTGCAACAACAACGCCACCGTCAACATTGTCGTGAATGTAATTATTTTGTATTACGGCATTAATATCGACATCGCCGGCGAAACCATCGAATTCGTTGCCGATATGTATACCGAACTGGCAGTTGTAAATCTCGTTTCCTTCTATAGTAACGTCTTTGGTTATTGGTCCCAGACCGCTGGTGAAGGCATTTTCCACATAGAGACCAGCCGATGATGAACCATCCGAAGCGGCTGGAGTATCGTAGTTGAGAATAATGTTGTCGGATATCACACCTGTTGATATCGAGCCCATTTCGATAGCGTATCCGAAATCGTCAATCTCCTGATCGAAAATATTGTTAATAATCACAGCATGAATATACTCATGTGTTACTATCGCAAGTCTGCCTGTTTGAGTGAAATTGTTATCTCTGACAAGAATATCCGCCCGGTTGCCTTCCGAATAATCAGGAGCACGTAAATAACTGGTTATCTCGTAATATCCGCCATCGCCATCGGGCACACAGTTGTTTTTTATGTCATTATCGCTAATTTCTCCCTCACTGTTCCAGAACAGAATTCCCGTTACATTGTTGCCTTTGACATCATCAAGATCAATAGTCATGTTGGATAGCTTGATCTCATGCGAGTTGCGAACTCTGATCGCAGCTTGACGTGATTCATAACCTGGAATTGCCCAGGATTGAGTAAAGGCTGGTTTGTAGATACTGGTGCTTTTATCCAGACCAATTATTGTGATATTAGTGCGATCATCGATATTTATTGGATTGGTAAATGTATCATCAGTCAGATATACAGCGTCACCATCAGAGGCCCAATCAACACCTTCCTGGATTGTGGAGTTGTTGGAGGTATCGACATACCATGTCCATGGCAACATATGCGGATTGCCGACATAATTGTCGCCCCACCAGGGCGAGTAGTCGACATTGCCAGTCACTGCATCGCCTGAGCCGTAGGTAAGAAGTCCCGGGTCGGATCCTTTGTCGTGCGAAATATTAACCAGCTTGGATTCTACAACAGATTTCGCAAGTTGCCTGGTATTATCTCCAGATATGTCGGATGGTTGTACGAGATTGGCTCCTGTCTGACCGGAAACAATAGCTCCCAGTGCAGGACCTGAGGCATCACCCCACCAGTTGGCTTCAGCATCAATGGATGCGTCAACACCAGCGCTTATTCCAAAACCAGTGTTGCCATAAATAGCATTGCCATTAACCGTTAAAGATATTAAAGAACTGTTCGCAGCCTGGATGCCTGTTTCGTTATTGTAAATCAGGTTGCCATCAGCTACCGATACAACCGATTCATCGTTTGAGTCATAACCAATGGCTATACCAAGTGTCGAATTGGAAATATCGCTGCCGGTAATGTAGGCTGACGTTCCAGCGCCGAAATAGGTGGTGATTAGAATACCTGCAGAGGTAGAACCATCAACATCGGCAATTCCAGTGCAACTGGTAATAGTGTTGTTGGAAATCGTAACGGCAGCTCCACCACCAGCCTCGAATGCATAGTCAAGCCAGTCGCCGTCTCCCTTGCCGGTATAGTTGCAGTCTGTTATAACCGAGCTTACACCCGAACCAAAGATGAATACGCCAATTCGGTAGATATTGGTAAATGTCGTCTGGCTGACTGAATTGGCTGTTCCACCATATAAGCAGACTCCTCGGCCATAATATGAGGAAGGTGTCCAACCAATATTCTTGATCTCGCAATCCTCTATGGCAACCTCGCCAAATGACAGCACCGCTATGCATATCTGCCTCGTGTCGCCATCAAGCGTTACATCATTCATGTTAAGCGAATAACCTGAGTTGACAAGGAACCAGCCCCTGTTATCGCCGCTTGAGGGGTCTCCGGTATCTTCATTTTTCATCACTATCGTATTGCCTGCACCGGCGCCTGAAATCGTCACGTCCTTATCAATAACTATCTGACCAACTTCGGTGTAAGTACCTGTAAGCACATTTATCGTACCGCCCTCGGCTACTGCAGTCAAACCGCTTTGAATGTTGTCGAAAGCATCATAACACCAGAGGTGGCCATCGTTATAGCCGGTTGCAGTGTAATTGTCATCCACCCAGACAATAGCAGGAGGATCGCTGAGACTGAATGTGCAGTCAGTGAAATCATCGTTACACCAGGGATCGAAATCGACGTTATCGCTTATCGCATCGCCCTCACCGTTCGGGTTGGCTGTCGGATGATACGGGCCGCAATAAGCGCCCCACCAGTTGTGCTCGGCATCAACATCAGCAGTTGTAGATGATTCCACTGCGTAAATGCCATTGCTGACAAAGGTGTTGTTGCTGATATGGTAACCAGAACCATCGGTGTTGCCGCCAACCTTTACTCCGCAATATGGATTGTCAGTAAAGGTGTTGTTGGTTATAGTTATTCCGGCAACAACCTCTCCCGAATAGTTGGGTATCTCTATCCCATGATACTGATTATCATGAATATTATTGCCGTCAATCGTGTATGTAGTGACATTACCACGAATCTGAATGCCATGATAACAGCCTAAAATGTCATTATCGGTTATAGATGCACTCGCAAAAGCCGCTATACCCTCATAGAAAGTGTTGGAGATGGTATTGTTGCTTATACTGCCGCTTCCGCTTCCGCCAAACATGATACCCTTGTTGGAAGGAATATCTCTAATAGTGCTATAAGATATTGCTGCATTGCCATCGTTTCTTATGCCTTCCCAGGCTGTGTTGGCAATAGTATTGTATGAAATACCTGCGTTAACGGCTCCCGGGTAAACATAAATGCCATGACCGGAAGAACCGCTCGGCGTATTCTGAATGATGCAATATTTGATCTCAACATCATCAGCGTCATCTCCAACTATGAAGCGACCGCCGGTATTGGGAGAATCACTGCCATTCATGAATCCATTTATAACCACGTCCGGAGCAACTATCGAATATGGCAAACCCTCATCTCTGGTAAGAATCGATTCACCACCAGGCCGCTCAGCAGTACCGCCTGCAGGGTCAACATCAGCCTGAGCGCCAAGCAACGTTATGCTCTTGTCAATCCTGTTAGTATAGACCCAGGTTCCACCATCCCAGTAACCAGCGGTAATATCATTGTAATATACACCGGCGGCGACATTAACTGTGCCATAATCCGTAACTGCCGTTATGCCATTCATAATGATGTCGAAGGCATTGTAATTGTAATATTTACCGCCTCCAAGATCCTGGCCATCAGATGATCCGGTCCAATCGTCATCAACCCAGACAACATTAACATCGCATGTGAAACTGCAATTAGAGAAATCATCGTTACAATATGGCTCGAAATCAACGTTGCCATCGATCGTTGCGGTTATTGCAGGACAGTTGATAGTGCCCCAGTAGTTCTGCTCGGCCATAATCGATTCACGAGAGCTGATAACCGGATCGGCAGGTACCATATGTTCAGAGCTTAATGGTATGTCATCTTCTATCAGACGTTCATTCCAGAAGCCCATTGCAAGTCCGGCTGATCCGTTGTAAACGTTGAAACCGCTGTTGCCATAGATGCTGTTGTGATAGAGAGTAATTGACGAGGCCGCACCATCGATGCCAACACCGTTGCCGTAACCATTGTAGCCATTCCAGGTACCGGAGTTGTTATAAATGATATTGTCATGAGCATTGACATTCGTCGGACCATCCTTAAGACTCAATGCTCCAACCGACCAGCCCTCAGCGGCGGCATTGGTTATGGTATTGCCATATATCTCAGCCACATCAGAACCAACAAAGCTGATACCGCCTTCACGGGCGCCGTTTACATCGTTATTGTAAATCGTGGCATTATGGGAAGGAGCAAGACCCATCCAGCACTTCCCAACCCAGATTCCATGATCTCCTGAATTTGTTACAGTGTTGTCATGAATGACTGCGTTATTACAGCCGCGAGCTATGAACATGCCGTCAGAATAGTTGTCAACCACATTGCAGTAGCTTACGGTAAGATTGGTGAAGCACAGGGCATAAATAACTGAATAACAGTTCTGTACTGTTACATTGTTAACAGTACATCCACTGTAGAAAATATAACCTTCGCCCGGTGTGTCGTGAGCATAGTCTCTGTGCAGAACACCATAACCGCCGGTGCTAACCATATCGCCGGTGAAACCATCAACGGTCAGGTTCTCTATTGTGACATTATTGGCTTGAACATGAATCCCTTTAGGCCAGTATGATCCAGATGAACCAACGCCCCCTATCGAACCATCGATAATAACTCCAGATTCAGATTCGCCAATAAGATCAAGGCCGTCCGTAGTAATATATACACATCTTCCGGTTGTTGGGTCGGCGCCATAGGAACCATTTATCACGTTCACAGTACTGCCGGTCACAATATCGACACCCTCCTGGATACGAGTTTCTGTGCCGGTCTGCGGGCTGTCATCGTCCACCCAGAGCTCGGAGAAATCACCCTGGAAACCCGGGTTTGTATCCGTACCGCCGCCCAGCCAAGGTGTGTAATCGACATAACTACTGACTTTTCCTGCCACCTCAGTTGGTAATGTGGTACCCCACCAGTTGCCGGAGGCGTTAATAACGGTTGGAGTCTGACGATTGTAGACACTAAGTCCACCAGCCAGTTGTTCGAAACTATTACCCGAGATAGTCATGCTGGAGTAACTTCCGGCATTAATTCCATCATAATTCGAACTGATTATTTTATTATCATTAATTGCTATATCACCATTTCCTGCCTGCCAGAATTCCAAAGGCCTGTCGGTTCCCGAAACAGTATTTCCTTCGATAACAAAATCGCCATGACAGTATGACATTATGCCGCCAAAAGCTGAGCCAGTTATCGTATTGTCAGAAATTGTGTTAGTACCGGAATGACCAGGGCCGCCATCGAACTGAATGCCTCTCATTCCACCAGTAATCGAATTGTTTTTGATAGTTACAGCATCAATATCGGCAGCTGCCAGATGGATGCAATAACGCATACCAATGCCATCAGCAGGCAATGTTATATCATTTCCATCATCGGCCGAGTTGCCGCCAATTACGTTTCCACCAGAGTTGCTTCCAATATAAATACCTGAGGACACATCTCCGGTTACCATTGTAATTGTATTGTCTCTAACAACATTATTGTCGCTGTCCTGCTGAATAACTATAGACCTATAAAGATTGTTTGTGAAAGAGTTTCCATCAATTATAGCGCCATCTGTGCCAGCGAGAAATATACCAATAAAGTTGTTTGAAATTATGTTTCCGCTACTGATATTTACACCTGCAGCTGCATCATATAAGTAGATGCCCATATTTTCACCAACACCGTAGTGATTAGTGATAGTGTTGCTTGTAATAGCACCTGCGCCGTCCCTTAAGAAAACACCTACATAGTCAGAGCTTGAACCATCAAAATTGTTTTCATTTACAGTAACATCAACATTGGTTCCTTTTGCGCTTACACCGGAAACAGTATAATCTCCAATATCGTTATCATCAATATTCAGATCTGATGTGCCATAGACTACAACTCCATAATTGCCCATCCAGGTATTATAGGTTGAACTCCACACCGCGCCATAAGCTCCGAAGTTGTTTATTGAACATGAATAAATTCCATCATCTGTACCATCGCCAACATCACGGAAAAACATGCCGGCGAAATTCAGATTGTCGGTATCGGTGGCATCTTCATTGTTGGCATCGATTGTGAAACCATCGATTTTCATATCAATTGTACCACTTGACGGGTAAGCTGCCACAATGTAATCCCAGGTTACACTTCCTTCAGTTACCGTGCCAGTTCTTGTTGAGGGAGCCTGAATTGTGGTTACTGATTCACCAGCGCCTGCAAGACTAAGAGACTTATCAATTGTTACCTGTTCAACATAAGTTCCCGCTGCCACGTTGATGACATCATCTGCCATTACCTGATCAACGGCGTTCTGGATGTAGAAATAATGGTCGTTGCCCAGATCCCAATCCATTTTAACTGAGGCAATTTCACCATCGCTGTATGCCGGACTGCTTGTTTCTGTAGTATAGAAAACGTAAGCATCTGCTCCATCATAATAACCGATTGGCCAGTAATCCCACCACTCGGTAGAAACATAACCTCCATAACTCACCGTTCGAGGAGTTGACCATGTTGTGCCAGCGCCGATCGACATTGTTTGTACCAGATACTGACGATCAGCCGGAACCCATGGAGCAGTTACAACATAAAGGTTTGTGCCATCATTAAAGATGCACGGGTCATACATGCCCGCTCCAGGAATCGCTGTCGAATGTGAGAACCATGACAGACCATAATTCGGCGAATGACGCACTTCGATATCACCGGTGCCGTCTTCTATGCTGACTACATATAGAACTGTGCCCATGAGCGTGATTTTAGGCATATTATCTGTGGAAATCTGAGTGGGGCCGGTAATCGTTCCGGTACCTGGATCATAGGTAAAGAAATTAGATATGGCGCTGTCCCAGACAATATATATCATACTGCCATCTGAAACGGCATTTACATGCGCCCCATATTGATCAGGGCCGCCTGGATCAACCATCATCACCGGACCAGTCCATGAGGAGCCGTCCCATTTGTAATGATATATGCCATGGGAAGGCCAGCTGGGGCCGGCAAATCCGCTGCTGACAATAGCATAAATACAGTCGCTTGAACCATCGCTGGCAACAACAGCAGTAACCACACGCTGGTCAAAGCCTGATGGCCGATTGGTTTCGGACAGATTCAGCTTTGTTTCAGTTGCTGACGCCAGACCTTCAATAGTTGAGGCGGTCTTATACCAGACTACATATCCATCAGCGTCGGGATTATAGCCAGGGCCCCGTACGCCGCCCGTTGAAGTGTCATCACCTTTTGTAAAAAACAGCCAGTAACTGCCGTTATAGTAGGTGGTTGACGGATTGCGGTCGTATTCGCTGTTATTAGTGCTGTGTGTCGGTAGGCTAACCTCAATGTTTGCCCCAACAGCCACAACAGCGCTCGAAAACACGAACAGAAGAATGATTGCAATAGCTTTTTTCATTCTACTTCTCCTCCATTTGGTATTTTGTTTTAATTTTCTTCAAAACTGATTTCATTAGTATTATGTTATTGGATATTTCATAATAATCGATTAATCATTACTTTATTCTAAAGTAAGATAATTTTGACAGATCAACCTCCCATTGAATTTTAAGTTATTTCGAAGTTTTTATAATTTTACATATTATTAAAATTACTAACGTGCATCACATTATAAATATCTGATGCTACCGAATAATACTTTGGTATAATTCACGTCAATTGTTCGAGACAAACCCTAAAGCTCAACTTTTCTTTTTTACAACAGTTTTTGAAGAGACAACTTAGTCCTCTTGTTTTTTAGTTTCGTTTTTCCAGGCTCGTGAATACTCGCCTTTTAGTAAACCGAGCCAACCCTGACAAGAGAACCTGATTTCCTTGAAGGAAAAAATTACATTATTGATTTAACTGCAATAATTAAGGCGTTTAGGTTTTTTGTGTCAATACGTAAAAAATGCCCAGTTTATGCGTATATGAAAATAGGCATTACTATTTCA
The DNA here is from genome assembly GCA_965603725.1 of uncultured bacterium. GTDB lineage: Bacteria > Zixibacteria > MSB-5A5 > UBA10806 > 4484-95 > JAGGSN01. The sequence goes on along the minus strand of CBFDEC010000028.1, from coordinate 16,050 downwards.
ATTTGTAAACGGTGGTCGAAAAGTGTACCAGGTAATATAGGAAAGGGCAGTTTAAAAGTGTACCACTATTTTCCCGCGTCAACAATACGACAACAACGAGTGGTATATCTGTGGTGTCTCTGGTGCTTTCCGGTGTCGAAAAGTGTAGGTCAGGTTTGAGTTAATCTCTTGAGGTTCAGCGTAATACACCTGCTTCCAGCGGGTTAACGAAAATGTTGTTAGAGGAATCATAATCCACGTGTTCGGGGTTCAAGTCCCTGCGCCGCTACTTGTCTTTCAAGGAGTTACAGGGATTTATAGAAGACATGAATTATGCCATGACAACAATATGACAACAACTACCCGCTTTTAAAACATTAAAGACCGCTGAAATCACATCCAGCGGCCTTGTTTTTTGTGAAGTATTGGTGATGTTTTTTTACAATTACATCAATTAGCCATTGGCCCTATCAACTTCCGAACCAACCTTGTTTCCTGTAAAACCACCAATAATACCACCAATGACAGCTCCAGCCCTTCCACCATCTGCTTACTTCTTTTTTCCCATTCCTCCCATAAACCAACAGGTCATACGACCTCATACGAGCCGTCTGGCCGTCTGGGGGGATACCTTGTCCCTTCCTTTTTCCATTTGAATTCTATTATGGTATGGCACATATTTTAGTTCGGATAATGAGGTGTTTGCCCAATGGGAGAATTCGATTCACCCATCACAGGCGATCGCTATAAATTGTAATAAAGGTAGGAATATACGAGCACTTCTCACATCTGGGGAAACACCGCCATGTCAACTATGGAAATCAGTCAGCTTTTTGTCATCTGATGGTGCCTCCATCCAGGGATGGCTTTGCTTGCCCGATAGAGAAGGTCCATTCCCTAATATTTTAAATGTACATGGTGGGCCGGAAGGTGTATTGACCGAAGTCTATTTACCAGCCTATCAGGCATGGGTTGATCACGGCTTTGCTTACCTAAGCATAAATTATCGTGGACCATCCACTTTCGAGAGTGAATTTGAGCATAAAATCTATGGAAATCCTGGTCATTGGGAAATCAAGGATATGGTTGCTTCCCGTGGCTGGCTAATTGAAAATGAAATTTCTATACCTACACAAATATTTTTAAGTCGAAAAATGTACCGATAGCATAAAAAGAAAGCAATCAGCGACCACCTTCCTTGTTAATGGCATGGAAATATATGCCATTTACACCGAATTAAGGTAACGTTACTGGCATGCCCAGCAGCGGCCAGATTAGCCAAATAAATAAGCTCAAAACAACCATAAGCAAGATACTGGCTGGAATCCCTGCAAGGAAGAAACCTCCACCAGTAAACTGCTTGCTCTCGTAAGCGATGGCGTTAGGCGCAGCCCCAACAATCAACAAAAAGGGCATTCCTGCTATTGCCAGTGATGCAAACAGTACTACTTCCGGAGCAACCCCCAGGTAGGGGGCCATGACTAATGTTATCGGCAGTGAAATAGCTATGGCAGCTACATTCATAATAAAGTTTGTCAAAAGCAATACGAAGAAAGCGACCCCCATGACAAAGATAAACCAATTAGCCTGTTCGAACAGAGCCAGCCATTTAATAGCCATCCAGCTTGCTGCACCGGTTTGCCACAGACAAAAACCAAGGCTCATAGCGCCGCCGAAAAGTAGTACTATATTCCAGGGAATTTTCTCAAGATCATCTATGGTGAGAATTTTGAAGATAAAAAACAAAATGGTTGAAATAAGAATTATAGCGCTCTTGTTCAAATGCTCAAGCCCCGGAACAAATGTGCGCAAAGTCAAAACTGCAATAGTCGAAAATACTATTACCAAAGTGAGAACTTCAGTTCTTGTTATGGGGCCCAGATTCACGCTAAGAGTATTTACTCTCTCATGTAATCCAGGTATTTTCTTTTGTTCCGGACGGAAAAAAATCATGATGAATGCCCAAAGTAGCAGCACCATCAGAACTCCAATAGGAAACATATAGTAGGAGAACTCGAAAAATGAGATTTCACGTCCTACTATGTCTCTGAAGAATCCGATGGCCACAGCCCCGCGGGCTCCCCCGAGCAAAGTAATAATACTACCGGCGCCAGCTACGAATGCCATACCAATGAATAGTCCTTTGCCAAACTTGGTAGGTTTGCTGTCTTGGTCATATAGAGAGTAAATCGCCATAAGGAGAGGGTAAACAGCCGCTGCCACAGCAGTATGAGCCATAATCAGGGTTAACGATGCGACCATAACAAAACAACCCAGATAGATCAAACTGGTGCGTTCGCCAACCAGAAGGAGTATTCTATAGGCCATGCGCTTGGTCAAACCTGTCCTGGTAAAGGCCATTCCGATTATCACAGATCCTATAATGAACCAGACCGAAGGATGCATAAAATCGCCGAAAGCGACCTTGGCAGGCCTTATTAAAAGCAGAGCCTGAACTACGCCGATGGTTATACTGGTAACCCCTATAGGTATAACCTCAAAAACCCACCAGATTGCGGCCAACAGGAATAGACCCAAAGCCCCTTTGCCCTCCCGACTGAGGTGGAAATGTTCGCCTTCAGGGTCGATCGCATCAGGCAAGGGCGGAGAGAAGTAAACAAGACAGAAAATAGCGACTCCAAGAAAAATAAAAAATAGCCTTTTCCAATCAAGATGACGTATGACTCGAGCCAGATAGATTTCTTCTGGCGCGGCGGCTAAGCCGCCGCCTGATGGTTGGACGTTTTTATTTTGGAAACGCTTTAACATACTTTCTACAACCTTCCCGGAATTGTCAGTTAAGCATCAATAGTTCATATCAAAAGTTTAGCCACTTCGTGGAAAACATCAACACTACGCACAACGCCGACTACTTTTTGATCCCTTAGAACAGGCAATAGGTTTAAGTCTTTACTGATCATTAAAAAAATAATTTTGCCCAGTTGATCGTTATAATTTACTGTCGCGACAATCGGAAGCATCACCTTACTGACCAACTGCTCAGCCTGTTCTTGAATAATCTTTTTATCTTCACCAAAAGATATAGCCGCTAAACCTGGATCAACCTCAATATCAAACAGCTTCTTCTGGTTAGACAATGAGATATCTTGGAGGAACTTTGGCTTAAGTACGCGCAGGATATCTCTTCGGCGTACTATGCCCAGGAGTTGATTCTTTTCATCTAAAACCAGCAGCGCACGGGGAAGCGATTTTTGGCCTTCAATGTCAATCACCGAATTCTCGATCTTTGCTACAGCCTGGCGCAGGGTGAACCAAGCAGGGATATTAGGATACTTCTTGAGGGGGATCATTAAATCCCCGGCGCTTTTTGTAACCATCGCTTCTCCTTGTTATTATGTCTATTTAGATCAAAAGAGTCAATATGATTTCATCAAAAGCTGTAATCTCACTTGTTATTTTATCGACTTTTTGTTAGTCCAAATTACCAATTATCAAAAACCGTCTCATAGAATATCCGGATTGCTGCAAATTAATATTTTTTTCGAAAATCGCAATGATATGTTTATGTATTATTTGCTTAGGTCATTTGAATTGGGTAAAGTCATATGTGGACTATAACTTAATTTTATATATTCTCGCACTGTCAGAATCTCTTGAGCATTGATAGATACTTCTTATCATCTAAAGGCTTGTTTGCATTGTTTTTCTATCTTTCGGTCTTTTCTACAAATCTATCAACTTTTATTTGACAAGAGATAATAGTAATCTTAATATATAATCTAAGGATTGGATAAGGATTCTGCAGAGGCAAGATTAATTAAGGGCGAGCAAATGAAAGCTGTTTTAAATGTTGGCAAATACCTTCCTATCATACTATGGTTAGTGGCAATTCATTCGTTTTTTGTCGGTATTGGTCTAATTTTTATGCCGGCTTCGGTAATGCCTTTTTTCGGTTTTGAAGCATATGCTGAAAAGTTTTTTCCTGTACAGGGAGGAGTCTTTCACCTGGTAATGGGTGTCGCCTACGCTTTGGCAGCGAAAGACGTGGAACGATTCGGCGGATTAATTATTCTGGCAATTGCAGCTAAGTTTATGGCTGCTATTTTCTTATTTACATATTATATTTCGATCGATAAAATATGGATGGTATTACTTTCCGCAATCAGTGATTGTCTAATGGGTATTGGAATACTGTTGGCCTTTCTTTCTTATAGCAGAAACAAGAAATAACTTTAAGGACTTGTTTGGTTGTGATGATAATTATTGAAACCTGAAAGTAGTTAGATAAATATAACTGCTTAAGAAACAGTTTGGAAGTTAATAAAATGTTGAAAAAATGGTGATAGGCAATGGCAGATAAATTACCGGCGATTATTGTTACCGGCGCATCTGGTTTCATTGGACGCCATTTTCTGGACACTGCAAAAGAACGTTATTATATCCATGCCATGGCTCGTCGTTCCCGAACGGAAGCAGGCGTCCCATATCATCCGAATATTCAATGGATCCAATGTGATATCGCTAACTGGTCATATGTAAAGGAAGTGATGCATCATATCAAACAACAGGGCGGCGCTGATTTTATTCTGCATTTAGCCGCTTATTATGACTTTAATAATACGGATAACCCCGAATATCAACGTACAAATGTTAATGGCACGGAAAACATACTCAAATTAGCAAAAGGACTTGGCATCAGACGCTTTATATTCCCCGGTTCTCTGGTAGTATCTAAATTTTCATCACAGAGTATGGTAATCACGGAAAAGAGTCCTGCAGATGCAAACTTCCCGTATGCTCTCAGTAAAAAGCGGGGCGAAGAATTGGTGCGGAAATACTCGAAATGGTTTCCATGTTCCATAGTTCGTTTGGCGGCTGTCTTCAGTGATTGGTGTGAATATGCCCCGTTGTACAAATTCCTGTACACCTGGCTTTCTAAAAGTTGGGATTCAAGGTTTTTAGGCGGTAGGGGTGAATCGGCAGTTCCTTATATTCACATTCGTTGCCTGATCAAGCTGTTGATGGCCATTCTCTCCAAGAATGAATCCTTGCCTTCCTTCGATATTTATATTTGCAGTCCGGATGGATCGACTTCTCACCAAAAGTTGTTTCAAATAGCGACTCACTACTATTTCGGACAGGCCATAAAACCAATATTTTTACCTAAACCGCTAACCTATCCTGGAGTTTTTGTCCGACGTTTATTAGGACACGTTCACTTATATTATCACGAACCTTTTGAGCGTTTCTGGATGCTCAAATATATAGACCTTAAAATGAATATAGACTCTTCTTATACCCGGAAAGCGCTCTCATGGGAGCCAACTGCCCGTTATCATGTGCTCCACAGATTGCTATTTCTAATGGAGAAGATGAAAACTCATCCTGATGAATGGCGTTTAAAAAATGAAGCAGCGCTGAAACGTATCGCCCACAGAGCTAACTTAATAATATATGAAAATATGCTCGCGGAGAAAGAAAAATTATTGGAAAAAATTAATGATTATATCCTCTCTCCAGAGAGAAGCAGTAATTTCAGCGGCTACAAAAAAATGGATACAGATGACTTTCAATGTTACCTAAGCAACATATATCATTTATTGCTGGCAACGGTACGTAGCGGAGATAGAGGTCTGATGCTAAGTTATGTGGATGACATCGTTATGCAAAGGTTCGCCGAAGGGTTTACGCCTATTGCAATTTGTGATGCATTATCGGCATTAAATGAAATTATCACTTCAGAGTTATTTTCTAAAAAAGAACTTCAGGCCATGAAACAGGAGATTTATGATTATGTCAGCATGACAATTCAACTTGCTCAGGATGAGGTTGAGGATATATATGAAACTTTAGAACAAAAAATACCCCGTGACAAAATTCCTGACTCGTCTTTAGTGCCTGATTGCAGGGAACTTCAAAAACTGATTCGGCAATTAAGTGCAATTTACCAGGTTTTTCCTGAAGGAAAAAATGATTACGAAAACAGAAAGTAAAACAATCATTAATTCAGCGAGTAATGAAAAGTATTAATGATATAGACTCAATAGTGTCCGGCCTTTTTAAAGGAGCAGTATAAATGATTTGAAAATTATGAAATATTATCATCAATTAAACGACTTTGTTTTAAGGGATTAGAATTCTCACATTTTGTATGGTTGTTTTCAAAGATTATAGATTTTATTTTGAGATACGAAAGGTGTCATTCCCCGCCAAGGCGGGGAATCCATGATGATTGATGCTTTATCCGTTGTTTTTAAGTAATAGTGGTTGAACAGTATATACAACGTTATGGATTCCTGCTTCCGAGGGAATGACAATTGTAAATTTATTATTTATAGAAAGGCCAGACAGTAGTGATATAGACTGCTATCTGATTATGCCCCTTGCACACCAGGATTAATATATAATAGTCGATAATTAAGTTAGCAATTCTTCACTCCAATATTATTTAAAGCTGAGTACACTGCTATGACTTGCATGTCCCTATTTATTCAAGACACGCAAGGCGGCGTTTAACAACAATGCTAAGTGGAAGCCTGATAAGCGCTTTTGCTGCATCGAAACATTTAAAAAGTCAATAGTAAGTCGTTATAAACCAATAAAATGATATTTCCTAAAAAATGGCTTTTTATTAAAAATTTCTATTGACACGGCATTTACCATTGTCTATATTTAAAGTGAAATAACAAGAGGGTATTGTTCCGATGCGGTTATGCTTTACACACATGTATCTGGTGCTGTTAAGTTATAAGTGTGTCTCTGCTAACCGGCGTGTTCTAGTTTTCGTTAATTCTATACTTTTATTTAACTTTTTAGGATTCTTTAAACATAGGCATATCCTTAAGAGCCAGCAAGTCATCAATGACGAGTATTATGTTTTTTTTAGACAGATTGTGAACTATTTCACAAACTTTTGCTGGCTTACTCGTACTGGGTATAATCCTCATCAAATTAACGCCATATCGTCTTCAAGGGGCATGCCCGATTGTACCATATGCCGTATTCATGTAATGCCGTGGACAACCCAATTTTGGCGCATCGGTCGTATACGATTAAAATATAATACGCAAGAAACCCGACATGAAATGTCGATGATTCCAGTTATGTCAGCCATTAAAGCCTGGCTCTGGAGATAAATTTTTGCTGTAAAGAGGAGGATGCCCATGGAAAAGTGGAAAGGGTGGCCAAAGCTACAGTTCGAGTCAGAGCTTGATCCAAACTTTGCCCGTCAAATAGCCTCGATACCGGGTGGCGATAAGTTATATGATTGTATCCAGTGCGGCACATGCAGTGGTATGTGCCCATTGAGTCCGTGTATGGATTACACACCACGGCAAATTGTCGCCATGATCCGTGCGGGCTTCAGAAAAGAGGTTCTGAGCAGTTCTACAACCTGGCTGTGCTCTTCGTGTTACTCCTGTACCGTCGAGTGCCCCAAAGAAATCAGATTAACGGATATCATGTATGCGGCCAAGCGATTGGCAATTAGAGAAGGTGTTTATCCGAAAAAATTCCCAATTCCGGTTCTTGCCAACGAATTCTTCAAAGCTGTTGAGAGGTCTGGTCGCAACACCGAGAGTTGGTTGACCGTACGTCTGTTCTTAAAAACCAACCCTATCCAGCTATTCAAGATGATGAGTCTCGGTTTACGACTCTGGTTGCGGGGACGATTGAGCCCGAAGCGAGAATCTATAAAAAACAAGGCTGAATTGCATAGCATCCTTAAGACCTTGGAAAAGGAATACATGGTGAAGCCTAAACGCCAATTGGGGTTAGCTGGAAAGGAGACGCCATGAGTTATCTATATTACCCGGGGTGCTCCGCGAAAAGCACCGGCAAGGCTTATGAAGAATCATTGCTGGCAGTATTTTCAGCCTTGCAAATACCAACCATCGAGATCGAAGACTGGAACTGTTGCGGCGCCACAGCCTATATGTCAATCAGCGAGTTGAAAGCATTTGCCCTGTGCGCTCGTAATTTCGCCTTAGCCGAGCGTCAGAGTAAAGGCACAACTATGATTGACTTAATCGTACCCTGTGCCGCCTGCTATCTCGGGTTGAAAAAGGCGCTTCTCTATCTAAGGGAGTACCCTGAGATCCGTACGAAGGTCGACGAATCTCTCCATTCAGCCGGTCTTAAGTACACAGGCCATATCCGCATACGACACCCCCTCGATATCCTGGTTAATGATGTTGGACTTAAAAAAATCGCCTCGTTGGTTACACATCCGCTTGATGGCTTCAGGGTAGCCTGTTATTACGGTTGTCAGGTAATCCGGCCATATGCTGACTTCGATGATCAGCACGAACCTTCCACTATGGATAAGATCGTCGAGTCTCTCGGCGCTGAGGTTATAGATTGGCCTATAAAGACCCGTTGCTGTGGGGGTTCACTGACCGGTACTGTTCAAGAATATGGTTTGCGACTAAGCTACAATCTGTTGAAAGAAGCGAAAAAGCGTGGATGTAATGTAATTGCTACTTCGTGTTCACTCTGTCAGTTCAATCTCGAGTGCTATCAAAGGCAAATGAAGCGGCGATTTAAAGATAAGGTTAACGTACCAGTAGCTTTTTTCACACAACTGATGGGCATGGCTTTCGGCATCCCATCACGACAGTTGGGCTTGCACCGCCTGCTTGTGCCATTGCAGCAACCATCCAAAACAAAAGCAGACGTAGGAGGTCATCATGTCTACAACTGAGATAAGATCGAATGGCACACCCAAGGTTGGTGTATATGTCTGTCACTGCGGCATCAATATCTCCAGTAAGGTTGAAATCTCGAAAACGGTAGAGTTTGCCAAGACCCTGCCCTATGTGACAATTGTACGAGATTACAAGTTCATGTGCTCTGACCCTGGTCAGGAACTGATTCAGCAAGATATAGGTGAAGGAAAAGTGAATCGAGTTGTCGTCGCTTCCTGCTCACCTCTTATGCACGAACCTACTTTTAGAAACGTGATGGCTAAAGGTGGCGAGAATCCATTCTTTTTCCAGATGGCCAATATTCGTGAACATGTGAGCTGGGTCACTCGCAATAAGGAGGAGGGCACAAAAAAGGCAAAATCTCTGATTGCTGCGGCAGTGTGCCGGGTGGCGCTCCATCAGCCGCTCGAGCGCAAACGCGTATCGATCCACCCGGATGTCCTAATTGTCGGTAGCGGGATTGCTGGTATTCATGCAGCGCTCACTTTGGCAGACTCGGGGAAGAAGGTTTATTTAGTTGAACGGGAACCAACAATCGGGGGACACATGGCCAAGTTCGACAAAACGTTCCCTACTTTGGATTGTGCCGCATGTATCCTTACGCCAAAGATGTCCGCTGTTCTTGCCCATCCCAATATCATACTCTGGACATATTCCGAAGTAATTGGAGTTGATGGATTTGTCGGAAATTTTAAAGTCAAGGTAAAACGCAAACCGCGTTATGTTAACGAGGAGCTTTGTGTAGGTTGTTCAGAATGTATTGAGGCTTGCGTATATAAAAAAGCCAGAGTCGAAGATGAATTTAACGTTGGTTTGAGCAAGCGCAAACCGATTTATATTCCATTTCCCCAGGCGACTCCACTAGTTGCGGTTATTGACGAGGCGTCATGTTTGGAGCTTAAGAGAAGGAAATGCAAAAAGTCCTGTGTTGATGTGTGCGAACCTAATGCCATCGATTTTGATCAAACCGAAGAAATTAAAGAAATCGATGTCGGAGCGATTATTCTCGCAACCGGTTTTAAGACATTCGACGCCCGAAGAATTTTCAGATATGGATATGGTAAGTACAATAATATCTATACCAGTCTTGAGGTTGAACGTATGGTCAATGCCGCCGGACCAACAAGCGGTGAAGTTATTCTCAAAAGTGGCCAGGCACCAAAAATGGTTGCTATCATTCACTGCGTCGGTAGTCGCGATAACAACACCAATCGATATTGCTCGCGGGTTTGTTGTATGTATTCGCTAAAAATAGCTCATCTTATCAAAGAGCGAACCGGCGCGGAAATCTACAATTTCTACATTGACATGCGCACCCCCGGTAAGGGATACGAAGAATTTTATGACAAACTACTGAAAGAAGATGTGCATTTCATTCGTGGACGTGTTGCTGAAATAACCGATTGGGCAATGACTCCTGAAGAAGAAGGAAAGTTAATTATTCGTGCTGAGGATACTCTTGTTGGGGCAGTGCGTCGTATCCCCGTAGATATGGTTGTCTTGTCTGTCGGGCTTGAACCACAAGCTGACACAGAGGAAGTGCGCCGTCTTTTTAACATCAGTTGCAGTGATGATGGTTGGTTTCTCGAACGTCATCCCAAGCTGGCGCCAGTATCAACATTCACTGACGGTGTTTTTCTGGCAGGAGCTTGTCAAGGGCCTAAAGATATACCTGACAGCGTGGCCCAGGCTGGAGCCGCCGCCGCAGAAGCTATGGCGCTCATTGATAGAGGCTACGTGGAGCTTGATCCCAATACTGCATATGTTCAAGAGGATTTCTGTTCCGGGTGTAAAACATGCGTAAATATCTGCCCATTTAATGCCATAAGTTTCGATGGCGATAAGAATGTAGCTGTTGTTAATGGAGCGCTCTGCAAAGGATGCGGCACGTGTGTTGCGGCATGCCCATCAGGTTCTCTTCAGCAAAACCTTTTCACCGATGAACAGATTTTAAACGAAATTAAGGGAGTGGTCAGTTATGTCTAATGATGAAGCTATAAAGGCACAATTTGAGCCCAAGATTGTTGCATTTTTCTGTAACTGGTGCACCTATACAGCGGCTGACCTCGCTGGAACGGCAAGGATGGTTTACGCGCCAAATGTCCGGGTGGTGCGCATTATGTGTTCAGGACGGCTTGACCCTCAGTTTGTCCTGGCTGCCTTACGTGAAGGCGCTGACGGTGTCCTTATTGGAGGATGTCATCCGGGTGACTGTCATTACCAGGAGGGTAATTATAAGGCCCTGCGCCGCTTCACGCTGTTAAAGAGCCTTCTAAAATCTATGGGCATTGAACAAGAAAGGGTACGACTTGAATGGATTGCCGCTTCTGAAGGAGACAAGGTCCAGAGAGTAATTAACGAGATGACCGAGACAGTCCGTCAGCTTGGACCATTACGACTGGAGCCGACAATTTACAATTTGATTGAAGATTCTCTATTAAAAATTCCTGAGACAGCCACATTGGCAAAGGGGGATGAACTATGAGCAAGCCAAAAGTAGGATTTTACTGGTGTGCGTCATGCGGTGGATGTGAAGAGGCCATCATTGACCTTGCAGAAGATATTTTACCGGTCATTGAGGCAGTGGATATCGTTTTTTGGCCTGTTGCTCTCGATTTCAAACGTGCCGATGTAGAGGCCATGCCGGATGGTGATCTTGCAGTTGGTTTCATCAACGGCGCTATCCGCACCTCTGAGCAACATGAAATGGTTGAACTTCTACGTTCGAAATCCCAATTGATAATCGCCTTTGGAAGCTGCGCTCATCTCGGCGGTATTCCTGGATTGGCCAATATGTTTAACCGGCAAGAGATGTTCGATGAGGTATATATTAAATCTCCCAGTGTAAACAATGTTGAAAAGGTGCTGCCAAGTGAGAAAATAGATATTCCTGAGGGTAAATTAACGCTTCCATCTATGTGGGATACGGTTAAAACTCTTGACCAGGTCATCGAAGTTGATTATTATCTGCCAGGATGTCCACCGCCAGTTAACCTGATAAAAGATGCATTGAAGACAATACTAAGCGGCGAATTACCACCCAATGGAACAGTTCTCGCACCTGATGTTGCCCTGTGCGAGGAGTGTTCACGCCGCGATTCTAAGCCGGAAGATCTGGCCTTGCGAGAGTTTAAACGGCCTCATGAGATAATCATAGATCCGCAACAGTGCCTCCTTGCCCAGGGGCTGCTCTGTCTTGGACCTGTTACTCGCAAAGGTTGCGGGGCAGCCTGCATCAATGTAAATATGCCCTGCACCGGATGTATGGGGCCAACCGGACGAGTCACAGACTATGGAGCCAAAGCGCTCTCAGCCATTGCCTCATCTGTTGATTCAAAAGATGAAAAGGAGATAGCAGAAATTTTTAATCATATCGTTGATCCTGTTGGCACGTTTTACCGTTACAGCCTTCCCGCATCGCTGTTGCATCGACATTATCAGCAAGCTAAGAGCAGAGGAAAATAATCATGAGTAGAAAGATTACAATAGATCCAATAACACGTCTCGAAGGCCACGGGAAAATCGACATTTTTTTAAATGATGAGGGGAATGTTGATAGAGCTTACTTTCAAATACCAGAACTGCGCGGATTTGAAAGATTTGCTCAGGGTCGTCCGGCAGAGGATATGCCCCAGATCACTTCACGCATTTGCGGGGTCTGTCCTACTGCGCATCATATGGCCTCCACAAAAACCTTAGATGACCTTTACAAAGTCGAGCCCCCGGCTTCAGCTAAAAAAATTCGAGAAATGATATATAATATCTTTGTTATAGAAGATCACGCTTTGCACTTTTTCTATTTAGCTGGACCAGATTTTGTTGTCGGACCAAAAGCCCCTAAGGCAGAACGCAACATTCTTGGCGTTTTAGGTAAGGTTGGACTTGAAGTAGGCAAGGAAGTTATCGGGATGCGAAAGCAACTCCGTGAGTTGATGACTCTGGCAAGTGGAAAGGTCATTCATCCTGCTTTTGGTCTGCCCGGTGGAATTTCAAAACCCATAGCGAAGGAAGACCAACAAATATTTATCGACGTTGCCAAACATGCCGTTGAGTTTGGACAGTTCTCTCTAAAACTATTCAATGATGTTGTTCTCGGTAACTCGGAATATGTGGATTATATAACCTCTGAAACTTACACGCACAGGACTTACTACATGGGCCTGGTGGATGAAAACAACAAGGTTAATTTTTACGATGGTATGCTGAGGGTAGTTAACCCGGATGGAAAAGAATTCTTAAAATTTTCCGGTAATGAATATTTAAATCACATCGCCGAACATGTCGAACCCTGGAGTTATGTAAGATTCAGTTATCTGAAGGACATAGGCTGGAAGGGCTTTGTCGATGGTCCGGAAAGCGGGATTTTTGCTGTAGCTCCACTGGCACGGCTGAATGCGGCAGAAGGTATGGCTACGCCTCTGGCTCAGGAAGCATACGATAAGTTCTATGATACTTTAGGAGGGAAACCGGTTCATTATACTCTTTCCACCAGCTGGGCTCGTCTTATAGAGCTGTTATACTCCGCCGAGCGAATGCAAGAGCTGGCGAATGACCCGGATATTGTAAGTCAGGATGTCCGCATAATACCGACGGAAACCCCCGAAGAGGGAATCGGCGTTGTCGAAGCGCCGCGCGGGACACTTGTACACCATTACAAAACCGATAATCGCGGATTAATTACCAGCGCAAACCTGATTGTCGCCACGCAAAATAATTCTGCACGTATCGCCCTGTCGGTAGATAAAGCCGCCCGAGGGCTCATTTCCAATGGCAATGTGGATGATGGAATACTGAACATGATTGAAATGGCGTTTCGCGCTTACGATCCATGTCATGGTTGCGCAACGCACGCGCTACCGGGTCAGATGCCGCTTATTGCGTATGTATATGACCAAAATCGTAAGCTGATAAAAGAGATCCGGCGAGATTGAATTTATGAAACCGCTTGTTGTTGGATTGGGCAATGACCTGTTGAGTGATGATGCTATCGGTGTTTTAACTGCCAGAGAACTTCACAAGGAGATTGGCGATCAGGCAGATGTAATCGAGAGCGATCTTACCGGCGTAGCATTGATCGATCTATTTATTGGCTATAAGCAGGTGATTATTATCGATGCCATTTACACGTCGAAGTTCAGGCCGGGAACAATTATTGAACTTGATCCGAAAGATTTGAGCGCGATTCCAAATCCCTCACCGCATTATACCGGATTACCGGAGATGATAAAAATCGCTGATCAATTGAATCTTGAGTTTCCCAGGGAAATCAAAATTCTTGCGATCGAAGTTGCCGATTCTCATACAATCGGCGGGGAGTTAAGCGAACCGGTTGGCGGTGCCATGGGTAAGCTGGCAGGTCGAGTAAAAGAATATCTGCAAGGCTGGAAAAAAGAGGTTATTAACGCCTAGTTATCTCTTTTGGATTATGAATTAATGATGCATCTAAAATACATATTAATGATGGAGATGATGGAATGCACGAATTAAGCATTGCCAATGAGATCATCGATATAGTGCAGGAAGAGATAGTTAAGCGTGATTTAAATGGTGTCAAAGAAGTAAGTGTCCAGCTTGGCGGCCTTACCGGAGTCGATCCAGAAGCATTATCATTTAGCTTTGAAGCGGCGACAATAGATACGCCTTTATCTGAAACTAAGCTGATTATCGAACAGATACCGGCTAAGGGAAAGTGCCGCTCGTGTGGAAAAGATCTCCAGGTGGATGACTTTGTTTTTCTGTGTCCTTATTGCGACTCAGCAGATATTGATATTACACAGGGAAAGGAACTTAATGTAGAGTACTTGGTTGAGGAATAATGAAAGATTATCGACCAGTTTTACGTTTAGTCGTGATTTCCTGCGAGGTGACAAACTGTTATGGCTTGCATGTTTTGATAGAGAAATACGAAGATAAATTCTTTTATTGAGGGGGAATCATGAAAGAAAAGATACAGATTAAGAAAAAAGTTCTCTTCGAAAATGACCGTCTGGCAGCTGAAATTCGCCGGAGGCTGCACGAGAAACGCATTGTTTCGCTCAACCTGGTAAGTTCCCCTGGTTCAGGGAAGACGAGTCTGCTGGAAAGAACTTTGGGAGCGTTAAATAATGAGCTGAACATGGCGCTTATTGCAGGAGACGTGCAAACAAAAAACGACGCAATACGCCTCACCCGTGCCGGCGGTAAAATTGTAAGACCGGTTATTACCGGCGGAGCCTGTCATCTTGACGCCAGGATGGTCAGTAAGACACTCGATGAACTCGACCTTAATGATGTTGACGTGTTGTTCATTGAAAATGTTGGTAATCTGGTCTGCCCGTCAAGTTATGATTTAGGCGAAGATATGAAGGTTGTATTAGTCAGTACGACTGAAGGAGACGATAAGCCCCTGAAATACCCGGCTATGTTCTGGCGTTCCTCGGCGCTGATAATCAATAAAATCGACCTTTTAGGCCTCTCGGACTTCGAACTTGAAAAGGTCAAAAAAAATGCCAAAAGTATCAACGCAAACCTGAAAATATTTGAAATGTCTTGTCGTACAGGTGAAAGACTTGAGACATGGTATAATTGGCTGATTCAATTGGTAAAGGACAAAAAAACTCTATAGGAATTGTAACAGTTAATAAAGAGGGAGTGAGTATGGGTACTTTTACTTATAAGGGTAAAACCTACGAGATGAATCCGAAGGATTTTTTGTTGGACTTCAACAGTTGGGATGAAAATTTTGCGGAAGGGATGGCGCCGCAACTTAAGATTCCCCATGGACTAACGAAAGAGCACCGGGATGTCATCTATTTCATACGTAATACATTTATAGAAACGGGCAAATGCCCCTTGGTCTATGAAGTCTGTGTAGTGAATGGCTTGCAGCTTAAAGAACTGCAGAAACTCTTTCCCACCGGATATTTGAGAGGCGCTTGCAAACTGGCGGGTATTACCTATAAGGAGGGTTATCTGGATCAAACCGATTTGCCGCTGACTGCCAGGGATTATAATATATTTGATGCTGAAAAAACATATATAGTGGATGTGCGCGGATTCCTGGTAAATCCTGATGAATGGAGTGAAAATTATGCCATCTACAAGGCCTATGATATGAAAATACCCGGTAGAAAGCTAACCGAGAAGCACTGGCAGATTATACGATACCTTCGCCAAAGCTACGAAAAGAATAAAGAAATCCCTACGATTTACGAGACCTGCGAAGCAAATAAAATTGATATAAAGGAGCTTGAACAGTTATTTCCGGATGGTTATCATAGGGGAGCAGTTAAAATAGCCGGCTTGCGCGTTTTATAGTGTCCGGAAGAATGCATAGCTGGCAACTTGGGTGTTTGCTGCTCAATTGACTAACCCGCTTTATTCATAAATCAGTAATATTATTTTCAAAACAGTTTCAAAGTGAAGA
>CBFDEC010000027.1:0-40855 GCA_965603725.1 uncultured bacterium | reverse complement strand
CCTTCCCCTTTCGCTATTAACTTTTAGATTCACATCCAAAGATGCCTTACTTCTTGTCTTAAATATACTAATTTCTCTATAATTTGTCAAGAAAAAACCTTTTTCATTAAAACCTGAGAGTTAACAGATTTTGTGCTGTTTTGTGCTGTCGGAAGTTACTTCCGACTGCTCTGGCAGAAGAAGAACAGGCGGTGCCAAAAGTCCATATCGGGTGCTGCCCGAACAATGATTTCGGTAGCTTAATGCATGTATTCTATTGAGCTACTATAAGATGCATGAACCTCGTTTCGGGAGTCGTAGTTCGCCAAACACAGAGACACGCTTTTGGCACAACCTCCTCCGGTCAGAACCCGACCTGCTAAAAATTCTGTAATTTGTTTTAATCCTGTTGCAAACCGTTTAACGTTTCATTATTATATAACCATAAATACAATATGAATCGTTATGATAGAAACGGGGTTTAAATACATAAAAGAGATTTCATCTCCGGTGAAGGCTGTCTGCTACAGTAATTTCGAAATCGAAAACAGCCAGCTGGCTGTAATTTTAAACTCGCGTCAATCCAAGACCCCTTTCGGCGATGATCCCTGGATTGTAAACTCCATCGAAGCTGTAAAACATGCCGCACAAAAGAAACATATTCTTATCACCAGTACTGAAATGAATACCTGGGAGCTCGTTTGCTGGGCCTGCGGCAACATTAATGGTTATCAAATTGTTGTTTGCCCGATTATGCCTGAGGATAAAATCGACCGGGCTATTAAGGATATTACAAATGATTTTGGCCTTGATAAAAATAAAACCGGCTGGCTGTTTTTCGAAATCTCTAAGGCGAAATCAAAGAAGTCAAACTGGCCTGTCAGAGATCGGCTGGCGGTGGATATTGCTGATATCATCATTCCTGTCAGCATTCGACCGGACGGCAACCTTCAGAAACTGGTAAATAAATATACCGAGAAGAAGAAAAAGGTTGTCGTCGGGGATTTCCAAACCGAATATGCGAGTAAAAAGAGATACCCGAGAAATATGCCGGAAGATATCAGCGAAAATCTGAAAAGCATGACCTGGGATTATATCACTCACTGGACCAGAACATGCTATGGCCGGCTGCCCGGAGAAACCAGGGGAATGTTTTATCTTAAGCTGGTTAGCTCAAAAGGATATTATCCTAATCGGGTTGTAGAAATCCTTAAAAATATTTTAATAGAAAAAAGGATTCGTGGGGCATCTGCGCATCAGAGGAACGCCAAAAGTGTAGTCGCTTTCAGCAGTCTTCACCCGAAAGATATTTTATCATTGATGAGCTGGCGTAAACGCTATGTTCGCTGGAATTTCGAACCTTATGGCATCGCTGTCGCCAGGGAGGCGGCTGTCAAGGCCGGCATACAGCCTGTTTTCTATGGCAAATCCGCTTTGTATAAGAGACTTTCAGATAAGGATAAACCGTATTTTCAAAGCGAGGGTGAAAACGCCAGTAACTGGCGTGAAGAAAACGAATGGAGATACCTTGGCGACCTCAACCTGGCAGAAATAGACCCCTCCGACATAAAAATCATTGTTGGCAAA
The DNA here is from genome assembly GCA_965603725.1 of uncultured bacterium. Taxonomy (GTDB): domain Bacteria; phylum Zixibacteria; class MSB-5A5; order UBA10806; family 4484-95; genus JAGGSN01. The sequence goes on along the minus strand of CBFDEC010000027.1, from coordinate 39,289 downwards.
CCGGATGAAACTGAAGATTTAAAGAGAACTACAAAGTCTGAAATCATATCGTTTACTTAAAGTTTGATTATAGTAATAAAAACAGTTATATATAGCAAAAGGCTGTAAGGCTTTTTTATATTTTTGATTGTTCTATCAGGAATGATCGGAAATGAAGCTGGTTTTATGGTTGATAAATAAGATAACAGGAATTTCTAATAAACAAAAATAACAAAACACGCACCGACTATACCGAGGGTTCGATTCTTGGCTCGATATTGAAAATGGGTCTGCCCTCGATGGTTGGCTTTTTGGCTCATCATATATATCATTTCGTCGATACCTGGTGGATATCGAGACTGCCGGAAAAAGAGGCTGGCGTTGCCGCGGTGACTTTCCTGGGTAATATCATCTGGTTTCTTTTTACTTTCAATCAATTAGTCGGTCCCGGTTCGGTGGCGATTATCTCCCGTCGTTATGGCGAAAAAGCCTACGACTTCGCCGAAAAAGCAATCAAAGAAGCGATAGTCTTGAAGTTGTTCTTTGGCGCCATCATCGGCGCCGGCGGTTATTATTTTATCGGTGATATGCTGCCTTTAATAGGCGCACAGGGCAGAGTCCTTAAGATGGGAACACAATATGGCCGAATATTATTCCTGGGAATGCCGCTTATGTATGCTACCTACTCAATCTTCACCGGCATGCGAGGCGTGGCCAATCCCCAGATGGCTTTGATAATGATGCTTTCATCCAATGTGCTTAATATGATACTTGATCCTCTTCTGATGTTTGGCTACCTTGGCCTGCCTGCTTTAGGAATCAGGGGAGCCGCACTGGGATCGGTTATCAGCTATACTATCACTTTTACTGTCGGGATGTTTCTTTTTTACAGTGATTTCACCAACGTCAAATTGCATCTCAAAGGCAAAGAGGGCATCTCGATCCGATCCATGTGGACGATGCTTAAAATCGGTATCCCGGCCTGGTTTGGCAATCTCTCATTTGCAGGCGCCCGCATGGTTATCACCCGGATGGTGGCTCCATTCGGCACAGCGGTAGTGGCCGCCTATGGTGTGGGAACCCAGGTAACCGCTTTCGGCATCTCAGTCATAATCGGCATCGGTCTTGGTCTATCAGCGCTGATCGGTCATAACCTGGGAGCCGACAAAATAAAACGCGCCCGGAAAATCGGCAACCAGGCGGTTCTGCTTGGCATGGGTATAATGGTTGCCTTCGGTCTGATATCGTTTGCGTTTTCCGCTCAGATAATCGGCCTGTTTTTTGATAATCCTGAAACTATCGCCCGGGGAAGTAAGATGCTGAAAATATTCGCCCTGGGTTTTCCTTTTTTGGGCGTGCTGCTCATGCTTGAGGAGATACACCTCGGTGTCGGTTTTAACACACCGGCGATGGTAGTCAACATAATTCACTCATGGGCGCTTGAAGTTGTGCCTATTTATTTTTTCACCACATATTTTGGTTTTTCGGAAATTGCCATCTGGTGGATAATCTCCGGCGCCGGCTTGGTTACATCATCGATGTTTTTTATATATTATCAACGCGGGCGATGGCTGACTTATAAGGTGTAGGGAGAATTTCTGCAGATGCATGGGGCATACACCAGCCACAAAAATTATAAGAATCCAACGCGTAGGGGCGTATCGCATACGCCCTTTTGATTATCCCACCCCGCAAAAGCCGGAGTGGGGCACCCGCGCTGACCTATAAGGTGTGAGGGGAGAATTTCCTGTGCTGTCGACTCTCTGTAGTTGACAGCTTCTCTTCAGCAGGCCATTGTGTCGACCGCAGGGGGTCGACACCACGGGAAAAAAGGAACGGGCATACCGGTCCGCCCAGGGCGGATGCCACGCACATGTTAAGATTTGTGAATAATGCGGGATAGCATAAAAAAAGGAACGTTTTTAAAACGTCCCTTTTTAAATTTGTTATTTATTCTAACCTTACTTGAACCGTCTCGGGCTTCTTTTTTCCCATTCCACGATAATCGGGCTGGCGACAAACACCGATGAATAAGTACCAACCAGCACACCCAGAAAAAGCGCCACCGAAAAATCACGCAACACCTCGCCGCCGAATATAAGCAGCGACAGCACCGCCAGAAGGGTTGTGCTGCTGGTAACAATCGTCCTGGAAAGAACTTCGTTTATTGAGCCGTTAATGGTTCCGGCAAAGTCGCCACGTTTGCGGAATTGCTTCAGGTTTTCGCGTATTCGGTCATAGACCACCACTGTGTCAGTTAATGAATAACCGGCAAGAGTTAATAATGCAGTGATTAATAAAAGCGAGATTTCCCTGCCGGTCAGGAAATATATCCCCAGCACTACGATAACGTCATGAAACGTGGCAATAGTAGCGGCGACTCCAAACCGGAAATCGAACCGTATCCAGATATATACTAAAATGCCCATTAAAGCGAAAAGAATTGCCCATCGCGCCTGCTGTTGAAGGGTTTTACCGACTGCGCTGCCGATGTCATCGATGCTGTCAATATAAAAAGGATTGTCCGGGAACTGGTTTTTAATCCGGGAGGCAATCACATCAGTAAAAAGAGAATCGCCCAGGTTCTCAGCCTCCCCGGCTGTACGGATCATAAAGGAATTAGGCTCAACGGTTTCACCTTTTATACTTTGAATGTCGACTCCGCTGAAACCCTCCGCCGAAAGCGCCGACCGCAGTTCATCAGTCGAAACGGGGTTTTCGAAGTTGCCCATGATCATTGCCCCGCCGACAAAATCAATCCCGAGATTCGCCTTGCCTGTAACAATCATTCCAAGAGCGGCAAAACCTAAAATGAGCAATAATCCGGAAATAACGAACGATGTGTACCGTTTACCTATAAAATTGATTTTTGTATTTCTTACTATCTCTATCATGATTATTTACCGCCTATATGCTGAGTATCCTGTATTTCTTACGTATGTTGAAAATTACCTTGGTCACAAAAAGCGCCGTGAACAGTGAAAGCGTTACGCCTACAGAGAGGGTTACGGCAAAACCTTTAATAGGACCGGTGCCAAACATAAACAAGAACAACGCCGTTATCAAGGTTGTCACGTGAGAATCGATAATTGTCAATAATGCCCTGGCATAACCGGCATCGATCGACGCCCTCACCGTTTTGCCTGTTCGAAGCTCCTCTCGTATTCGTTCAAAGATAAGCACGTTAGAGTCCACCGAGATGCCCATCGTCAGGATAATACCGGCTATCCCCGGCAGGGTGAGAGTGGCATTGATGCCCGGGGTAATCATAAAGCCAAAAATAAACAGGAAGTTCAATAAGAGAGCAAAGTCTGCGATAACCCCCGATATCCTGTAATAAAACAGCATGAAAGCGATCACCGCAAGGAGTCCTATCAGAACCGCCGTTTTACCCTTGTTAATAGAGTCCTGGCCCAGCGACGGTCCAATAACGGAATTCTGGATAATGTTCACTTTGGCTGGTAAAGCGCCGGCCTTCAAAACCACAGATAGTAATCTGGCTTCATCCCAGGAAGCGTTTCCACCGAGTTCAATCTGTCCCTTGTCACGGATGCGGCTGCGGATTACCGGCGCTGATTCGACCCTGTCATCGAGGACTATTGCCAGCGGTTTATCAATATTGGCGCCGGTTAATGCGGAAAACCTTTTGGCGCCCTGTTTGTCCAGTTCGAAATTTACAACCGGCCGGCGGAACTGGTCAAAGGATGGTTGAGCATCCACCAGATGGTCGCCGCTTAGTTCAACCTGTTTTCTCAAGCAATAAAGCCCCTGGTAGGCCCGATCACCGATATAGAAGTCTCTTGTGGACCAGGCAAATTGGATGTTATCAGGAATAATCGCCTGAACTTCAGGGGTCTCCAATAATCTCTGAGCCTCATAATAATCAGATCTCGGAATTGCCAGCCTGACTCCATCGGCCTGATCAACTAACGACATGAACGGATGCTCAGCGAAATAATCGACCTCATCCTCAAGCAACGCTCCTTCCTCCGGCGCCTGTTCATCAAAGATATCTATAATGGATTCCATTGTAGTGTCTTCAGAAACGTCCGCTAAAGCTTTTTCATCCTCGGCAGCCTTTGAGGTATCCGACATCACCTCCACGAGAACTGAATCTATCTGGTTTAAAAGCGCCTGTATTTCTTCTGAGGGAGGGAAAAGCTTAAATTGCAGTTGAGCGGTCTCGCCAATAAGTTTTTTTGCCTGTTCAATATCGGTAAAGCCCGGCAGGTCTACTACAATGCGATTGGCACCGGATGTTTGAATCTGGGGTTCGGTGACGCCGATTTTATCGACACGATTTCTAATGATTTCTAATACCCTTTCCTGAACGTCGGCTACCTTGCCTTCTTCGGGTTTTTGCACGTCCAGCACAATATGCATGCCCCCTTTAAGGTCAAGTCCCAGCCGTAACGCCTTGTTCTTGAGAGAATAGTATTCGGTAGGGTCTTCGGCTTTTAAAAGCTCCTGCTCTTCATGGCTCATCGAATGATATATGAGCGAAGGATAAAGACCATAAAAGGCGAGCAAAATCAAAAAAGCAACAATAATTAAACTGACTTTTTGCGATTGTCTCATTCATCTACTCCGGAAATCAAACCAATTCTATTTAACTACTAATCTATTAACATCTTAATTGCCATTTACGGAAATATCCATATGGCTAAACAGTTGTGTAATATAATTCTTATCGACTTAAAGTCAATAAAAATAAATCAGGAGTTTCCCCGAATTTTTCCACATAACAATTTTGATCAAAATGAAAAACTAACTTAACAGGGCAGGCCGTCAAGGTCTGTGGACTTTCCAGCTCATACGAGCCGTCTGGCCTGCCAGCGGGACTGGAAAGTCCCGCCTGTTAGCATGGAAGTTTCCTCATTTTTTCAAAAACCATGATTTCCACTTAAAGAATTTGCCAGATTTTATAGGGAAACTCCTGAAAAAATATCTCCGTATGTCAAATAAAAAATGCATATTTTCCTGAAATATTTTATCTTTTAAAATAACTTGACAGATTATTCTTATGATAATATAAGTTATTTTTCAGAATGAGATCCTATTTAGGCCTGTCAACGGGGGATGTTTTCCCCGGCGAATCGATCTGCTATATCGATGAGACTATTGGCGAAGTTGTCTTATACAGTTCGAAAAATTTTCGGTACCAGATACTAACCGACCCGGTTAACTTCGGCAAAATCGTTGTTTCTGATTCGGATACTGTGGATAATCGCTGGCCGTCATTCTCTGAAATCGAGTCGTTCTCGCCTCATCTTAAGGGATTGGTAATCCTGGGCTCGCTATGCGATTCAGACTATCAAAGCAAGAACTACAATCTGAAAAACTATTTAACCTCGAACCAGATTACATTTTTTAAACCGTTTCAGCCCGATTTGCTTAAAATCGTTTTGCATAAATTTGGTCCTGTAAAAGGGATTATTACCTTAAATTCCGAAATGGCTAATAACATAGACGATAGAGGCGTTATTATGCCTTGTAGATATTCAGAAAATCATAATCATAATGATAATGCCAGCGATCCCGTCCGGACATTGTCGACCTCGCTGGAATTTTTCTGGGATATGCCGGGCCAGCGACGTCATAACGGTGTATTCATCGACAAGAAATATGTAGTCGTCGCCTATGATTTTGGCCTGACCTATTCGACCCTGCGCAACCTGACAAGATTTGGCTGTGACATTCGCATCGTGCCCGCCGATTGCCCGCCAGAGGAATTGATCGCTTTAGGACCAGAGGGCATCCTTTTAGCCGGCGGTCCGGGTAATCCGGAACAGATGCAATATGCGGTGAACAATATCGCCCGCCTGGTCGGACTCCGCCCGATACTGGCAAGCAGCCTGGGACATATCCTGCTGGCGCTCTCCATGGGCATAAAGGCGGAGCTTCTTAAAAGGCCGCATTTTGGATATGAAATTGAAGTTGAACATACCGGCAATCATGGCTCAGCAGAGAAAAAGAAGTTCAAAACTGACCAGGCTCACTCAATCAGTCTGAACCGGGCATCGCTTGAGAAGGCTGGTTTTAAGGTAATGCTGGTAAATACTATCGACAACACCGTTGAGGGATATGAAAACGAGGAGTATTTGATTCAATCATACGCTTTCTCACTTGGCGGGGATGATGATTTCACGGCATCCTGTTTTAAACGATTTGTCGACTGCATGGAGGTCCATAGAGCGGGGAAGAGATTAATATAGGATGTAAATATATGTTATCCTGCCTGCTATTCCTCCAATAGCATTAGTCTGTCATTTTCTTTTTTCATTACAATATCAATCAGTTGTTGACATAGAATATTATTTTTTATATTTTCGTTTTTTATTAGAAAGGTGTTCAGGTGAGGCCAATAACGATAGTACTGCTGATTTTCTTACTGATGGTTCCCGTTAGCGTTTCTGCAAACGACGCTGAAATGTTAGTTAATACAGGCGATTCTCTGTTTAATTTATATGAGTATGAAGAATCCATAAATTATTATGATGAATCGCTGGCTCTGGATTCCATGTCATCTGAGGCTTATTGTAAGCTTGCTCGCAGCTTAAATTTATTCGCCGAGCTTCAGCCAAAAGAAAAACAGCTCGAATTATTTGAAAGGGCGGCCGGGGCGGCCGAAAAGACAGTTGCGCTTGATTCTCTTGAGCCAGAGGGTCATTTTCAACTTGCCCGGGCGCTGGGCAAAATTGCTTTATTCAAGGGAGTGTTTAAAAGCGTGAGCTTAGCCAAGCGCGTGAAGAAGGAAACGGAAATTACTCTGCGGCTTAAACCGGACCATGACGGCGCTCTTCATATTATTGGCAGATGGCGCCGAGAAATCTCCAGAAAACCAAAATTCATCAGAATCCCTCTTGGACTTGGCGAAGCTGATAAGAAAAAGGGGCTGCCTCTTCTGGCAGAGGCGATAAAACTAAAACCCGACGTTATAAACCATAGGCTAGAATATGCGATTTCACTTATGGACAGCGATTATAAGAGCGAGGCTAAAGACCAGTTCGAGGTTTGTCTCAGCTTGAAAGCATCAAGCCCGCTGGATATAAAATATCAAAAAAAGGCTAAAGAATGTCTTGCTAAACTGGAATAAAAAAATTATCTTTTAAAATTATTACTAAACGCATTTTTTGACCGGATTAGGTTAGATAAAATTGAGATTCATGGCGTAAAATTATTAATGGAAGATATTGAACTTAAAACAACTAAATATCGGGAGTAAGGGATGATAAAAAAAGCATTTCTGGTTTGTTTTCTCTCATTGATGATTACCACCGCAGCTTATGGCGGAGGATTGGCGCTGTCAGGCGTTGGCTCCAAAGCTATTGGCATGGGTGGGGCGTTCAGAGGATTGGCCGATAACTGGAGCGCGGCTTACTGGAACCCAGCCGGTCTGACTCAGCTTTCAGAGTCGGAATTCAACCTGATGGCGATTGCCATTAATCCAATGCCGGAATACAATCCGGATATATGGTATGGCGGTATTAATGACAATGACGTTGTAACCAAATATGATGTGGGATATAGAAATGGAGAGTTCCGTTATCCAGATGATAAAACACATCTTGCTCCAAATCTGTCAGGTTTCTATAAATCGCCATCGAGAGAGGATGTAACATTAGGGATAGCTGTTTTCGTTCCCTATGCTCTCGGCAGCGAGTGGGACCTTTTCGATCCGGTCTATGAGGATATCGTCGGCGCCTATCCAGAGATCGACCATAAATCCTTCCTGCAGGTGGTCGACATTCATCCTTCTGTGGCAAAATCCTTTATGGAGGATCAATTGTCAATTGGCGCCGGAATTTCAATCATGAAAGGAAATGCTGAATTCCAGAAGACTGAATTGACAGCCACAGGTTTGCCTTATCCTCATGACAACGTCGCCGCGGACGTATTTATTAAAGGCGATGGCTGGGGCTATGGAGCAAACTTTGGTATTCTCTATAAATTGACTGACAATCTCCAAATCGGCATTTCGGGCAAAACACCCACAACCCTTAAAATTGATGGGGATGTTGACATAGCTCTGTATGCTATCGATAATGATTACCTGCAATATGAAGCCCTTGGCGAGTGTGATAACCAGGCGGATTCAGCGGCAGTCGATTTCATCTTTTCATCAGTGGAGGATGGACCGAGAACCTGGTCTCGCGAAGCCACAGCAGAATTAAAATTGCCGGCTGATATTGGTCTCGGTTTTGCCTACAATGCATCAGAAAAACTCACTCTTACAATGGACTTCACCTATACATTGTGGTCCGGGCTTGACTCGATTATCATCGACATGGATGGTACCGCCCCGCCGGCACACGATCCAACCGATACTTTATTGGTAATCAGGACCAAATGGGAGGATATCTTCAGGTTCAGTATCGGCGGTCAGTATCAAGTAAGCGATCCATTCGCCTTGAGATTCGGGTTCTATCTTGATCCATCGCCCATCCCCGACGAGACATTCAGTCCGTTGTTCTTAGACGTCGGAACGAAATACAGCGGTAATCTGGGAGCTTCGATAAAATTGAAAGAATGGGAAATCGGCTACAATTTCGAATACATTCATTTTGCCGAAAGGAACCTGCCGTATGATGGCTATGTCGGATCAACCTTTGATAATTATCCAGGTATATTTAAAGCATATCTAATAGCAAATCACCTGTCTATAACTTACAGGTTTTAGCCCGGGAGGAAGATGATGAAAAAATACGCAATATTTGCCTTGATATTGATCACAGCTTTTTGGGGCTGCTCAAAAAGAGACAACCCGGTAGAGCCTGAAATCTCTTCCGGAAATTTGTTTACCGGCTTTGTTAACTCGCCAAGCCTGGAGGATAATCTTTCAGATACGCCGGCAGGCCGGTACATATACATTTATGAACCTGATGGATATTCAGTTAGCAACATAGATTCATTTGAATATTATATCGATGACTCGGTTTATTATGATGGATCTGAAGATATTCACTTTGATACCACATTAATTATCCATCATGTAACGGATACGGATTATCCGGTATTGTATCTTCTCCACGGCTACGGCGGTTATTACAACTATTACGCGGACCTGTTTTTGCTGAAGGATATACTCGATGAAATGATATCGTCCGGAGAAATTGAACCTATGATCGTTGTTACCCCTGATTGCTCGAATGCCTTTGGCGGGAGTTTTTACACTAACTCGCCAAATATTAATTCATTAGACACACTGGGAAATCCTATTAACTTTTCATTTGGCGGTAAATTCGAGGATTTCATTGTTAACGATCTGCTTGAATATATGAGACTTAATTTCAATGTTGATACTACCGTTGCCAAAACGGGTATAAGCGGCCACTCCATGGGCGGCTATGGAGCGATAAAACTGACTATGCAATATCCCGAACTGTTTGGTTCTGTTTCCTCGATGTCGGCGCCATTAGTTTTCAGCGGGCTTGAGGGGCTCCTGCCTTTTGTTTTCCTCGAGAACAATTTTATTCCCCCTGATACTGCCGCCTTTTATGCTATCGAAGCGTCACCGAGCAAACCGTTAACGTCAATGATGTTTGCTATGGGGGCGGCTTTCACTCCTCATGATCAGTTAGATACTCTAGATACTGCTGATACCACATATTTCCACAGGCTTCGTGAGGTGCGTTTGCGTGAGGGCATCGATTTGCCATTCAATATCGCCGGCGAATTCGGTGGGGATTTAGATACTTCTACAACATCAGTATGGCAAAACTGGCTGGCTAATGACCCATATACAATTTTAACAACAGGCGGCGCTCAGGCATTGGCCGGCAAACCCATATATCTTGATTGTGGCGATTCGGATGATTTGTATCTGCACCTGCAAAATCAGGGATTCAGCCAGGCATTAACAGCCTCCAGCATAGATCACACCTATATAGAGTATTCTGGTTATGAAGGGGAGCCTGCAAATCATTCCGCCTTTATCGCCGAAAGATTGAGGGAAGTCCTCAAATTCCACAGCGATGCGTTTTCAGGCGCTGAATAATAGCGATTTTATTTAGAGTTTAAAACCAGGCTTTTTTAAGAGCCTGGTTTTTTAATGCATGGCCATTGTGTCGACCTCAGAGAGGCTGTGCCAAAAGTCCGTTTCTGTGTTTCGGGAACTATGATTCCCGAAACGAGGTTCATGCAACTTTTATTAGCCCAATAGGTTGCATACATAAAGCTGCCGGAATCATAGTTCCGGCAGCACCTGATTGGACTTTTGGCACAGCCTCCAGAGGGTCGACACCACAGTTAAGTATTATTAACAATTGAAGAATAATGAGACTTTGTCATCAGTATGGCAGGTCTTTTCAATATCTGCCAAAATATGCCGAGGCGCTTAATCTGATTGGGGCGCTTTTGACGACTTATTTTTATTATTGTTCTTATCATGATGCATAATCGAACGCCATCCACCGGGTTTTAATATTAGGCCGATGCCGATACAGATCAGCAATATCGGCCAGGCCCAGTCCCAAACATCGCCATAGATTACCCCCGCGTTGCGAAGAAGATATAATATACCCAGGCAGGTCAGAAATATTCCAAACCACATTCGGTTCTCCTTTTTTAGAATGATACGTAATCCTGAATAGACTGTTTCATTTTAGATTCTTTGATAATAAACCATAGCCGTTGTATTATATATAATGAGCTTATTAAAGCGCTATTTGACGCTTCGGCAAAATATTTACAAACAAATCTATTATGTCGATAATAAGATTGGAACTTTGAAATAACTCTTGGAATATACATTTTGGGGCTTTATTATATGTATGGTATGATTAGAAAGATGGCCTTCATACTGATAGCCGCAGTTTTTACCTCGTGCGTCTATTATAACACATTCTATAACGCCAGGCAAAACTTCAAACGTGCTGAGCAAAACCAGCGTAATTCAAATATAAACCGCAACCGCCAGGATAATATAGAGTGGAACAGAGCCGGACCGCCGCAGGAACCGTCTATCTCAGTTAATGATAGAACATTATACAAGGCGGCTATAGATAAAGCCAACAAAGTCGTTGTCTTTTATCCGAATTCCAAGTATGCCGATGATGCGATATGGATTATTGGTAAATCGCGCTATAATATGACCGAACACATTTCCTGTGATAAGAAACTCAAGGAATTGGTAATTAAGTATCCCAAATCAGAATATGTTGATGATGCATATTTTTATATGGGCATGAGCCAGTTCTGGCTTAAAAATTATGAACTTGCTCAGGAGGCATTTAACCATATTAATGAACTGAAAAAAACGCCATATAAGGATGATGCCATTTTTGTTGTTGCCTATATGGATTATATCAGGGGGAATTTTAACAGCGCCGTTGCCTCCTTTGAAAATTTTCTGAAAGATTATCCCAAATCTGATTCTTCCGCAACGGCACAATTCTTTATCGGGGTCTGTCATGACAGCCTTGGCGAATGTATTCAGGCTATGCAGGCTTATAAAAATGTCGATCAATATAAACCATCTCATGAACTTTATTACGACACCCGGTATGCTTACGGCTCGACCGCCTTGAGAGCGGATTCGATCGATCTGGGAATGTCTATATTTGAGGACCTGTCACGCCGGGAAAGATACTTCGACCGATCATCCATGATTCGATTGAAAATTGCCGATGGCAAGCGGCTTAAGGGGATGATCGAGGAAGCTGAAAGTGAATACTTAAAGGTTATTGAACAGTTCCCGAAAACAAATCAATCCGCGGAAGCATACTATAGGCTGGGATTGATCTATCAAAATGACAAAAACGATCTTACAATGGCAAAAAAATATTTTAATGACGCCACCAGGGAAAAAAGGAATTCTAATTTCTACAGCCTTGCCCTGGCTAAATCGGCTCAAATATCCAAACTTGAAACATACCGAGCCAAGCTCAAACGGAATTTACCCGAGCCTGATGAATTAACTGATACTCTCAAAACGGCTTTGGCTGATGACCAGAGCGGCCAGCCAGACTCCCTTTCGACTTTGACTCCCGACTCCTCATCGGCCGGCTCTCAGCCGGACAGCCTGGGTGACGATGATAAAATCGACAATACCAGGCCGTCATTTCTCGATCTGATGCAGAGGATGGCGTCAGAAAGCGGGACATCACCTGAGAACCCTGATGAAATCGATCAAGCGATCACCGATTTCCAAAAATCGATATTGCCTGAAAATAATGGCGATACCGACACTCTTTCCGGGGAACCCGACTCTGTATCGCATATATCCGATAGCCTTGACTCCCTCGTGCAGGATACGATCTCAATTGAAGAGGACGCTGAAATCAGGTTTTTGCTGGCAGAGCTGTATCATCACGATTTAAATCGTCCCGATTCAGCCTTGAATGAGTACCTTTTACTGGCGGAGACTTATCCCGAGTCGGAATATACTCCGAAGGCGCTGCTGGCGTCGGCAATTATTTACGAAGAAAAAAACGATCGGGACAACGCCCGTGAGCTGTATCTGCGGATTATCAATTTTTATCCATCTACCGAACAAGCCAGATATGCGGTTACAAAAATTAAAGGCGCTCGTATTCCTCGTGACAGTGATGTTGAACTGATGTATCGTCAGGCCGAAGACATGTATTTCCTGTATAACAACCCCGATTCAGCAATCCGATTGTTCGATTATATTGAAGGAGAGTTTCCTCAATCTGAATATGCCGTTAAAAGCGCTTTTTCAAAAGCCTGGATAGTCAATTTAACTCTAAAGGAAAACGGCGATAGTTCAGCATATCATGCTTTTGCTGCGGTTGTCGATAAATATCCCGAAACACCATATGCGGAAGATGCAAAAATAAGAATGGGGCTGGTAAAGAGAGATACTCCAAAAAAGAAAAAGGCGTCAGAAGAGCAAAAAGGAGATGAAAAATTAAGTCCTCAAGAAGATTCATTAAGACGGGCAATAGCCGATTCATTGAGGCGGTTAGCCGTCACTTTGCCTCGCGCCCCGGCGGTAAAAGATACCGGTGAATTTCTTTATCCTGAACATTTGATCGGCACAAAGCGAAGAGGAATGGTCACTTTTAAAATCAGGCTGGACCTGTTCGGTAATGTTGTAGAACATGAACTGCTCGGACCCTCAGGAAACGACCAGATTGATTCGGTAGCCACCGAGGCTTTAATCAATACAACATTCGATATGTCCAATTTCACTGATCTGTCAATGCTTGATGAATTCTTCCGTTATGATTTGCGATTTGAACCGCCGGATTATGACGATTTCCTGGAAGATATCTATTATGATCCAGACAGCCCCTATCGTCAGCAATTGGAGGGAGGTCCCTGATGAAGTTTTCAGGGCTTGTTGCTGTCCACAGTATTATCCATATTTCGAAAACAGTTTTTACCTTAAAAATTAAATGTCCCCAAATAGCTTCAAGAGTTAAGCCTGGACAATTTATTCAGTTAAAATTATATGATAGCGGTTTAAGTCTCTGGCCGAGGCCGTTTTCCATACACGGAATTGAAAATGAAGTCGTTACGATCACTGTTAAAAAATGCGGTAAGGTTACCGGCGAAATGGCCGGGCTCAAACCAGGAGACACGCTGCATATTACCGGACCGCTTGGCAATAGCTTTAGACTTCCGTCACGAAACAAATCGATATATCTGGTAGCGGGCGGCGTTGGTCTGCCGCCGCTTCACCTGTTATGCGAATCTATTCTTAAAGATGGCCGCTCTCCTCAGATGATTCACTTTTATTCTGGGGCGCCAAGCGCTGGCGAGTTATTTGCCAATGAGGAAATTAAAGCTTTGAATGTAAATTATACTGTAGCCACTGATGACGGGAGCGCCGGTATTCAAGGCTTTATTACAGAGCCGCTGGCGATGGAGCTTGCAGGAATCAGAACTGGTGGCAACCCGAAAAATGTTGTAATTTACAGTTGCGGTCCACTGTTGATGCTAAAAAAAGTTGCCGAAATTTGCGACGGATTCGAATGCTATCTTTCACTGGAACAGCTTATGCCCTGTGGTTGGGGCGTTTGTAATGGCTGCGCTGTGAAAGTTAAGATAATAGATAATACTGAAACTGAAGATGAAAGAGGATTCAGACTGGCCAGGGTCTGCAAGGAAGGTCCGGTGTTTAACGCCTCGGAGGTCATATGGGAGTAAATCTTGAGGTCGAAATTGCCGGTATCAAGTTAAAGAACCCGATTATAACCGCCTCGGGATGTTTTGGCTATGGCGAAGAAGCCGCCGACTTTTTTGATCTTGATAGACTGGGCGGCATAGTTACCAAGTCGATTACACCGCTTCCCAGAACCGGACATGCCCCGCCTAAAGTAGTGGAAACAGACTCGGGAATGTTAAACGCCATAGGCCTGACAAACGTGGGATTGCAAAAATTTATCCGCGAAAAACTGCCCTTCTTAAGAACTTATAATGGCGCTGTAATTGTCAACATTGCCGGCGCTGCGGTCGCGGATTATGCGATGTTAGCTGAAAAGATATCATCTGAGGAGGGCGTCGATGCTGTCGAGGTCAATATCTCCTGCCCGAATATCGAATCAGGAGGTCTGGAATTCGGCGCTTATCCTGACAGCGCCGCAAAGGTTATAAAAGCCGTCAAGAATGTCAGCCGCATACCGGTTATCCCCAAGCTGTCGCCAAATGTAACAGATATTATAGCTGTCGCTCAAGCGGTGGAAGATGCCGGAGCTGATGCTGTTTCTTTGATAAACACACTCGTCGGTACCGCCATCGATATCGAAACAAAGCAGTTTAAACTGTCCAACAGGTTTGGCGGCCTCTCAGGGCCTGCAATAAGGCCTGTCGCTCTTGGTATGGTGTATAGGGTGGCGACAAATGTCAAAATTCCGGTAATCGGTCTGGGCGGGATTTCCTCCGGCAGCGACGTCATCGAGTTCATGATGGCTGGAGCCACCGCGGTTCAGATCGGTACTGCCTGTTTTGCCGAACCACTTGTATTTTTGCGTGTTATGGATGAACTCATAAGTTTTTTAAAATCTCATAATTACAGTGATATAAACCAGATTATTGGAACTGCAGGAAACAGTTGAATGAAGTTTAAAGATAAATTACTTAACAAAGCTATAGAAAATAAAAGCTGGCTTTGTGTGGGGCTTGATCCGGATATAAACAAACTCCCAAATGAGATAGATAAAAATATCGTCGGTGTCGGAAAATTTTTAAGGTCAATCATCGATGCCACCAGCGACATTGTTTGTGCCTACAAGCCGAATTCCGCCTTTTACGAACAATTCGGTATAGAGGGTGTGTCACTACTTAGGGAGATTATCAGCTATGTTCCAGACTCAATACCGGTAATCCTCGACGCTAAAAGAGGCGATATCGGCAACGCCTCGCGAATGTATGCTGTTTCGGCATTCGACCATCTCAAAGCCGACGCAATAACGGTAAATCCATACATGGGATATGATTGTGTTAAGCCATTTCTCGAATACAAAGATAAGGGCGTAATAGTGCTTTGCCTGACCTCGAATCCATCCTCCGCTGAATTCCAGAAACGTACAATCAGTAATAAAGATTGCTCCTGGGCGCTCTATAAGCTTGTGGCTGAAAAGGTGTTGTCCTGGAACGAATATGGCAATATCGGCCTGGTTGCGGGAGCCACATCGCCAATGGAGCTAAGCGAAATAAGGGAAATAATCGGCGATGATATTCCTATTCTTATACCGGGCGTTGGCGCCCAGGGCGGCGACCTTGAAGCCTCATTAAAAATGGGAAGCAATTCGTCAGGACAACTGGCGATTATCAATGTTTCAAGGTCAGCGCTTTATGCCTCAAAAGAAAGCGATTATGCGGAAAAATCCCGAACAAGCGCCCTGCAGTTAGTCTCCAGAATGAGAAGCCTGCTGTTTTAATAATAGCTTAATCGAAATAGTTGTCTTGAAATATCCATATTTTTATGTTTTGCTTGATGAAAATATTGCGATCAAGTCGTGGAGTCCAGCCCGTATTGCTGGTGCGTTGTATTAATGTAATTTTATTGAAATAATCTCAAAAAAAATCGGGGACACTGGCGCATCCCCGAGATGTTTTCAAGGTAAGTAGGCTATTATTTCTTTTCTTTTTCAGTTTGACGTTCTTCAGCTTTCTTTTCGGAAATTACCTCGGGTTCAGCTTGTTCATCAACGGGTGCAGGAGCAGCCTCCTCAGCCTCTTCACCTTCGGCGGCCTCCTCCTCGACCTTAGATATTGTCGGCGCAATAACACTGACTATTGTTGTTTGCTCATCCCCTGAATATTCAATATTGGTGAGATCAATATCTTTTATATGAACAGCATCGCCAATGTTAAGCTCGTCAATATTGATATCAATATGATCAGGAATGTTGTTGGGCAAACACATAATCTCAAGCTCTCTGATAATCCACTGAAGAATACCGCCAAAGTCTTTAACGCCCGCCGCGGTTCCGTGAAGATGCACCGGCACTGATACACGAATTTTCTGATCCATTAATATGTACTGAAAATCGATATGTAAAATATCGCCATGAACAGGATCATGCTGTATATCGCGGATGATGGCCTTTTTTTCCGATGGCTGACCATCGATTGTAAGATTTATTAATGCGTTCTCTCCATGAAGGCCATGATAAATGGTATGGAAATGGTCATAGTTGATCTCAAGCGGCGTTGGCTTTTCTTCCTTGCCATATATAACCGCCGGAATTTTGTCGGCCGCTCGCAGTTTTCGAGCCACTCCCTTGCCGGTTTTCTGTCGGGAGGCTGCCTCTATTACAACTTCTTTCATTTCTTATTTCTCCTTACAGTATTTTTATTAAAATATTTCATTCCTGGAAGTTTATTATTAATTTTCCCATACTCTTGCCTGAACAACTTTCGGACCACCTGATTTTGTAATAAAAATCGCTAACATTATCAAAGATCAATCGAACAGGCTCGAAACCGAGCGTTCGGCATGTATTCTCAATATGGCCTCACCGAGAAGTTCAGCCACCGATAGAATTTCAAACTTATCCGGAAGGTTTTTTATGCTCTGGTCTACGGTGTCGGTAATGTAGATCTTCTCAATAGGACTTGTATCCAGATTTTCAACCGCTTTGCCGGATAGAACTCCGTGAGTACAGCAGGCAATTATAGATTTCGCGCCGTCACCGGCCAGCGCCTCGGCGCCCTTTATCAAAGTTCCGGCAGTATCAATCATATCATCCCTGATGATGACATTTCGATTCTTGACATCGCCAATGACATTCATTACTTCAGCTCTATTGGCTTCAGGACGGCGTTTATCTATAATAGCCAGACTGGCGTTTAAAGTGGAGGCAAACGCCCTGGCTATTTTGGTTGAGCCGACATCGGGAGATACTACGACTACATCGCCAAAATTAATTTTTGAAAAATATCGATTGAATATCCTTGCCGAATACAAATGATCAGTGGGAATATCAAAAAACCCCTGAATCTGTGAAGCATGAAGATCCATCATCACCACCCGATTGTAACCGGCAATAGTAATCATATTGGCAATCAGTTTCGAGGTTATCGATACCCGCGGTTGATCCTTTCGGTCGGCCCGGGCATAACCAAAATAAGGAATAACAGCGGTAATTCTATGCGCCGATGCCCGTCTGGCCGCATCCGCCATAATTAGAAGCTCGATAAGGTTTTCAGCCGGAGGATTGGTTGATTGGATGATAAAAACATCCATACCCCGGATATTCTCGTCGATTTTGAAAAATATCTCATCGTCCGAAAAACGTGAAACCTCGCATGCAGAAAGCGGTTGATGGATATAATTGGCAATTGTAGCGGCCAAAGATCGATTGGAATTTCCTGCAAATATTCTTATTTCATCCGGCACAGCATCCTCGCTTTTTTAAAAAATCAACTGGGGCGCCAGGATTCGAACCTGGGAATACCAGCTCCAAAGGCTGGTGACTTACCGCTTGTCGACGCCCCAAATTCCTAAACAAGTAAAATAAAATTATATTTGCGGTTGTCAAGGGCAAACCCCGATTAAAAAGCTCTCAAATATCAAATACTTATTTAACTATAAAGACGAGCCTTAAAAAAAGACCCGCCTGAAATGTAAAAATATTGCAGGCTCTTTTCTATTTTCTCTTTTTGGTTTTGGGCTTGCCTTTTCGGGAAGCCGTTTTCCTCTTTGATACTGCGAAAAACTCCTTCAGAACCGATTCAATGTTCGGCAACCCGATTTCCTGAAGTTCATACCTGACACGAGTTGCTGGTTTTTTAATCTTAATAATCCGACGCAAGTCTATTGGGGTGCCAATAATGACCGAATCAGCTTTAACCCTGTTGATCGTCCGCTCAAGGTCTTTAACCTGTTTGGCATCATAACCCATCGCCGGCAGAAGGGCGCCGATTTCGGGATATTTTTCAAAGGTTTTAGTAATTGAAGCTACTGTGTACGGCCTTGGATCGACCAGCTCGGCGGCGCCAAATTTATTAGCGGCAATCACACCGGCGCCATATGTCATTTCGCCATGAGTCAACGTTGGACCATCCTCGACAACAAGCACCCGTTTACCGGTAATCACGCCAGGGTTATCGACATATATCGGGGAGGCCGCATCGATTACTACAGCCTCAGGATTTACTAATGAGATAGATTCCCTTACTTCATCGATACCCTCTAATGAAGCGGTATCCACCTTATTGACAATAACAACATCTGCTAATAAGAGATTAGTTTCGCTCGGATAATACGAAAGCTCATGCCCGGGGCGATGAGGATCTACAATGGTAATATATAAGTTCGGCTCGTAGAACGGCATATCATTATTGCCGCCATCCCAGACAATAACATCAGCCTCTTTTTCAGCCTCGCGAAGGATCATCCCATAATCGATACCGGCATAAACTACAACACCGCTCATAATATGAGGTTCGTATTCCTCGCGTTCTTCAATCGTACATTTATGTTTTTTAAGATCAGACAGTTTGGCAAAACGCTGGCAGACCTGCTTGTTAAGGTCGCCATAGGGCATCGGGTGACGAACAACCACGACTTTCTTGCCGAGATCCCGAAGAACCTGGCAGACTTTTCTTGTGGTCTGGGATTTTCCACAGCCGGTACGAACCGCACAAATGGAAATAACCGGCTTTTTTGATTTGATCATAGTCTTATAAGCGCCGAGAAGCTTGAAATCTGCGCCGCAGGCGTTTACCAGAGCGCTTTGAGCCATGACATAATCATAAGAAACATCTGAATATGAAAACACAACCTCATCGACGTCATACTGGTCGATAAGACTTACTAATTCTTCCTCTGCTTTTATCGGAATACCCTTAGGATAAAGCTTGCCGGCCAGTTTTGCCGGATATTTTCGGCCTTCAATATCTGGAATCTGGGTGGCGGTAAAGGCGACTACCTGGTATTCCCTATTATCACGGAACACGCAGTTGAAATTGTGAAAATCTCGTCCTGCCGCGCCCATAATAATGATTTTTTTTATTTTCATATTATCCGATAACTCCTTTCTTAGTATCAAAATATCGCAATTTTAAAACTGAATAATTATCGATGATTAAAGCGAGTTCATTAGTGATCAAACAGCTTTTTTGACCAGTAAATCATGGGAGAATTATAGCAATAATATTTTTAAAGTCAATATTTAATAAATTATTTCCTGATTATAAGAAACCAGAGATCAATTAAATTGGAAGTCTCAGCTTTATGGCAGTTGATAAACATCTTTGAAAGTAAGACATATAGATGAACATGGTATTATATTTCACCCAGGTAAATTGATAGTATAAATATGGGCTTTTTTGTATCACTGTGAATCAGGGGAAAATTTTGAAGTAAGGGATTTATATGTCAGTATCAGAATAAGTAGAATCGATAATATTGTCAATATCAAAAAAGCGATTTCCATTGATTTTATTGGTATAAAGCCCAGTGTCTTTTCGTATAAGCTAAGTGACAGCTCTTTTGAATATGAGCTATATCCAACCCCCTCCGAAAAAATACGAATTCCATAAACAATTCCATATCCCCATGTGCAAATTGCCAGCAATAGGTGAAAACCGCTAAAAATATATTTCGATTGAAAGAAATTCCTCCCAAAAGGAATTAAAGCCAACAGCGGAAGAATAAATATATGATATTCTGTATTGATATGATAAAAAAACAAAAAAAGGATGCAAAATGGTAAGAGCATAATTTGTGGAAAATCTCTTTGCATAAATTTATATTTCAGCTTCCATACTGTAAAATATGCCAAAAAAACAAAACCTAAAGAAAACCATTTCATGAAAGGTCCGGAAAAGCTGCCAAAGTAAAAAAACAGGGTGAAAATGGATGAGCAAAATTTTGGATCCGAGGGAGCGAAATCAATAAATGGGATTACTCCAGTAAAAATATACCCTATCAGACTGTATATTGTAAGAAAGATAATCGCTGGCAAAATTCCCCAGCAAATTACAGCCTTTCTGTTTTTTCCTAACAACAGAATCGCAAAAAACACTACTCCAAACAATATCTTAGCAGTTATCATTCCCAGAAATGTCAGAAAGCCTGCCCATCTTATCGATTTTCGATTAATTGTATAAAGTACAAGCGTGGTAAAGATCATGACTATTGCCTCTTCTTGCTTCATTACAGCGCCAGTCATAAAACCTAAAGGAGATATGGAAACTATTCCCAATATTAACAGTCTATTTTTTTGAGAAATACTATATAATTTACTAAGATATAGAGCCATTATCAAAAAAGAAATAAGTTCAAAAACTGTAAAAGCGATTCTCGATGCTAAGAAATGACACAGAAAATGTGAAAGTGGAATAGCCAGGGGAGCTAATATAATCGGATATAGCGGGGGTTGAGAGTAATTACTTGCGTCGGAGGAAAAAGTCATCACTGAAAATGGTTTCAGACCGAGATCATATACCCAGGAGTCAGATGTGAATTCAACTCCATCAGCGATTTCATAAACGACATAAATAATAATAACCCGTAGTACGATGAATATTATTAATGGTACAAGAAACCACGATAAATTCATTACTGCATTTTTTATAATATTACTCTTTATAAATATAACCAGTCCTTTCCACAGCCAAGCAGAATAAAGCCAGATTATTATTATAAAAAATGCCCGGAATTAGGAGCGAAGTCCTCATATTCATTATCCCTCTTATAACGCAAACACATTTTCTATGATGTATTTTAAAGAAATTTTGTAACATAATCCGTGGCGTAATTTTATAACCTCAATCAGCATGTTATATTTCAATGTTTGAAATCATTCAACTTAGGTAATCTGAAAATGAAAGGCACAAAAAAAATGGGAAGTACACTTGCCGAGGCTTCAAAAATAAATTTGAAAATTTGGCCGATAAAAATCGCACCACATCCTAAATATAAATAGTAATAATCTGAATTTTTCAATTTCTTTACATTTTTATAAAAATAATTTATTACGAATGTCCAATAAACCAATAGGATAATGCCAGCCCCAATACCCAGTTCAGCGGATCGATATAAGATTAAATTATGAGTAGTCATCTTTGCTAAACCTGCTACAGCCTTTGCAATACCAGGCTCCAAATAGAAAAATTTAACTTCCGCATATGAACCTGGACCTAACCCCAAAATCGGATTTTGTTCAATTATTTTCACTGCAGCCTGCCATAAATAATTACGGCCTGATAAACCAGCTTCTAACCTTAACAAATCTTTGAAAAAAGGCGCTGTGATAAATAGAATTAACAATCCCAGCATAAATATAGATATTGTAGTATAATACTTAAATCTATTTTTATGAAAACCTACTAAAACAAGAGTCGAGATAAAAAGAAAAACATAGGCGGCTCTTGAATTGAATAACACCCAAACAATTATTATCAATAAAAAACATATAATCGAATAGCGTTTATATAATGGGTTCTTCCCAAACATTACATAAGATAATAGTAAGGGAAGTGAATACCCGATAACACTCGCTACGGCGCCTGGATTACCAAAACCGTAATGCATAACACGAAGAGAAGTGATACCAGAAATTATGAAATTTGCAAGGCCGATACTGTACACTAACCCATAGCTGTAAATTGCTATAACAACTGATGTAACAATAAAAGTAATGATTAATTTATTGATGTTTTTTTCGTCTTTTAAAAAAAAGTGAAAAATTAAAAACAAAACGGCATATGAAAATAACCTGGCTATTTCAAATATATCCTGACCGGAATACCTGGCATTATAAATAGACGATAAGATGCCCAGAAAACCTGTCAATAAAAATAATCCGGCTACAATATGATGGCCTTCCACCTTATTGTAAAACTTGTTCGTTAAACATAGGTCAGTGAAATAGTAGAATGTCAAAAAGGCAAAGAGCATATAGAAGAATGTTCTGGATACCATTGTATAATCATCAGCAATGATTAAAGATAGAATGAGTGTTAATAGAAATATCTGATATATATTAATTTTGAAAAAAACTGCAATTAAAGAAATAACTGCTAATAATATTAATAATAGTGCTGTCTTTAGCGGCAAAAACAAGACTGCTAATATTGCCAATGCATTTAAAGCAATCACTAAAGTTGATTCTGAAACCTTGAGTTTCGAATTAACAGGCAATATGGTTCTTAAAGATTGAATATACATCTATTATTAATTGAACTTAACCATCCTTAATAAAAAATATCAGATCATGAAAAATCAATCACGATTCTTTATGGACCTGTATCAAATCAATTATAGCCATATATATACCATTTAACATGAGACTAATCTAATTTTGCCTCACGATTATTTAATATATACACGAAATACTCTCTCACCTCATTCGCCAAATTTAATCCCCTGCGCCAATGGCAGTTCGGTTGACCAGTTGATTGTATTAGTCTGTCTTCTCATATATGCTTTCCAGGCATCACTGCCAGCCTCACGGCCGCCGCCGGTTTCTTTCTCGCCGCCAAAAGCTCCGCCTATCTCGGCGCCGCTGGTGCCGATATTGATATTAGCTATACCGCAATCGCTGCCGGCATGGCTTAAAAAAGTTTCCGATGACAGCACGTTTGTAGTAAACATGGCCGAGGACAATCCCTGGGGCACACCGTTTTGAACCTCGATGGCCTCCTGTAAATCCTTTACTTTGATAATATATAAAATCGGGGCAAAAGTCTCATCCTGAATTATCGGCATCGATTTATCTGCCATAACAATCGTGGGTTCAACATAGAAACCGCCGGTATACTTGCTGTCGCTGAGAGTATTACCGCCATAAATAATTTCACCGCCCTCTTTTTTAATCTGCTTGAGAGCATGCATCATGATATCAACGGCATCCTGGTCAATGAGCGGACCCATAAGAGTTTTCTCGTCAAGGGGGTCGCCTATGGGAACCTGGGCATAAGCCTTTTTCAAACGGTTCACCAGTTCATCGGCTGTTTTCTCATGCACAATCACCCGTCGGGTTGAGGTGCATCTCTGACCGGCAGTCCCTACAGCGCCGAAAAGAATAGCCCGGACAGCCATAGCAATATCGGCATCATCCATTACTAAAACAGCGTTGTTGCCACCCAGTTCAAGAATACAGCTTCCGAGACGCTCTCCGACTACACCGCCGATCCTCTTGCCCATACGGGTGGAGCCGGTGGCGCTTACTAATGGTATGCGCTTATCAGAAATAAGACGTTCGCCTATAGTGCGGCCGCTGCCGACCACCATATTCATAACGCCCTCGGCATTATTTTCTTTAAGCACATTGTGAATTATATTCTGAACAGCAATTCCGGTCAGCGGCGTCTTGGATGATGGCTTCCAGACCATTGTATCTCCGCATACCGCCGCTATCATCGCATTCCATGCCCAGACCGCTACCGGGAAATTAAAGGCCGAAATAATACCAACAATACCCAGAGGATGCCACTGTTCATACATACGGTGAAGAGGACGTTCACTATGCATTGTAAGTCCATATAGTTGACGGGACAGCCCCACTGCAAAATCAGCGATGTCGATCATCTCCTGAACCTCGCCTTCACCCTCGGCCAAGATTTTGCCCATTTCAAGGGAAACAAGCTTACCCAGGCTCTTTTTATATTTGCGAAGTTCATTTCCTATCTGACGGACAACCTCGCCCCGTTTAGGAGCCGGTATCATACGCCAGGCTTTGAACGCTTCTTCGGCCCTGTCGACTATCTGCTCGTAGTCGTTTTCATCGGCCTGAATAACACGGGCAATTTCTTTACCGGTGGCTGGATTTATTGATATAAGCTCTTTACCGCCTGGATTCTCAATCCAACTGCCGGCATAAGCGCCTGAATTGATCTTTTTTATCCCCAGTTCTTTAAGAAAATCTTCCATTTTGTCCTCCCAACCGTATCCTTTTTAAAGATTATTTACATTCATTTATCATACTTCAACTTAACAAGCGTAGTTCAAATAATACCCACACATCGAGTAATTAATAATGAATATGACTTAGTTCAGCAAGTAAAATAAAAATTATGTTTAACTGTGAATTTGAATATAATCGCTTGAAAGAAATATTGTATGTTTCAACAGTTCAACTATGAAAGCTTCCCATTGTTGCCATGATAATGATCTGAAAAGTTGACCGATAAACATTCTCAACCCGCCCTGCTTACTTATCGTGTCTAATGATGTTTTTCTATGAAATCTTGAATAAATGAAACTATCGGCAATAAGCTTTCTAACAAAATATTGCTGAATCTCTCTGGATTTTTCAATTACAGTTTTTCTCAAATATTTTGCGACATAACCGTCGCACATCTTCGTGTAATTTATACTGGGTAAACGCTAACCCATTGATATTTATTGCGACAACACTGTCGCAATTTGTTATCTTGTTATGTTTCAAGAGGTTTTGAATGGCGCTTGTAATTTGTTTAGTACCAATGTGTTATAAATTTATTGATGTATATTTGACATATGGCATGATATTTGCACTTAACGGATTAGAGCTATTTATATGAATAAAAACGAGTTAGCAAAAGAACAGGATAACAACCTGAAAAAGCTGCAAAACCAGGTAACTGAAGCCGCCCTGGAGGTTCAGAAAAATATTGGACCAGGGTTTTCGCCACAGGATTATTGCCGAGCCTTAGCTCATGAATTTACTCTGAGAAAAATTCCATTTGAGAGCAAAATAGACGTTGATCTGCCGTATAAAGGCAACATCGCCGGTAAATACCAACTCGATTTTATCATTGATCAAAGAATGATACTTTCAGTACTGGCTGCCGAGGAGATCTCTGATACCGATCGATCGAGACAAAGGAATTTCTTAAAAGCATTGACTCTTGATTTGGGTATGGTGGTAAATTTTGCTGATGAAAGAGTTGAGATGAAAGCGGTTTATAGATAAGCAACTGTAAAACTTCTAACAATGAGAGGAGGTATACATGCCAGCAAAGAAGAAAGCAACTAAGAAAAAAGCAACCAAGAAAAAAGCAACCAAGAAGAAAGCAACTAAGAAAAAGGCAACTAGAAAGAAAAAACGTTAAAAATGAGATTGATTGATAGTTAAAATTTCAATCATCTTAATTTTAACCGGGATGTTTATTAAGCCCGCCTTAGGCGGGCTTAATATTTTTAAAATTATTTTAAAAGAAAAACAGCATATATAGTATCATGAATATAATTGCGGCTGCCCTACATCGCAGCAACCAGCTTATTTATGACGACTGCGGCATTCTCGGTGCGGGCTAAAAATATTTTATAAAGTTTCTCGGCGGCGGCGGCATTATCGCCGTAACCCATACTATCTGCTACCGCCGGCAGATAATCCTGGCTGATTACATTGTGGGCAGCCACTTTCAGCCTGTATAGATCACGCATGTTTTTGATAAAATTCAAATGGTCCTCGATGAACTTGAATTTATCGGCATGCTCCGGTTCGATTTCAACTAAAAGATGAAGGAATTTCCTCGACAGCGGATCGCGCACCCGGTGCTTGGTCTTATACATTAAGAGCACCATTTCTATATCGCGAAGACCGCCGGGGCATTCCTTGATGTCGTTGCGGTGGTCATCGCTGGCTGTGTTGTGACGCGATCGCATCTCATTTTTCATAAACTCGATATATTCTTGTCCCCGGGCAAATATATGTTTAGCGATGATTTCCTGTTCGAGTTTTTCCTCGAGCTTGCTCGATCCCACCAGCATTCGTGAACTCAGAAGCTGCGACTGGTCTATGAAAACATCATCGCCCTTACCGCTTAAGAATTCGGATAATTGAGCAAAGCTTATAACATATGAACCGAAATGTTCGGCAAACCGGTGATGCGGAAGAAGGCCGCGTTTAGTTATTTCCGAATTCATTTTACCGACAATCTTATTGCCATAATCGATCTTTTCTTTATCATCGGTATCAAGTATTACAATCATATCGTAATCGTCGTCAAAACCCTGTTCACGGGCGTGGCCGCCGGTGGCATATAGAGCAAACAGGTCTTGAGTATGCATTGAATATCCCAGAGATAGATGAACGTGCTGCTGGCAATACTCATACAAAGTCAGCGTATAGTTATCGCAGAATTCCACGAATTCAGCGTCGGTAACCTCGCAAGGAGCGCCATTCATAGCCATCAGGCTAACCCTGACGAACTCCAGGTCATAATAATCGCCGAGCAGCTCGATTCGATCTTCCAGGGTCGGCAGGGTGGTAAGATCTGAATAAAAACTGCCGGTAATTTCCTTTAACTTGTCGTTCAGGTGGAGGTTCTTAATGAACATCGGGTTCTTGTTTAATATTTGTAAGAAGTGGCGTTTGAAAAAATGACTGCTTTGATAATGTATTCTTCCCAGCGTCACAAGCTGATCATGTATGGGGTGAAGTTCCGGCAAAGCCGGCCTGGTCTTCGAAATCTGAGTGAACTTTTCCAGCGAATCCCAATCGATCAATGCCAGGTAGCGGTTGAGATAATCGGGGTAGGCATGCACAAGATATGTCAGGGAAGTCGATGCTTCCGGAATTTTACTCAGCTCTTTAATAAAAGTCCTGTTAATACTGTTGAACGCCTTCTTCTCACCTTCTGATTTAGCTCGTTCCCCAATAATGACCAGAAACCTTAATATAGAGGTTGGATCGAACCTGACGCCTGCAACAAAGACTAACGCCACTTTTCTTGCCAGTCTTTCATCTAAAGCCAGATAGCTTTCAATGAACCCTTCATAAAAGATGCTGTCTTCATCGCTCAATTCTTCCAAGAAATCGTCCCAGTATGTTATGCCTTTAAAGAAGCTCGTTGATAAAGCGAAATCGAGAGCCAGATTTCCTTCGTAACCCAACTTCTTAGCGCTGTCCAGCGAAAAAATCGGTTTGAATATGCTGATCTTATGGAGATGTTTTTTGAGGTCGGCTGTTAAAACCTCGATCGCATTCATGCTTTTGTCAAGGTGTTCATAGTAATTGACCAGCATAAAATCTTTAGCCGAAACAACGCCTTTTTTTTCAAAACCTATAATCTCGGCAATCCCGGCGACCATATTTGCGATGCCCGGCTCGGCCAGATTGATGTCTTCCTCCTGAACAACCATGATCTGGTAAAGATGGCGAAACAGTTCGAGGAAACTTAAGGCGTGTTCAAGGTCATTGTACTGTGGCGTCCGTTCTGGATTTTTTATTCTAAGGCCGTCGATAATATCCCAGGCGTTGACCCTATCGACGTTATGAAAAAGCTTTAGCGCTGAAAGCAAGGATTTTATTGGGCGAAGCCCCTCGTCCTTAGGGTTAATCATTTCATCCGGCCTCAAACCCTTAAGCAGAGATGTTACCTCACCCATTATGCCTCGAAGATATCCCTCATGGTAGCGGTTTTCTTTAGTAGTGGCTGAAAAAAAGAACCGGTTAGTCACCCTTTTTTTAAATTCTTCGAACAGAGAAGAGCTGCCCAGAATAGTCGCCGCTCCAAGCATTTCAGTAATAATAACAAAATCATATATATTTCTTTCAAAAATTTCTTCATATTCTTCTATGGTAGCCGCCAGGCTGTGTTTGCCAACATGCTCGGATAGATGGAAATGCAGTCTTGTCGCTTTTTTAAACATTTCACTCGATAAACGACCGATAGCGCTGTTTAATTGATCAGGATCGCGATCTTCTTGATATATTATACCAAGATCGATATCGTCCTGGTCGGCCCTTGTACCGACACCAAGCATCACAAATTCCGGAGTATTCTTTCCATCAAGATAAATATTCAGCAAACGGTCCATATAACTCTTGGTCAGGTAGCGGAACATCCTGCCCGCCTCAAGCATTAGTCTTTTAGTAGTACCCCAGCGGTCCGGCAGCGTGACTAACTCCAGTTTGGTTATATCAATCATCCTCAGGTTCATTTGTAAAAACTGAAGAGCATAATAACAGCCAAGGAAATTTAATTTTTCAGAGGTTTCCGATGCCACATCCATTACCGTATCCATTTCACCGGGTAACTCCATAGAATAACTCCACAAATGCACCCTGTCCCGCTTGCCCTGTTTTTCTAAAGCGGCAATCAGTTTTTCTATATTCGTTGATATTATATGAAGATATTTGCGATTATAATTGCCCAGGATCGCAGTTCTTTCGGTTAAACGAGTCAGCGGGTTTTTCATGGAGTTTTCCCCTCGGGGATTTGAATTGACCATAAAAACGGTAAACGCTTTAAAAAGAGCTTTTTATCGCAGGTGTAGAAATAATAATTCATAACTTTTGCGTATCGTTATAAATATGCCTGAAGGGCGCTGGCTTTCAGGCCGATTTCGTAGGCGTTGATATATAAATCCTCAGATTCTTTTGGAATTCGAGCCAGGATGGCCTGGCGAATAGAAGAGTCGCTTATGACATCACTGACATTGGCGAAAAAACCAAGGGCGACCATGTTGATTAAGGGAAGATTGCCGCACTCCTTTTTTGAAATTTCGGTAAACGGTACTAAATATATTTTCCAGTCTTTCTTTTCATTTCCAATCTTGATACCGGTATCGACAACCAGTATTCCCTCAGGTTTTAGGTCAACATGATATTTATCATAAGCTTCCTGGGTGAGCGCAACCAGGAAATCTATGATTTCAGCTTTCGGATAATCGATAGCTTCATCAGAGATAATTATCTCAGCCCGGCTGGCGTTGCCCCTGGCTTCCGGTCCATACGAACAGCTTTCGATAGCGATTTTATCGTCGTATATGGCGGCCGCCTCCGCTAAAATTCTGGCCGCTTGAATCAGCCCGTGAGTTCCAGCGCCGCTGAATCTTATGCTGTATTTATTTGCCATAAGTCTATGATATTACCCGCAAATCCGCGGTGGTGAACAACATCCATATAAAATTAATATATATGTTAGAATAACTGATAGCAACAAGAAATTGGATTATCGATTACCAGAGACTTTTTTGTCATCGGCGGCAGAATATCAATGAAGCGGTCTCTTGGCGGACTCATATAATACATCGTTTCTTTTTTTAATTTTTTATTGGACATTTCATTTTGCTTTTGTTACATTTTATTAAATGTATTGAAAGGTTGTGTTGGGATTAAGTGTTTTTTTACTTACTATGTCTTGATAACAAGAGCGATACTTTAACAACAAAAGATTTCTCATCGAGCGGTAAAGACCGATTTTCAGAAAGGCCGAAAAGCTTTTCAATGTTCAAGACAATGACTGTAATTCGAAGTAGAAATAATAAAATCAAATATAAATTATAGACCTAACATGGAGACATCTATGAAATACTGGAGAACCCCATTAGATATTGACAAACTCAAAATACCCAGGGGTGAACTCCATATTATTAAAGAACGGTGTAAAGGTTGTGGTTTTTGTGTTGAGTATTGCCCAAAAGGTGTTCTTCAACTATCGACGGAGTTTAATTCCAAAGGATATCACCCGCCTGAGGTCGTTAAGCCTGAGGAATGCGTCAACTGCGATCTATGTGAAATGCTCTGTCCGGATTTTGCCATTTATTGTGTACGGGTGGAGGAAGACGAAAAGGAGGTGTCTAAATGAAAGCCGATCCCAGGAATGTCCTTACCGGCGATCATTACCTTGACGGCAATCATGCCAGTGCCGAGGGAGCTATTGCCGCCGGCTGCAAATTTTTTGCCGGCTACCCGATAACCCCTTCTACTGAGATAGCCGAAAGATTTGCCCGCAGGATTCCCTTAGTGGACGGAGTATTCATTCAGATGGAGGATGAACTGGCCAGCATGAACGCAATCCTTGGAGCTTCGTGGGGCGGAGTTAAATCGATGACCTGCACCTCGGGTCCTGGATTTTCCCTGATGATGGAAAATTTCGGTCTGGGAATAATGCTGGAAACTCCTTGTGTGCTGGTAAACGTACAGCGTGGCGGCCCCTCTACCGGATTACCTACTCTCCCCGGTCAGGCCGATATGATGCAGGCACGTTGGGGTTCCCATGGCGACTATGAGGTCATTGCTCTGGCGCCCGACTCGCCGCAGGAATCGTTCGAACTGACCATCCAGGCTTTTAACCTCTCCGAGAAATACCGCATGCCGGTACTGGTCATGACTGATGAGTGTGTAGGTCATATGACCGAAAAAGTGGTCATTCCACCGGCTGAGGAAATTGAACTGTACGAACGCCGCTATACCGATAAAAAACCAGGTGAAGCCTGGCCTTTTGAAGCAAATGGAGATGATACAGCCCCAATGCTGCCAGTCGGCAAGGGCTACAAATTTCATGTTACAGGTTTAACTCATGATTACAGGGGCTATCCGATAATTGACGCCGAGGCACAGGAAAAAAAGGTGAAGCACTTAGTTGATAAAATCAGGAATCATGTTGACGAAATTATCTGGATCGAGGAGAAGGATGTCGAGGGAGCCGAGCTAGTTGTAATGTCGTATGGAATTTCCTCGAGAGTGGTCCAACCGGCTGTTGCCAAAGCCAGGAAAGAAGGTATAAAAATCGGTCAGATTAAAATGGTAACAGTCTGGCCTTTCCCTGAAAAGCGAGTTAGAGAACTGGCTGAAAAAGTTAAAGCATTAGTAATGGTGGAAATGAATTATGGCCAGGTGTATTTTGAAATGGACCGTTGTGCCGCTGGTAAATGTAAAACCTATCTTTGCGGTCATGCCGGTGGAACTGTACATAAACCGGACGATATATATCAAACTATAAAGGAAGCGGTCAAATGAGTACAAAAGCAGCCCCTCTTAATGTTAAGGAAGATGAAAAAGAACATCCGTTGGAGAATATTCTCCGGATGGATCGTATTCCGCATATATGGTGCCCCACCTGCGGTCTTGGCACCACGGTAACTGCGCTGGCGGCCGCTTTAGAACACCTTAAACTGGATCTGAATAAAGTGGCTATAGTCTCCGGTATAGGTTGCACCGGACGCGTAGCCGGCTATATGAAGCTTGATTCATTTCATACAACACATGGTCGCGCTTTGCCTTTTGCCGTTGGACTGCATATTGCCAGACCGGACATGAAGGTTATCGTTTTTTCAGGAGACGGCGATATAGCTTCAATCGGCGGCAATCATTTCATTCATTCGGCCAGGCGCAACTTCGATATTACCGTCATTTGTGTAAACAATTTTATCTATGCTATGACCGGCGGCCAGGTCGCTCCAACTACTCCAGGAAAGGCTATCACTTCCACTTCGCCGCACGGAAACTACGAGCACCCGTTCAACCTGCCATATCTGGCTGGCGCCTGCGGTGCAACGTATGTCGCCCGCTGGACAGCCCTGCATATTCGTCGTCTTACTACTGCCATGAGTGAAGCCATCAGCAAAAGAGGCTTTTCATTTGTCGAGATCGTCGCTCCATGCTCAACTCTATACGCCCGACTCAATAAGCTTGGTACCGGTCTCGACTTGATGAAATTCTACCATGACAACAGCGTTATTAAACATGGCGCCGATCTCAAAGATGTTGATATCGACTTCCAATCGAAAATAACGGTTGGCAAGTTTGTCGATATCGAAAAACCGACTTATATCGATTCAATGAACGAACACTTGAAAAAGAAATACGGCGACAAGTATAAACTATACGGAGGCGTAAATGGCAATGACTGAGATTAGAATCACGGGATTGGGAGGACAGGGTGTTATTCTCAGCGGGTATATAATCGGCAAAGCGGCTTCTATTTTCAGCAACCAGCATGCTACTTTAACTCAAAGTTTTGGTCCTGAAGCCCGCGGCAGCGCTTGCAGCGCTCAGGTAATCGTTTCCGATGATCGGATACTTTATCCATATATTACCGCCGCCAATATCCTTGTTGCAATGTCCAATGAAGGCTATAAAACTCATAAAGAGACAATCACCGAGGACGGTATAATCGTTTATGACAATGATATGGTGAAAATTGAAAAACATGGACCGAAAGTAAAAACCTACGGAATTCCAGCCACCAGGTTTGCCGAGGATCTTGGCCGTAAAATTATCCTGAATATTATCATGCTTGGCTTCTTCTGCGCTGTTGCAGAAGTGATTGGCAAAGACGCCTTGCGCAAGGCTGTAGAGGACTCGGTTCCTCCCGGTACCGAGGAATTAAACCTCAAAGCTTTCGATAAAGGCTTTGAGTACGGACTGCAATTAAAAGAAAAAACAAAGGTAAAATCATAGATCAGGTCAGCCAACTATGAATTTGCAGCGGAAGGATCAGGCTGTGCCCCAAATGAAAAAAAGAGAAAAAGGGGTTTTAGTCATAGGTGGAGGTATAACCGGGATTCAGGCGGCGCTTGATCTGGCTTCATCCCGGGTGAAAGTATATTTGGTCGAAAAATCTCCTTCGCTGGGTGGGCGGATGGCTCAGCTTGATAAGACCTTTCCCACCATGGATTGCTCTATATGAATACTGGGGCCACGAATGATGGATGCCGGTCGGCATCCCAATGTCGAGGTTATGACTAATTCCGAGCTGATCCATCTTGAGGGCAAAGCAGGTGACTTTCGAGCCACTGTGAAAAGGCATCCCCGTTATGTAAGCGAAGAACTTTGCACTGCCTGTGGCCTCTGCGCCAAGAATTGTCCAATTGAAGTTCCCAGTGAATTCGATTACGGGATAGCAAAACGAAAAGCTATTTATTCACCATTTCCCCAGGCAGTTCCCAACACCTACATCTTAGATAAAGAGAATTGCGATGAATGCGGAATCTGTATTGAGAAATGTCAGAGCAAGGCTATCAACTTCGATGACACTGGAGAAGAAATAGATCTTGAGTTGGGCGCTGTTATTGTAGCCACGGGGTTTGATGTTTATAATGCCTCGGCCATCCCCAGCTATGGATATGGCCTTTATGACAATGTTTTGACCAATATGGAGTTGGAAAGGGTCTTGAATGCCTCTGGTCCAACACGCGGACACATATCAAGGCCATCAGACCAAAAAGCTCCCAAAAAGATTGCCTTTATTCAATGTGTCGGTTCAAGAGGCGAGGGGAAGGAAGCCGGCTGCCAGTATTGTTCGCGGTTTTGCTGTATGAATGCAATCAAAGATTGCTTGCTGGTTAAAGACCATGAGCCGGGCATCGAAGAGCTAACTATTTTCTATATCGACATACGGGCGTCAGGCAAGGGCTTCGAAGAGTTTTATCAGCGTTCAATAGAAATGCCGGAGTTGAAATATGTCCGGGGACGGCCGTCCAAAATAATCGAAGATCCCAAGACAAAGGATTTAATAGTGCATTTTGAGGATGGTGAAACCGGCCAGATCCATCAGGATAGGGTTAATATGGTTGTACTATCGGCTGGTGCGGTAGCCTCCAAATCAAATAAAGGGTTGGCTGAGGTTTTACATATTGAACTTGATGAGAATAACTTTTTCAAAGTTGATACTACATACAATTCACCGCTTCACACATCCAAAGATGGAATTTATGTTTGTGGTTGCGCCGGTGGGATCAACGACATCTCAGATTCAGTGGCCCAGGGTTCCGGGGCAGCGGCCGAGGCTGAAAAACATGTCGCCAAAAATAGAATTGAAGAGGTTAAAAAGGAAATATCCCCTCTTGATACCAGTGGTTCTCCCCGAATCGGTGTTTTCATTTGTCATTGTGGTATTAACATCGCCGGAGTATTGGACACCGCGGCATTGAAAAAATACGCTGGAAGTTTGGCGGATGTAGTCTTTGTCCGAGAAAGCCTTTTCCTGTGTTCTGGCGATGGTCAAAAGCGTATGCAGGATACAATCTTGAAAAAAAATCTAAACCGGGTAGTTGCGGCTGCCTGTACCCCTCGTACTCATGAACCCATTTTTCGTGAAAGTTGTGAGCAGGTTGGCCTTAATCCGTATCTTTTTGAAATAGTCAATGTCCGCGATCAATGCTCATGGGTTCACTCAGATGTTCCCGATGCCGCCACACAAAAGGCTAAAGACCTCCTGAAAATGGGCGTTGCCAAAGCGCGCTATCTTCAACCGCTTTATAAAAATTCAATCCCTATCAATCAAAGCGTGATGGTTGTGGGCGGCGGAGTTGCCGGTATGCGGGCTGCGTTAGATCTTGACGCTCAAGGGTTTAAAGTTTTTCTCATCGAGAAGGAAGGCCGTCTTGGCGGTCGTTTGAATCAACTGACGAAAGTATATCCGGCTGATCTTAATGCAGTTGAGCTTGCCCGGGCGATGGTCGAAAAGCTGAATAATAGCCGGGTCGAGGTGATGGCCTCGACAGAGATTACCTCAATTACCGGTTTCATAGGCAATTTTGACGTCTCCACTACCAATGAAAATTTCAAAGCTGGTACAATTGTCATAGCTACCGGCGCTAACGTCTACGAGCCCCTGGATGAATTTGGATATGATAAATATGAGAATGTTATAACGAACCAGGACCTCGAAAACATTCTGCATGACACAAAAGGTGAAATCAAAATAGGCGGTAAAAC
Source organism: uncultured bacterium (assembly GCA_965603725.1). Taxonomy (GTDB): domain Bacteria; phylum Zixibacteria; class MSB-5A5; order UBA10806; family 4484-95; genus JAGGSN01. The sequence continues at coordinate 4,511 of CBFDEC010000027.1, read as the reverse complement.
TCCTGAAACGGTGGTTTTTGTGCAATGCGTTGGTTCGCGTGACCCGGAAAAGAACGCCTACTGTTCGAGATTTTGCTGTCCTACTACGATTAAGCAGGCTGTTCGGTTGAGACAGGCCGGCGTAAACGTGGTCGTGCTTCACCGGGATATGCGTACGGTGGGAGCGAAAGCAGAAGAGCATTACCGTCACGCCCGCTCGCTTGGAGTGAAATTTATACGGTATACTACTGAAAGATTCCCCAGAGTAATAGGAAAAGGTAAAATCGCAAAGAGCGTCGAAATCCTCGAACTGGCTTTGAATCGAATTCTCGAAGTGCAGGTTGATTTTGTAGTACTGGCCAGCGGTATGGTCCCTAACAAAAAGACCACCGAAAAGCTTCACGATATTCTTAAAGTGCCGCGTGGCGCCGACGGCTTTTTTATGGAGCTTAACGCCAAGCTCGGTCCGGTTGAAACTACAACTGAGGGAGTATTTTTAGCGGGATGTGTTGGCGGTCCCAGAGATATATCCGACTCAATCGCCCAGGGATCGGCTACCGCCGCCAAGGTTGCCCGGTTTATTGCCCGTGATACTGCAGCGCTTGAACCGACTACGTGTACCGTTGAGCTGGCATTATGCCGGGCCTGCGGGCGGTGCGTGGAAATCTGCGATTATCATGCGCCATCGCTGGTGATAACAGATTCCGGTTACCAGGCGGCCGAGATAAACCAGGCATTATGCAAGGGGTGCGGTACCTGCGCAAGCTGGTGCCCGACCGGCGCGATCACCTCCTTACATTTTACTGACGAGCAGATCGATTCAATGATGGATGTGTTACTGGCAGGTAAGGAATAAAATATGGCAACAAAGACTATTGCTAATAAAAAGAAGAAATCGAGTAAGAAAAAGTTTGTGCCCAATATTGTTGCGTTTGCCTGCAACTGGTGCAGTTATGCCGGAGCTGATAATGCCGGCGTAAATCGAATTCAATATTCACCTAACTTCAGGGTTATCCGGACAATGTGTTCAGGTCGGGTAACGCCAGGATTCGTATTAAAGGCATTGAAAATGGGCGCCGACGGCGTGCTCGTTTCGGGATGCCATTTCGGCGACTGCCACTATATATCCGGCAACTATAAAGCCGTCGATCAGTTTGAAAAAACAAAGGCTCTGGTAAAGACTCTGGGTCTGGAGGATGAACGCATTCGCCTTGAGTGGGTTTCAGCAGCCGAGGGACCGCGCTGGGCGGAAGTGATAAACGAATTCGTTGGGCAGATCACAGCTCTGGGTCCGAGCCCGCTCAATAATAAACCAAAGTACGAGAATTAGTGCCTATGGAAATAGTCACTGAAAAATTAAGAAAAAATCGAGCGTTTCTTTGCCTGGAATGCGGCAAGTGCACCGCGGTGTGTCCAATTTCAACATATAATAATAACTACTCTCCGCGTCGTCTGCTGGCTGAAGGAGTTTTCTACGAGGCAAAGGATTTAATCACTGATAACCTTCTCTGGTCATGCCTGACCTGCCAGCTTTGTTCGCAGAGATGTCCTGTTGACGTTAAATTCTCCGAGTACATGCGGGATGTCCGCGTGGAAGCTCACAAACAGGGGCAGACTGGAAATCCATCACACGGAGGCGCCCTGCAATATATTATGGAAATGGCCGCCTCACCCAAGCTCAAACAGAATCGAACCGGCTGGATTAATGATAAACTTAAAGTGAAAAAGAAAGGCAATGTAGTTTACTTCGCCGGTTGTTTGCCATATTACCAGGATTTCTTTGCTAAGGATTTCGATTTTACTCCGATTTCCATTGCTCGGGATTCAGTTAAAATACTCAACAGCCTTGGCATTGAACCGGTAGTTATGGATAACGAACGCTGCTGCGGACATGACCTTTACTGGCTGGGCCGACTCGATAAATTCGATGAACTGGCGGAATTAAATATCAAAGCTATTAAAGATACGGGCGCCGAAACGATAATCACCTCCTGTCCGGAGTGTGCAGCTGCTTTAAAACAGCTTTACCCCGAAAGACTGGGCGCTCATGGTCTGGAAATCAAGCACATAACCCAGGTGGTTTTTGAAAATATCGATAAACTGAAATTTAAGAATCTGGATGCTAAGGTGTCTTTCCAGGACCCGTGCCGCCTGGGACGATATATGGATATTTATGACGAACCACGCCAGGTTCTAAAAGCCATTCCGGGGCTTGAGATCAAGGAGATGCTGCACAACAGGCGCGGCGCTGTTTGTTGCGGTACGACCAACTGGACAAACTGTGATGCAATATCCAAGCAGATTCAAAAAAGCAGGTTGATTGAGGCTAAAGACGCTGGAGCGGAAACCCTAGTAACCGCCTGCCCAAAATGCCAGATTCATTTCAGGTGCGCTGAATGCTGTGAGGAAAAAGATAAAGTGAATATTAGAATAACTGATTTTGTTAATATTGTTGCTTCGGCCCTTAAGGGTTGAACCTGCAATATGAGGTTGATAATATGATGATTATTTCAGGCAAGCCGGGAGTCTTGATATGGCAGATGCATTAGCAAAACCCGAGGACTTGCGTATAGGTGTGTTTGTATGTGAGTGCGGGCTTAATATCGCCGGCACTGTGGACTGCGCCGCTGTCAGCGAATATGCAAAAACTCTCGATGATGTTGTAGCGGTAGTCCAGAACAAGTATACCTGTGCAGACCCCGGACAAAATGAAATTAAAAAAGCTATCGCCGAACACAATCTCAATCGTGTTGTGGTAGCTTCCTGCACTCCAAAAATTCATGAACCAACTTTCAGGCAGTGTGTGGCGGATGCCGGTTTGAACCCTTACCTGTTCGAGATGGTAAATATCCGTGAGCAATGCAGCTGGGTTCATCAAAACGAAAAAGAGAAAGCTACCGAGAAAGCCAAGGATCTTATTCGAAGCGGTGTGGCGCGGGCTCGATTCCTTGAACCACAGACTGAGGCTGTAGTACCGGTTACAAAAGCCGCCTTAGTTATTGGAGGCGGAATCGCCGGTATCCAGGCGGCGCTCGATTTGGCCGACGGCGGCCATAAAGTCTACTTGGTTGAAAAAGAACCAACCATTGGCGGGATTATGGCGGCGCTTGATAAAACCTATCCCACGATGGACTGTTCGATATGAATACTCGGTCCCAAAATGATGGATGTCGGTCGACATCCAAATGTTGAGATGTTAACTTTCAGCGAGGTTGAGCAAGTCACAGGTTTTGTCGGGAATTTCAATGTCACAGTTCGTAAAAAAGCCCGTTATGTCAACCCGGACGAATGCACATCCTGTGATGAATGTACCAAAGTGTGCCCGGTTGCTGTGCCCGATGAATATCAGCAGGGATTTTCATCACGCAAAGCTATCTATCTGCCTTTCCCTCAGGCTGTGCCGTCATCATACATACTCAATATGGAAAACTGTCTTGGCAATAATCCTATAGCCTGCGGTAAATGCCAGGATGTTTGCGAGAAAAAATGCATCAATTATGACGATAGTGATGAGCTGATCAATATCGAAGTTGGGGTTATTATTGCCGCTACCGGCATGGAAGTTTATGATCCAACCGAATATGATGAATACGGCTACACCCGTTATGAGAACGTTATAACCAGCCTGGAGTTTGAGCGGCTGATCTGCGCCGGCGGTCCCACCGAAGGACATTTCATCCGCCCGACTGACCGCGAAACCCCTAAGAGTATAGGTTTCATCCAGTGTGTCGGTTCCCGCTCTACTGATGGCCGCGGTAATCCCTATTGCAGTAATATATGTTGTATGAACACCGTTAAGGATACGCTTTTGTTATGCGATCACTATTCGGGCGTTGAGATCAAAGTTTTCTATATGGATATCCGCGCCTTCGGTAAAGGCTTTGAGGATCTCTATATGCGCAGTAAAGAGGAGGGTGTTAAGTACATCAGGGGAATCCCCGGCGAGGTTGTCGAAAATTCTGATAATAAGAATCTAATCTTGACAGTAGAAAACACAACTACCGGCAAGCTTGAGAAACACGATCTGGAAATGCTGGTGCTTTCTCAGGGAGTAATTCCTCGAAAGGACAACGCTAAGATTAGACAGCTTCTCACTCTGTCGACCACCTCAGATGGCTTCATAATGGAGTCGCATCCCAAGTTAAAACCGGTTGATGCTCCGACCAAGGGCATATTTCTGGCCGGATGTATGGAATCGCCCAAGGATGTCAAGGACAGCGTGACTCAGTCAGGGGCGGCGGCGGCTCGGGCCAGTATTCTGCTTAACGCCGGTGAGACCAAGGTCGAGGCGATCACTTCGATGGTCGATCCTGATAAATGCAACTATTGCGGAGTATGTTCAAGAGTATGCCCATACAATGCGATTCTTGCTCCAGACAAGAAAACTAAAAAGCTGCCGACTATTATCCAGGCCGCCTGTGCTGGATGCGGCGCCTGTGCATCCGAATGCCAGCAGGATGCGATTTATATGCGTCACTTCCGCGATGAACAGCTTACAGCCCAGGTCGAGGCCATCCTTGCAGAGGATCCAT
>CBFDEC010000026.1:0-42145 GCA_965603725.1 uncultured bacterium | reverse complement strand
GGCTCAGATGCTTTTGCGAATGTATCTTCGCTGCGCCGAAAACATGGGCTTTGAGGGCAAAATCTGTATCAGGATGTCGTCCGCCCAGGCGGACTTCCATCCTGATACATAACTAAATTATATCATTTCAATCGCCATGGCGACTGCGCCGCCGCCACCAAGACATAACACAGCCATGCCTTTTTTCAGGTCGTGGTTCTTAAGCGCATAGATAAGCGTCGTCAAAACCCGGGCTCCCGAGGTTCCAATCGGATGCCCTAAAGCGATAGCGCCGCCGTTGACATTGACCTTGTCCCAATCCCAGCCAAGTTCTTTGCCATCAGCCAGACACTGAGCCGCAAACGCCTCGTTGGCCTCGATAAGATCCCAGTAGTCTATATCGACATTCATTTTTTTCGTGAGCTTGTTTACTGCATCTATGGGAGCATAGAACAACATCTTAGGTTCTACGTGAGCGGATGTGTAATCGATAATCCGGGCAATCGGTTTGTGACCGTTCTCTTTGGCAAAGGTCTCGGAGGTGACGACTAATGCCGAGGCGCCGTCATTAAGACCGGGTGAATTACCGGCTGTTACAACGCCATCTTTTACGAATGCCGGTCTTAGTTTGCTTAGCTTCTCAACAGTAGTCCCGGGACGAGGCCCCTCATCGGTGTCGAAAATAACAGGATCGCCCTTTCTTTGCGGTATCTCAACCGGCACAATCTCATCTTTGAACTTGCCGTTCTTGACTGCATCCGCGGCTTTATTCTGCGATTTGGCGGCATACTCATCCAGCTCCTGGCGGGTGAGTTTTGACCTTTCGACAGTAAACTCGGCGGCGTTGCCCATATGATGATTACTGAAGCTGTCCCAGAGACCGTCAAGAACCATCAGGTCGACAATCTTTTTATCGCCGAATTTAAAGCCGGTACGGGCGCCCTGAACAATATACGGGCAATTCGACATGGACTCCATGCCGCCCACCACAAAGCAATGGCCATCCCCGGCTTTGATTGCCTGAGCCGCCAGCATCACCGATTTCAAACCGGAACCGCAAACCTTATTTATTGTCATAGCCGGCACATACGCGGGTATTCCGCCGTGAATCATAGCCTGTCTGGCGGGCGATTGACCGCTTCCACCCTGAACGACCTGTCCCATTATCACCTCATCGATCTTGCTGGCATCGATGCCGGCGCGTTCAACAGCGCCTTTTATCACAATAGCGCCAAGCTGAGGCGCAGTCACTGATGAGAGCCCTCCCAGAAACGTGCCCATGGCAGTCCTGCAGGCAGAAAGTATTACAGCTTGTTCGGACATTTATCAACCTCCTGAATTTTAGCAATTATTTTTCAAACAGCCTCAAACAAAAACACAACCCGATAATAATGCAACTTTAGAAATATTAAGTCAAGAAAAGTCGTGCGGAAGGTTCTAATACTATCAGGAAAGGCTATACAGACCCTATGGGATGTTCTTCCAGCGCAAAAATTTAAGTTACATCAGAAACCGGAATCGGAGGCCATCCCCAGTTTACTTAATAACTCATCATCTGAAAAGAAATCAGATGCCGGCAGATCGCATATTATTGAGCCGTTACACAGGCCGATTACCCGGCGGCAGGTTCTGGCAATAAAGCTGAGGTCATGGCTTATGATTACAACGGTTTTGTCGGTTAGCGAATTCAGCAGTTCTATTAGTTTCTCGGTCGAGTTTGGGTCTAAGGCGGCTGATGGTTCATCCAGAATGATAATTTGCGATTCCAAAGCGAACACTCCGGCCAATGCCGCTTTGCGTTTTTCGCCTCCGGAAAGAGAAAACGGATGCCGGTTTTTCAGAGGCGTTAATTCAAAATCGGATAAATACTCTGCTGTAACGCTATCTGCTTTTTTTAAGTCGATATTTTTAGGACCAGACGCGACGTCTTTAGCGACAGTCTCCTCAAAAAGCGCGCGTTCCGGAAACTGCATAGCCATGGTTACCAGGCGACATAAAGACTTTCGAGGATATTCGCTCAACGTTTTGCCGTCAAACAAAACGGCGCCGTTTTTTAGCCTCAGAAGACCGGCCATTATTAAACCCAGAGTGGTCTTTCCCGAACCGGCTGGGCCGATAATTGCGACTTTCTCACGGTTAAACAGATCGAAGTTGATATTTTTCAAAACATATTCATCATTTTTATAAGCAAACGACACATTTTCCACCGACAGCAGGATTGTATCAGATTCGACTTGCGCTTCGGCGCTGTCAGAATATGCCCGGCTGATGTTTTTATAGTCATATTTAATTATGTTGAATTTCAGGTTATTGTCTTTCAAGACTTGATCATTCGATAAAATTTCACCGGGTTTACCCTCGGCAGTTAATCGTCCCTCTTTAAGTATCACTACACGCTCAGCGCGGCGGGCGGTTTCAGGATACTGAGTGATAAGGATTATTGTTCTATGGCCATGATACTGCCTAATGAATTCGTCAACTATCTTTTTAGTTCCGCTATCCAGATGTGAATCCGGCTCGTCGAGGATGATGACATCCGGGTCGGTAATCATAGCGCAGGCGATAGCCAGGGAAGTTGTCTGTCCGCCCGACAACTCCTCGGGACAGGCAGACATTAGCTTACTTAATCCGAAATATGCGGCTGTCTGTTTAACTTTTGATTGTATGATATCATAATCGTAACCCCTGTTTTCAAGTGGAAAAGCCAGTTCCTTTGTTACAGTCGGCATTAAAAGCTGGTTTTGAGGCTCCTGGATGACAAGAGTTGTATCTGCAAATATCTCCCGGTTGTATGATTCAACCTTCTGCCCCTTATAGATGATTTCACCGGAAACATTCTGGGCAATACCTGCCAGAAGCCTGCCGAGGCTCGATTTGCCGCAACCGTTCGCCCCCAGAACGACCAGGTATTCGTTTTCATAAATATCCAGTGTGAGATCGTTAAGCGCCAAAACAGACTTGCCGTTATCATCATAAGGACCTGTAACCAGCGGATATTTCAGGCAGACATTTTTTAGAGAGTAAAGGCAATTCATAACACATGATTAAAAAAATCGCGACTTTAACCGCCGCGGTCTGCTGATTATCATCAAAGCTTACCAGCAGACATCAAGGTTTTTTGCTGCCGAGGCTTCGTCCAGCCGTCCGACAGGCGTCTTAGTCGGCGCCGATTTAACGACCTCCGGATTTTTATCAACCTCTGAGGCTATCTGTTTCATCACATCGATAAAATAATCCAGAGACTGCCTGCTTTCTGTTTCGGTCGGTTCAATCATCATCGCCTCATGAACAATCAGCGGAAAATAAACGGTCGGAGCGTGTATCCCGAAATCGAGAATCCTTTTAGCTATTTCAGAGGTTTTAACTCCTTTTTTTGACTGCTTATCGCCTGATAATACAAACTCATGCATGGCGGCTGAATCATAAGGCAGGATGAAATCATCTTTAAGCCGTTCTTTTAAATAATTGGCGTTTACTATGGCAGTTTTAGCAACTCTTTTTAAACCATCAGGACCAAGTTTTCTAATATAGGTATATGCCCTGATTGCCATCGCAGTATTGCCATAGAACCCGTGTACCTTGCCGATTGAATCGGGACGCTGGAAGTCGAGGTAATAGGTGAACTTGCCATTCTTTTTGGATTTTCTGCTGATTACAGGAGTCGGCAGGAACGGCTCCAAAAATGATTTGACGCCGAGAGCGCCGCCTCCGGGTCCTCCGCCTCCATGCGGGGTCGAGAATGTTTTATGCAAATTGAAATGGACAATATCAAAATCCATATCGCCCGGGCGAACAAGGCCTAAAAGTGCATTCAGGTTAGCGCCATCCATATACAGCAAACCGCCGCAGTCATGTATAATAACGGCGATCTTTTCGATATCGGTTTCAAACAAGCCGAGTGTGTTGGGATTTGTCAGCATAAAACCGGCTGTTTCATGGTCGCAGACAGCGGCCAGCTTCTCGACATCCACCAGACCTTTATCATTCGATGGGACTTTGATTGTGTTATATCCAGCCAGCGTCACCGACGCCGGATTGGTGCCATGAGCAGAATCGGGAATTAAAATATTTGTCCGGGAATCTTTCTTTTTTTTGTAGTAAGCTTTCATTATCAAAAGCGCCGCAAACTCGCCATGAGCGCCGGCTGCAGGCTGAAGAGTAATACTGTCCATTCCTGAAATAGCCGCCAGAAGGTTTTTCAGTTCATACAACAGTTCCAGCGTTCCCCGAACATCATCTATGGAGCTGTGCGGATGAGCCATAGCAAACCCGGGCAAATTAGCGGTTACCTCGTTTACCTTTGGATTGTATTTCATGGTACAAGAACCAAGCGGATAGATGCCTTTATCGATATGATGGTTTTTCACTGAAAGCGCAATAAAATGACGTACGATTTCAGGTTCGGACAGCTCCGGTAAATTAGGTTCATCTTTACGTAAAACCGAGAGCGGCAAAATTGATTCAGGTCCTTTGTAATCATCGGGCAAATCCGGCAAAGAAAAGCCTGTACGACCCGGGGTTGAGAGTTCGCTTAGAAGCCTGTCATACAAAACCTTATCTCCCTTTCTTGCGGTCTGGATTAAGTTCGGCTATCCTTTTGGCGGCCCAATCCGAATATTTTCCATCCGGATAATCATCGAGATACTTCCGATAATATCTTAAAGCATTTCTATAATCATTGTTTTTTGCATAATTGTAAGGAACTCTGCGTAAAGCGTCTTCGACTTTATCTGAATCGGGGAAACGTTTAACAAAGTCATTATAGGCCGCAATTGCCTTAGAATATTTCTTCATTTTTTCATAAATGCCGGCAATTTCGAAAGTGGCTTCCTCAATTTCATAGCTGTAATCAGAACCAAGACGAACAACATTTGAATAATATTCCAAGGCGGTTTCCCACTCTGAACGATTGCGATATTTTTTTGCTGCCAGCAGCAGATATTCAACCTTATCGGGCTCATCCTGCAAACGAGTAAGGTAGTCGTCCAACGTTTCGTTCCCCTGAAGGTATAATTGAATTTCATTAAAAAAATCTGATGGCGGATAATAGCCGACAAGTCTATCGACCTCACTGCCATCGTGTCCAGCGACTATTATAGTAGGATAATAGGAAACGCCCAGGCTTCTGGCTAATAATGAATCCTTCAGAGCGTCAACTTTTACAAATACTATGTCCTGTGACATCTCAATAACCAATTTATTGCTGAACGTGGAATCATCAAGCATTTTACACCAGGGACAGTCCTCTTTAAAAAATTCAATGACCATTGGCCAATCCTTATCGGCGGCGATTCTTCTGGCGGCTTCCAGATCATATATAAATTCGATTTTGCCAGGTGGTTTTTCAGGCGAACCGCAGGCTATAAACGATATAACCAGCAACGCCAAGCATATTAACGGTTCAATCTTCCTCATTTGGCCTCTCAAAATCCGGGATTACAATTTCAGCGATTTTAACAGCCCGTTCAAGGGCAGTTTCATTGACATAAATATTTAGCCCCTTCATCACCTGATCAACCGTGAGCAAACCGGAATAAGTCCCCATGCTTGATTTAACCACGCAATGTATACCCTCCGATCTAAGGGACTCCTCGAGTAACCTTACAATGGCGAAATCATTGGTTTGATATAACAGGACAGTTACAGAGTCAACATCATTCTGTTCTTCCTGCAGTGGAAGGACTTCGACCAGCTCGGTATCACAATCAGGACATCTGGATTTACCCTCAAAGTATTCTGCATGACATTTGGGACAAAACGGCATTTATTTAACTCTCGATAAATGGAATACAAGATCGTCAATCTGCTCAGACGAGATCTTTTCGGTTACAGCAATCATCAAACAGCCTTTCAAGCCAATTTTAAAGCTGTTTAAATCAACGCCGGCAAGAATATTATATTTACTTAGATTATTAATTATTTTTTTGGGCGAGACCGGTGTTTGAATAACAAACTCCTTAAAGAAAGGCGAGGAAAACCTGAGTTTGAAACCAGGCAATTCTTCAATCCGGTTGGCTGTCTGATGAGCTTTCGCCAGACACAGTTCCGCCACCCGCTTAATTCCGGCCTTCCCCATAATTGCCAGGTATACCGTCGCTGCCAGGGCGCACAACTGCTGGTTGGTGCAGATATTTGAGGTGGCTTTTTCGCGCCGGATGTGCTGTTCTCTTGTCTGAAGAGTCAGCGTATAGCCGGTTTTACCATTGATGTCTGAAGTTTTAGCGGTCAGACGGCCCGGGATTTTGCGCACCAGGTCCTGCCTGACAGAAAACAGCCCCACATACGGTCCGCCATACATCAAGGGCAGTCCCAGCGGTTGACCATCAGCACAGGCAATATCGGCGCCCAGTTCCGCGGGCGATTTTAATATCCCCAGTGAAATCGGATCATAAGAAACAACCAGTAGAGCGCCGCAGTTTTTAATGTCACCAACAATCTCTTCGATATTTTCGATAAGCCCCAGGAAGTTTGGACTTTGAATGATAAAAGCGGCGGAGTTATTGCCGAGCTTATCGCGCAGGAAATTATAATCAACGAGCCCATCTACGAAGGGAATAACCGTAAGTTTAATATCGGCGCCCTTTAAATATGTTCTTACAGTTTCGATATAATTTGGGTTTACAGTACCGGCGATGAGAATTTCTTTTCGCATAGTATGCCTGGCGGCCAGTAAAGCCGCTTCGGCCAGAGCGCTGGCCCCGTCGTACATCGATGCATTAGTAACAGGCAGGCCGGTCAAACTGCTGATCAGGGATTGAAATTCATAAATTGTCTGAAGAGTCCCCTGGGCAGCCTCCGCCTGATAAGGCGTATAGGCTGTCATAAACTCCGGACGGGATATCAGATGGTTTATAACCGCCGGCACAAAGTGATCGTAAGCGCCTGCTCCGATAAAAATCGATTTATAGCTTTTGTTTTTATCAGCCAGATCGGTTAGATGCCTTACAAGCTCAAACTCAGAGAGCGGCTTCGGGATATTTAGATTATGAAAGTATCTTACAGACGCCGGAATGTCTTTTATTAAATCTTCGAAATCAGAAACGCCGATACTTTCGAGCATTTGATCAAGTTCGGTCTCGGTATTAGGTATATAGCTCATTAAGATTGACCGATAAGCTCTTTATAGCCGGCGGCATCCATAAGTTTGTCCAGTTCGGTTTCATCCTCCAGTTTAACTTTGATAATCCAGCCATCGCCATAAGGATCGGAATTTACAATACCTGCATCTTCCTCAAGCGAGGAATTGATCTCGCATACCTCGCCTGTTACGGGTGAGAACAAATCCGAAACAGCCTTTACCGCTTCAATAGTTCCGAAAGGCTTCATGAATTCGATTTTTGAACCAACACTCGGCAGCTCAATAAACACTATATCGCCCAGTTCACTCTGAGCATAATCGGTAATTCCAACAACTACCTTATCTCCGTCGACCTTTACCCACTCATGTTCTTTTGAATATTTAAGATCTTCAGGTATCAAGTGACCTCCTCGCTTTTGGCTGATTTTTCTTTCGCCGGACCAGCTTTAAATTTATCAATATAAGATGTATCAAAGTTGCCGAATATAAACACCGGGTCTTCAAAAATATCTTTGTAAAAATCGATTGGCGTAGGCACTCCCTCAACAATAAACTCATCGAGGGCGCGTCTCATTCGCAGCAATGCCTCTGCCCTGTCCTTACCATGAACAATCAACTTGGCAATAAGCGAATCATAATGCGGCGGCATTTCGTAACCGGCATAGGCATGAGTATCTACTCTTACACCCAGCCCGCCAGGCGTGTGAAAAGTGCTGATCTTACCCGGCACCGGCATAAAGTTACGATCAGTATCCTCGGCATTGATCCGGCATTCAATTGCATGGCCGGAGAATTTTATATCTGATTGCGAATAAGGCAGCGTTTTACCAACGGCAATTTCAATCTGTTCCTTTATCAAGTCTATGTTAGTAACTTCCTCGGTGATTGTATGCTCGACCTGTATCCGGGTATTGACTTCCATGAAATAATAATTACCATCTTTATCAACAAGAAACTCAACAGTGCCGGCGCTTGAGTAGCCAGCCGCTTTTGCGCCCCTGATAGCAGCCTTACCCATTTTCCGCCGCATATTTTCATCAACAGCTATCGATGGAGTTTCCTCGATAAGTTTTTGATGGCGGCGCTGTACTGTACAGTCTCGCTCCCCGAGGTGTATTACATTGCCGTGATGGTCCGCCAGGATCTGAATCTCCACATGACGGGGATTAGCTATGAATTTTTCTATATAAACCTCCGGGTTACCGAAGGCGGCATTAGCCTCGGCTCGGGCGGTGTCAAAAGCCTGCCCGAGATCATCGGGCTTGGTTACCAATCGCATGCCCCGTCCTCCACCGCCTGCGGCAGCCTTTATGATTACCGGATAGCCTATTCTTTTAATGACTTCCAGCGCCTCATGATAATCGTTAACGACACCATCAGAGCCAGGGATTATCGGAACTCCCGCATCTTTCATGGTTTTTTTAGCTAACGATTTATCGCCAAGAATCTGAATCACTTTGGGCGGCGGGCCGATAAAAGCAATATTGCATGACTGGCAGACCTCGGCAAAGTCGGCGTTTTCGGCTAAAAAACCATAGCCGGGATGAATTGCGTCGGCGTTGGTAATCTCAGCCGCGGCAATAATCCTCCGGGCATCCAGATAACTTTCTGAGGGCGATGCCGGTCCGATACAAACGTCCTCATCGGCAAAACGAACGTGCAGCGAATCGACATCCGCCTCTGAATAGACGGCAACGCTTGTTATTCCGAGTTCTTTGCAGGCACGAATGATCCTCAGAGCAATCTCGCCCCGATTTGCTATCAGTATCTTATTAATCAAACCGTCCTCCTGCATCAAAGCCATGCGAACAACAATAGACCTAAAATTCTACGAATTTGAAATATAAGCAAATCAAATCTGTTATGTCAATGATTTGTAAAAATAAGTCTGGAAAACAGATGGGGCATTTTTCATGCTCTTGGGGGTCAGCAAGCTGTGCTATTGTGCCGACCGCAGAGGGTCGACACCACAATTTATTGCTGGTACAGGTTGCTGTCTCTAAGCGTGACCGGTTCTTAGTGTTTCTTTTACTACTAAAAACCCAACGGGTCCTTCTTTTCTTCCTTACCTGAAAACTCACCCCAACCGCGGTCTGAAGCTGAAGTTATACCTTTGCATCTGAGGTCGAAATCCTCGGGATTTGATGATTGAGCCAGCGCTTCTTCATAGGAAATCGTCCCGTCTCGGAACATTCTCATTATAGTCTGATCAAAGCTCTGCATTCCATACTGGACAGCGCCCTGCTCTATTAGTTCAGGTATCAAAGGAGTTTTCAACTGGTCGATAATATATTCTCTTATTGAGGCTGTTGTAACCAAGATTTCGATTGCTGGAATCCGTCCCGGGCCATCGTGACGCGGCAGAAGCCTCTGGCATATTATCGATTTCAGCGTGCCTGCCAGAAGCAGCCGGATTTGCTGATGCTGGTGCGGCGGGAAAAATGAGATAACACGCGAGATCGTTTCAACGGCATTCATGGTGTGAAGAGTGGTCATCACTAAATGCCCGGTATCGGCGGCGGTCAAAGCTATACCCATCGTGTCCGCATCCCGCACTTCACCGATTAAAATGATATCCGGGTCTTGCCTGAAAGCGTGTCGAAGAGCGGTGGCGAAACTCTCGGTATCGCCGCCAACCTCGCGCTGTGAAACAATCGATTTCTTATCCCGATAAATGTACTCTATCGGGTCCTCAATGGTCAGAACATTTACAGACCGTGTAGAATTTATATGTTCGATCATTGCGGCTAATGATGTTGATTTACCGGAGCCGGTGGTTCCGGTGACTATTATCAGGCCCTTCCTGCCGTCGGCAATATTTTTAATCGTATCCGGCAGGTTCAATTCCTCAAATGATGGGATAATCGTGTTAACATGTCTGATAGCTATGCCGACGGTACCCCGTTGTTTATATAGATTAATTCGGAATCTGCCCATTTTTGAAATTGATAAAGCCAGATCCATTTCCCGGCGCTGATAGAACCTCTGCTGTTGTGATTCTGTCAATACTTGCGAAAGAATCTTATCCATGTCCTGGGGCATTAAAGCATTATCATCAGCAGAATAAAGTCTGCCATCTATTCGTAACGTTGGTCTTAAGCCAACCCGGAGGTGTAAATCCGAGGCCTTACGAGCCAACATCTGCTGGATCATTTCTTTAAACGTCATCGTATCTCTCCTCGATGATATCCGGATAATATAGGTTATTTTTTAAGGGTAAACTGATTAGGCCGGTTCTATATAAAACAAGGTCTGACCGAACTGCACAGGCTGGGCGTCCTGAACCAGTACTTCGACCAGTATGCCGTCGTATTCCGATTCGATTTCGTTCATTATTTTCATGGCCTCTATAATGCATATGGTCTGTCCCCGAGTAATCCTGTCGCCTTCCTTAATATACGGTTTAGCGTCAGGCGCAGGCGCACGATAAAAAGTACCGACCATTGGCGTTTTAATTTCCAGAAGGTTATCCCTCTCTGGAGGTTCGGTTTTAGCGGCGGGTTCCGCCGGACGGTTAGACGAAACCACCTCAATTATTCTATCGGGAGCAGACGTCTCAACTTGAGGTCTGTGGCCATTATTATCCTCGTTGCCGGTGAAATTTTTACGGATTCGAACCTTTCTCCCCCAGTTGGAAATTTCCAGTTCGTCTATATTAGACTCCTCAACAAGCTTAATTAATGCCTTTATTTTTGAAGTCTTCATAATTTTCTCTCCGGATTAAAGTTCAATTAATTCCTTTGGCGATTTAGTAAGGTTTTTACAACTGTTTTGTGTTATTAAGATGTCATCCTCGATCCGCACACCACCCCAGTTCGGGATATAAATACCGGGCTCGATTGTGAGCACATTACCGGCGGCAAGTATATCCTGACTGCGCTGGCTGACAACAGGAGTACTATGGACCTCCAGACCGAGGCCATGCCCGAGACCATGACCGAAATAATCGCCAAACCCCTCCTTATTTATGATATCGCGGGCAACCGAATCAAGTTCTTTAGCCGACATCCCGGACCTGGCCGCGTCAATGGCCGCAACCTGAGCTCTTAAAACAATGCTATAAACCTTTTTTTGTTTTTCAGAAGCCTTTCCAAGGACAATCGTGCGCGTCATATCCGAGGCATAGCCGGCATAAAAACATCCAAAATCAAATGTAATAAAATCGCCCTTTTTTAGTTTTCTATCGGAAGCTTTACCATGCGGCATGCTTGAACGCTGACCCGAGGCGACAATAAAGTCGAATGCGGGACCATCAGCTCCCATTTTTATCATCATGTAAGACAACTCAAACGCCAGATCACGTTCCTTGATCCCCGGTTTTACCATCTTCAATATCCGGCTAAAAGCCATATCAGTTATTTTTACAGCTTTTTTTATCTTGTTTATCTCGGAAGTATCTTTTACAACCGATATAGACTCAACAAGGTTTTCAACCTGAATGAAAACGGCACGGGGAATCAGTTCCTTGATTCTATCAAGAGTTTTAACGGTCATAGAACCCGCCTCGAAACCGACTTTAACCTTTTTCCGGAAATATGGCAGTTTAACCAATTCGCTGATGAGTTCAGTTTCGGCAATGATTACCCGGGAGGCTTTTACCTCTTTACGGGCTTGAACGGTATACCGAAAGTCAGTAAAGAAATATGATTTGGGAGGCGCTAAAACCAGAAGCCCATTAGAACCTGAATAGCCGGACAAGTACCTGACATTAGAAAGCTTGCTGACTATCATAATGTCGAGTTTATTCTTTTTTGCCAGCGCATTCGCCTGTTTTATTCTGCTTGCTGTCATTGCATTCCTATCTTCGATTCAATAATTTTCAGTTTTTCTTTATATTTAGAATTATCAGGGTCGTCAATCAACAGTTTCTTGTATACCTTGAAGGCCTTTTCATACTTACCCTGATTAAAACAGATATCTGCAAAAGTTGCCGTTTCAAATAATTCGGGTTTCAGTCCGTCTGTTTGCCCCTGCTCGGAGTCAGCCCGGGCGGTTAATTCATCCTGGTTTTCCTCTGTCTTCGGTTCAGATTCATAATAACTTTCTTCTGCCTTGTCCTGTTTTTCGATTTTATTGTCCAGGTCTTCAAGCGGTACTATTGATTCAGTCTTCATTTCAGGCGTTGCCCGGGGAGTTTCAGCAGCATCGGTTTCAGGCTGTTTTTCATGTTCGATTTTGTTTTCTTGTTGGGGTTCAGTCTCATTCTGATCAAAAGATTCGGCTAAGGCTGGAAAAATATATTCGAGACGACTGCGGCAGTATTCGACTTTAGGTTCACGGCCAAGCCTGTAGTAAATCTCGCCCAGCATTGCCCAGGCCCCCGGGTGTTCTGGATCAATCTGCAAGACCGATTGCAAAGCCTTTTCGGCAAATCCGTATTCCTCCTGAAGGATATGAGCCCGCGCCTTGACAAGATAGCAGTTGCGGTTTGGGCCAAACCGGCTTATTGCCTCATGACATTTTTGAATCGCTCCCTGATAATCATTCGAATCGAGAAGCTTCATAGATTGAAACGCTTCAATATCAGGTGAGCTAAATTGTTCCGAATCATTAACCGTCATAAATTCCCTAAACTGGTCGAAAAGTATAATAAGATAATAGAAGAAAGTCAAGGACGAAAGACGTATGTTGTTGATAATCAACATGTTTCTTGCACAATAATTGCGATTAATATTCTGTATAGCATGGAGTTTTTTCATCTGGTTCCAAAGCCGAGTCTGGCGACTATACCAAAACATCTTAAAACCTAAATGTCAGGCAATTAGACTACTGGTCGAGTGATTTAATATAAAGATAATCTTCTGTGACTTTCTCGACAGGGTAAAAATTATCGCGGCTGGCGGTGAAGATGTTCCAATGACCGTCTTCAAAATCGACAAACGATATCTCCCTGCTGTCAGGAGACCAATCTATTATACGGTAATCACCACATTCGAACTGCGGCAACTGAATTTGTTTGACTGTGATATAATCGCCAAATGAAAGATCGATAACGATAAGCGCATTCCCCATGGCCTGAGAAACGCAGGCTAATGACCGTCTGTCGGGAGAAAAAGCAGGATAAGCCAGGTTTTTTTCGGCCAGAATAGTCCATTCCTGCAACGTGTCTACATGGAGAAGATTGCCTGAACGTATGATATATAAGCCCTCGCCGGTTTCATCCCAGGCGAAGTAATTGCCCGAGGAATTAATATTATACAGCAGGCTCCCCTGCTGAGAATCAAATACCAGAATTACCCCGGATCTGACTGCAATCTTACTGCCATCAACCGACCATGTAACATGAAGATTGCTCGCATTTTGAAATGATATCAGCTCAAGTGTGTCGAGTGTTTCTATATTCAAAAGATTCAATGCAATGCGCTGCTGACTGGCGACAGTTTTGAAATAGGCAAGTTTTGATTCTGATGGAGAAGTCGATATTTTGAGAATGAGATCATTACTTGAAAAGAACAGGTAGTTTTCAAGGCTGAAAGGGTCTACCTTATATAATGACGATTGAGAGCCGCTGGTAGATATATAAATAATACCGCTTTTATCATAAAGCCAGTTAGGATAGCAATCTACCGTAACGGAATTGCTGATATTTATAGATTCCGGGCTGAAATCATCGCTGTCGACCAGGTAGATTTCGAGATCGGACATCGTTGAATCATCATAGGCGGTAAAGGCTATCATGCCGGCGGTGTAGATTGAGTTTTCATCCTCAAGAGCGGAATCCTTGACGCATGAGAAGGCCGTGATAATTAGGGCAAATAATATTAATATTGATTGTTTTTTTTTCATCGGGTTACTTACTTTCTTTCATTCCAATCACCGAGGCTTTTTTGAGATTGCGTCGTCCCCTATGGACTCTTCATTAGAAACAAATCGACCTGGATAAACCAACCTGAAGACAAATAGATCGCAAGGTTAAGTAGGACAGACTTTTAGTGGATGGTGTATGTCCCCATGCACCATCGATAATAAGTAGGACAGGTTTTCAACCTGTCCGGACAGACTGTCCCGAAGGGTGCGGAGCAAAGTCTGTCCTACTTTATCAACACCATCTTCTTCGTTTCTATATAATCACCGGCCTGAAGCTTGTAGAAATACATGCCCGATGACCCATCTTCAGCATTCCAGACAGCTTGGTGGAAGCCTGCTTCCTGTTTTGCATTGACCAGCGTCCCAACCTTGCGGCCGAGCAGGTCGTAGATGTCGAGGGTGACCGTTGACGGTTTCGGCAGGTCGTAGCTGATTGTAGTTGTGGCGTTGAACGGATTGGGGTAGTTTTGGGAAATACTGAAGCTTCCGGGTAAATACGTTTCGGGAGAATTATCTATGCCTGTCGTGATTGAAAGATTTATCAATATTGAAATATCATTAGAGAAAATATTAGCCACTGCCAGGTCATTGTCGCTGTCGCCATCGAGGTCAATTGCAAATACTGATAAAGGATCACCTCCGGCCCCGTAATTGACCGCCTCCTGGAATGTCCCGTCACCGTTATTCAATAGGACTGAGACATTGTCGGAGCCTAAATTAGCCGTGGCCAGGTCATTGTTGCCATCGCCATCGAGGTCAACCGCGAAAACTGAAATAGGATAATCCCCGGTCCCGTAATTGACCGCCTGCTGAAATGTCCCGTCACCGTTATTCAATAGGACTGAGACATTGTCGTAGGCTAAGTTAGCCACGGTCAGGTCATTGTCGCCATCGCCATCGAGATCAACAGCTAAAACTGACAAAGGACCATCCCCAGCCCCGTAATTAACCGCCTGTTGGAACATCCCGTCACCGTTGTTCAGAAGAATCGAAACGGTACATAAAATATCAGGATAATAACCATTATTAGCTACGGCCAGATCATTGTCACCATCGCCATCAAGGTCAACCGCGAATACTGAATTAGGATTTTCCCCGGCCGCGTAATCAATCCTGGTATTGAAAAGAGGTTCAAAGGCATAAGTGTTTATCGTTGCTAAAAACAGCAATATCGTTATCAAACTTAAACTTGAACGTTTCATAATAAATCTCCTATCTTAAAAACCGCAATTTGACAAAATTAAATGCCTTTGCATAATATGCTCCCTTCGTTATATAGTTTTCAAGAAACTCTACTATGCTTTAATATTTCTATGCCTTACATGAAATATAATATAGATTTGTCTTGAGTCAAGGATTATTATCCCTGTTGGTGCATGAGGACATACACCAACCACAAATAGCTATTGCTGGGGGATAAACCCCCAGCCTACAATTCCCCTTTTAGCTCCTGCAAAATCTTCAACGCCTCTAATGGTGTCAAGTTATCGATATCAAGCACCCTCAGCTTATCGGCGATTTTCGATTCCTGAGGCGAAAACAGCGAAATCTGAAAAGACTGCTCGGCAGGTTTTGATTTTTTCATCTTTTGCCTTAACGCATCGGGCGGAGCTTTGTCCTCGAGTTGTTTTAATATCTTGTTGGCGCGCGTGATAACATGACCGGGCAGGCCAGCCAGACGGGCAACCTCGATGCCGTACGAATCGTCACAGCCGCCAGGTATTATCTTCCTGAGAAATATAATCTTACCCCTTGTTTCTTTAACCGTTACTTGAAGGTTGATTATGCCTGTATACAAATCCGCCATCTCGGTCAGCTCATGATAATGAGTGGCAAATAACGTGCGTGAGGAGATTTGTGGATTTTCGCATATATACTCGGTAACCGCCCAGGCTAACGAAAGGCCGTCATAAGTCGAGGTGCCACGGCCAAGTTCATCAAGCAGGATCAGGCTTTTCGGTGTGGCGTTATTGATGATATTAGAAGTCTCATTCATCTCCACCATAAACGTTGACTGACCATGAGCCAGCCTGTCGGCCGCCCCTACCCTGGTAAACACCCTGTCGACAATCGAAATAGAGGCTGAATCGGCAGGCACAAAGCCACCCATCTGCGCCATGATGACTATCAGGCCGACCTGGCGAAGGTAAGTCGATTTACCGGCCATGTTGGGGCCGGTGATTATCTGCATACATTTATCAATAGCGTTGATTAAAGTATCATTCGAGACAAACTCACCCGGCGGCAGTGATTTTTCAACCATCGGATGACGACCGGCTTTGATATCTATGACCATACCATTAGCGTTGTTGTCGGTTTCGCCTATTATTTTCGGTAAAGTATAGCCATTCAACCGGGCTGTCATCGCCAGCGACTGGAAGAAATCGATGTCGGCAATTGCCCTTGAAGTGGCCAGGATTCTTGCAGACATGCCGGTAATCATGCCTTTCAATTCGATGAAAAGTTCAGCTTCGAGAAGGTTTGTCTTTTCCTCAGCCTTTAAGATCAACTCCTCTTTTTCTTTCATCTCCTCGGTTATAAATCTTTCCGCATTGACCAGCGTCTGTTTGCGGATATACTCATCGGGAACTTTGTCCATATGCGGCTTAGTAACCTCGATATAATAGCCGAACACTTTATTGAAACCCACTTTCAGCGTGGGAATGCCGGTGCGCTTTCGCTCTTTCACCTGAAGCTTTTTGATATAATCTCGGGCGCCTGATATACCGCCTTTTAAGTTATCCAGTTCCTGCGAATAATCCCTTTTGAATATCCCCCCTTCAAGATATGAAACAGGCGGGTTTTCTACAAGCGCCCTATCGAGAATAGGCAGGATATCCGAAAAATCATCAAGCTTCTCGATATATTCAACAAACACATCAGGGTTTTCTGCCAGACGCTTTTTGAGTTTTACGCTTGCTGAAAACGAGTTTTTCAAAGCCATCAGGTCACGAGGCGTCGCCCGTCCGGCAACAAACCGCGACAGCATTCGCTCGAGATCTTTGATTTCTTTTAAGATATGCGAAAGATCATCGCTTAAGTTTCTGTCACCGTAGATGGCTGTTACTTTGGACAGCCGTTTTTCTATCAGGTCTTTATCAATTAACGGCGAGACTATCCGCCGATGCATGGTCCTTTTGCCCATTGGAGTATGGCATTTATCGAGAATCCATAAAAGCGAATACTCGCGATCGCCGGATGAATTTCTAAGCAGTTCAAGGTTTGCAATAGTGGCCTCATCGAGAAACATCTCCTGGCCGGTTGACGCCCTTTTTAGCGATTTTAAATGATCAGCCTGTCCCTTTTTAAGCTTTTTCACATAATCCAGCAATGCCCCCGCCGCGCCAATTGCCACAGTCATATCTGAAACGCCAAAACCATCAAGCGAAACTGTGCCAAAATGCTGATTCAGGTAGTCTTCGGCAAACTCTTTTTCATAGCGAAACGCGTCGGTTTTGTAAACTGGTATTTTCCAGTTATTAAGCAAGTCCAATATCTGACCGTCATGACCATCGGGCAATAGAAGTTCTGATGCCCGGTAACGGCTGAAAGTCAATTCAAGGCTGGATGCCGGCGCCTGGTCGAGAATAAACTCACCGGTTGTATAGTCAAGCAGGGCGATCCCGGCCGTATCATCCTCGATAATGATCGAGGCAATGAAGCTGCTGATGCCCTCATCAAGCACACCCTCGACAGTAATACTGCCCGGGGTCAGCACCTCGATGACGTCGCGTTTGACAATCCCCTTGGCTAATTTAGGATCCTCTACCTGTTCGCAGACAGCTACTCCATAACCGGCTTTCAACAAGCCTGCCAGATACTTCTCCCCCTGATGGTAAGGCACTCCGGCTAATGGTATTTTGCCTGACTTGCCATGGTTTCGGGAGGTCAGGGTAATGCCCAGAACTTCAGAAGCGATTTTGGCGTCATCGCCAAACATCTCATAGAAATCACCCATTCGAAAAAAGAGCAGCCTGTCCGGGTATTGCTCTTTAATCTTGAGGTATTGCTTCATCAGAGGTGTAGACTTATCGGACATGAAAGTAAAGTAATAAGTAAACTCCTTCGGGTCAATATATTCTTATAAATGATAAGGCTTCCTGATTTGTTGAATATATAAAAAATAGTTGCAGGTTGGGGGTTTGTCCCGACAGGGTTGCGGCCGGATAAACCGACCGCCTACTTTCCACATCCTTGTTGGTGCATGAGGACATACACCAACCACTAAACATAAAAAAAAGCGGCCCGTTTGGACCGCTTGATAAAACAATATTGATAATATCAATTCGCTTTCTTCATTCACTTAAACCCAGATCTGCCGATTGGTGTATTTTTTGGCTCCAGTTTTTCTTCTGCACTATATTGACTAATGGGGTACCGGGCGGGAGGTTACTTATATCGAGTAAGTCCGGATCGAAAGCCCAATCACGTATAGGAGCTCTATAACATGAACCATCCCATGGGGAATCCGACTGCCTGGAATACCAGAGATCAACCGCCGAACCTCTCCAGGTTAAAGTCACGCCGCTCCAGCTTTCTAAAAACCTGGGCAGGTTTTCAAGACCGCCGCTGTAACTGTGACCGTCGGCATAGGATAGTGTATTACCAGTCATATAGTTGGCATTAACCTGGGTGGCGGTCGCCGGTCGACTGCCCAAGCCCAGTGAACTATGAGCATCATCCCAGTTATTGGAAAGAATAGTCAGTCCATCGGTCATCAGGGCTGCCGGTTGTTTGTTTACAGTATTAAAACTGCCAAGAGTATACAGGGGATTATCGGTTGCCACTGTTAGAGGACCCGCCAACTGCTGTCCGTTTTTCAACCTGATCGCATTAACAAAAGAGCTGTTATACTCTGTTGATGAATAAATTACGCCATTTGTTGGAAAATAACCGGAGGAATTTAAAAGACCTACATCGAGATCCAGCGAAATAACATCTTTGCCCTCACGGGCATCATAAAAGACTGTTGCTGAAATTATGCCGCCCGCTATAAAAACAGCAGTGACGTTTACCCATGAGTTATCCGGCTGAAGGTAAAAAGCCTGCCCATTGATAAATTTTAGGCCAGCCCTGTTTTCATAGCTGTCAGGGTTGCTGCCGTCAGGGTCACGGTCGATTAAATTCGTTGGGTCGCCATCAGTGACAACCGGCATATCAAGCTCGGTAATGCCATGATTGCCATCCTCAACTCGTCCGCCCCAACGGCTAAGAGACCCGTTAACCCAATCATCGTCGTTCGAATCAAGAAATGTTCCATCAGGATTTCTCATGCTCTCGTAAACATCGTTGTCGTCTTTAATCCAGATATCATTGTTATTAGTAATACCGCCAATGCCATGATGAATATTTCCGGCGGCAGTCATATAAGAATCGATATAAAGGTCGCTTCCGGTCAAAAGGTACATATCGCCATTAGTATGAACCCGTCCACCAAGAGTCATCTCGGGACCGGGGCCGATTTCCAGGTCATATTCAAAGAATACTGCAAATTGAAAGAGCGGAATAAGTGCATCCTGAATCTGCATTTCCAGTTCAACTCCCGCCGTGCTGTTGTCATCAATGCCAAGTGAATTTACGGTAAAAGTCTTAACATTACCGTAAAGTCCCCTATACGCTCCTGCGTCAAGCTGCATGTTTACAGCCGGACCCTCATCAGTCGTATAATAACCATATGTATAATTTGATTCTGAAGTCGTATCAGACGGCAGCGGACTTGGCGCTTCACCCGTAGTCTCATAACTGTTAGTAATAGATGCGGCCGCCATTTCCAGACCGGATTCGGCGGCATAAAACGCCCCCGTAGTCTTATACTCGTTGTCAGCGATTTGCATTTCTGTATTAGAGGTGGTTATCGAGGCGATGCCGATTAACGAAAGCATAAAAAGTATCGATAGACATACTATTAAGACCACACCCGATTCGTTTTTAATCTTTTTAAACATATGTTACTCCTTCTGTTGTCGTCTTTTTATTCAACAAAAAAGAGATGCAAAACATATGCCCGACTATCATAAATCATGACAACCCCTGATGTACCAAATAGATAGAACCGGTTCTTGCCTGGTTTTTATGGTCAAATTGGCTTAAATGGTCAGTAAAAGCCAATAAAGAAATATGGCATCGACAATATGATATTGGGAATTCCCCATACCCGGAAATTTATTTTTTCAAAGATTCTATTCATTTACAAGCATCTGACCCGTATAATGGGAGGTTTGAAAAAGAAACATAATAGCAACTTAAACCCAGCAGTAGGATAGGCCGTCAAGGTCTTGTGGATTTTCAACCTGTCCGGACAGACTGCCCCGTAGGGTGCGAAGCAAAGTCTGTCCTACTTAACTTTACGATCTATACATCTTCATGTTGGTTTACTCGAGTTGATATGTTTCTTAGGAAAAAATATTTATCAAAAAGTTATTAAAATAAAATAAAACAAGGGCGGTAGTTTTTCCTATCGCCCATTCAGTTTAAGATTTATGGTTATCAGCCCTTCTTACGGGTTGGTGGGCTGTTCAACTATGGAGTTATGTTCTAATATGACGTCAGCGAACTATCGGCTGCCTGATTGATTTTCTGGCTCCAGTTTTTTTTCTGTACAATATTGACAACAGGTGTCCCGGGAGGAAGATTATTTGGGTCCCGTAAATCAGGGTCAAAAGCCCAATCACGATTTGGCGGGCTATAATACGATCCCCCCCATGGGGAATCTGATTGACGAGAATACCAGAGATCAACAGCCGATCCTTTCCAGGTGAAGGTTACGCCGCTCCAGTTTTCCAAAAATCTTGGCAGGTTCTCCAGGCCGCCGCTGTAACTATGGCCATCAGCATGTGACAGAGTATTGCCTGTTATGATGCTGCCGTTAACCTGAGTCGTAGTTGCCGTCCGGCTTCCCAAATCCAATGTACTACTTACATCATCCCAGCCATCGGAAAGTATAGTTAAAGCATCGGACATAAGAGCCGCCGGCTGTTTATTTACAGTGTTAAAATTGCCAAGAGTATACATCGGGTTATCTGTCGCCACCGTTAAGGGACCGTTCAACTGCTGTCCGTTTTTCAATCTGATTGCGCTTACATTAGAACTGTTGTACGGTATCGATGAATATATAATGCCGTTTCTCGGGAAATAACCTGAAGTATTTAACAGGTTGATATCAAGATCCAGCGAGAGCACATTTTGTCCTTCACGAGCATCATAAAAAACTGTTGGAGCAACAATTCCATTTGCAATAAAAGTTGCAGTAACATTTATCCATGTATTATCCAGCTGAAGATAATAAGCCTGTCCATCAATAAATTTCAAGCCCGCCCTGTTCTCATAGCTGGCAGAGTTTGAGCCATTATTGTCCCGATCAATCAAATTAGTCGGTTCACCGTCAATGACAATGGGCATTTGAAGCTCGGCAATACCATGATTGCCATCCTCAACCCGTCCTCCCCAGCGGTTAAATGACTCAACAACCCAGTCATCATCATTCGAATCAAGAAATGTCCCATCAGAGTTTCTCATCGTTTGGTATACATCATTGCCATCTTTAATCCAGATATCATTGTTATTGGTTGTGCCTCCTACACCATGGTGGATATTTCCGGCGGCAGTTAGATAAGAATCGATATAAAGGTCACTTCCTGCTAAAAGATACATATCTTTATTTGTGTGAACTCGTCCACTAAGAGTCATATCGGGACCAGGAAAAATTTCCAGATCGTTTTCATAAAATACAGCAAACTGAAATATAGGAATTAACGCATCTGTCATCTCCATTTCAAGTTCGACTCCGACGGCGCTGTTGTTATCGACCCCGACAGAATTTATAGTGTATGTTTTGATCATACCATAAAGACCCCTATAGACTCCCGCTCTAAGCTGAGTAGCTACAGCTGGACCCTCATCGTTAACATAATAACCATAAGTTATGTTGTCTTCTGGCACGACTCCGGATGGCAGCGGATCTGGAGGTTGGCCAGTTCTCTCATAGCAGTCGATGATTACAGCCGCCGCTTTTTCCAGCCCCGATTCCGCCGCATAAAACGCTCTCGTTCTTTTGTATTCGTTATCGGCAATCTGCATTTCTGTATTGGAGGTTTTAATCGAGGCAATGCCAATCAACGACAGCATAAACAAAAGTGATAGACACAGTATTAATACAATGCCTGATTCATTTTTCAGTTTATTGCTCATGTATTTCCCTCGCTTTTAAAAATCTGTGCAAATAAATCTATCGCTGGATATTGGTTAAATTTCATAAAGAACCCGAATTCAAAAATTTTAAAGATATAGAAACGTCTATCAATCAATATTAGAAATCGACTTGTTTAAAGAAGTCTTAACTTTGGTTCATTAATCTCCTTTCCTAATATAATGATATAATATGCCGAATATTTATCTTTCAAAATGCATGCCGATTACCGGCATTTTCAATAGAACATATATCCTTATAAACGATTTAATGTTATAAGGATTTTTGCATATCTACTAATTAAAATATCGGCCTATAATATTGGATTTTATTAATAGATTATGGGATGAATCCTATAATCTTACAGAAAAATTAAAAGATTAAATGGATTGTGTTTTTAAAATCTATAATTATCTTTTCAAGATGAGATATTTTTCTTTAGTGGCTCTTTCCAGCCGCTTCTTGACAAACTCGGCCTGTTGTTTCGAATCGTACCCGCCAATCAATACCCGATGGAATTCCTCTCCGCCCTCAATGAAATTCTCTATATGTGTTCTATAGCCGCTGTCTTTATATAGCGATGATATTCTGTCCGCATTATCCATATTGAAAAACGCTCCAACTTGAATAAAATATTTATTGCCTGGAACGGCATCCTGATGAGTATCTGTTGGTTTGGCGGAGTATCGTTCTGTTTTTTCTATTTTTGCACCTTTCGAGAACTGGTTTATGTCCGCCTTATAATGGTCGTTATACATATTAATATAATGCTGGGCAATATCCCACTTTTGCAATTTTTTGTATAGCTCTGTTAACCCCAGCAGGGCCGGCGCCATAATATTCTTTTCGAATTGCGGCTGTAATAGCCGCTTGTAAATTTCCTCAGCTTTTTCATAATCCTCTTCAGCTAATAAGGCATCCGCCAAACCCAGAACAGACCAGTTGTAATATTCGGCCTGTTCTTTTTCAATATCCTGAGTATCTGATTTCTCGTATCGATCGACTATGGCATTGAAATTTTCGGAGGCGAGTTCATATTCCTCGGTCAGCAGTAAGCATTTTGCGGCTAAATATTCCGCCTCACTTTTGAAAGGCGAGTCCCCGGCGACATTCTGGAAATGTTTCCTGGCAGTGACATACAGTTTCTGGGTCAAGTAGTATTTCCCGAGGTATAAACGCGCCCAATCTGCCAGTTTTGAATCCTCCGTTAATTTATTAATAAAGTCTTTTAAATAGGTTGCCGAATTTTCTCCCGAACTATCGGTTCGTCCCTTTAAAAAAAGATGCTCTGGTTGGTCAGGTGTGTTTTTATAATTATCTATGAGGTACTGATATGCTTCAGACAGCAATCCGTCATCGATTAAATCATCGATTTCTTCGGCGGAACAAACTGTGAAAAATATGAGGATAAATACAGAAACAAGCCTCATAATCTTTTGTACGGACCTACCCGCTTGCAGTTCGGGCAAATGATTTCTTGTTTATAAGCCTCAGAGCTGCAATGGGGGCATTTATACCGCTGTTCGCGTGAAGGATGTTTTTCTTGAATGGTTTTTAATATTTCGAGCGCCTTATCTTTTTGATCGTTATTTAGATAAAGTTCGGCCAGTCTGATTAAAGTGGTAACCTCATTGCTTTCGGCGCTCACTATTGGGCCTAATGTATTAATAGCGCCCTGCAAATCACCTTTCTTCTCGGCAATTCCCGCCAGGGCTTTTAGAATATTTGGATCATCGGGACAGGCATTAAGAATATCGTTGTAGATTTTTTCTACATCCGAAAATTGACCGAGATCAAAAAGAGTTTCTTCCATTTTAGGAATTACCCGGTATACTTCAGTTGGAGCCTTCGTCGCCAGTTTCTTGAAAAACTCAACCGCATCGCTTTTTCTGTTTTCTGCCAGATATGATTCGGCTATCATGATATATGCCGCAGCAAATTTTTCATCATAGTGAAGAGCATCTTTAAAAGACAGGCGGGCTTTGTGATATTCGCCATTGTTAAATTGGTCATAACCGATAAGATGTTTGTACACAGCCAGCATGTACTGCCGGTCTTTCGATTTCAGAAGGTTTTTGCAGGCATCTAAAGACTTATCCCACTGTTGGGTTTTTTCATAGACCTCGAGCATTTTTTCCTGCGCCCAGATTTTAAAAGAAGAATCCTTAACCAGTTTCTCGAGGATTTCGAGAGCCGATTCATATTTATCAGCTTGAATGAAGTCTTCAATCAAACTCTTACGGATTTGAGAGACAACGTTCTGGTCAAGGCTTTTACGAATCAGGAGTTCACGGTGTACCTGGATTGCTTTTTCAAGTTGCCCCCGTTTCCTGAACAGGTCGCCGAGTTTTAGATAGGCGTCTATGTTGTTTGTATCGTCTGCAACCGCCTGTTTAAGTTTAACGAAGGCGTTGTTTTCATCGCCCTCAATAATTGCCCGTAACCCATCGATATAGTTTTGCGGAAACGCTCTTTTCTCCTTAGAACTCCTTTTCTCAAGAGAAAACAGCAGCGCCAGAAAAGCCAGGGCCAGTGGAATAATAATCCACCAGTACGCTGATAATGCCTGCCCCATCAGCCTTTGCTCTTCGGGTTATCTTCTATTTCCTCAAGGGGCAGATTGCGTAAGGTGGTGATTTCCTGAGTCAGGGTGCGGTTTTTCTTTCGCTGCTCGGAAAGCTGTCCCATCATCCGGAAATACTGGATAACAGAAATGGCAAACCAGAATATCAAGCCGATACAAAAGGCGGCATAAACCACAAAAATCAGGGGCACATCAGTGTAAGTTTTGCCGACTATGTTAATTACGACTCTCTGGTAAGAATTTTGAATGGTGAAACCCAGAAGAGCAATTATTAGTATTGCGGCAACGGCGTAACGAATGATCCACATAATTCCTCCAATATTTTTGACAGCATCATACTATTTTCCGGCCAAACAGTCAATATAAATCGATCGACAATACTGCCAAATAGCAGCAATCAGCGCATTCAGTATATTATTTATCCTGCTCTAACTGTACAGGTTCCAAAGAAACAACATCCTCAAATTTAATAGAGGAAATTATCTGGGCAAATTCATCTCTGACAGTTGAATAAAACTCATTTTCGGCTATAGCTTGAATAACATACAAGCAATCGTTATGATTTAAAATGTAAACTTCGTGAACATCATGAACATTGCGAACAATTCTCCCACCGTGTTCTCTATATCTCGGATCATAAGAATCTCCTTGCATAATCCGCTTCCACTGCCTTTTGAAAAACACCTGAATAGCGGGCGCTCCGCCAAGCTCTACTTTTTGCTTACCGACATACTCACCGGATAAAATCAGGTTCATTTGATTTATCAGCTTGTGTTTCGAGTTGTGAGATTCAACGTCGCTTTTCAATTGTTCCATGAAATCATCGGCGCTCACTGTTTCCGGATAGACATATATCTGTATTTCGGGACGGGTGAAATCGGCGTCTAAGTCTCTGGCTTCCTGGTTAATCTGGTAATTTTTTTGAAGTAACAGCGCTCTCAATACCTCAGGTTCTTCAGGTTTTTCCTTAAATGTTTTTACCTTCCAGTTTTTAGGAACATTCAGAGCGTATTCGTATCTTAAATCAGTCAGAATATTATCCTTGTGTTTGGCGGTTTTGACTTTTCCCGCAATAGACGGTACAGCCATCATGATAACTAAGATCATGCTCATAAAAAACTTAATTTTCAACATTACTCCTCCAAACTTTAAAATCGATTAATTGTTCCGACACCTTTTTGCACTCTCGCCATTGCTATTAATACAGTTAAACGTGAAATTTATTCAGACTTTATGTCCCTTTATAGCCGGCATATTTTAATCCGACGAAAAAATAGCTTATTAATGAAATCAACACGAAGGCTATAACCAGCCAGAATGCGGCCATATATAACATTGTGATTCTGTAAACATAAACAATTAACGCTGCAGATAAGACTATCACGGTAATTTTACCCCAGATATTGGATACCGGTATCTTTCGCTTCGTCTTTATAATAGAAAGCCCGACTACTGCGATAATTATATCACGTGTTATAATTATCAAAAACAACACAAGGGGCAGATCGCCATATAAAACCGCGGCAATTGCGGCGCTGGCAACACACAACTTATCCGCCAGCGGGTCTAATATTTTGCCGGCATCGGTTATCGAATTAAGTTTCCGCGCCAGAAAGCCATCGATAAAATCAGTAAATATTGCAAATGCCGCCAGCAGAGTAATCAGGGTAAAGTCATTTGCCTTAATTGAGAAAAAGAGCGCCGGCGCCATTACCAGCCGTAATGAAGAGATAATATTCGGCAGTGATGAAACTTCCCTTTTCGGCGCTTGCTTTGATGGCTGAACCTGCCCGTTCTCTGTAGCCGGCTTATTATGATGAGAATCTTTTGAACCGCTCAGGTGCGCCCCTCCTTTAAGAGCTTAGCGGCGCCATCAAGGGCGATATCGCTGATCTTCTCCCCTGCTAAAAGCCGGGCTATTTCTGCCACTCGCTGATCGCCCTCCAGCTTTTTAACCCGGGTAACCGACCGTCCCTTGTTCTTACCCTTATATACTTTAAAATGCACCTTTCCCCGACTGGCAATCTGCTGAAGATGAGTTATACAAATGACTTGCCTGTTTTCCGCAAGTTTCTGAAGCTTTCTGCCCACCTGCGACGCCACCTCTCCCGAAATGCCGGTGTCGATTTCATCGAAAACAAGAGTATCCTTCGGAAAAACATCGACAAGGGCCGAACACATAGCCAGAAGAATCCTGGATAACTCTCCGCCCGAGGCAGTCGTGGCCAGCGGTTTCAATTGCTCGCCGGGGTTCGGGCATATCAGAAATTCAACATTGTCAAATCCGTGTTCATTGCCGGCCAGTATCTTCTGGTCTATGATAAAAGGACCATCAGCATTTTCTTTTAATTCGAACCCAACCTTGAAATCTGACCCTTTCATGGCCAGATCGGACAGATGTTTCACTACTTCTTTTTCCAGGGCAACAGCGGCATCACGCCTCTTCCGGGAAACATCGTATGCCTTCTTAGAAAGTCTATCCTGGCAGTTTTTTAACTCCCCTGATGCTTTCTTGAATTCCTCGTTTAAGTTCTCGAAACCTGCGGCCCTGGTTTTAGCTTCCTCGCAGTACTCAAGTATTTTACCTATAGTCCGGCCATATTTGCGTTTCAGCTTATTAATAAGAGCTATCCGGTCATCGACAATCTCAAGTCTCGACTGATCGAATTCAAAACTGTCTGATAAATCCCGAAGCAGGATGCCGACCTCATCAAGGTTAATCGCCAACTCATCGATTTTGCTTTTTATGACTTCGGCCCGATTACTGAATTTGCATATATGACCGATCTCTTTTACTGCGTTTCTAAACCGTTCAGCGGCAGAACCGTCCTCATCGAAAAGGCTGTCATAACATATCCGACATGATGTTTTTGCTTTTTCGGCGTTTACAAGCTGCAGTTTTTCTTTTTGGAGATGATCATCCTCTTCCTCCGCAAGGCAGGCGGATTCGATTTCTTTTATCTGGAATTCCAGGAGTTCCTTTTCGGCGGTCGATTTTTCCTGTCTGCTTTTTAAATCATCGCATTCGGATTTCAGCTTGTAATACTGTTTGTACAGATCTGACAGTTGGCGCAGGTCTGCAGCCAGGCCGGCATACAGGTCCAGTATCTGACGGTGGCCGGATGAATCGGTTAGACCCTTCTGTTTGTGCTGGCCTATAATATCAGTAAGTTTAGCGCCTATAGTTCTTAGATGCTGAAGAGTTATCTGCCGGGTATTGGTATAAGCGCGGCTGCGACCATCCCTGTTGATTTCCCGTCTGATAATAATACTTTCAGAATCATTAATAATGTTGTCAAAGAGCGGATCAGGTATTTTGTTATACGAAAATTCAGCTTCAACTGTTGCAGCTTTCGCTCCGGTTCTGATGATCTCTCCTGACGCCTTTTCGCCCATAGACAATCCCAGGGCGCCAAAGATTATTGTTTTACCCGCGCCGGTAGACCCGGTAAGAATATTTAATCCCGGTTTGAATTCAATAGTAAGATCGTCAATTAAAGCGTAATCAGTGATATGTAAAGTTTCAAGCATCTTCTGCGGTCAAGGGTCTGGCGCCCAGATGCAATTTATTTCTGAGAATTTCAAAGAATGAATATTCTTTAATTCTTATGAGTTTAATTGCATGCGGAGCTTTTTTTACAATCACTTCCGCTCCAGGATCAAGATGACAGCTGATTTGCCCGTCTGATGTAAGTCTGGCATCAACATTATTATAAGCGTTTTTTATCAGCAATTCACTGCTGTCATCAAATATGATCGGCCTTAAGGTAAGCGAATGCGGGCAAATCGGACTGGCTATCAATGCGCCAAGCTGTGGATGCAATACAGGACCGCCGGCGGCCAGGTTATAGGCGGTGGAGCCCGTAGGAGTGGAGATAATCAAGCCATCCGCGTTATATGAACATACAAATTGTCCGTTTTTGTATAGATCTAGTTTTATTAAACGAGCGCTGTTTCCCTGGTCCAATATGACATCGTTTAAGGCGTAAACCTTATCCTCACCGGAGCCGACTATTTCAGCCTCAAGTACCATTCGGTTTTCGATGAAAAACTCGTCATTTTTAAGCTTTTCAAGCGCATCAGGGATATCCTGGGCCATTATCTCTGTTAAAAAGCCCAGGCTGCCGACGTTAATACCGAAAACAGGAATGCCATGATGCCCAACGGCCCTGATAGATGACAGCATCGTGCCGTCACCGCCAAGCGACAGGACGCAATCGACATCTTCCCATATCTTTGAGAGAGGTTTAACATTTTCTTTTTCATCAATCGCATCAGCCAGTTCCTCGCAAATCCAGTATTTCAGGTCGTAGCTTTTTAGCCATTCTGTGATGATCCTGGATGTTCGCTCAACATTAGCTCTTCTAAGGTGAGCAATTATACCGAATCTTTTCAAATCTTCCTGCGCTTTTTCATTATGATGTTTTGTGATTGAAAAATTTCCAAGATTGTCAAAGCTATCCCTTCAGCATCAAGACCGATTTCACTAAGCAATTCTGCACGCTTTCCGTGCGTGATAAAAGAATCCGGCAGTCCCAGGTTACGGATTGTTGCATTATCAAAACCATGTTCATTTTTATAGCTGTTTATAAACTGGCCGAAGCCGCCGATTTTCGAGCCCTCCTCAATCGTTACTATCAATTTGTATTTCGATAATATATCATTCAGCATCTGATTATCCATTGGCTTTAAAAAGCGGCAGTTGATTACAGCGGCATTAATCTTGTCCTTATCGAGCATATCAGCCGCTCGCCATGAGGGATAAACCATAGACCCGACTGCCAGAATAGCCAGGTCGTCTCCCCCGCGAAGATTTTCCCAGGCAGCGTATTCAAGCCTGTCGATATCATGTTTGATATCGCTTTCGGGCACATCACCGCGAGGATAGCGTATCGAAAACGGTCCTTCTGACCACTCAGACGCCAGAACCATCAGCTTTTGAAGTTCTATTCCGTCTTTGGGAGCTGTTACGGTCATACCCGGTATCTGCAAAAGGTGCGAAATATCGAAACAGCCATGATGAGTCGGGCCATCCTCGCCCACCAAACCGGCGCGATCAATACAGAAAACAACCGGCAATTTTTGCAGGGCAACATCGTGAATCACCTGGTCAATACAGCGCTGAAGAAACGTGGAATAAACGGCAAAGAAAGGCTTAAATCCGGAAACAGCCAGACCCGCGGCAAAAGTGGAACTGTGCTGTTCGGCAATGCCAACATCGAAGAAGCGATCGGGGAATTTTTTTGCGAATTTCGTCAGACCCGTTCCGGTAGTCATTGCGGCTGTAATAGCGCAGATATTTTTGTTTTGCTCAGCCAGTTTTACAATAGTCTCGCCAAATACCTTTGTGTAAGGCAATGATTTCTTCAAGCTGTTGCTTTCGCCGGTATGTTTGTCGAATGAGCCGATTCCATGAAAACTTGTGGGATGTTGTTCGGCATATTCATATCCTTTCCCTTTTTTAGTCAACACATGAAGGAATAGCGGACCAGGAAAGTTTTTAAGTTGGCTTAATGTCTTGATTAACAAAGCGATATCATGACCGTCGATAGGCCCGAAATACCTGAAACCCAGTTTTTCAAAAAACTGGCCGGGCACTAAAAATCCTTTTATCATATCCTGGATTGAGGCTATTCCCCGCCGTATGCTGTCTTTTTTGGGCATCATTCCGGTCAAGTTCCAGATTTCAGCTTTGAGTTTATTATAACTCTCATCGGTGATGATGTCCGTTAAATATTTTGATATGGCGCCTACATTTTTGGAAATAGACATTGCATTGTCATTCAGGATAATCATCAGATCTCTTTTTAGAGAGCCTGCCTGATTTAAGCCTTCGTAGGACAAACCTCCTGTTAGCGAACCATCGCCGGTTATGGCGATTACCTTATGATCCCGTTTAGCTATGTCGCGAGCGACCGCAAATCCCAGAGCCGCCGATATCGAGGTCGACGCATGCCCGGCAATGAAAGCGTCATGAGGCGACTCGTCAGGTTTGGGAAAACCAGATGGACCGCCCTTACACCGTATGTTCATAAAATCATCTTTGCGGCCGGTTAAAATCTTATGCGGATAACACTGATGTCCGACATCAAAGATGAGTCTATCGACCCTGGTATCAAAAATGTAATGAACAGCCAAGGTGAGTTCAATGACCCCCAGGTTTGAGGCTAAATGTCCGCCATTTTTCGAGATTACATTTACAACCAGATCCCGGATTTCCTCAGCCAATTCGGGCAATTGATCAATACTTAGTTTTTTCAGATCCTCTGGAGAGCCGATTGATTTAAGCAGGCTCATTATTAATCCTCCTCAAACAGCTTAAGTTCAAACTCCCCGTTTTCATTTTTAATCAACTCTTTGACTCTGGCCTCGGCTTCGGTCAGTTTTTTATGACATTTTTTTGACAGCTCCACTCCCTCTTCGAATACTTTAATCGATTCATCCAGACCCAATTCACCTGATTCCAGATTTTCGATTATCTTTTCCAGTCTTGCCATAGCTTTTTCAAAGTCGAATTTAGCCAAAATTTATTTCCTTCCTGTTTAATTTTACCCAGCTATTTAATATGTCTGTTTACAGCCGACTTTTCAAGTCTTTTGTTATATAAGTTAACACGATTAAACATTCATTAAAACTACATTATTTGCGCTGGCAGGAACCTTATTCAAGCTGTATTGCCATTCCTCCCAGTGTAAAGTAGGACAGACTTTTAGTCTGTCCGGACAGGTTGAAAATCCACAAGACCCCAGACAGGCCATATGGGGTTCCCGACCCCGCATTGGAACATTCATAAAAACTTTCAAAAGTTGAAATGCATTTAACATATCTCAACTGATAAGCATCATAACTACAGCCATATCTCCGGTTTGGGAGAACGGCCCATCAAATCGTAAAGGGCTGTTTTTGGATCTTTGCCGTTAAATATGATATTATACACCTCAGCCGTTATAGGCATGTCCACTTCATATTTTTCAGCCAACTGATAGGCTGACTCCGTTGTTTTGACTCCCTCGGCAACCATTTTCATCGAACTGATAATATCATCGATTTTGCGGCCTTTGCCAAGTTGCTCGCCGACATAACGATTACGTGAATGAGGGCTGGTACAGGTAGTAATCAGATCGCCGATTCCCGAAAGCCCGGCGAAAGTCATTGGCTCGCCGCCCATTTTACGTCCAAGGCGGACCATTTCGGCCAGCCCCCGTGTTATAAGCGCCCCCATGGTATTATCGCCCAGTTTAAGCCCATGGATCATTCCGGCGGCAATAGCTACCACATTTTTTAACGAACCGCCGAGCTCAACCCCGATTAAATCTGTGGAAGTATAGACTCTGAAACTGGAGCTGGTGAAAACCTCCTGAATTATTTCGGCGACCCTGATATCTTCAGCGGCACCTACAATTGTCGTCGGGATATTCCGAGACACCTCCTCGGCATGCGACGGTCCCGAAAGGGTGGCGATTTTGGTATGAAAGGACACTGGCAACTCTTCAAGCAATACTTCAGACATTCTGCATAATGTGGTGTTTTCAATGCCTTTAGCAAGGCTCACAATGAATTCAACTCGGTCGGTTAAATTATCTGTAAATAGTTTAATCACCGACCGCAACACCTGTGATGGAATAGCCAGAACCAACCCACTTGATTCGGTAACCGCCTGTTTCGGGTCATTTGTTATTTCGATTTCCTGCGGAATTTTTATCCCGGGGAGTTTATCCGGCTGTTCCCGCAGTTTCTGGATTTTCCGGCAATCCTCATCGAAAAATTCCCAAAGAGATACTCTATAGCCGTTTTGATGTATTAATACGGCAACTGCAATGCCCCAGCTTCCCGCGCCCAAAACCGTTATTTTTTTCATTCTGTTTATTCCATTTGCGTCAGATCTGACCTTAATATTTTACTTAATATAAAGTCACGTATTTTAAAAGCGT
The DNA here is from genome assembly GCA_965603725.1 of uncultured bacterium. GTDB lineage: Bacteria > Zixibacteria > MSB-5A5 > UBA10806 > 4484-95 > JAGGSN01. The sequence continues at coordinate 9,581 of CBFDEC010000026.1, read as the reverse complement.
TAATGTTTCATCCTCTTGTCATTCCCTCGCAAGAGGGAATCCAGATCCCTGCCATCAAGGTCCTACGGACTTTCGCAGGGATGACATTAAAAAACATCAAGTTCTTATTTTCATTCGAAACTGAACGCACGTTGAACGTGAATATTAATTTGCTAATAAATTATCTAACGCTCTGATGCCAATCATGTTCCTTTGATGAAATTTCTACACACTGTTCAAGATTTCTAAGCCTTCTGCCCCAGCTTATTTTCCTCTCCCCTGAAAAGCCGTTTGATATTCTGCCGATGCGTTATTATTACCGTAACTGCTAACAGCACGGATATGACCATATATGAATCATGAACCTTTGCCCCAAGATAGTATTTTTCGGCTAACAGGGCTATTACGATAAATATCGATGCCAGGATTGAACCCAGAGACACATACCTGGTAATTGTTACCACAATGGCAAACATCAACAAAGCAAAACCGGATTCAAGCGGCAGCAAACCTAATAATACTCCGGCGCCTGTGCCGACTCCCTTGCCGCCTTTGAAACCTATCCATACCGGGAATATATGACCTAATATTGCCGAAAAACCGGCAATGATTTTAAGCCAGTGGAAAGGTATAGCGATATCACCCAAATAAATTGTACTTATTAACAGCGTAGCGATTAAGCCTTTCAAAATATCGATTGCCAGAACCGAGACTCCCAGTTTTGTGCCAAGAACACGCATGACATTGGTGGCGCCCATTGTCTTAGAGCCATACTGGCGAACATCAACCCCTTTGAATATAAGACCGAAAACAATGCCGGTTGGGAACGAACCGATCAGATATGAAATGATTATTATTGTCAGAAGCGTTATCATATTCATTTCCTCTGTTTAAAAAATATTGAAATAGGAACCCCCTGAAAACCGTATGTTTTTCTAAGTTTATTCTCAAGGTAGCGCTGATATGGGCTGTCGATTTGCCTGGGATAATTGCAAAATATGATAAAAGTGGGCGGCCGGCTGTCAGCCTGAGTAACATAATAGAACTTAATGAATTTGCCGGCTTTTGCGGGTGGATGTTTTTCATTAACGACCTGTTCCATAAACGAATTCAGCTCTGCGGTACTGATACGTTTTTTCATTTCCTGGTCTATCTTGAAAATATTATCAATGATTGCTTCCACGCCCTTGCTTTTTACAGCGCAGGTGAAAACTATTTTGACATATTTCATCATCGGGGCTTTCTCATAGACAAGCTGGGTTAATTTAAATTGTTCGACTCCTTTTACCAGATCCCATTTATTGGCTATAAAAAGCAAGCCCCGCCCCATTTTTTCAGCCTCTGCGGCAATTCTGATATCGCCGGCGGTTATCCCGCTGTCGGTATCCAATACAACCAGCGCTATATCGGAGCGTTCAATAGCCCGTATGCTTCTTAACGAGGAGTAATATTCTACAATGTCGGGATACCTGGCCTTCTTTCTAAGGCCGGCAGTATCGATAAATATAAACCGTCTTCCATCAATTTCCGCCAGGCTGTCTATAGAATCGCGGGTTGTGCCGGGGGCTTCTGATACTATTTGACGTTTCTCGCCGACAATGGCGTTAAGCAAAGATGACTTCCCGACATTTGGACGGCCGACAATCGCCACTCTTAAGGCATCAGTTTCTTCGCTTTCTTCGTCATATAATGGCAGTTTCTCGATGATGGCATCAAGAAGGTCTCCAGTTTGCCGTCCGCTGACAGCTGAAACCGGATAGACCTCGCCCAGTCCGAGTTTGTAAAACTCGGTAGTATCGGGAATTAGTTCCTCGGAATCAGCTTTATTGGCCGCTACAATTACGTTTTTATTGTTTCGTTTAAGGATGGCGGCTATCTCCTCATCGACTGTCTGGACTCCAACTTTGTTATCCACTAAAAATAGAACCAGGTCGGATTGATCGATTGCCAGCGAAACCTGCTGAGTTACCATCGAGGCAAGCACCTCTTTACTACGAGGAATAAAACCGCCGGTGTCGACAAGTATGAATTCGCGCCTGTTCCAGAAACAATCGCCGTAAACCCGGTCACGGGTAATCCCCGGACGGTCATCGACAATAGCTTTGCGCTGCTTAATCATCCTGTTGAATAATGTCGACTTGCCCACATTCGGGCGCCCGACTATGGCGACAGTCGGTCTGCTCATGACACTAATTTCAACGTTTCAGCAAAATTATAAGTACCCCGGATAATATCGACCCCGAGTTTGTCCTCGATATCCGATACAGTTAAATCATCAATGAATCGTCCATCAGAGTTCAGGCAGTTGGGAGGAATTACCACCGGTTCGTCTTTCAATCTTTTCTTAAATAATTTTGCGATAATATCTTGGCCCGATAATAAACCTGTCACCGTTACTCTTTTCCCGAACAGCTTATTGTCAACAGGCATTAGCTTGATTTTCAAATTATATTTTGGAATTATCTGTTTTCGCCAGATTTTCATCATCGACTTTCCTGTAATCCAATACCCACCGATTTTTGATGGCATCTTCCTCGCAAAAGCGTTTAAAAAATCTCTCACCATCCCGACCCCGTTTTCAATCTGGGGAAATTCATCATAGTAGTTATCCGAGGGAATGTCAACCCCGGCATTAATAAAAAGCTCGTCGGCGGCGTAGGCAAAACGGTTTCCCCGGCGGCCGTATTTCTTTCGCAGTTTATGGATATCAGAAAGCAATTGTCTCGATCTTTTCGGACCAGCCGGCTTCAAATGAGGATTCGAAAAATCTGTCAGACCGACCGGGACTATCGCCATCGAGGAAGCATACGGCCTGAGTCCGGCAAGATCGGCGGCGGTTTGGTACAGGATTTCGCCATCATTTATGCCGGGAATAACAACAACCTGGCAGTGAAAGTAAATATTGTTTTCTGCAAGACGTTGAAGCGTTGGCATTACCGGTCTTACATTATTTTTGCCGAATAGCTTCCGGCGAATATTATTGTCTGTTGCCTGCACCGAAATATACAAGGGCGACAACCGCAATTTGATTATACGCTGTATATCATCCTTAGCAAAGTTGGTTAAAGTGATAAAACTGCCGTGAAGAAATGAATGCCGGTAATCATCGTCTTTGATATATAAAGACCGGCGGAGTTTTTTCGGATTATTATGGCAAAAGCAGAAGATGCAGTTGTTATTACACCTGATTATTTTATCCGGGTAGAATTCCAGTCCGAGATGCTGATCGATTTCCTTGATGATTTCAACCTTGAATATTTTTTCATCACGCTTCAGATGAAGCCTTACTGTACTATCAGCCTCCAGGAAACGGTAATCGATGATATCGTTTACCTGTCGATTGTTTATTTCAATAATCTGGTCGCCGGGTTTGATTTTATCGACATCAACCGGCGAGCCGCGTATTATCCCGCTGATTTTTAACATGCGGGTAAATAAATATGATTATTGAATAGAAAGCAAATAAGATATTGCTGCAATTGAGTAGGTCGGGTTCTGATCCGTCTTTGGCGGAGAAAAACCCGACATTTATCTACAAAATGTCGGCCCTTTTGCTCCGCTCGGAGGCCGACCTACAACTGCCTGCGGGACAAGCGAGCGAAGTTCTTTATTTATGTCCCGCCTGTCAATAGTTGTAGGTTGGGGGTCCTACAGATCCGTAGGACTTGTCCCCCGACATGGTTGGGGCCGGATAAATCCAATGGACACTGCGTGCCGACCGCCTACCGGCTGTCATGAAATATTAATATTGATAGAATAATCTTTTGTCTACCCCCTGTGTCGAAACCGGAGGGTTTCGACCTACTCTCTATTTCAAACTCAGCAGTAATTCTCCCAGCAACCGGACACCGAACCCAGTGGCGCCTTTAGTCAGGTATGGGTGGGATGATTCCATATTGTCCACGGCGGCGATATCGATATGAACCCAGGGAACATCCTTAACAAACTTCGACAAAAATGCCGCGGCGGTAATCGTTCCGGCTGGTCGTCCACCCGTATTTTTCATATCCGCCATTTCGGATTTAATCTGCTCGTGATATTCATCCCATAAAGGCAATTGCCAAACTTTTTCAGAGGTCTTCTGGCCGATTAGAAATATCATTTCTACAAGATCATCATCAGTACCCAGGATGCCTGCCGCTTTTGTGCCCAGAGCAAATTTGACCGCTCCCGTTAAAGTAGCAATATCAATGATAGCTTTTGGTTTAAATTTATGTGCAAAACATAAACCATCGGCTAAAATCAACCGACCTTCGGCATCGGTATTAAAAACCTCAATAGTCTGACCATCACTGGCAGTAATTATATCGCTCGGCTTTAAAGCCCTGCCTGAGGGCATATTCTCAACAGCGGGTACTATACCAACAACGTTAATACGCGGTTTGAGTCGGCCCAGGATCATCATCTGCGATATAACCGCCGCCGATCCGGCCATATCATTTTTCATGTCTACCATTCCCTCGTTGGGTTTCAAGGAGATGCCGCCGGTATCGAAAGTAACCCCCTTCCCTACCAGCACAATTGGCGGATCGTTTTTTTTGCCGCCATTGTAGAACCAGTTAATCAACCGCGGCGGCTGTTCGGAGCCTTTAGCCACACCCATAATAGCACCCATTTTCATGGCGGTAATTTCCCGAGGACCGTAAACGCTGATTTTCATGCCATACTTTTTAGCCAGCGCCCGCGCCTGGCCGGCATAAGCTGTCGGAGTAAGAAAATTAGCCGGAGTATTAATCAGGTCACGAGCAAAGCAGGCCGCCTCGGCCAGTACAACGGATTTATCAATTTCTTTTTTGTCAGTATGTAAATCATCACCGAGAATCAGACGTAAAGAATGCTTAGTGGTCTTTTGGGTCTTATATCGATCGAATGAATAGCCGCCAAGAATGATTCCCTCAACAAATGACGTAATGCAGTTTTTATAATCATATACTGAAATCACTTCAGCAGTTTTTATTTTGCGTTTTTTGACAATACCGGAGAACACGCCTCCGGCACGACGGGCATTATCGTTAATAAAATATTTCTTTGGACCCAACCCGAGAAAAACAAAACCGTCTCTGGCTTTAACATCTCGTGGGAAAAGCTCGAAAATCTCGTCTTTCTCCCCGGAAAAGCCGTACTGCTGTAATATTCCCGGTGCGATACCGAATCTTTTAAGAGTTTTGACGGCTTTGGAAAAAGCCTTGCCGTTGGTATCATCCTGATAGATTAAAAAGATTTTCACATCAGTTTTAATCTTACCTTCAGAGCTGAAAGCTGTTTTTATTTTCATCATTGACTCCCGGATTTAATAGTATTAACAAATAATCATAACGATAAATTGTCTAACTCCGACCTGGTAATATTTTCTCTGGATGCGCTGCAATTCTTACATGATACGGGCATCTCACCGGTATCGATAAAACCGCAGGCGCCGCATACCCAATAATCAAAGTCTTTATTCCGGCCAAGGTTATTCAGCGCTTCATTTAACAGTCGTATCTTTGCCTTTGAGGTTTTTACAACATTACGAAATGATGTAGAAGCGCCAGGATTGCCTTCCCGGTCAGCCTGTTCTATAAATGTTGGATACCGCTGGGTATAATCGTGAGTTTTATTGTCTATCGACCACGAGAGATTGTTCGAGCTATCAGCCAGTTCGCCAATAATCTTAAGGGTATTGATAGCCTGAACTTTCTCAGCTTCGGCCAGGGCTTTAAACAGCCTGGCCACCTGGCGATAACCCTCTTTTTTGGCAATTGACGCATATGCGAAATATCGAATCGAGTTCTTTGATTGAGCGCTAAAATCGGTTTCTAAAATATTATCATCATTCAATTATTTCACCTCTTCCATTTTTATGATGTTGAATTCACAATGTTAAGTTTGATGCTGTTTAAAACCAACAACTGAACTTACACAATTATACAGCTTTATTATTGCAGTAATTATAGTCTAAATAATCATATTTATCAAACGAATTTTCAATAATATTACAGATTATTATTGTTTTTCCCAATTCTGTTACAGTTGATATTTTAATATGTGATTACAAATAAAAAATATGCAAAAAAATAAGACAGAAAAACGCACTAATGACGACAATATCAATATAGCGAAACTGTTGCGTGATAAGCTAATAGTGTATCTGAAAGGTTTGAAAATGGAGATTTTGGAAAAGATTGCTGATACTGATGAACAGGTCAAGCATCAGGATAAAACTAACAACTTCAATATGAAAATCCTGCATGGCGTTTATGAGGTCGCCAACCAGATGCGCACCATAACGCGGGCGCTGAACAATGTCGGCGGTTTTGCAAAGACGTTATGTTATTACCCTACCTATCTAAAATATGAATCAGACTATATAATCGATTTGGGAAGCATAAGGGATAAAAACGAAATGCTTTTGCAGACTCGACGATGTGCGGAACAGCTAATTCCCGAATTCGATATATTTCACTTTCATTTCGGCACCACGCTGACTCTGGATTTCTCCGATTTGCCCGTGATGAAGAAACTGGGCAAAAAAATGTTGACACATTACTGGGGAAGCGAAATCAGGATGTATTCAAGAGCGATAAGAATAAACCCTTATGTAAAAGTCAAAACAAAAGATGAGGACTGGATAAAAAAGGGGCTGGATATAATGTCAAACTACGTGCCGCACTGCATGGTCGGCGATTATGAGTTATACGAGTATGTTAAAGATTATTTCGATCATGTCCATGTCGTCCCGGCTATTATAGATTTAAGCAAATATAAACCCGACCCCGACCGGCAGAAAAATGAAAAGTTCCTCATAGTTCACGCTCCAACTTCTCCCGAGATTAAAGGTTCGCAGTTTATAGTCAAGGCGATTAATGAGCTTGAGAATAAATACGATTTGGAATTCAAATTAATCCAGGGGATGTCTCATGAGGAAGCTAAAAAAACATACCAGAAAGCCGATTTGATTGTGGATGAACTGCACTGTGGAACCTATGGTCTTCTGACAATCGAGACTATGGCTATGGGTAAGCCGGTTATCACCTGGATATGCGACCATATGAAAGAAAAATACCCGGCTGATTTGCCGGTCATCTCCGCAAACCCCGACACCGTTAAGGACAAAATCGAATATGCCCTGAAAAACAGAGATATGCTGAAGGATCTGGGCGATAAGGGAAGGCGTTACGTGGAGCAATACCACGACATGAATAAAGTAGTTCACCAGATAGTAGATGTTTATCAAAAGCTTTAAATCGTTTGAGTTATTCGAAAGCAGTAGATATTCACCTAAAAGGGCAGTTTTAAATTATTATAAAAAGACAGGAAGAGACTATTGATAGTCATTATAAACTATGGAATGGGCAACTTAAGGTCGATTCAGAATATGCTCAAAGCAGTCGACACAGACTCCACTATTTCATCAAACGTTGAGGACATCCGGAAAGCCGACAAGCTAATTCTGCCCGGTGTTGGCGCATTCGACAGCGCCATACAAAATATCGAAAAACTCGGCTTGCGGGAAATACTAAGCGATAAAGTCCTCAACGAAAAAACGTCCATTTTGGGTATTTGTCTTGGTCTGCAGATATTAACCGAAAAAAGCGACGAAGGGACCCTGAAAGGACTGGGTTACATTGAGGGCGAAACCGTGCGTTTTAAAATCAATGGTGAGCAGAATAAAATAAAAATTCCCCATATGGGATGGAATACGGTTGGAACAATGAAAGACAGCAAGCTGTTTGATGATATGTACGACGAACCCAGGTTTTACTTTGTGCATTCATATCACATTCACTGCCGCAATGACGAGGACATATTATGCTCGACCCAGCATGGTTATGAGTTCACTTCGGCAGTGGAAAAAGACAATGTGTTCGGTGTTCAATTTCACCCTGAAAAAAGTCATAAATTCGGTATGAAGCTGTTGAAGAATTTTGTGGAGCTGGCTTGATATGCTTAAAACCAGGGTGATGCCGTGTTTGCTTTCAAATGACGGACGGTTGGTAAAGACGGTTAAATTTAAGAACCCGTCGTATATCGGAGATCCTATCAACGCCATTAAAATCTACAATGGTAAAGAAGTAGATGAACTTATCCTGGTCGATATTGCCGCAACTGTTGAACATAGAGCGCCATCTTTCGATATTATCGAGGAAGTTGCCTGCGAATGTTTTATGCCTTTCACCTATGGTGGCGGAATTAAAAATCTGGACGATATAAAAAACATATTCAGCCTGGGAGTTGAGAAGGTTGCAATCAACAGCAACGCCGCGGATGATCCCGAATTTATCGGTAAGGCGGCAGGGCTGTTCGGCAGCCAAAGTATTGTTGCATCGATCGATGTGAAAAAAACTCTTATGGGGAAATATATTGTGCATAGTCACAGCGGCAGAAAATCGACGAAAATGGACCCTGTTTCTTATGCAAAGAAAATGGAGAAAATGGGCGCCGGCGAAATTTTGTTAAACTCGATCGATAGAGACGGCGCTATGGATGGTTATGATATTGCTCTTATTAAAGAAGTCGTTGATGCGGTCAACATACCGGTAATTGCGCTTGGGGGGGCCGGCTGTGTTGATGATCTTACCCGGGCGGTCAAAGATGGCGGCGCTTCGGCTGTTGCTGCAGGCAGCATGCTTGTGTACCAGGGGAAAAACCTGGGAGTATTGATTAATTTTCCCGCAAGAGACGAACTGGAAGCCAAACTTGATTAAGGAGAAATAATGCAGGTTTGCAGTCGATGTATCTACGATGAAAGGATTCCGGATATAGCCTTTGATGAAAATGGGGTATGTAATTACTGTCATCAGTACGACATGCTCGAAAAAGAATATCCCACCGGCGAAAAAGGCTGGGAAATTCTTCAAAAACTCGCAGAAAAAATCAGACGGGACGGACAGAATAGAAAATACAATGTTGTTGTTGGTGTCAGCGGAGGCTGTGATTCCTCTTATATGCTGTATCTGGCTAAAGAAAAGCTTGGCTTACGTCCGTTAGCCGTTCATTTTGATAATACCTGGGATTCCAAAATCGCAGTTGAAAATATTTACAGGGTCACTAAAAAACTGGATATAGATTTATATACACATGTCGTCGATAATAAAGAGTATAACGATATTTTTAAATCTTTTTTTAAAGCCTCGGTTCCTGATATTGACACGCCCGCCGATATCGGGTTAGCGACAACTCACTACCTGGCAGCGCGAAAGTTCGGTGTCAAGTATATTTTTGAGGGTCATTCATTCCGAACTGAGGGGATTTCACCACCCGGATGGTTCTATATGGATGCCAAGTATATCGAAACCGTTCAGAAGCTGTTCGGGAAATACAAAATCGATACACTGCCAAATTTAAGGCTGGGCAGATGGCTGAAATGGTCGATAATCGACAGGATCAAAAAGATCAGGCCGCTATACTACATCAATTATAAAAAAGAAGAGGTCAAGCAATTTCTTAGCAAGGAGTTCGACTGGCAATGGTACGGCGGACATCATATGGAGAATAGAACCGCTTATTTCACAAACAACTATTATCTGCCGCGAAAGTTTAATATAGATTTGCGCTTTTGTGAATTCTCCGCCCTGATAAATTCCGGCCAGATGACTCGTTCAGAGGCTCTGGCAAACATT
>CBFDEC010000025.1:0-44877 GCA_965603725.1 uncultured bacterium | reverse complement strand
TACACTTTTTGGTGCAATGTAAGTTGTTCAAATTAAAGCACTTGAGAAATCGAACTGTAGAAGATGGGTCAAAGGATTAAAAGCTAATTTTTAATGATAAAATAGATTTTATGAATAATCCGGGCTGAATTTGCCCAACGGATATAACAGATAGAACAGAATTATATTAATCTGAATTGATATCGTTGCTAAAATGATATGCTGTTTAATTCCGATGTCTTTAAGATCACAGTTTCATTTTGTTTCCCAAGTTCGGCATGTTCTCCTTTGACAAGCAGACCATAGCCTAAAACCGGCAGCATAAGAAGCGCTTTCAACCGCTTGGGAGAGCCCTGACTATTCAATATTTTAGCCTCAACAGTAATATTTCGTCCCAAAGCGGTGCGAATCGAATCTATCTTAACCTCAATCGCTCCACCGCCGCCCAATAATCCGGGTTTCTTAAATTCGGTAATCTCACAAAATACTTTGCCGCCTTGCTGAATAACTTCAATACCCGAAATGGTTTGATTAGTCGCGATTTCGAATATTTCGGTGGCTGTCGGCTTTTCTTTTAGCTCGGTAGATAAATCAATTTTATAACTTATAGCAATTTCGGTACCTTTAGGGATATAGGCTTTTCCGCAACTACCCGCCGGAATAAATACGAAATAAGCCGCTGTCAGTATTGAGAAGATGACAATGGATTTTAATAGTGTTTTCAAATTCAATTTTCCAATCTATAAATATCCGGGCGTCTTATTTACCGATTAAAATGTACCATATCACAATTTCGGTTTTTAGTCAATAGATAAATTTTGGCCGGGAAAAATTCGTATCCGCCGGGCGCGTTATTAATTAGCTTGACAAATTTCGCAGTTTATTTACATTTTATAGTTAATCATATAATCTCCAGAGGAGTTAATGAGTAAACCAGCAGCCAGGATAGGCGATACTACGAGTCACGGCGGCGCGATCGTCGCTGGAGCGCCAACGGTATTAATCGGCGGTAAGCTGGCCGCTCGCGCCAACGATATGCACACTTGCCCGATGATGAATCCCGGCGTACCGCCCCCTCCGCATGTAGGCGGCCCGGTTCTTTTAGGAAGTCCCACAGTTTTAATTTGCGGCCAGATGGCTGCTCGAATGGGCGACATGACTCAGTGTAGCGGCCCCCCAGACTCAATTGTTGTCGGCTGTCCCACGGTGCTGATAGGCGAGGGGGGCGCCGGCGGAGGCGGCGGAGCGGGCCCGGCCGGAGCGGCGGCCTCGGCGGCCATGGCCGGGAATGATCCCGACAGCGATGATGACCATTTTCTGCATGTCAAGTTTGTTGATAAAAAAGGTAATCCAATAAGAGGTGTAAATTATAAGATTAAGACGCCTGACAATAAAGAAATCAAAGGCACCCTGAGCGATCAGGTCAAGAAAACAGGGGTAAAGCAGGGTAACCATGAAATCCAATTGATTGGGATTGCCAAACCCAAGTTGTCTACATCAAAAGTAAAGGTCGAAGGTAAAGTTAAGGTTAGAGCTGAGACGTTCGGTATTAAATCGGGCACACCAGCAAAAGTCAGTGTTTTCATGAAAGACACCAATTCATCGGATAAATTGTATGATGTTATTGAGACAAAAGTTGACGGAGATAAAATAGAGGCTGAATGGAAATTCGAATACAAAGAGGACGAGGAAAATCCCGATCTTGGCCGATCAAAGTCATCAAAATATTCTTTTCCGCAGTTTTATTTCAATATCGATGCGGCCGGTAATAGGGTTCGTTCCGAAACGCTGCAAATGACAGACGACCTGGAATTGGAGCTCACCGATGCGGATGGCAACCCGATCAAGGATGAACCTTACGAAGTTTACTTGGCCAGCGGAGAAGTCCGCAAGGGGAAACTTGATAAGAATGGCAGGGCTACCATAAAAGACGTCCCGGCCAAAAAAAACCGTGTAGTCTATCCCAATTTGCCCGAAGCTAAGAGACTTCCGGATTAACAGTATATAAGGTGTAATTATGGTACAATGGAGCCGTACGACAACCGCCGATGTGTTGATATCCTTCCAGCAGAATCCGGGCACTACCGACGATGTGGAAATTATCAAAACCAAAAGGGCTAGAACGTGGGGTGATGACGAAGACGGGCGGTGGGTACAACCTAATAAGAAGGGGTTTTATGGCTTGAGAATAGATCCCAACGAATCCAAGTCCTTAGAGATTTTTGAAACTACATACCGTATCCATCGACAAGACCAAAACTTAACCGGGCATGATGCCGATGTTGACAAAATTGTTTGTTGGGATGGTATTTGGAGCAACTCAAGCAACCGTAAAGTTCAACACTGCCTTCAGCTTTTGGGCTATTATCGTGGTCCAATCGACGGAATTCTTGAGAGAAAGACTGAAAAAGCGTTGCTTGCCTTCCAGGCTGATAATAAATTACCTACTCGCGGCTTGGAATGGCTTCGTGCAGATAATGAAGGCGATGGTACTAATCCGGATGGAAATGCCGTCGACGAGATTTTGAGTGTCGTTAACGACAAAAACAAGATAGACAAACAAGGAGGCGGTGCCGTCTATCTAATCCGTAAATCACTCTTACGTTTCACCAGAGCACCTACAGCCGACCCCAATGTGCATTTTGGACCGGCGGTAATGGGGGCTCCCGATATTGATGATCGTGGCTTTTGCCGGGCCGAGGCAAACGGCCACAAGTGTAGGGGTCCGATCACCAGTTATTCCTTCGATCCAGCAGGTAATAACAGCTTTCGGGTAAAAGTGATTCGAGATGGAATCGCTGACGATGTGAGCTTGGTTGCGGAAAGCGAAAATCCCAATATAGTTTCCATGCATCCTCATAACCTGGCCGCAGCATCAGTTGCTTTGCCAGACGACAGTCATAATATGAATCTAATAATGAGGACAGGAGACCCAGGGGGACAATCAAAAAAGATCAGAGTATTCATTAAATGGCGGAAACCGGATAACAGCCTAATTACCATTGCCACACTTCGTGTAATAGTATTGCGGATGATCACCCCGGCGCTGCGTGTTCGTCCTTACCGGGTTGCAATCGGTAATCCCGCCCGCCACGCAGCTACGGAGCCGGCGGCCACAAAAGACCAGTTAAAACCACTTTTAGATAGACCGACCCTGAACAATGCGTTTAATAGGGTTAATGATATCTGGCGTCCCTATGGTATCAAGTTTAATTTCTTAGGGGAACGTAATGTAGACATCGATTTAACTAATGCTGGCAAGGTGACATTTGGCATTCAGGGACAGAATGAGCAAAGCAGGGTGTTTCGGTTGGGAAACGAGCAAGATAAAATAAATGTCTTCATTGTCAGAGAGATAGCCAAGCTTGGTCCGGCGCCGCCACTTGGAGGACCGCGGCCGGTTATACAAGGGCCGTATGGCGCGACGCGCAGTCCGGTCGTATCACCTCGCTTATCGGGTATTCTATTGCAATGCCGGACTGAAGGACTGGGTTGGGATAGAACAGGAGATACGCTTGCACACGAATTAGGGCATTGGCTCGCGCTTGCTCACAACAGTACGCGTTTAAAAAGAAACCGGCGCACACATGTTGAAGACGATCCCGACAAGGAACCCGCCAACCGAAAGAAAGATATATGGACTATCCGCCGGCTGATGCTCGGAACACGGCCAGATGTCTTAACGACTCACGATTGGGCACACCATGTAGGATATAGCAATCCCCCGGATCCTCCTCACATAAATGGTAAGATGATCAGCGTAAGAAATCTCTCCAAGGATAAGACCGATAATGAGTGCGAAATCGCGCGCAAGCGCGCCCGACATAGAAACGTTTATCATGCCTAATTCCACTATATAATAAGGACTTATAATGGAAGCGAAAGCGTTACACGATAAAATTCTTAAGAAAAGCGATAATGCTCTGGATGATGCAGAGCAGATTGGCTCAGCAGCCTTGCCCCTGTTGCAGGAGATGTTAAGTAATGCGGATGGTGACATCCGGGCTCTGGCCATGAGCTGCTTGTCGGTGATCTACGATGATCAGGTGCCCGAGATACTCATCAAGGCTATCGGAGATGCGGATGATAGCGTTTACATGAGCGTGCTGCAAATATTGCGCTCCCGGCAACTGGGTTCATCGCATCTTCCTGCTCTTATAGATCATCTGAATCACCCTGATTCCGAAGTTAGGGAGGAAGTACCTTTACTGCTCGGGAAATTGGATAATCAAGAAGCCGTAGCTCCGCTCACCAAGCAGCTTGGCGTTGAGGATAATAAAAGCGTAATAAGGAGTATCAAACTGGCTCTCGCCCGACTCGGTAGTGATGAATGCAAGAATGAATTCGCAGCCTGTCTGGCAGCGGAGGAACCCGACGACCGTCTGCAAGCCGTCGAAGATCTGGAATACATAAACGATAAAAACCTTGCTAAGAATCTATTGCCTCTGCTTGATGATCAAGCTGACGGTTATGAGATCGGTGATCCTGATTTTGCCGAATATTCCAGGATCTGCGATTCGGTTGTTAACATGGTTTCCGATTGGTACGGACAGGCTTTCAGCTTTGAAGTTGATGACGTTAAAATTTATGGTGATGAAGAGATCGAGGAAGCCAGGAAGTTTCTGGAATCCCTGGGAGAGTAAATATGCCAGAATTTAAGAGTCAATTTAAAATCGACCTGCCCGACGGCTGGGAGGATCAGACCATGTACACTTTCAAAGGCCCCGATGACAGCGGGGTTCAGCATAACCTGGTGCTGATGATCGATACCGAGCCGGGGGGACTTGATCTAAACACTTATGCCGACCTGAGAATCGAGTCGCTCAAAAACACCCTTTCCGGTTTCGAACTCATGGGGAAACGCGAGAAGGAATTGAAATCCGGACACAAGGCCTACGAGATAGTTTATAAATGGGCGCCCGGCGAAGGCAAAATCCTGATCCAGAAACAGGTTTTCACGATAATCGGCAAGAAAGCGTATAATTTCACCTCGAGTTTTTCCAAGAAGACAATAAAGACAATCGGCGTGCAGGTAGACGCGATAATCGATTCATTTGAGCCGGAGTCCGAATCAAAAAAGAAGTAAAATAAAATTAATATGGAAACGAAACTCACCAAATCGACCGACAAAGAGCACAAGATAAAACTTGAATCATCCATTCTTCACGCGATCTGGAGCGCCAACGAGGTCCATGCCGGCAGCGAGGCGTTAATCGAGGTCAAGACACTGTTCGTGGGCGAAGGCGGCAAAATCAAAATAACGGGCAAGAGCGAAAAAGGCAAAAAGCTGGGCAAACTAACGGGTAAGGTCTACGGCAATGGCTTTTCCGGGAAATTGACTATTCCCGATAAGATAAAACCCGGCGATAAGGCGTATTTCAAAGTCAAGCTATCCGGGCTCGGCGTGAGCGCGGAATCAAATCGTGTTCCCATAAGGCCCAAAATCGAAATCTCGAATATGAAATGGGATAAACAAGAAGCCCGGCGGGGTGATATCCTGAAACTGAGCGCCGATATCGAGGGTGTGCGGGATGAGGCCGAGGTGAAGGTTATTATATATGAGCACGACCAGGACGGCAACCATGATAAAATCGTTGAGATTCCCACAAATGTGAAAAACAAGAAAATCGAGGTTGAGTGGGAATATGAGTATCATGAGGATACCGACGAGATTCCATCCCAGGAGGAAATGAAAAAATATGGCAAGAACTACAATCCTCCGGAATATTTTTTCACGCTGAAAATTGATGACCAGGAATATGGCAAAGAACAGGAATCAGGATTATTACTATTCAAAGACTGGGTGGAAATTTACCTTGATGATGAAACCGGAAAACCAATGGCGGATGAGAAGTATGAATTGCATTTGCCGGATGGTTCAAAGCGGGAGGGTACTCTTAACAGCGACGGTTATGCGCGCGAAGAAGGTATCCCCCCCGGGGAGATAGCTTTTGAATTCCCGGATTTGGAGGATTTTTCTTTGTATAATACTGATAATGATTAATAAATTTTTCGCCGATAAAAAATAGCGTAACCCATTCTACCTGAGGCGATACATATGCTAGCCCAATAAGGATGATTTAATTATGGAATATGATGAAGATGATTTAATAAAGAGACTCCCGAGCAAATCAGGCAAAATCGTAAGATCTAAGGCTATTAAGCCAGGGCCAAGGTTACGTATGTTTTTAGATGAGGATCGTGATGGTGCGGTGGATGACAAGCCGGCAAAATGCGTAAAATGGAAATGGGGAGAGTGTAAAAAAGGTGAGCACAAGGGCGCAATCATATTGGTTAAAAATCAACAATATAAATTGATTGAGAATGTTGATGAAAGATTGGCCATAAAAATAGGCTGGGATGATCAAAAGGGCGAATTATCTAAGGAATGGGCGGCTACGCTACAAATTGCTGAAAATCCTGATCAGATCAGGATTTATAACAATCTAGAAGAAGGTGCGGAACAGGTTTTAGGTAAGGGCATTGAAGGTAATCTTTTTGCGATCCACGACGATGATGTTTTATCTTTTCATTTAAATGCCGGGCAAGCCGTAATCCTCTGGATGGAAGCAGTTGATTACGCGCAAGAAGCCGATGGGAGTGATGCCTGCATAACCTTGCAATTGAAATTCACTGATTTAAGATTTAAGGGATTAGCCCAAACAACAATTGTACAAGAAGCGCAGATACGCATTGCACCTTGGATAATGGCGAGCGATTTGGATGAAACCAAGGTAATTTTTGCCAGGGCGCCCAAGGAAGGTGATTGTGTTGCCAGACAAATCGAGAAATTCAGCAAGAATGCCCGTTGTAATTTTCAACCGATAGGTCCCGCAAAGGCCAAGAAAGGCTTTATGCGTGATGTAATCAAATCAGGCTACGTGGCCTGGCCCGGCGAGATGACTACACTCGTGGTTCTGGAGCGACTGGATAAGAGCGCCCAGCTAAGTTACTTCAAAGTAGGAAAGAAAGGTGAAAAGAGGGAGCTAAATCTTGACGATTCTATCAAAGATGAAAATATTGCCTTGGCAACCGTGCCGCAAAAGTTCGAACTTTGGCCCAAAAAGTGGCGGACAAGCCAGGATAATGGCGGCAATTACCTCGTTAGCCCATCAACCAAGGAAAATCCTTGGGGAAGGCTTATCTTTGGTGAGGGATTTAAATATCACCAGGATAGGGTGTGTAACATAGGTGATTTTCTTTGTGCTCAGAGATTGCAACAGCCTATAATTCTTGATCCTACCTGGCTTTCAGTTGGTCATGTGGATGAGCTAATAGCGTTTATCCCCAATCCATATAAAGTATTAATATCTAATTCACGCCTCGCCTATGTACTGCTATATGGTATAGCATGGGCTCTGAGTAAACCGAATCCGGATAATAGCAGTGAATCTATGTTGAAAGTAGTCCGCGCTTGTGCACGGAGAATCGAACTAAAGATTCGCGAAGATAATTATAAAGATAAATATGGTAGTGATTTTATAAAATTACTGGAAAAATACTTTTGTAAATTTAGCGAACTTAAACATAAGCTTTCCGATGGTGAGAAATCAGATGGCAATTTCGTTGAATATAAGCCTGATGATTCTCCACCGCAGGGTTATAGTGGACGGATGATTATTCCTCAAAAGAACGGTTTAAAGTTTGACGCGAAAGATATATCTGATTTTCTTGAAATCTCAAAAGGTAATATTGCTAGTACTGAAATATTCAAGAATGCCGTTCAAGCGCAGCAACGCATTGACGAAGGAAGCAGGGAAATCCTTAAAAAAGAATTAAAACTAAAGGAGTCGGATTTCATAGATTTGCCGGTGCTTTTTTCAGGCGATAACGAGGCTCATGCTATTACCGGGGACAGCACTAATATGCTTATCATAACTAAAGATAAAAAATGTCATTGCTTGATCGCTAAGCCTTTTGGACCGGTATATGATGGTAAGTATGTTTTCCAGGAATATATCCGACAGCAGTTAGTTTCTATCGCAGAAATCAAAGAAGAAAACATTGCTTTTGCCAATAATTGGGCTGATATGCACTCAAGTGATGGCGAGATTCATTGCGGCACTAACCAACTGCCGGCGCCGCTGCCTGAAGATAAATGCAAATGGTGGACTAAAGAGCCGCCCCAGATTGTTAAGCGAGAATTGGGCGACTCATCCAAGAAAGACATAAAAGCAGAACCGAAATTAACGATAGAGTTTGTCAATCCTCCGGAAGAATGTTTTGTAGATGTATTAGAAACCGAAATTAAAATAGTGAATACCGTGGCCAATGAAAAGCTGGAATACTCTGTCCGAAACCTTGAAGCCGGCGATATAATAAAAGTACATAACATTAATCATAAATTGCTTTCAGACCCTGAACCTCCGGAATTCAAAACTACATTAGCGCCTGAAACCGAGATTGCGGTAATCAAAGCCACCGCTCCCAAACTCCATATTTCCCCCGAAGGTCCACCAGTTGAAGGTTGTGAGGTTGAAGAGAAATTAACCGTGCTAAACCTTAACAACGCAATAAAAGACCATACGGTCCAATATTCGATCGCCGATCTCATAGCCGGCCAACAAATTACGGTTTCCGATGTATGGAACGAACTATGTTCTGGTGGGGAGCCTGGCTACACAATCCAGGAAAACAATAGTACGGTAGTAGCGGAGATAATTCAAGAACAGGAATCGTTTGATGCTCCACCGCCACTACCGCCACCACCAATGCAATCATAATATCTTGGCAAAAGCCGTGATAAGCTAACCCGATAAAACCAGGAGTTTCCCTATAAAATCTGGCAAATTCTTTATAATTTAATTTATTTCATAGAGTTAATGTTTTCAAAAAGTGGAAATCATGGTTTTTGAAAAAATGAGGAAACTTCCACGCTAACAGGCGGGACTTTCCAGTCCCGCAGGCAGGCTGGAAAGCCTGCCCTATCAAGTTAGTTTTTTTTGATCAAATCTGTTATTTGGAAAATATTTTGGGGAAACTCCTCCAATAAAACAGCTTGACTTTTCAGTTCTTGTGGCAGTATCTTTAAGAGTTGAAGAATTTCTTAAGTCCGGGTATTGCCAAGAGGCAATGTGGCGGTGATACGGCCATTAATCCCGTCGCGATGTGAAATCGTTTAACGAGACTTGTCGGATTGTGTTAAGATGAATATTGCTGAACTCAGTAAGGCCGCCAAAGAGGCGCTGATCAACGCCCAGGATATAGCCCTTTCCAAGAGGCATACGGAAGTCATGCCGGAGCATCTGCTTTTATCGGTTCTTCGCAGAAGATCCGGGGCCGTCGAGTCATTGCTGTCATACCTGGATAAAAACATCGTGCTGCTCCAATCCATAGTCGAGATGGATATGGAGGGCTTCCCGAAATCGGGGATAGCCAAACTGAAACTGCCGATGTCTCCACTGATCAAGGATATAATCTCGACCGCCGATCTCGAACGGGACAATTTCAAATCGCCCAAGATCGGATGTGAGCACTTGCTTCTGGCTCTGCTTGACTCAGGGTCCAGCATATCATCCGAGCTTATAGCCAAGATGGAAATCTCCAAGGGCGAATTATATAGGGCTTTAGGAGAAATCCCCGATGAGATACAACCCACAGTCGGACATGCCGAAGATTGGATGACGGTGACCGGGACCAGTAATTACTGCCGTGATCTAACGGCCATGGCTCACGATGACAAGCTTGATCCGACAATCGGCCATGATGATAAAATGATCGAGATACTGCAAATTATGGTTCGCCGCCATCGCTCAAACCCGATCCTGGTCGGTCCGGATGGGGTCGGCAAATCAGCGCTTCTAAGAGGCTTTGCCCAGCGCATGGTGGATGGCAACCTGTTTGGCGAGATGAAAGCTAAAAAGCTGCTGCAGCTCGATATCGATGAAATAACATCCGGCATCAAATACAAGGGCGAACTCGAGGAAAGATTCAGAACTGTGTTAGACGGAATTAAAGAATCCGCTAAAAACGTCATTCTCGCGATTGATGACATTCAAGATTTATTGACCGCCTCGCCGACCGGCGGCCCGCCGGAGATGGTTGGCCCGCTAAAAGCTTACCTGGCCAGGGGTGAGGTAGCGGTTATAGCATCGACAAGTGAAGAAGATTTCACTCGGTATTTTTCGATGGATAAAGGCCTCGCCGCGTTATTCCAGAAAATAAATATTCAGCCGCCAACGGTTGAAAAGGCTATCAAGATATTGAGCGGTATAAAGGCCAGCTATGAAAATCATCATGGCTTAAAGATTATCGATGATGCCGTATCGGATGCCGTTAAAATGTCAAAACGCTACCTGGGAGGAAAAACCTTACCAAATGTCGCGGTTGATATTATAGACGAAGCTTCATCGCTGTTTAGACTGGTATCGGAAAACCTGAAAAGCCGGCTGGAAAAAACTATCAAACAGGTAGAAAATGGCGACGCCGGGAATCTGAAAGACAATCTTATAGAGTTGAAAGATATATTCGAAAATTGTTCATACCGGCCCGAAATAAAATCGCGGATTATTCCCCTGCCGGAAGAGCCGGAATCTAATAATGAACTTGTCGAACCGGCCCAGAAATTATTATCCGCGTTATCATCCATTGAAAAAAAGGTCACTTCCGATGAGGTTGCCCGCACTATTTCTCGATGGACGGGGATTCCTCTGGCCAAGATGAGAGAAGACGAAGCGCAAAAGGTTTTGCGCATGGAAGAATATATTTCCAAACGGGTAGTCGGCCAGGATGAGGCTGTTTTCGCGGTATCGGAAGCTGTTCGTAAAGCCCGCGCGGGACTTAAGCGACCTAATCGTCCCATCGGGGCATTTATTTTTCTTGGGCCGACAGGAACCGGCAAAACGGAATTGGCCAAGGCGATTGCCGAATTCTTATTCGATGATGAGAAGAATATCGTCAGAATGGATATGTCCGAGTATATGGAAAAACACAATGTCGCCAAGCTGATAGGCGCACCCCCGGGATATGTGGGATATGAGGAGGGCGGTATATTAACCGAATCGGTAAAAAGGCAGCCTTACTCGGTCGTTCTTTTTGATGAGATCGAGAAGGCTCATCTGGATATCTTCAATATTTTACTCCAGCTGTTGGATGATGGTCGATTGACGGACGGCAAAAATTGCACTATTGATTTTTCCAACACCATAGTGATTATGACATCCAATTACGGCGGGATGGAAATAGTCGAAAAAGATCGTCGCAATGAATCTTTCACCCAGGAAGAACTGCGGGAAATGATGCTTAAGAAGTTCAAACCGGAAATCCTTAACAGAATTCAGGAAATACTGATTTTCCATACATTAAGCAAAGAGTCTTTGAAAGTAATTGTCGATATTCAAATAAATGAAGTAAGAAAGCTATTGGCGGATAAGAATATCAGACTGCAGCTTACTCAGGAAGCGGTTGATAAGTTGGCTGAGGAAGGGTACGACTTCGAGATGGGCGCCCGGCCGCTTCAGAGACTGATCGAAAGGGAAATACTGTCCGGGCTTTCTGTCAAGATTATTACCGGTGAAGTAAAATCGGGCGACTTAATAGAAATCGGCGTTGAAGATGGGAATTTTAAAATAAACGTATTACCAGGGTAATTATCTAATATTTAAGCGAGGTTTTTTCTCGCGATAAGTGGAGGTGAATATGCCGAAAAATAGACCGCATATTGGAGGAGAGGAAGTAAAACAGGATTCGGGCGCTATTCCGATAGATGGCTTGCCATCAAACAAAACGCTTTACGTAACCAAGCTGAATAACGAGGATAGCGATGTTACTCCCCAAAAATGCAAAAACCTGAAGGAAGTTTTCGCTAATTTTAACCCCGGCCAGGAAGTGTCAATCACGAATCGCGATGGCAGCGAGGAGACGGTCGAGCTCAAATTCAGCAGTATGGAGGATTTTAGTCCGAAGAACGTGATGGCTCAATCGGAGACGCTTACCCAGGCAAGCAATGACAAAGAAATTCTCGATGACCTTGCCAAGCAGTTGAACAAAAATTCAGCCTTAAAAAAACTGCTGGCTGATCCGGCCAAGAAGAAGCTTTTCCTTGAACTGATGGAGAAAAATCTGGAGCTTTTGGGCGGTTCGCTTGATTGACGGGGTAATAAAAATATCTTAGCACACAATTACGGAGGACATTAATGGCGGATGAAGAAAAATTACAGCCCGCGGCCGATGGCGATGATTCGACGAAGCGGGAGCCGGTCGAAGCCAAACCGGCGATAGATCCCGGTGTTAGAATCGGGGAATTGGTAAAGGAATTCGAAGAGGCGAAACTTCCGTTTAAAAAAATTGAAGGATTAATGCCGCAAGTTAAGGCGTCGAACGGTGAAACAATGGTCGGCATATCGATGTTTAATCCCGCCAAGAAAGACGCCAGGCACAAATTCCTGACAAGGCCACAGTTCGAGTCATCCAGAAAACTCATGACTGAACGTCTGAAGTTGTGGCATAAGATGTTGTCATCGAGCGAAGATATTGGGGATCTGCGAAATACAGCGATACTTGAAGCGCAGAGTCTCGAGGAGAACATTAACTCTACTATGGCGACGATATACGAGGAGATTAAGCCTCTGGAAACATCATATAGAAATATCCAGCAGTTTTTCGCAAACAGTTCGCCATCGGGCGACCCGGTGAACGTACACTTTTCCAACGTGCCCATGGAGGAACTGATTGACGCCGATAGCGATGCTTTCGAGGAATTAGCCGAATATGTGAAGAAGCCGTTTAGGGCTTTCAGCTTAACGGATTGTTATTCGATGATGGTCGTTCCGGGTTTTCTCGAGGATATACCAAATATCGACAAGTTTGCCAAGTTGGGGGAGGAAAATAAAGTCCATGTGTTTACCGACCTGCCTGATTTTGAAAGCTACGAAGAGGCGGAAGAACAGATGAACGGCCCCGCCCTAGAGGGCCTGGCGGGTTCCACTCCCGAAAAAGCCCATATGTCAGTCGCGGCGAATTGGGTTTTAGGCAGAAAGAAAAACCGCTACGAAGGGGAAGACATGTGGCTGCCCCCGTCTTCTGTGCTGGCCGGCCTGGTTTATAAGCAGGACAATACAGTGGGGATGCAGCAGCCCTGCGCGGGTTATCAATACGGCGCGTCCGATTCGGTTAAAGCCGCTCGCTTCGAGGTCGATAGGGCTGTTGGCGCCAAAGAGTTTTTAAGCAAAGGCGTTGTCCCTTCGGTGCTTTGGGATGCAAAGGTACGCTTCCTCGGGGATTGTTCTTTATTCAAGGGTGAATCCTATGACGTATATGCCACCAAGAGGACGGCCGATTATATATCGAAAAACGTATGCCATTACCTTAACAAGCAGACTTTCAAATTAATCGACAACACCCTGTTGGAGAGAATCAAGAAAGATATTTACGATTTTGCGAGGGCGAATACCGGTAAAGGAAAACTCGTAAGCGATTTTAGCCTTGAAGTGTCATCAACTCCGGAGCAAAGAGCTAAGCATATTATCGATGTTAAATTGAACATAACACCATTTACATCAGTAAGACAATTTGATGTTTATTTAACAGCGCGCCACTCGGAAGATGGCGATTTTACAGAAGTCGAAATGAAATAATTTCTTATAAAGGAGGCCATTTATGGCGCATACACCTGATTTGTTTATTGAGGGTGAAAGAATACCGAAAGTCAAAGCGGTGTCTTATGAAGTTACAACTGCGAAGGATGTCAGAGGCAAACCCTCGGACCAGGCACGCTTGGCGAAAATTAGCGTAACGAGAGAAGCTGACGATAATAACACTATTTTCCGCTGGGCTTGCCGTTCGACCGCGGATAATTTCAAGGCCGGAGAAATCGTGCTTAAAAACCCGCGCGACGGGCAAGAAATGAAGCGCTTAACCTGGCAGGATGGCTTCATTTTAAAGTACAGGGAAACCTATCCGGATTTTGAGGCGAGCAAATCCAACCAGGTTTATGAGGAGTTCGAAATTTCGGCTGAGCTTGTCTCCGTTGGTGATGCTGAACTGTTCAGCAACTGGGAAGACCGGGCTTAATTTCAGGTTTGGCGAGCGGGCATAAAACGCCCGCTCGTTTAGTTTAAACTTAGTATTGTAGACAAGTGTATAATGGTCCCGTCAAAGATTGAACTCAAGATAGACAATAAGGCTGTTCCCAGCTCGATTATTGAATCTGTAATACTTCGCCAGGTTCTCGGTGATCATCATCGATTCGAGATCGAAATAAGGCGGCGCCGCGAACTTGAAGACGCGTTTGGTGGGTCGCTGGAGGCTAATCTTGAAGCCTGGCTGTCTAAAACTTTGAATCTAAAAATCTCGCCTGCCGATAGCGCCGCGGGTGATCCAGGCGATATAAGATTTATTGGCGTAATCACCGAAATCAATTTCACAAGTAAGGTCGAGAGTCTGGGGAATATATCAATCGCGGGCTACAGTCCAACGATAATGCTGGATATGAGTAATATTCATCATATCTGGTGCGATATGAATACCGCAGAGATAATAAATCAGCTTGTTTCCAACGAAGGCATTCCAAACGCGGATATATCCGCTTCGGGCGGAGTGTCACATCCTGGATTGTTGGCCTATAATGATACCGCTTTTAAAATCATTAACTACTTGGCGGGTTTCGAGGGATGGTGGGCGTATTATGATGGATTGAGTTATCATGTTGCCGGAGATCTACCCGATGATAAAATAGAACTGAAAGCGAATCACCTTAGCTCGTTTTCCGTGGAAGTCGACTCGACCAGGTTGAAAGATCTCTCCGGCAGCGCCTATGAATATAAACAGGGCAGTTGGTTTTCATCTAATAATCCGACGCCCAATCCGTCGAGTATTCCTTTGGGAAGAACGGCATCCAACGCTGATAAAATATCGAATACGAGAGCAAGCGTTTTGCCATCGCACAATCCTGTCTCGCAGCGGGATCTGGACCAACAGCTCGAAATCGTTTCCAGGAAATCAAATGCCCGCCTGTTAAGTGCGCGTGGGACGACCGACCGTTTTGGCATAATTCCCGGTAAAGGCTTGAATATCTCCTGGACGCCTAAAAAACGCGTTACCGAATCGAGAGGCGAGGAGGGCTTCAATGGATTATATCTTCTCACTAAAGTAGAGCATATTTACAAGGACGCCAAATATACCTGTAAATTCAAGGCGGTTGCTCGCGACCTGGCCTATCCTTATTACCGGGAGGATTCCTTTCCCCGCCATCTCGTCGAACGCGCCTGGGTTACAGATGTCGCCGACCCGGGAAAAAATAAACTGGGCAGCGTAAGGGTAAAATTCGACTGGAAGCCTGAGGGATCCGATGGCATTGAATCACCGTTTATCAGGGTTTGTCAGCTTCAGGCGGGAGCAGACGGAAATGAAACACATGGTACCTGGCTTATACCCGAGGTCGGAGACGGCGTGCTTGTCTCGGTTAGGGGCAGGCACCTCGAAAACGCCGCGATTATAGGCTCGTTGTATGACGGCTCTCATCTGCCTCGAAATGATATGTACACCGATAGCAATACTACCAAGGCCATCAGCACCAAATCCGGCAATGAGATTATATTTAATGATACCAAGGATAAAGAACAGCTGATTATTAAATCTAAAGGCGATACCTGCTCTATTCTTATGGATTCGTCGAAAAACGGCGAAAAAGTTTCTATTACCGTCAAGAAAGACGGCGCCAGTTTCATTCTCGACGGTTCGGGGGGCAAAGAGAAAATCAGTTTTTCAAGCAAAGGATCCGGATGCCAGATTTCGATGGATGGCGCCAAAAAATCGATCAAAATCGAGACCGATAGCTCTATTATCATGAAGGCCAGCGAGATTACCTTGGAGGCAAAATCCGCTATCAACTTAAAATCCCAGGCTCAGATCAAGCAAAAGGCCGGCGCCACTATTGATATTGACGGAGGCGCTATGGTTAAGGTTAAGGGCGGTATCGTTAAGATTAATTAGCGAAGACAGGTTTCATTTAAGGCATAAACTGACATGGATAATTCTTACCTGGATTTACCTTTGCAATTCGATGGCGCGAAGTTTAAAAATATCTCTTTGAGGGATTCTGCTATTAAAGTAGTCTCGATAATAATATCCACGCCCAAGGGGTCGGTCGTTTGCGATCAAAACTTTGGAACGGATCAATTATCTCCCGATGAAGCGCTTGTCGAGATGGAAACAATAAAGGAAGACCTGGCGAAAACGATCAAATCGGCATTAGAGCGGAATGAATCTCGTTTGGACGGAATTTCGGTAAAAATTCAGGGCGGACTCAAGCCCGATAAAACAGGAATTTTACCACTCAAAATTATAATAAATGCCAATGAAATATTAACCGGGAAAAAATTTAAATTAGAAAAAACATTGACGGAGGATTATTATCGAACGCCATTTCCAGGGAGAATGGGCTGAGCATTTAACCCGTGAAAAAATTCTCGAGAAGCTATTCGAAGATGCCCGTAATATCTGGCCCTATTTCTCCACTTCGCCGCAACAAATGGACCCCGTTGTTCATATGATGTTTAAAGCCGTAGCCAGCCGGCTCACGGAGATAAATGATAAAATCAACAATATCTCGGATACAATTATAAATGACCTTGCCTGCCGAGTATTTTTTGATGGTTTTCTTCATCCGATTCCATCGTCGACGATACTGAAATTCACGACCGGATCAAGTACCGCGAGCGTGGATATCTTAACCGAAGCCTGCTGGGTTAATACGTCGGTACAACCAAGCACGACCTTCTTTTTCGCGCCGATTGAGCAAAAAGACCTTTACCCGGTAGAAGCGGTTTTTGCGCTATTGATTAACAGCGACGGTATTGATATATTATGGACGAATCCTTCATGGAAAGACAGAGGCGAATTTCTGGGCCATTTCGAGACGGCCAAAAAAGCCACTGATAATATTGATCATGATTATATATATATCGGCTTAAAACCGATGGGTCAGGATATTGAAGTACCGTCGGGCGACCTGTTTATAGATGCCTCGCCGGAGTTACTGGATGTTTTACGCTGGAGCCGCTGGCGGTGCACCAAATCCGACGGCGTTTTTGGCGATATATTCGTGCCGGGGCGGGAGAAATTGGAGGAAATATGGCGGGGTAAATCGATACCGGAACTTTCATTATGGGGACACAACTACTATCCCTATGAACACAAAGAGGAATATCAGAAGTATTTTTTCAATATCGATCAGGGTGCGGCGGGAAATGCTCCGGTAAAATTAACCCATATGCTTTCCGGCTTGAGCGGCGGGTTGCTGGATAGCCTCGGGCCGCTATACTGGATTCAGGTTGAATCGGATAAAAAGATACCCGCTGAAAATCTAAAAAGCTTCGAATTGGCCGCTACGAATTGCTTGGTCGGGATAAACGCGCACTATTTAAAAAAGAACTATTTTTATCAGGGCCCCGGTCCGATGGAGATTAAATTCCAGAATATGGCTGATGAAATCTACGAGATTACATCATTGGATGATAACCATGGACGAAGCTATGCCAATGTTTATACATCAGCCGGGGATGGTGAAGATAGATGCCGTTATGTTCCGCGGATCGACGGCAATGATTTTACAATAGTCGTTATCCCACCCGATATTAAGCCGATTCCGGACAGATTTTCACTCGAATACAGGATTTCTCTGGGCGAAGCCGCTAATAATATTAATCCAGGATCAATTAGCGCGCTTTATAATCCTCATCCCGGAATTGAATCAGTAATCAACCTTACCACAACGAGGGGCGGAACATCGGCCAGATCTCTTAATGATATGCTCAAAGCGTTTCCCGATGTTTTACGGTCGTCTAACAGGGCGGTTGTCCCATCCGATTTTGAATCTCTCGCTGTTTCTTTCGATAAGAGAATAAAGGAGGCCAGAGCCAGGCCCGGGTCTATAGAAAGGGACGGTGTTCTGCGAAGTTGTGTCGAAATGGAGTTGGATCTTGGAGGATACAGTTTTAGGCATGCCGATGAAGGATCATTGTTTCTGTCCCGATTGGCCAGGTTTTTGGAGATGAGAAGCCCGGTCGGCACTGTAGTGACCGCCAGGTTGTCCGAGTAAGAGATATGTTTAACCCGTTTAAGATGCCCGATTTCTGCGCTCGTCCGGAGGGAAAGTCGAAGTCTCTGAAGGAGGCGTATATATATTTGAGATGCCAGGGTTTTCCGGATAGCGATATTTTTATTTACGCCCAAGGGGAATTTAATAAATTTAAGGGAGAAATTCTGGACCAGCAACCTCAAGCCGACGATATGGTTTACCCGGAAAGCAGGATAACACTTACCGCCGCGGTATCCGGGATTTGCCAGGTGATGCCTGATTTATTTACAGATCATATGAGCGGCTCGCTGGCCGATGACAGCAATCCGCGTCAGGGCGCCAAAAACCTGTTCGCGATTTTCGACAACATGTTTTTAAAGATGCTTTGTCGATTAGACTGGATAAGAGATATTTACGCCGGGATTTATCATTCTCCGCGGTTCATCGATTACCAAAACGCGATCTTTTTCAACCGTAAAAGTATTGTCGATAATTATGGTTCAAAATCACTTGACTTTATACTGTCTAAATTATCTCGCTTCCTGGGGACCGAGGGCACATTAAAGGTTTTCCTCGAAACGGCGACAGGTCTTAAGGTCGACACCGAGATACTGGATAATCAGGAAATACCTCTTCCCGATAGTGCGATTACCGGACTTGGAGAAAAAAGTGGCCTGGGTGAGAGCATATTTCTCGGTGAGAACTTTGAGAGTGAAAAGCCAAGGCTGAGAATATCCTTCAAGCTCGATAAAGCGAAAGATGTCCCCAAAGCCATAGAAATCGTCAATAACAAAAAATTACTGGAAAATGTATTAAATCTTATTCTGCCTTATTATACCAATCAATATGAGATATCGGTTGAGCCGGGAGATGAGGATATACATTTTATAAACGGAAATTCTTATCTTGGTTATAGTACAGCTTTGGGTTCGGCGATGGCGAAAGGAGTTGACACTGATTCGCCGATAATTTATTTTAGTTAAATACTGGATTTGCAGTTTAATCTTAAATGCGGTGCTGGGAAAATGGATAAAAACAAAAAATCAGGCAGATTACTATCAGTCAATTGGCAAGACGGTATGCTGATAAAGTCCGCTCATTTCGATGAGCAGGAAGATTATTTTGAAAATTTAATTAGCTGGATGATTAGATCCAGCGCCTTATCGTACGGACTGACCCGTCCAGCCGGATTGTCCGGACATTATTTTAGCGTTCGTCTGGACCATGATGGGCAAAATTGGATCGTGGTTCTTTCCCAATGTTATGGATTTACCGCTAATGGCAATATTATTCAGATCGATAGCGAATTTGATAACAGCGTAAAGACCGGCCCGATTGATCCCGGGGAAGCGAAAACAATTCCTGTCTATGTGTTCGCGAACGGATCGAAAATGAATCTCGGAATACCGCCGGAAGCAAGCATGCCGACAAGATTGCCCTACCGTTGCTATGATTATAGCTTAATAGTCGGGGAGTTGGTCGATATAGATCCCGCCGATTGTTTAAAAGTCGCCGAAATAATAATGGAACAGGAGGGCCCCCGGCTTTCGGCGGATTTTATTCCCCCATGTACATTAATCGGCGCACATCCGGTTTTGTCAGATTATTGTTTTAAGCTTAAAGGTGTCCTGACCCAAGCTCGGCAGTGCGCTTTAAGCGGCTATCAGGCTTTCGTTTCATCATCCGGGGAGGAAAGCGGCAAATTCGGGCTGGAGCACAAGCTGTTCCAAGAAATATTGTCCGGGCTTTCCATAAAAATCGGCGCCATGCTGAAGGTGCATCCCCGGCCCGACCTGGCGGTTGCGCCGCAAAACCTTTTTTCATATTACCAGGAAATATTTGGAACTGTGGAATCTATGCTTGATACGTACAGCGAGATCGCAAACGTTCTGAAGAAAAAGTTCGCGGATAACGAATTATATAACAGGTTTATCGAGGAAATGAACGGTTTCACGAATGCTAAATACAATCATCAGGAAATAGGCAAATTACTGCGATCGCTTGTAATGTTATCCACTGATTTTGTTGAGTTTATAAATATGGTCGCGAGTTTGGCGGGCGTTCTGCCTAAAATCGGTAAAATACTTCATTACAGGCAAAAAGAATACAGCTTGCATAATATCAACTCGATAACAACCCAATCGGAAAGAGATGGATTGACAATAAAGATCATCGGCCTGGATAATATAGTTACACGGGATGTTATTGTCGCTATCAAGAAGGAACTATTTGGTGAAGTGGATCATCGTTATATAATGGTTAAAATCGGCGTCAACGAAAACGATGTTCCGGGCAGAATGGCGCCGGTTAATGTTGACGCCGACGCGTCCCCCGAAAATTTTATTTTCAAACCGATGGACGATTTGAAAAGCCAATCATTGAATTCGATAAATTTAAATTTGAGAGGTAATTTCAATCCCCAAACATTATCCGATTTAAGCGCTGATAATCTAACCGTATATATTTATTAGGCGAGAAAAATGGAAGATTTAGATAGACATAAAGCGATACCAATCCTCTTTGGTTATATCGATAACTATGAAGGGGGTGGCAAATTCGTCGCCGATGAGTTTATTAATTATTTCGAAAATGTGTTGTCTCATTTGAAATTAATCCGTGATCAGAATAATTTAGAAATAATTAAGGCGGTCGATGACACGCTGGTTTCTCAGTATGATAAAGTACCGTTTACATCGCCCAGCGGGGGTACGGATATCAGGTATTTTACCGCGCATATCTTGGCTACTTTCTTCCCCGTGTTGATACCTATAGCCGGCCAATTTCAGGAGTCATACAGATTCTGTCTTAAATTGAGGCAAACGAGAACGGATATTGATTTCATGGAATCGGAGTTATCGTTTCATCTGTTTGATAAGAATGTACTTAAACAATCAGAAGGTTTAAGATATTATTTTCTAATCAAAATCGCCGAAATGCAAAATCTTAATAATGATCCCATTCTGCTGGATGATCCTCAATATAATAATCTGGATAAATTGAAAGAAATTTCAGCGCCCAAACTGTTTTTGTCGTTAGCACGCAGGCTGTTAAAAACCGATTCCAAAGTACTGCTGCAGGATAAATTTTCTCCCGAATACAAACTTCTGGAATATGGCGTATTTACCAAAATGGCCGCTTCCGATCTAATATATCAGGATCTTCTTTATAAGATGGGATATCATAAGGCCAGTTTGCCAATCGCGGATCGCATTAAGCAGATTCTTGTGGATATCGTAAAATATATAACAGGAATTGCTAAAGTCCCTCGGTACATTTCATTTATTTTAGGCAAGAGCCGGGGCAATTATATTTATTTTGCCTTAACTTTAATAGTGATGATTATCATATTGGTGAGTTTTTTCCAGTGGATGGGCAGTTATAATGAAAAGAAATTACAGCACTTCGAGAAGAAAATAGAATCTCTTAAATAACTTACGCCTGTACGTTGTCACCTATGAAAAGGCCTGTTTCGTTTCAGAGCCTGTGGGACTGATTAGCTGTTTGATTTGCGAATGGTGATCGTACTATTTTACACCGCTACTCGGAATACGACCTGAATAGAATACGGCTGGTCCGTCAGTAGAAGAATAAGAAAGCCGTCACAATATGGTCACATCGTCAGTTAACTTGTTGCGAGATAATGGGGGGAATAGAATTCGATTCCCTCGCCTTTTCCCGCGTCAACAATACGATAATATGAAAAGACCGCTCGGGGAGTGTGTTGATACCAAACATTATATCTGGAATATTTTCTGGCTTAACCAAGGCTCATTTTTGCTCTATAGAATAACGCAAATAGGACTAAATATGACTGATTATGATAATTTTGTGGCATAATATTGACATAGTAGATTTTTGGTAACTTTCAAAATCCGTGTAACTCGTTGAAAGATAACTGAGGGTGGAAGGGATCGAACCTTCGACCACCTGCTTAAAAGGCAGATGCTCTACCACTGAGCTACACCCCCAATCATAGCACAAATTTAAATAATAGATATTTGGTTTTCATAGTCAAGTTAAATCTTTTTTGGGAATGGGAAAAGGAAGGAATAATTGGATATAAATAAAGTGTATTGTATCTTAAGACTTATTTAAGAGTAATCCCATATATTTCAGTTTCAAAGATTTCAATTGTCTGTGGGAATCTGGCGATCTCGCATAGACAACGATATACGTTTGCGTTCTAAATCGATATCGAGCACGGTTACTTTTACCCTCTGCTGAACTTTAATAACTTCAGAGGGATTTTTAACAAAGCGATCAGCCAGCTCGCTTTTATGAACGAGGCCGTCCTGGTGAACGCCAATATCGACAAATGCGCCGAAAGCCGCAACATTGGTAACGATGCCAGGAAGTTTCATTCCGACCTTGAGGTCCTCTATGGTCTTTACTTTATTATCAAAACTGAACGACTCATATTCCCGGCGCGGGTCACGGCCGGGTTTGGCCAGTTCTTTCATGATGTCTTGCAGGGTTGGGATGCCTACCTTGTCAGACACATATTTATTCAAGTCAATCTTGTTTCGAAGGTTTTCATCCTGCATTAACTGAACGACTGTGCAGCCAAGATCCGCCGCCATTGCGTTCACAACAGGGTAGCTTTCAGGATGGACCGCGCTGCTGTCGAGAGGGTTTCGGGCATCGTGAATACGTAAGAACCCCGCCGCCTGTTCGAACGCCTTGGGACCCAAGCGGGGTACTTTTTTCAAGGTATTACGAGACTTGAACGGTCCGTTTTGATTTCGATATTCCACTATATTTTGAGCCAGGTTTGATCCAAGACCGGAAACATAAGTTAATAGCTGTTTACTGGCGGTATTAACCTCGACTCCAACCGCATTGACACAACTCATAACGGTATCATCAAGCCCCTGCTTTAAAGCCAATTGGTCGACGTCATGCTGGTACTGGCCGACGCCGATAGCTTTGGGATCGATTTTAACCAGCTCCGCCAGCGGATCCATCAGACGGCGGCCGATAGAGACCGCGCCGCGTACGGTAACGTCATATTCGGGAAATTCTTCTCGAGCCGCCTCCGAGGCCGAGTAAACCGATGCACCTGCCTCGTTGACCATCTCGATCATGATATGCCCGGGCAAATCCAGGCTGCTTATAAACGCTTTAGTTTCCCGACCGGCAGTGCCGTTGCCGATCGCTATAACATTGACTTTGTATTTCTCATACAAGGCTTTTATTTCAACGGCGGCGTCCTTCTGCTGCTTTTCACCGCCGTGCGGATAGATCGTTGCATTATCCAGCAGTTTTCCCTGACGGTCTAAACAGACCAGTTTGCAGCCGGTACGGAAACCGGGATCGATCGCCATGACACTTTTCTGCCCCAGCGGCGAGGCCATCAGCAGTTCACGCAGGTTTTCAGCAAATACACGGATGGCTTCCTCATCAGCCGATTTCTTTGCTTCACCGCGAATTTCGGTTTCCATAGCCGGCGCAAGGAGACGCCTGTAGCTGTCATGCACAGCCAGCCTGACCTGCTCGGTTGCGGCGCTGTTTCCGGCAAGGAACATGTTTTCCAGAATCATAAGCGCCATATCTTCAGGCGGTGCAATATGCAGGTTTAGAAATTGTTTAGATACACCGCGAAGCATTGCCAGCAGTCTATGAGAGGGAACAGCTGTGATCGGCTCTTCCAAGTCGAAATAGTCGGCATACTTGGCGCCTTCGGTTTCCTTGCCGGGGGCAACTTTCGATCTGATTATTCCCTCTTTTGCAAACAGGTCACGCAGTTGAGCGCGGGCGTCGGCGTCCTCGTTAATCCAACCGGCAATGATATCGCGAGCGCCGGCAAGAGCGTCCTCAGCAGACCCGACCTCTTTTTCGGGATTGACAAAAGCCTCCGCCTCCAGAAACGGATCGATGTCATCCTGGGTAAATATTATCTCTGCCAGCGGCTCCAGCCCGCGTTCGACAGCAATTGTCGCCCGCGTTCGACGTTTGGGCTTAAACGGCAGATAGATATCCTCAAGAACCGCCATTGTCTCTGCCGAGTCGATTTTCTCTTTTAGCTCCTCGGTTAATAGCTCACGTTCTTCGAGGGATTTAAAAATTGCCTCCCGGCGTTTGTCCAGCGCACGAAGTTGCGCGATACTGTCGCGGATGGCGGTAATCGCCACCTCATCCAGACTACCGGTTGCCTCCTTACGGTAACGGGCAATAAACGGCACAGTGGCGTCATCATCAAGCAAAGCAACGGCAGCCCTGACCTGCTTTGGGTCGAGCTTGAGTTTGCTGGCGATTTTTGCAATGTGATCGGGATTCAGCGTGTCTATTGTATCATTTGCAGTCATAAATGAAAGATATAAAAATCCGGGTGAAAAACAACCAGAAAGTGGGTGATATTTTGGTTAGGCTCGCACGATGGGGGGTATTGGGTCAAGTAGGACAGACTTTCAGTCTGTCCGGATAGGTTGAAAATCCACAAGACCCCAGACAGGCCATATGGCTTGACGGCCTGTCCTACTGCCGCTTTGTCTCAAGTGCACGGGGATATACAATAGGCACTCCGCGGTTGATGTATGTCCTCATGCACCAACAAGGCAGTGGAAAGCAGCTTCCCCTGAAGTTTTTTCGTGAAGTCAAAATGTCGGGTTGCTCCCTCCGGTCGGAACCCGACCTACTCTTGTATGAGAAAATCGAAGATATTGAGTGCTTTAAAAACTCAAAGTGAAAGTGTCGGTATAACCATTATAGATAAAAACACCAAATTTAAGGACATCACGCCCTATAAGGCTCACCCAGCGGGTGAGTGAAAAAGAAAGTAGTTGATTCTTTGGATTATACCCACCCGATGGGTAGGGTACCTGTTTTTATTAAAAATATTCTCTTCATTGTTCCTCCCATATGTTTATAAAACAAAACAGGTTCCGTAATTTTCAAATCCTTCGGCATAAAACGCGTCAAACATGTTATATCAATCAATATAATTCATTAATAGATTACGTCAAGATGCTTTAATAAATGGGTCACACATCATTGCATCAAAAACATCTTGACCGAATGATTGTGGCCGCTTATTATATGTAAGGATAGCGGTCTTTTTCGAGTCAACTTTGCTATTGTGAATATGTCTTATGGGAATTCACTTGAAATTAAAAAAATATTGCTTAAATATTATTTCACTTATCGTTTTGATTATGATACTTCCGTTGTGCACACAAACCGATCGCAAGGAGACAGAAGCAGTTATGAACCGCATTTTAACCGACGACATTGAGGGCTGGAAAGCGACAGACTCTGTCGAGATTTACAACTGGGAAACAATATTCGATTATATGAACGGAGCCGGCGAGGTCTATCGTCTATATGATTATCGAAAGCTGGCTGTCAAACGTTATACACACGATAAACATCCGGCAATAACAGTTGAACTTTTCGACATGGGTACGCCTGAGGATGCGTATGGAATTTTCAGCCACTCACGAACCGGGGATGATGTCGGAGTGGGGATGGGTTCGGAATACAGGGGAGGCCTGCTGTGTTTCTTCAAAGGCAGATTTTTCGCCTGTGTCTATGCAGAAAAACAGACTGACGAGACCAGGCAGGCGGTTTTTGAACTTGCTCGGACTATTGATAAAAAGATCACCGGTGAAAGCAGGCTGCCCGATATTCTACAATACCTGCCGGAAGAGAACATGCATAAACAAAGCGTTCGGTATTTTCATAAGCACACCTCGCTGAACTGTCATTATTATTTGGCCGAACAAAATATACTCAACTTAAGCGATAAGACCGAAGCGGTGCTTGCCAGGTTTACGCCGGATGATGTCTATCTTCTTTTTATTCGTTACGATGACCATACTCGGGCCCAAGAGGCAATCGATAGTTTTATTGCCGGTTATATCCCAGAGGCAAAAGAGTCAGGACTGGCTCAGATTGAACAGAACAAATGGGTGAAAGCGATCTTATCTAAAAACTATGTGATTGTAGTATTCGATGCGGCCACCGCTGAACAGGCTGAAACTCTGGCGAATTCAGTTATAGAAAGAATAAATAAATAGCTTCTTGAAAGGAAGACCGATGGCAAATATAACGAATATTATCAATCGTCGAGACTTTTTACGCGGGGCCGCTTTCGCCGGCCTGGCCACCTCGATGGGATTACCTCTGGAGTTGAGCTGGGCTGATGAAGAGACAAAAAAAACCAGAGTTGTTTTAATCCGTGATGAAAAAGTCCTGGATAATAAAGGGCATATCAACGCCGAAATAATCAACCGGATGCTTGACCGGGCAATCGCCACGCTCTTTGGTAAGGAAGAATCGCTGGATGCATGGAAGCAACTTATAAGCCCGAATGACATTGTGGGAATAAAAAGTAATGAATGGAGCTACCTTCCAACACCGGAAGAAATCGAGCAGGCAATAAAAACGCGCGTTAAGGATGCAGGCGTACCTGAAAAGAACATTGAAATTGATGATCGAGGCGTGCTTGGCAGTGAGATTTTCAAGAAATCAACCGCTTTAATAAATGTTCGACCGCTCAGAACTCATCACTGGTCCGGAATCGGCGGCTGTATTAAAAACTATGTGCCGTTTGTGCCCGATCCATATAACTACCATGACAACTCCTGCGCCGATTTAGCGGTGATCTGGAAAAAACCGTTGATTAAAAATAAAACTAAGCTCAATATTCTGGTGGTACTGACGCCCTTGTTCTATGGCGTGGGACCACACCATTTCGATATGACTTATGTCTGGGAATACAAAGGCATACTGGTTGGAACCGATCCGGTAGCGCTTGATGCTGTCGGTGTGCGTCTTCTCGAGGCCAAACGCCAGGCATATTTCCATAAACCTCAACCGATCATGCCGCCGCCGCATCATGTTGCTTATGCCGATATCAAACATAAGCTTGGAATAAGCGATATTAAGAAAATCGAGCTTATTAAGCTTGGCTGGCAGGAAGACATCCTTATTTGATATTTGTATCCTACTGCCTCAGCTAAGGAATTTCAAAGATAATATAACGCCACCCCGAATTCAGCTATTCTTATTTAATCAAATACAGATAAAACGGGCCTGCCTGTTAAACAACTTTAACACAAATCATAAGGTAAAAAGTGATAAATACATTTAATAACGCAATCTTTTTATTTTGTGCTGTTGGAAGTTACTTCCGACAGTTGTTGTGGGCGGCAGACCTCCCGGTCTGCCCCTTTTTTACCAGCAACAATCCGTTTCAATTTCAATTAAAACTTGCCTATGCAGTAAGGGGCACACGAGGACAAGTCAAATACAGATAAAACGGACCTTCCTGTTAAACAACTTTAACACAAATCATGAGGTAAAAAGGGATAGATACATTTAATAACGCAATCTTTTTATTTTGTGCTGTTGGAAATTACTTCCGACAGTTGTTGTGGGCGGCAGACCTCCCGGTCTGCCCCTTTTTTACCAGCAACAATCCGTTTCAATTTCAATTAAAACTTGCCTATGCAGTAAGGGGCACACGAGTACAAGTCAAATACAGATAAAATGGACCTTCCTGTTAAACAACTTTAACACAAATCATGAGGTAAAAAGGGATAAATACATTTAATAGCACAATTTTTTTATATAGGCGGGGTTTTTACTCCAATTCCAGGCAATTTGCTATAGACATTTTCAACGTGAGACTAATTCGTGTTCCGGAACTCTATCTAATTCATTCCTCACAGCCCGGGCGATTGTTTTAAGAGTCAGCGGTTTTCTGATATACCCGCCGGCTCCCATATTCAGCGCCTCCCTGACTCGATCTGTTTCGGAATAGCCCGAAATAATGATCGCTCTTTGCGATGGATTAATCTCCAATGCCCACCTGTATGTTTCCGTGCCGTCGATTCCAGGTGACATAGTCATATTCAATAAAAGCAGGTCTTGAGCATTACTTTTCAAAAATTCGATCGCCTTCTCCCCGCTTTCTACCGTTGTGGCTTTATAACCCAGTTCTCTTAGAAGTCTGGATGTAACCTCATGCTGCATCCTGTCGTCATCGACAACCAGGATGCTCTCCGTTCCGCCGACGATTTCTATATCGATAGACATATCAATTAAGTCGCGGGTGATGGGGAAATACAGATAAAATGACGTTCCCTCACCGATTGTACTGTCAAAATCTATATACCCTTCATGGTCTTTTAACACTGCATCGACCACGCTTAAACCTAACCCCGATCCTTTTTTCTTATCGGTGGTTTTAGTGGTAAAAAACGGATCGAATATTTTCGATTGTATTTCCCTGAAGATACCGCAACCTGTATCTGAAATCGTCAGCTTGACATATTCGCCTTTTGGAACCAGTCCGTATTTACCCTCCATAGTATCAATATAATAGTTTTCTGTCTTGATTGCCAGTTGGCCCGTGTGCTCCATGGCATCAAGAGCATTGTTTACAATGTTGGAGACCAATCTATAGATTTGCGAGGCTCCGCCTTTTATGTTCATCAGGTTTTTACACAGATCCGTTTCGATTACCACCGTATCCGGCGCTTGTTCAATATCTCTTTTTACCTGTTTTATTATTTCATTTATATTTAATGGCTTCAGTTTATAATGTCCCCTTCTGCCCAAAGTGAGCAACTGCTGATTGATTTCAGCCATCTGGTCAGCGGCTTTCTTGATATCGTCAATTAAGGGGATTACCGGGTGGTTCTCCGGAAGTTCATTTTTTATGAAATCAGGGTAGGCTACCAGCGGACCCAGCAGGTTGTTGAAATCGTGAGCGACCTGCCCGGCAATCTTGCCGGCGGTCTCCAGCCGCTGGGCTCGTGAAATGATCTTCTGAAGCTGTTTAGTCTCAGTTATATCAATCATCGTAATGAAAGATCCAATATGATTATTATTACCAGAACCAAATCTCGGAGTGACTGAAAGCAAGATGTTTTTTATATTGCCCCTGGTAGTTAATATTGACAATTCATACTGAGAACTCAGTCTATTCTTACTTTTTTCGGTTTCGGCATAAAATATTTCTTTCTGGTCTTCGGGGATAAATTCCAGAATGCATTTATCGATTAAATCAGCGGCGGATTCTTTATCAAAGATTTTAGCATAGGCGGGATTGCAAAACCTGATAATTTCATTCTCGTCAACAATGCCGATTCCTTCCATCACTGAATTAAACAATTCCTGATAGTTTTTTTCCGACTCTTGAAGCGCTTGCCGGGCCTGTTTGCGCTCGGTGATATCTATTACCGATGTCCGAAACTGATTACAATTGCTTCCTTTGTCGCACACAATGACACTTTCCATGCGGGCGTCAAAATGCATTCCGTCTTTTCTTATGAGCTTAAGCTCACAGTTTTGCTTAGACCTGGTTTTTAGTACTTCTTGCTGGTGATGATGGAATATGTTATGAAAATCCGGAACCACTATTCGAGAAAACTCAACTTTAATTAAGCTCTCTTTTTCAATGCCTAGCAGATTGGCAGCGGTAATATTTACTTTTCTTATCAAACCTTTTTGATCAAGAATGAAATATCCAATGGGGGCAAAATCGAACAGATCAGAAAGCCTGTCCCGTGATTCTGTTAGTTCCGATTGTGCCTTATGAAGATTTTCATTCTGTTCTTCCAGTTCGATATTATGAACATACAATTCTTCAACCAACTTTATGATATCTTCTAATGGCAGATTTTGAATGTTTTGAAGTTTCTCGTTAGGAAATTTTTCTGTGTGCTTATATGGGATTTTCAAGTTCTCTGCTTTGACTTGATTCACTACTATACCCCTCTACTCCTTTAGTATAAATGTACCAGGCTTTGTACTTTTTCTTATCGGTATTTATACGAATTTCTTAAGATTTTTTAAATTCATCAAAATAGTAAAATGTGACTGCAGTTTTACCGCTAATGGATTCTTTGCAAGCAACTTCGGTATTATGTTCATTAAACATTAGCCATAAGTTCTGCTTGATATGGCTAATTTTATTTTCGACCTCTTTCTTTTGCTTGACTAAATTAAAATCCGGCAATACCTTCTATTTTGCGAAAGGAATGGTCATGTGAATGATTTAACGACTAAATTACAAAAAATCAAGCTGGTCATTTTTGATGTTGACGGCGTTCTTACTGATAATACTGTTTTCATCGGACCGGAGGGCTGCGAATTCAAACGGTTCTGCATTGCCGATGGCCTTGGTATATATATTGCCAAAAAGAACGGTGTTCGGACAGCATTTCTATCCGGACGGCCATCACAGGCGACACTCGAACGCGCCCGGGAGCTGGATATTGATGATGTTTTTGCTGAGCCGATTAATAAACTCGAGTTTTACAACAGGCTGAAAACAAAGTATAATCTTGCTGATGAAAATATTGCGTTTATGGGCAACGACCTGGTCGATCTCGGGGTGATGAAGCAATGCGGCTTAGCCTTCGCTGTGCCCGAAAGCCCGAAATCAGTACTGGCAGAGGCTGATTACATTACCAGAAAAGATGGTGGGTTCGGCGCCGCCCGTGAGGCGCTCGATTTAATCATGGATGCTATTGGAGTAAAAGAGGAAGAACGTCTTGCTTGATAAGGCAAAAAAAACAATAAAAACCGAGGCTAAAGCAATTGCCGCTTTGGCAGACAAACTCGATGATAATTTTATTAAAGCGGTTGAACTAATTGAGCAAACAAGCGGCAGAGTAATTGTCACCGGAATCGGCAAGTCCGGAATCATCGCCAAGAAACTGGCCTCTACTTTTTCATCTATTGGTATTTCGGCTTTCTTCTTTCACCCGGCGGAGGGGATTCATGGCGATCTTGGCGTGGTCCGCGGCGATGACTTATTAATCGCCATCAGCAAATCAGGCGACACCGAGGAAATTATCAAAATCCTGCCATTATTCAAGCGGTTAATGATTCCAATTATCGCTCTGGTCGGCGATAAGAACTCCTTACTGGCCAAAGATGCTGATGCGGTTCTCGATGTTTCGGTTTCCTCTGAAGCCTGCCCGATAAACTTGGTGCCAACATCCTCCACAACTGCGGCTATGGTTATGGGAGACGCCTTAGCCATGGCGCTGTTAGATAACAGGGGTTTTACGCCGGAAGACTTTGCAGTATTCCATCCTGGCGGTATTCTGGGACGCAGCCTTATTAAAGTAAAACAGATTATGACTACCGGTGATGCAATACCCATGGTCCGGGCGGAAACGCCATTTTCAGAATTAGTCTTAGAAATTACCGGCAAACGACTCGGGGTGTCCTGTGTTGTCGATAAAAAAGGCAAGCTGGTTGGTATAGTCACCGACGGCGACCTTCGCCGGGCGATTGAAAAAAAAGGCAAACTGGAAGA
Source organism: uncultured bacterium (assembly GCA_965603725.1). Taxonomy (GTDB): domain Bacteria; phylum Zixibacteria; class MSB-5A5; order UBA10806; family 4484-95; genus JAGGSN01. The sequence continues at coordinate 13,606 of CBFDEC010000025.1, read as the reverse complement.
GCTTATAACCGCCAACGTTATGACCAGAAAACCGAAAACAATGAGTGAGGATAAACTTGCAATAGAGGCTTTAAACCAGATGGAAAAATATAAAATCACCAGTATAGTGATTACAGACAGCAAGAACAAGATTATCGGCCTATTGCATATGCATGATATTTTGCAGGCGAAAGTAGTTTGAAAAACGATATAATATATTACATTTCGATAGCCTTGATCCATATCTTTAACATCCTGCCGCGGAAGCTGGCTATTATGCTGGGCGGGTTTATAGGCGAGGTGTTGTACCTTTCCCTGTTCAAAGATAGAGATATTGCCCAATCCCAGATGGAGTTTGCCCTCGGGCTAAAAGGCGATAACCTTAAGGCGCATGTTCGCGCCTGTTTCGAAATGATGGCCAAAAATCTTGTTGACGTTGTCCGGATGAAAAACTGGTCGAAGGAATATCTGGGATCAATTGTCGAGGTCGAGGGGCTTGAAAATTTCGACTCGGCTTATAATCAGGGTAAGGGCGTGATAGCGCTGACCGGCCATATCGGCAATTTCGAACTCATAGCGGCCTGGTTTTCTTACTATAAAGGCTATAGGTGTTCGGTCATCGGCCGCAAGGTATATGATGAAAGATTGGATGGAATGCTGGTTGCCCAGAGGAAGCATTTCAATATTCAGAACATTTCCACCGACTCTTCCGTAAAAACAATTATAAAAGCGCTGCATGATGGCCGCGCCCTGGGGGTGCTTTTAGACCAGGACTCGCATAAAGTCAGCGGGTATTTCGTCGATTTTTTCGGTAAAAAAGCTCTAACAGCCGCCGGTCCCATGTATATCGCTCGTAAAAGCGGTACGCCGGTAGTGCCCATGGCGATTTACCGTAAACCTGACGACAGCTATTTTATGAAGATACTGCCGGCGCTTGAACTCGAATGGACCGATGATAAAGAACAGGATATCATAAACGCCCTGATAAAATGTAATAAAGCTTTAGAGGAACTGATAAAACACGATCCCATCCAGTGGGTCTGGATACATAAGCGGTGGCGGACAAGACCGCCGGAAGAAGAAGAGATGTCGGCATGACTTTTTATAATATCAGTAGACTAATCCTGATTATAATTTTATCTGCTATGACTTCATGCACAAAAACCGAGACTCCGCAGGTTAAAGATAGCGACAACAACTTTCCGGATACCCGTCTTAATGATGCCACTATTGTGCTCACTAAGGACGGACGACAAAACGTAGCAATTGAGGCTGAACATATTGATCGCTGGGAGAAGAACGATTCGACCGAGGCTAAAAATGTGAAAGTTATTTTCTATGATAAGCTCGGCGTTGTTCGTTCCACTTTAAACGCCGACAGAGGACTGATCCATGAGAAGACAGAAGAAATTGCGGTGTTCGGCAATGTAGTAGCTGTCAACAAAGACTCAACTGTGCTCAGGACACAATCGCTGTTCTGGAATCCGCAAACCGAGCTGATTACTACAGCGGATTATGTCGAGATTGAGCAGGCTGACGGCAATATCATGACCGGATATGGCTTGAAGACCGACCGTAACCTTGAAGTAATAGAGATTTTAAGCGATGTCTCCGGAAAAGTTATGGATATACAGGAAACCGATAAGGAAAACCTCGACCAACAATGACAACTCTTGCCTCAGACAATCTGGTTAAGATTTACCGCAGACGGACTGTTGTGAACGGGGTTTCGATCTATGTCAGTTCCGGCGAGATTGTCGGCCTGCTCGGTCCCAATGGCGCCGGCAAGACCACTACTTTTTATATGATCACCGGTTTAATTAAAGCCAACGGCGGACGAGTGCTTTTTGATAATAGAGACATTACCAAACTTGCCATGTACCGCCGGGCGCGTGAGGGAATCGGCTACCTTCCCCAGGAACCCTCGATTTTCCGCAAAATGACGGTCAGTCAGAATATCATGGCGATACTTGAGTATTTGCCCCTGACAAATGCCCGGCGCAAGGAAAAACTGACCCGGCTACTTTCTGACCTCGATATCGAACATATAGCCGATTCAATGGGATACAACCTCTCCGGCGGCGAGAGGCGGCGGGTGGAGATTGCCCGGGCGCTTGTCACCGAACCGAAATTTATCCTGCTGGATGAGCCATTCTCCGGTATCGACCCGATAACGGTCGAGGAGATACAAAAAATCATTTACCGCCTGAAAGAGAAAGGGCTGGGCATCCTGGTAACCGACCACAATGTACGCGAAACACTCTCGATAACCGATCGGGCGTATATCATTTTCGAGGGCAACATCCTAAAATCCGGCACCTCCGAGTTCTTAGCCAACGATCCCGAAACGCGTGAGATATATTTAGGCGAGAAATTTCGGCTGAATTGAAGAGTAACTCAAACACCTAGCGCTTTTAAAAGCGCCCAAATAGAACCTACTCTTATATTTTTGTGCTGTCGGAAGTTACTTCCGGCAGACCAGGGAGAAGAATCCGCCTATGGCGGATTCTTCATAAATCAGTAATATTATTTTCAAAACAGTTTTAAAGTGAAGAGACAGCAATATATTAATAGTAAATGTACAGAAGTTATTAAAAATACATAGTGTTTTCATGCTGTTCTGCATTCTTTACAGGAACAATTGATAATAGTAGGACAGGCCGTCAAGGTCTTGTGGATTTTCAACCTGTCCGGACAGACTGAAAGTCTATCCTACTTTACTTTATAGAACGTAAACAATCAGATATTAGCAGGAATATTTGATCTCTTATTATCCTTAAAACCCTCTTACCTAACAAGAAGTTTATGAATAATGCAGGCTATGGCGGATACCGGCACATGTTAGGTTTTGTGAATATTGCGGGCCAAATAAAAGCCTACCTCTTATATTTTCCCATAATCTGACCCTGCGCCAGGATATGACCTTTCATAGCCTTTTCGACATCGGCTTTGTCGGCTTTCTTATCAAGGTCAAGCATCGTGTCAAGGGCATAGATTTTGAAATAGTAGCGGTGAGCCGGACCCCGTGGCGGACAGGGACCGCCATATTCAGTTTTCCCGAAATCGTTTTTTCCCTCAACCGCGCTGGCGAAGCTTGAATCATCCGCTATCGATATTCCCTCCGGCAACTCGGTGATATTTGCTGGTATATTGAATAGCACCCAGTGAACCCAGGTTCCCATCGGTGCGTCGGGGTCATCGCAGATCAAGGCAAATGATACGGTTCCCTCCGGCGGCGCCGACCAGACTAAGGGAACCGATACATCCAGACTATCACAGGTGTATTTAACCGGAATAATTTCGCCCTCGGAAAATGCCGAGGTTTTTATATCAATCGTTTGCATTTCTGGCTCCTCGATTATGGTTATATTTTCTTGCTGGCAGATCGCCGTCACAGCTATAGCAACTGTTAATACAATTACCATTAATGGTAATGTTATTTTCATACTACCTCCTTGATAAGTCTAATTTGCCGGTAATATTTATATATAGTGAAATTTAACATAAAATTGTTATAGCCGGCAACATGTTTTTTAATCCCCCTGATAATATTTATGGCAATCAATAAAAAAAGCCTCGGAGGACTATCGTCCCCGAGGCCATATTAATCAGATTTTCTGGATGGCCTTAATAATTTTTTTCAGGCGCTCTGTTTACCATAACATCGGGGAATGGCGGATTTGGCGAAATGATATTAATCGTGGTGACCGTTCCTGATGCGCCATCGATTTTGCAAACATGCCAGAAATATCCCGTTTGGGCAGTCGTATCGGGTGGAGTAAATTTCAGCACCGAACGATCCGGTTTAAGCAAGGATACTTCTGCGCCGGAGTTGGGGATATCGCTGCTTCCGGAATAATGTTTGACGGCATAGGTATAATCTCCCGAAAATGCCTGGTAGATGGCAATATGTTCGGGCCCATAACTGGTGACATCATCAACATCAAGGAAAGCATATGGGGCCACATCAGCGTCTCCCTTGCTGTAATAAACAATATGATAACTGGAGTCCTCAATTTCGGGCGTCCATAAATGAGAATCCAGATCGCTCGGATTTTCATCCCAGGTGAGAGTGAACTGGGCAAAGAAACTACCCTCGACCATCGTTATTTCATCGATCTCTATTACCGGCAGGTTTTCGCTATCGAAAGTTATTGTATTAAAAGTCAGGGTATCCTCGTCGAAAATGTGGAATTCCAGCCCCAGCAGCACAGCAAAGGTAGGAAAATCTGCAATTCGTCCTAAAGGCAATGAAACTGTCTGCACTTCGGCATTGGTTAAGCTGGCCACGCCGTTTGAAATCCGGATAAATATTCCGCCTTCCCAGCTTATCGTATCAGCCAAATTGTACACCTCCTGAAGCGTGCCGGTTCTGGAGACTTTATCTATCCAGTCATCGTTGTAAACATCTTCGTTTTCCAAAGGCTCATCACTGAAAGAATAAATGTCTCTATCTATGCTGTGGAGAGTCAGTTCAAAACTCGTTTCAACAGTCATGATCCCCTCGGGGGTTTGAGGTGTGGCGGGCCGGGGTGCATAATATGTTTCTTCTGTACCCGGCAATGAACCGTAAGGGATATACGTGAAACCCGGGTAATAGGAATCATCGCCGCTGGCATATACCGAAAGAAAATTCTGTAGAAGATAAGCGCTCACATTCATATTGCTCACTGCGCTGCCGTTTTCATTGACCGTTTCGATTGTGACAATATGGCTGCCAAGATCAAGCTGAACTTCGCCCGAGGCATTTGTTATTCCCGATGCCGATTGAGGTTCAGTCGGAAATTTTGATTCCTCATCACCGCAGGACATGGCTAAAATCAGCATTATGACGATAGCCAATACAATCCATATATTTATTTTCATAGCTGATTACCCCTTTCTATTTCTATGAGTGTTTATTAATTAGCAATTAGCCAATATAATATCAATAAAAATATTCAATTTATTGATAAATTCGGATGAAAAACCCAATACTTTAGGCCGATGCTATGACAAAATAGTTTTACAATCCTCCTTCAGTTATTATATAGATTTCGGAAGAATATAATGGTAGTATTATTTCAAGATGATTATTAATGTATGGCAGACATTGTGGAGTTGGCTGTAGATTTATGTAATAATTTGTTGTAAAGCCGGCTTGATTGTGTTATACTAATTCTATCAAGGAGGAGAATTGCCGGGGATACTTATCGGATTTTGCGGACAATATTGCGCCAGATGTCTGGTTTATATAGCAAGCACTACTTCTGATAGTAGAAAAAAAGAAAGGCTGGCCAAAAAGTATTCTAAGGAACTGGGGAAAAATCTCAGCGCTGATAATATCCACTGCTGGGGTTGTCGCGCCGATAACAAGAACTGCTGGGGTAAAAGCTGTCAGTTCAGAAAATGCGCTCAAGAAAAGGGAATCGAGTTTTGCTATCAGTGCCGCGAGTTCCCCTGCCCAGAGCTTGAGAAATATTATGAGAATCATCCGGAGCCACAACAAAACCTTCGGCGGATCAGCAAAATCGGAGTAGATGCTTTTGTTTCTGAGACAGCATCGAGGGAATGAAACATTATAAAAGCACAAATGGGATTTTTAATTAATAAAGCCGCCTTATGAAAAAAAAGCAATTGCCGCACGGCCGGCTGGAATTTGAACATCAGGAGGACGCCTTCTCTCTTGGTCCCGCCTACCTTGATTACTGCGTACGGAAAGGATGGCTTGAGAAAACCGGCGAGGGACCAACCGCAAAATACAGCGTCACTGAAAAAGGCAAGAAAAAGCTGGGAGACGTCCAGCTTAATTTCGACCTTTCGGCTATAACTTCGAAAGGCGAGGGGCCAAAGAAAAAAAGGCGACGCCATAAAAAGTAAATCCGGCGGAAACTCATTACCCAAAAACATCGATTGCTGGGGGTGATCCTGTTTTTTTGAAAGACCTTTTTAGAGCTGTTACCACCGTAAAATATTACCATAATATACTGAAACGCCCGTTAAAAAGAGCCTGGGCACATTTTATTCTATTGATAACCGTTATTGCTTTTTTCACGGCTATTTTTGGCGCTGTAAAAATTGTTTCTTTGTATAACGAGGCGCTGGCTTTCTTTGCAGAAAATGTAAATAGTGTCGAATTTATAAACGGCGAAATTGTCACTATGCCGGTATTACCTGAAAAACTTCAGTTTAAAAACTGGGTTATTCATGTAGACAAGGTATATCTGGATAAGGAATCCGCATTAAAAGATCTTGATCCGGACCGTCCGCCCACAATTTTTATCGGTCCAGGAATGTTAGTGATTGCCGCTGATTACAGGCCTTTTGCCATAAATTATCCCGACAGTTATTCTGATGTGCACAATGTTGAGTCATTGAAGCGTTTTAAAATATATATAATTATTTTATCGTTCCTGGCTGGTCTTTTGGGTATGTTTATTTATAAGTTAATTACAGGGCTTTTATATATATTTCTTATTATCACACCAATAACATTATTTAAGTTCAGACGGATGGGGCTGGCTTATAAAGGCGGCCTCAAAGCCGGGTTTTATCTTGTGAGCTTTCAACTTATAATATCAACTATTCTATTATTGACAGGGGTTCATATACCCTGGAGTTTTTTATTGTATATTCTGTTTTATATCGTTTATATTGGAGCGTTCGTCAATATCGACGTATCAAGCAATTTACGCAGGATAAAAGCGGGTTGACTGTGTTATGAAAATAGCAATTACCGGCGCCAGTGGATTTCTGGGAGGCGCATTAGCCAGGGCATATCGTCAGAACGGCGATAATGTCACAGCTTTGGTGCGGAAAAGTTCTAATGTATCGTTATTGAAAGAGCTTGGGGCGGAACTTGTCTATGGAGATTTAACCGATGATGAAAGCTTCATGACTCTTCTGAAAAACGCCGATATCGGCATTCACTGCGCCGCTTTGGTAACCGACTTTGGCCCCTGGGAGGATTTTTTAGCTATTAATGTGAATAGCGTAAAGAACTTCTTAGATGCTTGTTTAAAACAAAACTGTCTAAAGGCTGTGTATGTCTCAACTGTGGCGGTCTATGGCAATGGACGCCACCACCGGGGAACTGATGAGGATGCCCCCTATGAGAATATAATTGTAGATAACTACACCCGTTCGAAAATAATTGCCGACAGGATGGCGTTTGAGTATTACCAAAAACATAACCTCCCTGTTACAGTTGTCAGACCCGGTTATATCTGGGGATTGGGCGACAGGGCGATTATGCCTCTATTGGTTAATGCAATTAAAACCAAAAGATTGGCAATAGTGGATGGCGGCGTCAACCTGATGAACCTTTCCTATGTCGATAACGTTGTACAGGGAGTCATGCTGGCCGCTGCCAACGATAAATCGATCGGGCATGCCTATAATATCACTGATGGTTCCAAGGTAACTACAAAACGGTTTTTAACTGACCTGATAGACTTAATCGGCGCCGAATTGAAGATCAGGTCGTTCCCTTATGTGCCTGCCTATGTGGCGGCGTATGTGTGCGAACTGTACGCCCGCCTTCGCCGCTATAAAGTCACCCCGCCGATTACCCGTTATACTGTCCGGGTCGGTAAGTATGACCAGGTATTTGATATTTCCCGGGCGATGTACGAACTCGGTTATAAACCAAAGGTTAATTACAAACAGGCCATGACCGGTCTGACTGGATATGTCAGGTCGCTCTACTATGGTCAGAAATAATAGCATTAATTTTTTTTATGCTGTTTGTGCTGTCGGAAGTTACTTCCGACATCTCAGGCAGAAGAATCCACCTATGGCAGATGCCAGCACATGTTAAGATTTGTGAATAATGCGGGATAGCATTATTTTGATATACTATTCATCCAGAGCAATTTTTAAACAATGAGGCAGTTATCACAAAATCCTCCCAGCTAAAGATTTTTAAAAAAGGCTTGTAAAGGGATATTGTATCTTTTAAATTTTCAATGTAATGTCAATGATATTTTTAAATATTCACTTCGGGTATACCTATGATAAATAACGATTCTGAAATTAGAAATCTTTCTGATACCGAAAAAGAAAAGCTGTTGATAAACGATTTCCCTTATCCGGATTATCAAAAGTGGCGCAACGAGGTTGAAAAACAGCTTAAAGGCAATTCTTTCGAAAAAAAGATGGCAACCGAGACTTACGAGGGAATAGACCTTAAACCGATTTATACAAAAGATGATATAAGCAAGCTGAAATTCCTGGAAGTGTTTCCCGGCTTTACTCCTTATTTAAGGGGCGCTGATGTTCTTGGCTATATGGAAAACTCATGGGATATAGCCCAGGAAATTTCCGATCCAACACCCGAAAAGCTCAATGAGGCCCTGCGTTTCGACCTTAACACGGGACAAACTGCAATCAACATAGTGTTGGATAAAGCGACCCGGCATGGCAAAGACCCTGATAATGCTGATGTTGATGATGTTGGTCAGGGAGGAACCTCAATTTCTTCACTGAAGGATTTTGAGAAAGCGCTAAACGGAATCGATCTTAAAAAAACACCTGTATATATCCATGCCGGAACATCAGCTTTGCCGGCCGCTGTTGCGTTTATCGCTTATGCCCTTAATAATAGTAAGGATATATTGAAGATCAACGGCAGTATTGAAACCGACCCGCTGGGAGAGTCAGCCGCCTATGGCAATCTGCCTGTCTCCTTTGAGAAAGCCTGCGATGAGATGTTTATCTTAACTGACTGGTCCCAAGATAATGCGCCAAACATACAGACAATTGGAGTTAACAGTCAGCCGTATCATAATGGCGGCGCAAGCGCTGTCGAGGAGTTAGCTTTTGCAATCGCCACCGGCGTTGAATATATAAGAGAAATGCAATTTAGAAACTTGAATATTAATGATATTGCCTCTCGTATTCGCTTCACCTTTTCACTTGGCTCAAATTTCTTCATGGAGATTGCTAAGCTCAGAGCGGCCAGGCTGACCTGGGCTAAGGTTGTTGACGCTTGCGGCGGAAATAAGCGGTCGCAAAAAATGACAATCCATGCCCGAACCTCGGACAGAAATATAACGGTATATGATCCCTATGTGAATCTGCTTCGGGCAATGACCGAGGCTTTCTCCGGGGGCATCGGCGGTTGTAACAGCATACATGCAGGCTTTTTTGACCAGGCTTATCGGCAGCCTGATAAATTCTCCCGAAGAATTTCCAGAAATATTCAGTTAATCCTTAATGAGGAAAGTCATCTCGATAAGGTAATAGACCCGGCCGGCGGTTCCTGGTATATAGAAACGCTAACTGATTCAATTGCCCGGAAGTCATGGCAACTGTTTCAGGAAATTGAAAAAATGGGCGGCATGTTTAAGGCCCTTCAAGAGGGATTTCCCCAGGAAACGATTGCGAGAACCGCTTCATCAAGGTCTGAACGTCTGGCAAAGTGCAAAGATATTCTGGTCGGTACCAATAAATACCCTGATCCCGATGAGAAGCCATTAAGCGACAAGGATCGTAACAATGAAAACATCTATGAAGATCGAGTTAAACAGATACAAAGAATTCGCGCATCCTCGAAATCAACGGTCAATAATTTACTAAATAAAATTGCTCAAACGGATAAATCATCTCCAGCTAAGCTAATGGAGATTGCAATTGAAGCCGCTATGGCAGGCGCAACAATCGGTGAGATTGCCGGCAATTTGCGTAAGGACAAAACCTCCATTGCTAATGTTAAACCTGTTAAAATATGCAGGGATTCAGAAATATTTGAATCAGTTCGACGGGCTGTTGAAGCTTACTCTAAAAAAACAGGCAGTTCTCCAAAGGTGTTCTTGGCAAACTTGGGCGCGACCCAACAGCAGAAATCGCGTTCTGATTTTGCCATCGGTTTTTTCCAGGTTGGCGGTTTTGAGGTTATAAACAGCGATGGATTTAACGAAATTGATAAAGCCGCTAAGGCCGCCGATGAATCAGGCGCTCAGGTTGTAGTTATTTGTTCAGATGATGAGAGCTATCCGGCTCTGGCGCCGTTATTTATTATGGCAATAACAAAAGCCATGCATGATGCAATCATAGTATTTGCAGGTTATCCAAAAGATCACCCTGAATCGTTGAAACAGGCTGGCGTCGATGAATTTATCTATGACGGTGTTGATGTTCCTGAAACGTTGACAAGAATTGCGAAAAGGCTTGGAATAATCTCATGAATGCCTTTCCTAATTTTACAAAGATAGATTTCGATTCAATTTCTCCTGCTGAAAATGAAAAATCATGGCAACAGGAAGCCGAACAGATTGCCAGTAGGAGTCTGGATAAACTCAAATGGCGGACGATGGAGCAGATTGACGTTAAGCCGGTTTATGCAGGCGATGACCTTTGCGCCCTCGAGCATCCGGGCTACACTGCCGGTATACCACCGTTTCTCCGTGGACCGTATGCCACTATGTATATCACTCGCCCCTGGACTATTCGCCAGTATGCAGGCTTTTCGACCGCCGAGGAGAGCAATGCTTTCTATCGCCGCAATCTTGCCGCCGGTCAGAAAGGGCTGTCTGTTGCCTTCGACCTGGCAACTCATCGCGGCTACGACTCTGATCATCCGCGGGTAGCTGGCGATGTTGGGAAGGCAGGCGTTGCCATCGACTCCATACTTGATATGAAGGTTCTTTTCGATGGTATCCCCCTGGATAAAATGTCGGTCTCGATGACAATGAGCGGTGCGGTCTTGCCGGTGATGGCTTTCTATATTGTAGCGGCCGAGGAACAGGGAGTAAAACCGGAACAGCTTACCGGAACCATTCAAAACGATATTTTAAAAGAGTATATGGTTCGCAACACTTATATATATCCACCGAAACACTCTATGAAAATCATTGCCGACATTTTCGGTTATACCTCAAAGCATATGCCGAAATACAACAGCATTAGCATATCCGGTTATCACATGCAGGAAGCAGGCGCCACTGCCGATCTGGAGATGGCTTATACGCTGGCTGATGGACTCGAATATGTTCGCACCGGTATAGAGGCTGGAATTGATATCGATTCCTTTGCTCCGCGGCTTTCTTTCTTCTGGGCAATCGGCATGAATTTTTTTATGGAGATAGCCAAGCTTCGGGCGGCCCGGTTAATATGGGCAAAGTTGATTAAGCAGTTCGATCCCAGGGACCCTAAATCGATGGCGTTACGGACACATTGCCAGACTTCCGGTTGGAGCCTGACCGAGCAGGACCCGTTTAATAATGTAATACGTACATGTATTGAGGCAATGGCCGCGGTATTGGGTCACACTCAATCGCTGCATACTAATTCGCTTGATGAGGCAATAGCTCTGCCGACCGATTTTTCGGCTCGGATTGCTCGCAACACTCAGCTTTACCTTCAACATGAAACCGGCATCTGCAATGTCATTGATCCCTGGGGCGGGTCTTATTATGTTGAATCGTTAACCGATGCTCTGATGCGACGTGCCTGGCATCATATCCAGGAGGTCGAATCCCTGGGCGGAATGGCTAAGGCGATTGAAACCGGCTTACCCAAAATGCGTATCGAGGAGGCCTCGGCACGGCGGCAGGCAAGGATCGATTCGGGTAAGGAGACAATAGTCGGTGTAAATAAGTACAGTCTCGAAAATGAACAACCGATCGACATCCTCGAAGTGGATAATACCGCGGTGCGAAACGCCCAGCTCAAACGATTGGAGAAACTTCATAAAGACAGGGATGAATCTAAAGTCGAGTCGGCTTTAAATGAATTAACTCTGTGTGCAAGTACAGGAAAAGGGAACCTGCTTGATCTATCAATCAAGGCGGCTCGAGCGATGGCAAGCCTGGGCGAGATATCTTATGCCATGGAAAAAGTATTTACCCGCCACAAAGCAACAACCAGGTCCATTTCCGGTATCTACAGCGCCGAGTATGGCAACAAGGAACTGATAGCTTCAGTTCGCAGCATTTCTGATGAATTTGAAAAGCGACATGGACGCCGACCCAGAATTATGATTGCCAAGATTGGCCAGGATGGTCATGATCGGGGCGCCAGGGTTATCGCCACCGCCTTTGCCGATCTTGGCTTTGATGTCGACATCGGACCGCTGTTCCAGACTCCCGAGGAAACGGCTCGTCAGGCGATTGAAAATGATGTCCATGTAGTCGGCATGAGCAGTCTCGCCGGAGGTCATAAGACTTTATTGCCCCAGCTTATAGAACACTTGAAAAAATTCGGCCGTCGTGATATCATGGTGGTAATAGGCGGAGTGATTCCCGCCCAGGATTATGAATACTTAATCGAACAAGGAACGATGGCAATATTTGGGCCCGGAACCGTAATACCGGCGGCGGCTCAAAATATTTTAAAGGAGCTTGACAGCCGCTTAAGCTGAAAAAAGTGTAGATTATTATGACCAATAGCCAACCTTTAACAATCAATGATTATATCAGGGGCGTTTTAGACGGCGATCGTACCATACTTGCCCGGGCGATAACGCTTATCGAGAGCAATTCGTCATCACATATCGAACAGGCTCAGATTGTGTTAAGAGAACTGCTGCCTTATACCGGCAATTCAATCAGAATCGGGATTACCGGCATGCCGGGAGCCGGCAAGAGCACGTTCATAGAATCGCTCGGCTGTTATCTCACTGAAAATGAACATCGTGTGGCGGTGATGGCGATTGACCCATCCAGCAGTATAACAAAAGGAAGCATACTGGGCGATAAAACCCGTATGGAAATACTTGCATCCGACCCCAATGCATTTATCAGACCCTCCCCATCGAGCGGTGTGCTGGGCGGAGTTGCCCGCAAGACACGGGAAACCATGCTTTTGTTCGAGGCCGCCGGATATGATGTCTTGATAGTCGAAACGATAGGCGTTGGTCAGAATGAGATAACGGTCCGTTCGATGGTCGATTTCATTCTGCTTTTGACAATTGCCGGCGCCGGTGACGAGCTTCAAGGGATAAAAAAAGGCATAATCGAAATCGCCGATGCTGTTGTTGTTAATAAGGCTGATGGCGATAACGAGCCAAAAGCCAAAGCGGCAAGCAGTGAATATAATACAGCCCTGCACTATCTCACATCGGCAACGCAGGGCTGGCAGACTGAGGCTTTAACCTGCTCATCGATTACGGGTAAGGGCATTTTGGAAATCTGGAAAATCATTGAGAAGTTCAAAAAGATTACTCAGCAATCAGGCGTCTGGAAAGACAGGCGGCGTTATCAGGCGCGCGACTGGCTGTATGCCCTGGTCGAGGAACATCTTCGCCGCCTTTTTAAACATCACCCCGACATCAAAAACTATCTGCCCGAAATAGAAAAGGCGGTTATGGCCGGCGAATTGCCGGTTACAACTGCGGCTAAGATATTGATTGATAAATTTGAGGGGTAGGTGATAGGTTGTGTTGTGATACCTCAGGATGGTCTCAAGGAGTATAAAGTAAATGAATTTGTATTTTAGGCTAAATTGAAATCAGGGGAAATTAATTACTCATAAATAAACTTAAGAAATTATTAATTAAAGATATTCCCAAAGAAATACATGAACAAAATTTGAAAACAACTGCTCAATATTCGGTAGGATTAATTGCGCCGGTGCCCCACTCCCGCTTTGGGTGGGAGTGGGATAATCCCATAAAACACACCATGTCTTACAATTCAAAACTGTCAAT